>DFFG01000042.1 GCA_002368795.1 Eubacterium sp. UBA3782
TGGCGCCGGAGTTGGACAGGATCAGTCCGCCGACAGAATAGGTGACGGTGGAATTCTCCTTTACACGCCAGTCGTTGATCTTGAGGTAGCTGTCGACCAGATCTTTGTAGTTGAGCAGGGCGGAATTGACGTTCCTGACTTTCTCACGCTGTCTGCGGTACAGGATATAAGCCTTGGCTACATCTGCGTAGCCGGACTCGGAAAGGACTTTCTCAACGCTGTCCTGGATTGCCTCGACAGTGATCCGGTCACCCTCGATCTTGCTCTCGAAATCGGAAGTAACATGAAGAGCGATCAGCTCGATCACGCTGGGATGGTACTGCTTGTTTAGTGCTTCAAATGCCTTTGTGATAGCGTCGCTGATCTTATGGATCTGGAAATCGGCGATCTTGCCGTCTCGTTTTACGACCTGATACATAAATATAACCCCCCTTGGATATAATGGTTGATCTTTGCGCAGTATACCCCATTCAGACCTGAATGGGGCACGCTTCATATGGTATCACGGAGGGTTGGTTTGGTCAATATTTAGATTTAAAATTTAACAAAAACACAATATCTGGTATGCCGAAAGAAAATATCCCCTATGGAGAGATAGAATTGCCGTAATCCGGCCGGCCGAAGGGATAATCGTCAGCAACTGCCCCCGGACAGCCGGAAATTATCAGTCAACGCCCCTTAGCGAGGTATCCGGCACATACCGGGCGGCAATTTCCGCGTATGCGCGGAGCTTTTCGGCCGATGGCGCGTGCAGGTTGCCATAGGGGACGGAATCCCGGTCGGTGAAGCACTGCAGGAAGTAGCGTTTTGCCCCGCAGATCAGCTTTCCGATCTCCTCGAAGTCCTCCGCCTCGTGGAGTTCGTCCACGACGGTCGTCCGGAATTCATAGTCGACACCGCTCTCCATCAGAAGGCGGATGCTCTCCTTTATGGGATCCAGATCCAGCGCATCGCGGCCGGCCGTGAGGGCATATTTTGCCGGGCTGTTTTTGATGTCCATGGCGACATAGTCGGCCAGGCCTTCGCTCAGGATCTGGCGGAGCATGGCCGGATGGTTGCCGTTGGTGTCGAGCTTGACGGCATAGCCCAGGCTGCGGATGCGGCGCATCAGGTCGGGCAGATCCCGGTTCAGGCAGGGCTCTCCGCCGGTGATGGCGACGCCCTCAAGCAGGCCGCGGCGCTTCTCCAGGAAGGAAAAGAGCTCTTCATCGTCCATGATAGCGGGTGCGCTGCCGTCGATCAGCTCATAGTTGTGGCAGAAGGGGCAGCGGAAGTCGCAGTGTCCCAGAAAGACCGTACAGGCGACCCTGCCCGGGAAGTCGAGCAGCGTCATCTTCTGAAGTCCGTGAATTTTCATAGGTCCTATCCTTTCTTCCGGATCAGACGGCGGCAAGGATGTGCAGGTTGCGCAGTTTGGGATCCCGGATGCCGTCGTTTACCGAATAGGCATGTTTTTCCAGATCGCCGCAGTTGGCCTCGGTAAGGCCGCGGTCGATCAGCTCGTCGATGATATCGGCGGCGATACCTTCGATCACGTTGTATTTTTCCTCGCTGGTGTCCGGCTCATTGTCCGTGGTGATCAGATATTCCATCAGCTCTGCCTCCAGGGAGAGGACGGGCAAAGCCCGAAGGGCCCTGAAGCTCCATTTGTAGTATGGCTGGTAGACACCATTCAGCAGAAAGATCGCCTGCATGGCATGCTTTACAAATTCAAAGACGGCCATCTGGGCTGCCGCCTGCTCACCGTGCTGCAGGCAGCGAGTATAATTGTACTGGCCGGCCTGGGCAGCCAAAAGGAGTGCGCCGGCCAGCTTTTTCCGGAGGATGTCTTCGGGATAATGCTGTACCGCCTCGCGGATGCGGGTGACCTCGCCGTAGTTGTCCATAAAGATCTCGCCGTTTACCGCCTCTGCCAGAGACTGCTCGGGAAGTGTCAGCCACTGCCGCGCATCCAGTTCTCCATTTTCCGCGCCAAGACGGTCGGCAAAAAACTCGGAGGTCCGGATGACGCCCCGGCGGGCGCCGCCCACCGGCTGCATAAGCGGCCGGGTGAACCCGTGGAATTCCTTTGGGAGCTTTGCGTAGGCCCGCTCCAGCAAAAAGGCGCTGCGGCGGTCTACGACAGATTCGTCCGGCAGAAACAGGCAGAAGCCTGGCTCATAGTCGTGGTCCGCCGAGATCTCGTCGTCAAAGCCGAAGCACTCAGAGCCGCTTCCGGCAAGACCGGCCGCCAGGAAGGGCAGCAGCTCCGGAAAATCCTTTTCCAGCATCGGCCGTCCGTACTGTTCAAAATATTCTCTGGATAGTTCAAGTCCGCGCATAGATCGCCTCCGCTTTTGCCGTCAGCTCCTCTGCTGCCAGGAAATAGCCGTAGTAGGAGAAACTCGGTGCACATTTTTCAAAAACAAAGGCACAGTAGCCGGGATCTGCCGAGTTTGGCGCTTCGAGAAGCTCCAGAGCCCGGTCCAGCAGATCGCAGATCTCCTTTTCCTTTGCCTCATAGCCATACTGCCCATTCAGGGCATCGGCCATGTTGAGGCAGGTGATCGCCTGCTCCAGACTGCCATTTTCCACCTTGCCCATGACTTCCATCGCTTTTTCATAGAGAGAGAAGGCCTCGTCCCAGCGGCCGAGAGAGCTGCAGGCCAGAGCCATGTTGTTGTAGAGACCGCCCAGGAGAGCCGGGTCCGTGCGGGACGCGGATTCGTATACCTGGCGCGCCTGACCGAACAGATGAAGGGCGCGCAGGTTTTCACCAAAGGCATTGCTTGCGGTTGCCGCGTTGACATAGGTCGTGCCGGCGCTGATGGTTCCCTGGAAATCCAGCACGTCCAGAAGACGCAGCGCCTCCTCGATGCTGGCAAAGGCCTTATCCTTTTCGCCGGTCTTGCGGTAGTGGCCGATGAGCTCATTGTGCAGCATCAGCTGGCCGCGCAGATCCTGGCCCAGGCGGGCCTCCTCCAGCCAATAAAGCAGATGGCGCTCGGCGCCGGCATAATCCCGGCGGCTCATATAATCGTTCATCTTGTCGATGATGCGCTGCTGGGGGACCGGCTTTACCTCCGGCACCTTTCCATAAGGGTCACCGCAGAGAACGCAGCGGGGCTCGACATAATCTTCGGGTTTTAAGGGTTCATTGCTCATGGGAGATACCTCCTGTATCTGTCTGCAGGATGGGCCTAAAGAACGTGTCTGGCGAAAGCTGCTTTTCTCATCCTCCTGTGCCGCATCAGGACATACGGCACGCCTCAGATAGGAGAGGCAGCGGGAAGGCAGCGGATCTGTGCCATGCCGGCCTTCATACTCCGGTCAGTATAGCACATCCCGCCCTGCGGAAACAATATGCCTGCAAAGGGAAGGTGGAGAAGAGCACTCCAGGACCTTTAAATTCGTGCCGCTTTGGGGTATAATAAACGAAGATGGGAGGAAAGGGTTATGTCAATATTTACTGGCGCAGGCGTTGCCATCGTAACGCCGATGAAGGAAAGTGGAGAAATTGATTATGAAGTTTTTGGTGCGCTGATCGAGGATCAGATCGCCAGACACACCGACGCGATCATCGCGGTCGGTACGACAGGAGAGGCTCCGACCCTGGATGACGACGAGCATCTGGAGGCGATCCGGTACTGTGTGGAAAAGACGGCAGGCCGCATACCGGTCATTGCCGGGACTGGTTCCAACAATACGGCCCACGCCATCATGATGTCAAAGGAGGCGGAGGCCCTTGGTGCGGACGGCCTGCTTCTTGTTGCGCCGTACTACAACAAGACGACACAAAAGGGTCTGATCGCCCACTATACGGCGATCGCAGAGTCCACAAAGCTGCCGTGCATCCTGTACAACGTGCCGTCCCGGACGGGGACGAACATCCTGCCGGAGACAGCCGCATGGCTCGGCAAGAACGTCGAGCAGGTAGCCGCCGTAAAGGAGGCTTCCGGCAACATCAGCCAGGTGGCAAAACTGATCGAGCTGGCCGAGGGAAGCCTGGATGTGTATTCGGGCAATGACGACCAGATCGTGCCGATCTGCTCTCTTGGCGGCAAGGGTGTCATCTCGGTGCTGTCGAACGTCGCACCGCAGCAGACACATGATATCGTCCAGGCCTGCCTGGACGGCAATTACGCCGAGGCGGCAAAGCTGCAGATCAAGGCGCTCGAGCTGTGCCGGGCACTGTTCTGCGAGGTCAATCCGATTCCGGTCAAGGCAGCGCTGAACATGCAGGGCTTCAAGGTCGGAAAACCGAGGCTTCCGCTGGTCGAGATGGAAAGCGAACACCAGGAGATCCTCCGGCAGGCCATGATCAATTTCGGCTGCCTGTAAAACCGCAGCCGGCTGTCAGGTTTTACGACAATGTGTTAAAAAAAGAAGGCAGCACAAAAGATGCTGTCAAAGAAAGCTGCCGCGGCAGGACCTTCGTACATAATCATTCTTGCGGGAAACGCTCGCGCTCTGTCCTCACGCAGCGGTACTAAAGGCCCGCTCAGATGGGGACCATCTCGCTGGCCTAAGTACCGGCGTTGCGGATGTTCCCTTCAGAATGGTTATGTACGATTACGTCTGCCGCGGCAGCTTTTTTTGCGTGGTGCGGTTTTGCCCCGCTATGCGCGGCGCGTATACAGTTATGCAGGAACAGCACCATTTTTTAATACTCCCTGTACTGACAAAAAGGATACTGATATGGTATCATTATTTAATAGAATATTCTGCTGTTATGCGGGGATTACGGCAGGAAGAAACTGTCGACAAAGAATAGATGTATTCTGGAGCAAGGAGGGTTTTTGCGGATGAAGCATGAAGACATTGTGAAACAGATGACACTGGAAGAAAAGTGCGCCTTTATGGGCGGCAAGGGCGAGTGGATGACCTGGGATTTCAAGCGTCTGGGCATTCCGGAGATGTACCTGAGTGATGGACCGAGTGGTGTCCGCCGTCAGGCAGGGGCAGGTGACCACCTGGGCCTGAATCCGTCTCTTCCCGCTACCTGTGTGCCGTCTGCTGCGACCGTTGCCAGCAGCTGGGATATCGATCTTGCCGAGGAGATCGGCCGGACGCTCGGCGAGGAGGCTATGGTCGAGGATGTCCAGGTTCTTCTTGGACCGGGCATGAACATGAAGAGAAGCCCGCTGTGCGGCCGTAACTTTGAGTATTATTCCGAGGATCCGATCCAGGCCGGCTGCATGGCTGTCGGCTATATCAAGGGTGTCCAGAGCCAGAACGTCCGTGCCTGCGCGAAGCATTTTGCCGTGAACAGCCAGGAGGAGCGCCGTATGGCGGTCAACGCGGTTGTGGACGAGCGTACGCTGCGTGAGCTGTACCTGACCCAGTTCGAGATCGCGGTAAAGCAGGGCGGCGTCAAGGCCATCATGACCTCCTACAACGAGGTAAACGGAACCTATACAAATGAGAACGAGCATCTGCTGAAGGATATCCTGCGGGGCGACTGGGGCTATGACGGCATGGTCGTTACCGACTGGGGCGGCTCCAATGATCATGTGGCCGGCGTAAAGGCTGGTTCCGATCTGGAGATGCCGGCACCGGGTCTGGACAGCGCACGTATCCTGATGAAGGCCGTCCAGGAAGGACGCCTGACGATGGAAGAGCTGGATGAGCGTGTCGACACGCTGCTGGATGCCGTTCTGGAGACCACAGAGGCAGCAAAGAACAGACCGGCAGATTTTGACAAGGAAGCCCATCACGCCATCGCCAGAAAGGCAGCTTCCCAGTGTGCGGTCCTGCTGAAAAACGAGGAAGAGATCCTTCCGCTGAAGGCTGGCTGCAAGGTCGCCATCATCGGTGATTTTGCCTTTGATCCGCGCTACCAGGGCGCAGGCTCCTCCATGGTCAACAATACAAAGCTGGAGACCATCGTGGAGATGGTTAAGGAATATCCGGAGCTTGAGGTCGTCGGCATGTCCAGAGGCTACAACCGTCAGGGCGAGGCGGATGAGGCGCTCAAGAGTGAGGCCGTTTCTCTGGCCGAGGCAGCGGATGTTGTCCTGTATTTCTTCGGTCTGAACGAGATGAGCGAGTCCGAGGGACTGGACCGTACCCATCTCCACATTCCGCAGAACATGGTGGATGTGCTGCAGGCTATGGCAGCCGTCAACAAGAATATTGTCGGTGTCCTGAGCGCAGGCGCATCCATCGAGATGAACTGGGATTCCGATCTCAAGGCGATCCTTCACGGCTACCTGACCGGCCAGGCCGGCGCAGGCGCGATCCTGGATCTGCTGACCGGCAAGGTCAATCCCTCCGGAAAGCTTGCCGAGACCTATCCCTTCGATCTTCCGGATACCCCGGCTTACCGCTACTATCCGGCAAAGGAGAGAAATACCGAGCACAGAGAGGGCATCTACATCGGATACCGCTACTATGATACCGCAGGCGTAAAGGTCAAATATCCCTTTGGCTTTGGTCTGTCCTATACGACCTTCGAGTATTCTGATCTGAAGGTGGACGAGATGGGCGCTACCTTTACCATTACCAACACCGGAAAGTATGATGGTGCAGAAGTTGCACAGCTTTATGTCGGCCTTCCCGGCGCTGAGGTCTTCCGGCCGAAGAAGGAGCTCAAGGGTTTTGTCAAGGTCTTCCTTGCCGCAGGCGAGAGCAAGACCGTGCAGATCCCCTTTAACGAGTACACCTTCCGTTACTGGAACATGAGGAAGAACGGCTGGGCAGTCGAGGGCGGCAGCTATGAGATCATGATCGCTGCCAGCGTCGAGGATGTCCGCCTCACCGGCACGCTGGAGGTCGCGGGCACCGGCGATGAGAATCCTTACAATAAGGAAGAGATCCCGGCTTACTACAGCGGTGAGATCACCAATGTTCCGGATGATCAGTACGAGAAGGTCCTGGGTTATCCGATCCCGGACGGCAGCTGGGGCAGCAGTCTTACAGCAAACGATGCCTTCTGCCAGCTGCAGAATGCAAAGTCCGGCCTCGGCCGTATGGTCTACAAGGTTCTGGACGGCAAGAAGAAAAAAGCAGAAGCGGCAGGAAAGCCGGATCTGAACGTTCTGTTCATCTACAACATGCCCTTCCGTGCGGTAGCCAAGATGACCGGCGGCATGGTCAGCATGGACATGGTCGACGGTATCGTCGAGGCGGTGAACGGCCACTTCTTCAAGGGTGCCGGAAAGATCATCGGCGGCTACTTCCGGAACGGGAAGGAGAACAAGGCCTTCGAGAAGAAGATCAAAGGCGAATAATGCAAAGCACTGCCATATGAGGGCAGATGCAGAAATGTGCAGAATGCTGCGCCCCGGCCGGTTTCCTTCCGGCCGGGGCGCTTTCCTTGCTTTTCCTTGCTTTTCCACAGCTTTTTCGCTATACTGAGGGATAATTGAAAGGGGAGTCAATTATGTCTGAAACAAGGAGAACTATGCGGGAATCTTCCGCTGAACGCAAAGAAAGGCGGGCAAGGGAGCGCCAGATCAAAAAGCGTATCCTTCTGGTCATCTCCATCATCGTTGTGCTGCTGGCTCTGCTGATCGTCGGCGTGCTGGTCACGCTGCTGCGGGCCAGAGTCGAGGCGGAGAAAAATACGGTCGCCAGTGAAGCCGTGGAAAGCCTTTCCATCACCTATGTCGGGGAGAAAACAGAATTTGTAACGGAAACGCCCACACCCGAGGCGACACCTGTGCCGACACCGTCGATCAGCGACCGGCTGGGTGAGCTGCCGGTGATCAACGGAGACGGACTGGTCAGCCAGAAGGCACTGATGCTTCGTCTGGCAGACGGGGCGGTCGTCTATGATAAGGCCAGCACCGAGGCCATCTATCCGGCGTCCATGGCAAAGATGATGACGGTTCTGGTCGCCATCGAGAATACCGGAGACCTGAAAGAGGAATATACCTTTACCGGTGAGGAGATCGATGCCGCCTGGGTTGCAGAAGCCAGCCGTGCAGGCTTTGAGCCCGGTGAGACGGTTCCGGTCATGGATCTGCTGTACGGTGCCATGCTGCCCTCCGGTGCGGACGCCTGCTATGCGCTTGCCAATCATGTGGCCGGCTCGGAGGCTGAGTTTGTCAAGCTGATGAACGCAAAGGCCCAGGAGCTTGGCATGGCATCGACGAACTTTACCAACTGCACCGGCCTGCAGGATGAGTATATGGTATCCACCTGCCAGGATATGGCAACGCTTCTTTCCTACGCGCTGGACAACCAGACCTTCCGGTCCGTATTTACCGCTCATCTGTACACCACCACCGGTACCCCCTATCATGAGGTCGGTATCGTGCTGAGCAGCACGACCTTTACCTATCTGGAGAAATCCCGCCTGGACAACGGCGCGGTGATCGAGGGAGGAAAGACCGGATACACCGATGAAGCCGGACGATGCCTGGCCAGCCTGGCCATCTCCTATGACGGGGTCGAATATATCCTTGTCACAGCGGACGGCATCGGCTACAGCGAGAACGACTACGTCAATGCTACAGATGCGATCTATATGTACAACCAGCTGCCCGCCGCTCCTCCGGAAGAGACGGAGAGTGAAGAGGGCGAAGGCTTCTAAGGGGACAGCGCGGTGACACAGGAGGACAAGGCCAGCCTGACCGGGCAGAGCACAGGACAGAATTATACCTACATTCTGCGCTGTGCGGATGGAAGCCTGTATACCGGCTGGACAAATGATCTGGAAAAACGGCTGCAGACCCACAACGCAGGCAAAGGCGGAAAATACACCCGCACCCACCGTCCGGTGGAGCTGGTGTACAGCGAATGCTTTCCGACCAGACAGGAGGCCATGCGCCGGGAGGTCCTCATCAAGCAGATGAGCCGGAAGGAAAAGCTGCAGCTCATAGGCAGCAGCAGTACCGATCCCGCGGAAGACCCAGGCAGAGAGCCGGAAGGGCAGACAAGCCCGGAAAACGAGAAAAAAGGAAATGCATAAAAAGGAACTGCCGTCAGCGGTAAAAACTGACGGCAGTTCCTTTTTTTCAAGAACGCCCCGGCGTTCTTGCCGCGACGCTCCAGGAAGTCATTCCTGATATCCGAAAAAAAGGGAAGCCGGCCAATGCGGCCAGCTTCCCTTTTATTGCAGACGGTACGTATACTGCTGCAGCGGTTGATATTAATCCAGCTTGATGCCCTTGAGCAGGGAGCCGAGATTTGTGGTAACGGCCTCTGCCTTCGGAAGCTTGAAATCTCTGGGAGCGGACTCTTCTCTTTCCCGCTTCTCCTCCGGAGCCTCCTCCAGAGCCTTCATGGACAGGCTGAGCTTGCCGTCCTTAACCGCGATAACCTTGACCTTAACTTCCTGTCCGACAGACAGAACGGCATCCGGGCTCTTTACGCGGTTGCGGGAGATCTGGGAGACATGAACCAGTCCGGACATGCCGCTTCCAAGATCGATAAAAGCGCCGTACGGCTGCAGGCTCTCTACCTTTCCGTCAAGGACAGAGCCAACCTCAACTGCGGCAATCCTTGCTTTCTTCTCCTCAGCTGCCTTAGCGCGAAGAAGCTCGACTGCGGAAAGGATCAGACGTCCCTTCTGCTCATCGATCTCACGAACGAGGACCTGGATCTCCTTGCCCAGATATTCGTTCAGGTCTTCCACACGGCCAAGTGCCAGACGGGAAGCAGGAATAAATCCGCGAACGCCTTCCACGTTAGAGATAACACCTTTGTTGACCACGCCGTCTACGGTCACGGTCATAGGAGTCTTGGCCGCCTGGTACTCTTTTAATTTTTCCCAGTTAGCTTCGCCCTCATCCTTAAAGGAAGTAAAGGAGTCATCTACTGCCTTGGAAAAATCGTCCATTGTCAATGTTTCATCTGCCATACGAGTCACCTCATTTTCAAAAAATTCTCCAATCAGTATAGCATAGAAAATCAAAGATAAAAAGGCCAAGTTTTGCCGAACCTGCGGGAATTTGGCCGAAATCTGCACAAAAAGCGGGGCGGCAGCCCGCAAAAGGTGCGGACAGAAGGAAATTTTCACAGAAAGGTTATTGAAGAATTGGAAGAGATGTTGTATTATTTACTGGAATTCGCCGGGAAAGGCAAAAAGCCCGCCGGCTTTCAGAGCATCCGAATGGATAATGAAGCACAGACAAAGGCGTCTATCCCGCTATAGGTCTGTGCTTTTTTGCTATCCGGGAGGTATGAGGCATCTCCCGCAGGCAGAGCTTTTATCCGGACGGCGGCTGCAAAAAGGAAAGAAGGCAGCCGGTTTTATGTATAGCACGTACTGCGTGCAGAGACGTTTTTGACCAGAAAAAGGAGGAATCACAGTATGTCTTACGTAGATGAGGTCATGGAGCTTGTCATCGCGAAAAACCCCGCACAGCCGGAATTCCATCAGGCAGTTAAGGAAGTCCTGGATACCCTTCGCCCGGTAATCGAGAAGGATGAGGAGAAATACAGAAAGGCAGCTCTTCTGGAGCGTCTTGTAGAGCCGGAGCGCCAGATCCGTTTCCGCGTGCCGTGGGTAGACGACAACGGACAGGTCCGGGTAAATGCCGGATACCGCGTACAGTTCAACAGCGCGATCGGACCCTACAAGGGAGGCCTTCGCTTCCATCCGTCCGTAAATATCGGAATCATCAAGTTCCTTGGCTTTGAGCAGATCTTCAAGAACTC
>DFFG01000071.1:0-15240 GCA_002368795.1 Eubacterium sp. UBA3782
ATATCCCATACCATATGTTAAGTCATTTTCTCCGATATCATAAAAGTTATTATCCATGATACTATTATATCATGTGTCAAATCTGTTGTCACGTACTGGTTAAGTGAAGTGAACTATTGGCACTTCGCGAGACTACATTTGCGGATATATGACCGCATGAGATCTTTGGCGGCACAATCTGTAAGAATAGATGTATGGTGGACCCATGTATTGTATATCTCCGGTTCGTTTTGGGAACACCTAATCCGCTTTGGATACATACAAAAAAAGCTGGCTAACTCATGACTAAAGTCACAAGAATGCGCCAGCTGTACTTTCAAAGCTGCATCGTCTGTGCCACATAATAAGGAAAACCAGCTCTCCGGAAGGCTGTATACTCTAAGATGGCACCGAAAACAGAGCACGGTCAGTCATCCTTTAAACTGCCGTCCAAGATCCGCAGGAGAAATGTCATGATGAAAAAAGGAAAGCATATCCTACCATGTTTTGGCCATGAAAAAAGCCGGCCTGATAAAAAGCCGGCTTTTCCGGATATGCCTCAGACATCCCAGAAAGGAGGCATTGCAGACCTTCCTGGTAAGCATCAATTACTCTCCCAAAACAGGCATTTCGCGCTTACCAAAGGTGAACTGGACTTTCTGGCAGATCTGGACGCGTTTTACCGGGATGAGACCCTCTATGTGGCGGTGCCGATGCGCTGCCTTCCGATGGAGGATGTCTGGTTTGGCATCCCCACCGGGGCGGACGAGCGCAGCCGTCTTCTGGAATTCAATGAAACCAGCTATTTCCTGCTTACCTGTTACCAGGAGCCCCGAACCACGACGGAGGTTTTCCGCATGGCGCTTTCGCGCTATGGCGGCCCTACGCAGGTGATCCGGGAGGATGTGGCGGTTTTCACCGCCTCTCACCTCTTTATCGGCCTGCTGAAGGCAGCCTGATTGTTTCGGTCCCTAAGCCAGGTACCTCCCGGTTTCGGCGCGTAAGCGTTTCATCCAACAATTCTTGTTGCCACCACCGCCAGCCCTTCTTTTCCGGGCAGGTGGATGAGCGTTTCCCCGCTGGCATCTTCTTCCAGGGCGTCACCCTCCATCTGTACGATCTGTATCAAGCCTTCCGCTGCCGGTACCAGCTCGCCGGGAATGCCCTCCATGATTTCCCGCAGAAAAGTTCAGCTCAAATGTCTCGTATTGTCTCATAGATCCGTCTCCCTGCTGCTGCCGAGGATCTGCCTTTTCTGATCCTCTTCTGCCGTCTCATGGTGAGTAAACAAGTATTTGCGAATGGCAAACAATACCGCGATAGCCGCCACCGCCAAAAGGTTCTCCGTGACACCCAGATGCCCGATGATGACCTGCCGGGAAACGGCGAACATCAGGATCTCCACGATCGCCGAGAGATCCTCACGGACGATCAGCTTGATCAGCTCGATGGAGATCAGAATGTCGTACATATAGCGGACAAAAGTGCTAAGGCCCTCGGTCTGGATCAGCATCAACTCCTTGGGGAGCTTGAGAAGGCTAACGGCAATACCGACCACGATGAGTGCGCTGATACCGAGTTCCAGGATCAGCATTAGGAAGTAAAATTTTGTCTGTGCCTTGTGAAGCCATTTCAGCATGTTGTTTTCCTCCTCCTGCTCCTATAAACTTTCCCTACGAACTATATTGTTATGAACGTTTCTTGTGTTTCTATCTCAGCTGCTCTGATCTCAGCTGTTCTTATCTCAGCTTTCCTGTTTCTTTACAGCTTGAGGACAGCCTCCAGTGCAGCTTCTGTTGCCTTGTTTGCCGGTCCGGGCTGTGCGATGCGGAGCGGTGTGCCGCCGGTCGCCAGGATAACAGCATCGGGATCGATCTCGCGGATGAGGGCCTCATCTACAAAACAAATAGAAAACGTGTTGTCTATATTATACACAGAGCACGCCATATTACACAGGTTTTTTCAGACAGTTTTCCTATTTTTTACACTATTGTTCCGCCCTATAATCCTCGCGTTTTCTTTTATCTGTCCACTTCTGTCTGTTTGCTGTTTTCTGCATTTTCCTGCTGCTCTCTGTTTGATAAAAAAAGCAGGCATACATCGCTGTACACCTGCCTTGATTCATATTGTTATTATTACAGATATCTTCCGTTGAGGCTGCCGGTGCTGTGGCAGATCTCTTTGTTACAGAAACCGGAAGTAAGACTGCTGGCACTGTGCAGAATCTCCTTTACAGATACCGTCCGGTGAGGCTGTCCGTGCTGTTTCGGATCTCCTCCGGTGTCCCGCAGGCAACGATCCTGCCGCCGTCTTTTCCTCCGCCGGGACCCATATCCACGATGTAGTCAGCACTGCGGATCACATCCAGATCATGCTCGATGACGATTACGGTGGCGCCCAGGCTGATCAGATGACGGAACACCTCCATCAATGTCTTGACATCCAGCGGATGCAGGCCGATCGTCGGCTCATCAAAGACGAATACGGTATCCGACTGGCCTTTTCCCATCTCGCTGGCCAGCTTCAGCCGCTGGGCCTCTCCTCCGGAAAGGCTCGGTGTCTCCTCTCCCAGGGTGAGGTAGCCAAGGCCCAGATCATGCAGGACCTGCAGCCGGGAGGCCACCGTCCGGATATCACTGCACTCCTCCAGCGCTTCGTCCACGCTGCAGGCCATCAGCTCCGGGAGGGACATGCCTTCTACCTTCCCTGCGGCGTGGGCATCTTTTTTCGCTTTTTTACTATCATCTTTGCGGATCCGACGGATCTTATATGCTGCTTTTGCATACCGGGAACCGCCACAATCCGGGCAGGGGATATCCACATCCGGCAGGAACTGGACGTCCAGACCGATCATGCCGGTACCGTCGCAGACCGGACAGCGCAGGCTGCCGGTGTTGTAGGAAAAGTCACCGGCCTTATAACCCATTTCTTTGGCGTCCGGCGTCTTCGCATAGACCTTCCGCAGCTCATCATGAACATTGGCGTAGGTGGCTACCGTGGAACGAACATTGATGCCGATGGGCGTCGCGTCGATCAGCTTGACCTGGCCGATGCCGGGTGCCTCGATAGCGCAGACATGCTCCGGCAGCTTTTTTCCGGCAATGGCAGCCGAAAGGCCGGGGATCAGACTTTCCAGGACCAGGGTCGTCTTGCCGGAACCGGACACGCCGGTAACGACCGACAGCCTGCCCTTGGGGAAGCAGACGGATAAAGGCTTCACCGTGTGAAGTCCCGCGGTCTCCATGCGGATCGTACCGATGGAAAAGAGCTCCTCTCTGGCCACCCGGCTTTCCGGAAGGACATGGGCCTCCGGTGCCAGGTAAGGTCCGATCAGGGAAGCCGGATCGGCGATGGTCTCCTCGACCGTGCCCTCGCCAATGACCCTTCCGCCGCCGGCACCTGCTCCCGGTCCCATCTCGATCAGCCAGTCGGCATGGGCAAGCACCTGGGTATCGTGGTCGACCAGCACGACCGAATTTCCGTCGGCCACCAGGTCATCCATCACCCCGCAAAGGCCTTCAATATTTGACGGATGCAGACCGATCGACGGCTCGTCCAGCACATAGAGCACACCTGTCGTGCGGTTTCGCACCGCCCGGGCCAGCTGGGCCCTCTGCCGCTCGCCGGTGGACAGGGTCGAGGACGCGCGGTCCAAAGACAGATAGGACAGGCCCAGATCGACCAGCCGCCGGGCCGTATGGTGAAAGGCCTCGCAGATGCTCTCGGCCATCGGCCGCATCTCCTCCGGCAGGGATCCCGGCACACCCTTTACCCACTCGATCAGCTCGGACAGCGGCAGTGTGCATACATAATCCAGGGACACGCCCCGAAGGCGCAGCGAACGAGCCCGGGCCGACAGGCGGGTTCCCCCGCATTCCGGGCAGACATCCTCCCGCAGGAACTTCTCCACCCGCTTCATACCCTTCTCATCTTTTACCTTGTTCAGGGCATTTTTTACCGTGGCAATGGCGCTGTAGTAGGTAAAATCCATCTCTCCGGCGGAAACGCTCTCCTTGCTCTTTGGCCGGTAGAAGATATGTTTTTTGACCATGGGACCGTCGTAAACGATCTCCTTTTCCTCGTCGGTCAGGTCCCGGAAGGGGACATCGGTCCGCACGCCCATCGCCCGGCAGACGTCGGTCATCAGAGACCACATCAAACTGTTCCAGGGAGCGACCGCGCCCTCATCGATCGTCAGGCTCTCATCCGGGATCAGCGTGCTCCTGTCTATGGTGCGGACCATTCCGGTTCCGCCGCAGCAGCTGCATGCACCGCTGCTGTTAAAAGCAAGCTCCTCCGCGCCGATGGGCTGCACGATCTCGCCGCAGACCGGGCAGTGCATCTCCTGCTCGGCAGCCACGCCAAGAGACGGCGGAACATCGTGCCCATTCGGGCATTTATAAACAGACAGCCGGGAAAACATCAGCCGGAGGCTGTTCAGAAGCTCCGTGGAGGTTCCGAAGGTGCTCCGGATCCCCGGCACACCTGGCCTCTGGTGCAGGGCAAGCGCCGCCGGCACATAGCGGACATCGTCGACCTGTGCCTTTCCTGCCTGGGTCATCCTTCTGCGCGTATAGGTCGAAAGAGATTCCAGATAGCGCCTGGACCCCTCCGCGTACAGCACGCCAAGAGCCAGCGAAGATTTGCCCGAACCGGAGACCCCGGCGATCCCCACGATCCTGTGGAGAGGAATATTCACATCCACATTCTTCAGATTATGGACTTTGGCGCCCCGGATCTCCATCTGCTCCGGGATGGCGATCCTGACCGGCCGCCTGACCGGAGAAACGCCTGGTGCATGCGCTGACAGGTGCTCTGCTGCACATGCATTATCCGATGTGCTGCCTGATCTGCTGTCGAAGATAGTGTCTGTTATAGTGTCGGGTGTATTGCCTGCGGTACTGACTGTTGTATTGCCCGGGATGCTGTCTGCATGTTTACTTGTCATCGTCTCTGTCATCCTGTCTGATCATTCGATTTGTCTGGTGATTGACTTAGATCCGCTTTGCGCTTTTTTGATGCATTCTTCCTGATTTGTCTTACTCTGATGATGCAGGATTTCTCTTCTGCAAACGGTTTCTTTCATCTCGCTCTATTCTACTGCCTTTTCCAAAGTTTTACCAGTTGTCAACCTTGCATGGAATCACCCGCTGACCTGTCAGGAATCGTCTGCGATCCCTGCCAGATATTACCTGCTATAAATGCCGGCCACGGCGCCGCATCTGCCCTATACCGGGAAGCGCAGCTTGCCATTCATCTCTTTTGCCTCATTTTTATTATTTTTTCCTAATTCCTGTCTTTTTCTGGTATAGTATTTCTAAAGTATTGTATTGTGGATAAGTGTATCCCTTTTTTGTCCCATCTTCTGTCTTGGCTTCTTAGTAGACAGGTATGCACGATTTTCATGTTTTTCTTTTTCTATTATTGTTTCTGATCTTTTTGTTTTCCACTTTATTTTCTGATTTACATTCTTGTTCAGGAGGAATGCATGATGAAGAAAAAACTACTGCCCTGGCTCCTGTGTGTCTGTATGCTTGCCGCTTCCGGCTGTGCTGGTGTGTCGAATACGCAGACTCCTGCCGGTGATAATTCGAGTGCTTCGGTGAGCACGGCCGCAACATCTGCAGTTAGCGCTGCCGGCAGCAAGACGGATGCCGATGCCGCAGCGGACACGTCTGCGCCTGCAGCTTCGTCTGTGTCTGCGGATTCGTCTGAACCTGCAGCTGCTGCCAGCTCTGCTTCTTCTGCAGAGCAGACAGGTGCGGATGCGAACGGCACCGTCTACACGGGCGGAAGTCCATGGCTGGATACGGACCTGAAGTCAAACATTACAGCGGATATGGAGCTGTCTGCGCGGGAGGATTTCCATCTTTATGTAAACCACGACTGGCTCATGGAGAACGAGATCCCCGAAGGACGCCGCTCCCATAATGCCTTCTTTGAGGCAAATGATAAGGTCATCGAGAAGGCGGTCAATATGCTGGGCGGCGAAGACCTGACCAGTCCGGAAGGCCAGCTGGTCCAGTCTCTGTACCGGGCGGCTCTGGACTGGAATTCCAGAAATGCTGCCGAGGTGAAGCCGGCTGCAGAAACGATCCTGGACATCCTCCGGATCGACAGCATCGAAGATCTGAATGAATTCATCTGTAACCCGGAGAAAAGTGAGATGGTGGACACCATCCTGCAGTTTGGCAACTCCGGATCACCGGAGGATTCCAATACCTATATCACGGTTATTGCCACGGATGACTTTACCCTGGGCGATGCGGCAGAGTATTCGAACCGGACCAGCTATGGAGATTCTCTGTATAAGGGCAAGCTGTATCTGGCAAAGGCTATGCTGGGCCGGTTTGGCTATAAGGAGAAGGAAGCCCAGACCATGTTTGACCAGTTGATAGATCTGGAAGCAAAGATCGCGGAGGTCTCCTATACCAGCGCTGATTCCATGCAGCCGGATTATATTACGAAGATCCTGAATCATTATTCTCCGGAACAGCTTGCCGAGCTGTCCCCGGCATTCCCTCTTCCGGAGGCTCTTGCTAATTTTGGGTTTGGGGAGGCGAAGGATTATCTGGTGGTCTGCCCTGCTGCCGTCAGCAAAGTCAATGAGCTCTACACCGAGGAAAATCTGGAGGAGATCCGCAGCTATATGCTGATCCGGTATTTGATCGAGATGGCTCCTCTGCTGGATGAGAAAGCGTATCAGGCTTCTGTCGAGGCGGACAATATCATAAACGGCTCCACCGGTTCTCAGCCCTACGAGACGGTCGCCTTCAACAAGGTCCGCGATTACCTGCGCAATCCGATGGCCAAGGCCTATGTGGAATACTACGATGCTTCTGAAATGAAGCAGCGGGTCACCCAGATCTGCGAGGATGTTGTCGCGGCGTACCGTGTCATGCTGACAGAGGAGGACTGGCTCTCCGAGGAAACGCAGGCAAAGGCCATCGAAAAGCTGGACAATCTGCGGATTCAGGCCGCATATCCGGATAAGTGGATCGACTATAGTTCTCTGAACCTGACTGGCCTGTCCTATCTGGATTGCATGAAAGCGATCACGCATTTTGAATACCAGATGGATGCCTCCCATACAAACGGGACCGTGGACAAGGATCTCTGGACCTTTGATACGCTGGATGCCAACGCCGCCTACCACTCGGGGCGCAATGCCATCTACATCTATCTTGGCATTCTGGAAGCTCCCTTCTATGAAGATGGGATGTCGGATGAACAACTCATGGGAAGCATCGGTGTCGTGATCGGTCACGAAATCAGCCATGCCTTTGACCCCTCCGGCGCTAAGTATGACAAGGATGGAAACCTGTCCAACTGGTGGACGGAGGAAGACAGCGCCGCCTTCCAGGAGCGGGCAGCCCGTCTGATCGCTTACTATGACAACATCACCGTATGGGAAGGCCAGAATGCGATCGGCTCCAATGTCCAGACGGAGGCCGTTGCCGATATGGCCGGCATGAAGGTCATGCTTTCCATTGCCAGGGAAAAGGAAAGCTTTGACTATGACGCTTTCTTTAGAGCCTTCGCCAAAGTATGGGCAGGGATAAACACCACACAGCTGGAGTATCAGGCGCTTACTCAGGATTCCCATCCGCTGCACTTCCTGCGGACCAATGTCACGCTGCAGCAGTTTGATGAGTTTTATGAGACCTATGGTGTGCAGGAAGGCGATACCATGTATCTGGCTCCCGAAGACCGGATCCTGGTCTGGTAAAGGATCGGATCTGGTACTCTCAGATAAAAAGCCTTGCGTCTCCGGACGCAGAAAACAAAAATCCCCTGCCAGCTTCCAGAGATGGAGGCCGGCAGGGGATTTCTGTCATTTCCTTTATTTCTCTATTCGTCATTTTTCTGCGGTGCCCTATAGCTCTGGCAGGCTTTCCGGAATTCTTCGATGAAGACCCGGGCAGCTTCCTTTGCCTCTGCGCTCTGGAAAGCCAAATGGAGCCAGACAGACGCCCCAGCTGAAATACCGGCAGAACCGACAGAAGCCTGACAACAGAGTCTGCGGAAGCCTTACGGTCTGCTTTACATGAGTCAGCGCCTTGTTATAAAATATGACCATACGCAGATCTGCCAGATCATCTTGAAAGGAGAATCTCACCATGGTTTCTGACAAACAAATCCCCGTATGGGAAGCCGGCGAGTATACCTATCCGATGGCATGCGGCTTTGAGCCGAACCTGATGCCTTACCTTCATGAGGACGGCGCTGACCGGCCCTGCCTGATCGTCTGTCCCGGCGGCGGATATGCCGTAGCTGCCCCCACCGAGGGCGAGCTCGTGGCAAAGAAATTTTATGAGAAAGGCTACAACTGCTTTGTATTTACCTACACCACCAACATGCTGATGGCTGTGCCGCTGCTGGATCAGCCCATGCGGGACCTGGCCAGGGCTGTGCGGTTCGTGCGCAGGAATCACCGCCGCTTTGGCATCGATCCGGCCAGAGTATATATCTGCGGCTTTTCGGCTGCCGGCCATCTGTGCGCCAGCCTGTGTGATTACTTCGCTGAGCTGACGGAGGAGAATCCCAAATATGCGGACATCTCCTGCCGCCCGGATGGCGCCATCCTCTCCTATCCGGTGATCAATTCCGGTGAATATGCCCATCAGGATTCCTTCCGGGCGCTTGCCGGCCGGGATATTTACGAGCGGACCGATGAGGAAGCCGCCGCGCTCCTTGACCGCTACAGTCTGGAAAAGCATGTGTCCGCTGATACGCCGCCCTGCTTCATCTGGCAGACAGCGACTGACGAGCTCGTACCGGTGGAAAACAGCTATCTCTACGCCAATGCGCTGAAGGAAAAAGGCGTCCTCTTTGCCCACCATGTATTCTCCCATGGACAGCACGGTCTTTCTTTGGCCGATGAGGACTGGGCAGCCGGGCGTTTCGGGGAGCCCTACACGCTGGAGCAGATGAACAAAACCGTGGAAGCGATCCAGAGCGGAGCACTGCAGCTGCCGCCCGAGGTCATGGCCGCACTCAGCGCTGCCGGCGGGGACAATCCTCTGGAGCAGGAATGGAATGCCGTCCCTGTGCCTGAGGCCACGGTATGGCCGGATCTGGCCAACGCCTTCCTCGTCTATGTAGAGGAAACGAAGCACTAGGCCGAAGGGCACTAAAAAAAGAGCCGCCGCAGCTGGCTTTCGTGCTTAAATATTCTTCCGGGAAACGCTCGCGCTCTGTCCTCACGCAGCGGTACTACGTCGGAATTCATTTCATGAATTCCTCCAAGTACCGGCGTTGCGGATGTTCCCTTCAGAATATTTATGCCCGCTTTGCCTGCTGCGGCGGCTCTTTTTGCATGCACGCTGCTTTACACACAGAACGGACAGGAGGCATTTGCCTTTCCTGCGCATCCTGCAGCTGGTTGACGGCTGCGGTATCGTCGCTCTTTCTCGGGTTGCTCTCGTCATAGGTGACTGTGCTGCCGACGCTGTATGTCCGGCTGTCCAGCACGTTGTGGGAATCGGCGCGGACGGAGATCTCGTATTCGCCCTCCTCCAGCACATAGCATCCGGCACCCTTCTCATCGTAGGAAGCCATTTCCTCGGCATCAAAGCTGATGGTCACGGTCTCGGAAGCATCTGCCCTGCCGGCCGATTTCTTATATGCCTGTCTGTCCCGGCAGTTCGTCGTCCGGGATCCCAAACCTTTTCAGGTCGACTCTTCCCCCGTTCACTTCGATTCCATCTGCCTCCAGGAGTTTTGCCTGCGCACCTGGGCCGCCAAAGGCAAATTCACCGGAGAGCTCACCTTTTGCATTGACCACGCGGTAGCAGGGAATGCTTTCGGGATCCGGGTTTCTGTGCAGGGCGTTGCCGACAGCCCTGGCCATCTTCCGGTCTCCGGCCATCGCCGCCACCTGCCCATAGGTTGCCACATACCCCTGAGGGATCTGCCGGACCGCCTCGTAGATGCGCACGGAGGGCGTATTTCGGATCAGCGCATAGCTCTCGCTGACCCGTGCAAACACCTGCTCTGCCGGAACGGTTCCATCCAGAAACACCGTCAGCCAGTGCTGCTTGTTCATATGGTAGCCCGGCCGGTATCCGGGAAGCTGCGTGAGCTGGCCGATCAGATCCGGATCGGACTTGACGTTGACCACCGTCAGCTCCTCCTCTCCGCCGCAGCCCATCTGGCGGCGGGTGATCGTCATAACCAATGCAAACCATTTCCCGGAGAGCTTCTCCCGGAAGACAAAGGACCCCGGCTTTCCGACAAAGGGCCACTCCGGCTCCGCTCCATACGTCTCCCGTATCCAGTCTGTCAGTTCCTGAACAAGCGCCATCGGTCTCCTCCCTTTCTTTCACTATCCCTATTCTATCATCCCGGCCACCGGATGGATACCTGCCAAAAAACATAGAAGGTGGACGTATTCCTATACTTCCATGTGATCGATTGCAGGCAGCCGGACACACGGTCACTGCAAAACATTTTTTAAAACAGCAAACGTGCATGCATAGGCAGCCGGAAGGCCTGCCAGGGCAGGGGATAAAACCTGCACGATCCGCCAAAAAGCCTGTGTCAAAAGCCGGCAGATTGTTGAGGCGCACCAATAAAAATGATATACTTATACTAAATATGCCTTCTTTTAATATGGCCGGAATATGTTCGGAAGGTATGTTTGCTTTCCAACGTTATGGAAACCGGCATGGAAGCATTTGAAATACCCGTTCCTGACAAAACACAGGAAGAAAGGAAGCGGTAATGGAACAGACGCAGAAGAAGGAAGTGTTCAGAAAAGAGACGATGGAGCGGATCTCCTCCCCCGAGCAGCTCACCGGATATCTCCGGGTGACCAAGCCGGGCATATGGGTGGTTCTGGCAGCAGTGATCCTCCTGCTGGCAGCCATGCTGGCCTGGTCTGCCGTAGGCGTTCTGGAGACGACCACGGATGCCAAGGTCGTTGTCTCTGACGCATCCACAGAGATCATCGTGACCGGTACCCTCGCGTCTTCTGTCCAGGCAGGCATGCCTGTGCGCGTAGCCTCCGAGGAGTACACCATCGCCTCCGTGGAAACGGATGAGTACGGAAGGACCGTGGCTTTTGCCCGGACAGACCTCCCAAACGGCATCTATGATGCAAAGATCGTCGTCGAACAGACAAAGCCCATCAGCTTTCTGCTGGAAAGCAGGTGATCCGGATGAGTGAAAAAAAGATCGTCTCCCCGATCAAAAAGGGAGTCGCAAAAGTGCCGATGATCATGCAGCTGGAGGCGCTGGAGTGCGGCGCTGCCAGCCTTGCCATGGTCATGGCCTATTACAACAAATGGATCCCGCTCGAACAGGTGCGGTCGGACTGCGGCGTATCCAGAGACGGATCAAACGCAAAAAACATCTATCTCGCAGCCCAGCACTACGGCTTTGATGTCAATGCCTACCGCATGAGCCCGGAAGTTCTGCGGGATGAGGGAACGTACCCCTGCATCATTCACTGGAACATGAACCACTTTGTGGTTCTGGACGGGTTTCGCGGCAAAAAGGTCTACCTGAACGACCCCGCCAGAGGCAGTGTCACCGTCTCCTGGGAGGAGTTCGACAAATCCTTTACCGGCGTTGTCCTCGTCCCTGTTCCGGGCAAGGATTTTGAACCCTCCGGTAAACCGAAGAGCACCATCGATTTCGCCAAAAAACGGCTGACAGGTGCCGGAGCCGCGGTCCTGTTTGTCATGCTGACCACCGCGATTTCCTATCTGTTTGGCATCATCAACTCCGTGACAAACCGGATCTTTCTGGACAGGCTGCTGACCGGCCATGACCGGGAATGGCTCTATCCGTTTATCTGGGCACTGGTCGGCCTGGCCGTGCTTCAGCTGACGGTCGCCTGGGTCCAGACGATCTACTCACTGAAGATCAACGGCAAGATGGCCGTCACCGGCAGCACGACCTACATGTGGAAGGTCCTGCGGCTGCCGATGAACTTCTTTTCCCAGCGTCTGGCCGGCGATATCCAGTCCAGGCTGGAGCTGAACTCCGCCATCGCGGGAGCGCTGGTCAATACCTTTGCGCCGCTGATCCTCAATTCCGCCATGATGATCTTCTACCTGGCAGTCATGCTGCGGCAGAATGTCATGCTCACCCTGATCGGCATCATTTCCCTGCTGCTGAACGCCATCGTGGCAAGATACATCTCACAGCAGCGTATGAACATTGCCCGTGTGCAGATGCGTGACTCCGGAAAACTGGAGGCGACCACGGTCAGCGGTATCGACATGATCGAGACGATCAAGGCCAGCGGTGCCGAGACCGGCTTTTTCCAGAAGTGGGCCGGCTACCAGGCATCGGTCAACACCCAGAACGTTAACGCGGAAAAAACCAGCCAGTATCTGGGAATCATCCCCGCCTTCCTTGGCGGCATGGCGAACTATGCTGTCCTGATCCTGGGTGTCCTGCTGACCATGCAGGGCCGGTTTACCCTGGGTGCTGTCATGATGTTCCAGGGCTTCCTGAGTTCCTTCATGTCCCCGGCCATGACCCTTGTGGGGGCCGGCCAGACGCTGCAGGAGATGCGCACCCGCATGGAGCGTGTCGAGGATGTCATGTCCTATCCGGAAGACAAGGCCCTTGAGGAAAACCCAGAACTGGCGGACGCGGATATGGCAAAGCTGCGGGGCGGCGTAGAGCTGAAGAATGTGACCTTCGGCTACGCACCTCTGGGCGATCCGCTGATCGAAAATTTCTCGCTGAATGTCAAGCCCGGCGGCCGTATTGCTCTGGTCGGCGGCTCTGGCTGCGGCAAATCCACGATCTCAAAGCTGATCTCCGGCCTTTATCAGCCCTGGTCAGGTGAGATCCTGTTTGACGGAAAGCCGCGCAGCGCCTATCCAAGAGAGGTGATCGTAGGGTCTCTGGCTGTTGTTGACCAGGATATCATTCTTTTTGAGGATACCATCGCCAACAACATCCGGATGTGGGACAACACCATCATGGACTTTGAGGTGATCCTGGCTGCCCGGGATGCCCAGATCCACGAGGATATCATGGCCCTGCCCGGCGGCTACCAGCACAAGCTGACCTCCGGCGGCCGCAACCTTTCCGGCGGACAGCGGCAGCGTCTGGAGATCGCCAGAGTCCTGGCTCAGGATCCCACGATCATTATCCTGGATGAGGCAACCAGCGCCCTGGATGCCAAGACAGAGTATGAGGCTGTCAAGGCCATCACCGACCGCGGCATCACCTGCATCGTAATCGCCCACCGCCTGTCCACGATCCGTGACTGCGACGAGATCATCGTCCTCGATCACGGCAAGGTCGTGGAGAGAGGCACACACCGGCAGCTGATGAAGCTCGGCGGAGCCTACGCCGACCTCATCGCAAATGAGTAAAGGAGGGGCTTATGGGTTGGTTTGAAAATCAGATCGAAGAACGGCGCAAGGCTGACCAGCAGCTCCTGGAGGATTCCTTTGTACGGATCGCCGGAGTCATTCTGGGCGAACAGAATGCCCTGAAATTCGGCGATACCCGCATCATTACAAAAACAGCGATCGATGAGATCCTGAAATACTATCACTGCAAACCTGTCGATATCCCCGAGAGTGTCACGGATGTGGAGGATCAGCTGGATTACTGCCTCCGTCCCTATGGCCTGATGCGCAGGCAGATCGAGCTTACGGAAGAATGGTATACGGATGCCTACGGCCCGATCCTTGGCTTCCGCAAGGAAACCGGAGCACCGACTGCTCTGCTGCCGGGTGCCATCTCCGGCTACTATTATGTCGATGAGAGCGGAAACAAAGTCCGGATCACAGCCGCAAACAGAGGGGAGCTCTCTACAGATGCTTACTGCTTTTACCGGCCGCTTCCCCTGCGGAAGATCGGCATCCCGGACCTTTTGCTGTATATGCGGCGCTGCATCTCGCTCAGCGATCTTATCATCATCCTGGCAGCAACCATCGCCGTGACATGTGTCAGCCTGCTTATGCCCCGGTTTACCCGGGCACTGACCGGACCGGTTTTATCCAGCGGGCGCGCAAATGCCCTCGTTGGCATTGCCGTCAGTATGACCTGTGTCATGCTGGCACAGCAGCTGCTGACCGCGGTCAAGTCGCTGGTCACCAAGCGGCTGGAGACAAAGACCTCGCTTGGCGTTCAGGCCTCCATGATGATGCGCCTGATCTCCCTGCCGGCCAGCTTCTTCCGGACGTACAGTGCCGGTGAATTAAAGAGCCGGTCCATGTCGGTCAACAACCTCTGCAGCGTCCTGATGGGCATGGTCATGACAGCTGGTCTGACATCGCTCAGCTCTCTGCTGCTTGTTGCCCAGATCTTCCGGTTTTCGCCGGCGATGGTCGTCCCATCCCTGATCATCATCCTGGCGACGGTCGGCTTCTCCTCAATTACGACGTTCGTACAGATCGGCATCACCAAGAAGCAGATGGAGCAGTCGGCACAGGAATCCGGCATGAGCTACGCCCTGATCACCGGTGTACAGAAGATCCGTCTGGCCGGTGCGGAAAAACGTGTCTTTGCCCGCTGGCTGAACCTGTATGCCCAGGGTGCTGCCCTGACCTACGACCCGCCGCTGTACATCAAGGTCAGCGGAGTGATCAATACCGCCATCAGCCTTGCCGGAAATATCGTCATCTCCTTCCTGGCGGTAAAAAATGAACTGTCACCCTCGACCTACTACGCATTCATGACCGCCTACGGCATCGTTATGGGCGCCTTCACGACCCTGGCCGGCACCGCATTGTCCGCGGCAAAGATCCGCCCGACACTGGAGATGGCCGAGCCCTTCCTGAAGGCTGAACCCGAACCGATCACCGGCAAGGAGATCGTAACCAGCATCTCCGGCGCGGTGGAGATGGAGCATGTATCCTTCCGCTACAGCGATGACCAGGATTATATCCTGAATGACCTGTCCCTGAAGATCAATCCCGGCGAGTATGTGGCCATCGTCGGCCGCACCGGCTGCGGCAAATCGACGCTGATCCGTCTGCTCCTTGGCTTTGAGCAGCCGGAAAAGGGTGCGATCTACTATGACCGGAAAAACCTGACCAGTCTGAACCTGAGCTCTCTGCGCAAAAAGATCGGCACGGTCATGCAGCAGAGCGGCCTGTTCCAGGGCGACATCTTCTCCAACATCGTTATCACAGCCCCCGAGCTGACACTGAACGATGCCTGGGCTGCCGCAGAAAAGGCCGGTATCGCCGATGACATCCGCCGGATGCCCATGGGCATGTACACCGTCATTTCGGAAAACGGCGGCATCTCCGGCGGCCAGAAGCAGCGGCTGATGATCGC
>DFFG01000071.1:15338-25102 GCA_002368795.1 Eubacterium sp. UBA3782
TCTTCGACGAGGCAACCAGTGCCCTGGACAACAAGACACAGCGGCAGGTATCCGAATCTCTGGATGCCATGGGCTGCACCAGGATCGTCATCGCCCACCGCCTGTCCACCATCCGACACTGCGACCGCATCCTGGTCCTGGATCACGGCCAGATCATCGAAAACGGCACCTACGAAGAGCTGATCGCGCAGGACGGCTTCTTTGCCGATCTGGTCAAACGCCAGCGGCTGGATGACGAGGAAAGCACAGAGCTGCAGAACGCAGACGGCGAGGCAGAAGCTTCCGAAGCGATGCCTGCAGAGGAAGGTGAGGCCGAAGCCCCGGCAGAAGCAGCTGCAGAGAGTGCAGAAGCAGAAGCCCCGGCAGAAATGCCTGCGGATAACGCAGAGCCGGAAAATGACGCAGCAGCGCAGGCTGCCGCCGAAGAAACAAATGCCCCGGCAGAAGAAACCGGTACAGAGGAAACAGATAAGCCGGAAGCACCAAGAGGCGCAGAGGCGTAAAGAAGAGCCCCTGGAAGACATTTAAGCAAACATTCTGCAGGCCTGATAAGGCCGAAGCCGTTTGCGTAATGCCTGCCAGGGGCGATTTTTCCAGCAACTGGTTCCCGCCAGCACATTTCCCATAATCTTTAAGAATACGATAGAAATAAGAACGCCGAAAAAGGGGCGCTGCCATCAGGCAGCGCCCCTCTATGTTATCCCGGTGCTATCCCGGGCGTCAGGTCAATTGTCAATTATTCATTAATCAACGTAATTGCCGTTTACATAGCCATACAGGCCGTTCTTGTAAGCGAAAAGCCATCCGTTCTCGTTGATGTGTTTGTTGACGAGAATGGTATCACCATTCTGCCAGCCAACGCCCCAGATGATCTCGCCGTTCGGCGTCATGCGCATGGTCAGGCAAGCGCTGTCATTGTAATGGATAACACCCTTAACCTTATGGGCGACGAAGCGGTCCAGATCGTGATAAATATCGATTCCCTGGTCATTTCCGCCTGCTACTTCTTCCAGATTCTCAACGTCAAGTACTTTCTTCTCTTCAGTCATTTTTAACAGCCCTCCATTAATTTAGTCTCCCGACCATCCCCTCATCGGCTAAGCCTCTTGCCGAAAATTGATCGGTGCAGGTATTACCTACATCTTTATTATACTTAATCCATTCCTGCATTCAAGTGAATTTTTTGTGAAAACAGCTGTTTTTCGCCGATTTTCAGAACACTTTTTTGTATCTTATTGCTCCGCATTTGCAAAAATATACCGTTTCGTGCAGTATCCTTCGAGAAACTGTTTTGCCAATGAATCCGGACGGATCTTCTGTCTGGCCTCCTCCACGGTCATCCAGGCCCAGCTGTCGATCTCCTCATTGGGGGGAGGGGATCTCTCCTTCCGTCTCATGCAGGCGAAGGGTCATCTTCGCGCCGCACTCCGGACAATGTGTAAATGAAAACATAGGGTCCTCCGACGGCTCTTACCACGCAAATGCCGCATCGGCGGCCACGTTCTCCACGGAATCCTCCCAGGAGATCGTGTGATCGGCATTCATCGTGAATTTGGCCGATCCGTCCGCGTAGATGACCTGTGAACCGGCGACATTGCCATCCTCTCCGAAGGTGACGTCCGTCTTCTTTCCGGTCCCGTTGCAGACAAGGCTGCCGTTCTCGAAGGTGCAGGTGTACTCCCAGGCAGAATATGTCGATGCGCTGCTGGGCCATGTGCATACAACATAGTACTGGCCATCATAGAGCCCCTGGATATCGATAGTTGCCTTGAGGTGATACCAGCTGCCGATGTACTCATCGCCGCTGGCTGCGGTATAATCACCGGTCTGCCCGCTCTTTTCCTCCGCCTCGGCTGCAGCCTCCTCTGCCGTGATCGGCTCCGCGATCAGCTCCGGCGCAGAGGTAGGCTCTGCTTCCGGCTCCTCTGTCGGTTCCGGTGTCGGCTCCTCTGTGGGCTCGGGTGTGGGCTCTTCTGTCGGTTCGGGCGTGGGCTCCTCTGTCGGCTCTGGTGTCGCAGTTGGCTCCACTGTCGGCTCTGGCGTCGCGGTCGGTGCCTCGGTAACCTCCGCCGCTGCTGCCGCCGATGACGCAGCTGCCGTCTCGGTCGGACGGTTTCCTCCGCAGGCGGTCACAGCAAGAGCTGCCACTGCCAGCAGAGCGATATATATATTCTTTTTCATCTTAGTATCCTCCTTTCCGTAAGGTACCGGCAGTCTTTCCCGAACTGGAAAATACTACCGGTCCCGATATTAATAATCGCAGAAAAGGACGCACTCTGCAAGTATCTCTTGTGAAAAAATGGGGCCCGGCAGCATCCTGCCGGGCCCCTCCTAGTCTTTCACTCAGGCTTTTTTACTTCTGCCGCTGCTGCGGTTTTGATCTTTCCTCAGCTGGCTTAGGCGGCTTTCTTTTTGTTCTTCAGCCACAGGGCAATGAACAGAGCCTCAAGAGCAACCAGGACGACGCCGATAGCGATATTCGCATTGCGGAAGGTCGTGGTCATCTTGTCCGGAACCTTGGTCGGGTCTGTCTCAACGCCAGTGTAGTAGCCAGAGTTAACGATGGTGTACATGATGTTCTTGCAGGACTGACGCATTGCCAGAGTTGCAGTTGCGCTGGTATCGGTGAACTGGTTGGATGCTGCGGAAGCAAAGCCGAGCATCAGGTTGTTACCGCTGCGTACGCAGTGATCAGAGATCATGTAGCCGTAGGAGCCGTCGTAGTCAGTCTCGACCATGCCGACGAATCCCCACTCATCACGAAGGACTGTGTTCAGCAGATCCGGGTTTGCACAGCTGGGCTTTGTGCCGATCCAGTTGAAGGAGGACATTGCTGCCAGCGACTTGCCGGTGTAGTTCTTGACAGCCAGCTCGAAGGGCTTCAGGTAGATCTCACGGATCGCCTGCTCGGACGCATAGGTCAGCAGGAAGGAGCAGCGGTTGGTCTCCTGATCATTCAGTGCAAAGTGCTTGATGTAGGGATACAGTCCCTTGGTGGCTGCGCCGTTGATCTCGGCAACTGCCATCTTGCCGGCCAGAACACCGTCCTCGGAATAGTACTCAAAGTTTCTGCCTGCGAAGGCATTGCGGTGAGTATTCATTGCGGGGCCATACCAGCCGTAGTTGTTGGCTTCCTTGTACTCCTGACCCATGTTCACGCCCATCTCCTCGATCAGAGCAGTGTTCCAGGTCTGAGCCATAAGGACCTCTGCCGGATAAGCAGTTCCGTATGCGCCGGTGACGAAGTTGGACAGACCGGCGGGGCCGTCACAGTCGGAGGTCGCGATCTTGCCGACAGAGTCGATCTTTGCTGTCTGCCATCCGCCGACATTGATCATGGTTGCCATATCGTCGAAGGTCAGCTGATCCAGAAGAGTCTCCCATCTCTCATCGTCGTACTCGGCGCCGACCATGTCATACAGGGTCATGCCGTTGCTGGCGCCGAGAGTCGGCATAACATCGTCTGCGTTGTCCAGTGTAGTCGGATCATAAATGCCAACGGCCTGAGCCTCGACTGCTGCGCGGGTCTCAGCGCTCATCTCATAAGCTGCGTCAGCCGGAGCTGCGACAGCCTCTGCGTAGTTCGCGAAGCCGCCTGCACGGGACAGCTGTACGAAGTCGCCGCGGGAATACTCGTTAAATACGTTGACAGCTGGGATACCGTCAGTGGAACGGCCGGTGCTGTAATCGATGTCTGCATCAACCGTGAAGCTCTCAGAAGCCAGAACGGTGTGAGAATCGGAGCGGAGGGAGATCTCATAATCGCCGGCTTCCAGAATATAGCCGCCGCCTGCGACCTTGATCTCGTCAGAATCATAGGAGGCCATGTCTTCAACGGGGATACTGAAGGAAATGGTCTCGGAAGCGCCTGCCTCGAGCACTCCGGTCTTGGCAAAGTCAATCAGGTTGACAGAAGCCTTCTCGATGCCGCCGTCGGTGTAAGGCGGAGTGAAGTAAACTTCAACTACATCCTTGCCTGCCGCGGAACCGGTGTTGGTCACGGTAACATCAAAGGCAACATTGGTTCCGTCGAAGTTGAAGCCGGACATCTTCTGCTCAAAGGTGGTGTAGGAAAGGCCATAGCCGAAGGGATACTGAACCTCATCCTCGTAGGTGATCAGGCCTTCCTCAGCAGCAGTCTCATAGAACTTGTAGCCGACATAGATGCCCTCTACATAGTTTACGAAGGCCATATTGCCTTCATATGCAGCGTCTGCCGCAAAGATCTGTGACTTCAGATCATCGACATTGGTGAATGCGAAATTTCCAAAGTTGTTCCAGGTAGGAGTAGCTGTCAGATCCTTGACATAGGTATCTACCGTCCTGCCGGAGGGATTGACAGAACCGTTCATGATCTCACCCAGAGCAGAAAGACCGGTATTGCCGGCGCCGGGTGCCAGGATAACTGCGCCGATCTGCGGATACTCATCGACCCAGCCAAGCTCCATGGCGTTGTTGGCGTTGATGATGACAACGACCTTGTCAAACTCGGAGCAGACCTTCTCGACCATGTTCTCCTCGGTGACGGAGAGCTCCAGATAGTGCTCACCCTCTTCGAAATCATCGTAATCGCCGTTGTTGGTGTAAACACCATTCAGGTAGCCGTAGCCGGAGGGATTGACAGAGATCTCGGCAGCCTTGTTGTATGTGCCGTGGATGACTGCGTTCATATCCATCGGAAGGTCGGCGCCCTCACCGCCGGAGCGGCTGATCACGATAACTGCTGTGTCGGAGAAGTCCTTTGCCTGGGACATAACAGCATCGGTGTAAGCGTCAACCGTGGGCTCCGGAAGAGTCCAGTCCTGAGCGAACATTGCGACCGACGGACGGTCGGGTCTGTAATCCTTGTACATCTGGGTCAGTGACTCATTTGTGGTGAATCCCGCGTCTGCCAGAGAGCCGAGGATGCCCACAGCACTGGAGCCGTCAGAGGATCCGGAACCGGTTCCTCCGAGGATCGGATTAGTGGAGCCCCAGCCAAAGACGTTCACATTGCCGGCCTCCATCGGAAGAATGCCGTCATTCTTTACCAGAACCAGGCCTTCCTCGCCGACTCTTTTGATAACATCCTTGCTGGCTGCTACCGTCTCATCCGTCAGGGTGATGGTGGAGCCGTTCATCATCGTAGAAATGTTGGACTTAAGCGGTCCGAAGGCGATCATATTGGCGATGATCGCAACGATCGCGACAAACGCGACCAGAGAACTCAGGCGGACGAAACCTGCGTTGCCCTTACCTGCCTTGCCGGCAAAGATCAGGACAAGGATCAGGACGACCAGTGCAGCCAGAAGCGCATAGACATAACCCATGCACTGGCTGAGATAGGACGCAAAATCCGCTTCGCTGACGCCCATGCCATAGAAGATCGGGCCCAGCAGGTTGGTTAACAGTGCTTGCATTCATTACCTCCCTTTTCATGTGTATATAGTTGAAAGCTACAGATAAAGGGGCTCTTCAGGATATTTCCCCGCGCACCTGAAGGGCCTTCGATATAAATATAATTTTACCGATTGTACAAGGAAATGTACAATGCATTTCATTGATAATATTATGCATGAAACGAATACTAAACCATGCTATAATGGGATCAGTATAGCATCCGCGTATAGCGGTAATGTGATACACTATGCCTTTTTTGTGTTTTTCTTTGGAAATTCCCTACACCTGTATATCTTTCGTGAGGTTCAAAAATGATCGAATCCTATCTGTTGGAGAATCTGAAGGCGGTTTACGAATGCGGGACGGTCTCCGCCGCCGCCGAGCGCCTGAACATGTCCCAGCCTACGGTCTCCCGCTCCATGCAGAAGCTGGAGGAATCTTTAGGCGTCTCTCTGTTTGAGCGCAAAAAAAACCGGCTCGTGCTGAACGCGACGGGCCGTCTGGCAGCGGAGTATGCGATTGACCTTCTGAACCGGGCAGAAGAGATCGAGGAACGGATCCGGCAGTTCGACCGCCAGCTCCATGTAATCAGTCTGGGCGGCAATTCTCCGGAGCCTCTCCGCCGCCTGCACAGGATGGCGGAACACTGCTTCCCCGAGCGCACCATTTCCTGGGCATATGCGTCAAATACAGAGCTCCTGGAGGGACTTGTCTCGTCCCGGTTTACCATGATCCTTCAGGACCAGGAATTTTCCGACGATACCTTCTGCTCCGTACCATTCATGCAGGAGCGGCTGTATGTCTCTGTCCCGAACAGTCACAGATCCGCCAGCAAAAATGCGGTCACATTTGCCGAGCTAAACGGAGATCCGCTGCTTACCTATGCAAAAGCCGGGATCTGGGAAGAGCTGGCACGTGTAAAAATGCCGGCCTCGACCCTGATCCGGCTGGACGAGCTGTCGGGGATCTCTGAGCTGCTGCTCTCCTCCACGACACCGGTCCTCTGTTCGGATGCCTACCTGACCGCCAGACCCTTCAGTGTAAAAGGAAGGATCCAGCTGCCATTTTCCGATCCGGAAGCCAGCAAGCAGTTTTTTATCACCTTCCTGCGGAAAAACCAGGAATCCACCAGACAGATGGTCAGCACCATGCTGCAGAAGGCTTCCTCCTCCCTGACCTTAGAAAGAGATACTGCCCTGTTCTAAAGGATTCCTGACGAAGCCCCGGCACACAAAGATGTATCACCAAACAAAAATCGTGCGTTATCATTCTTCCGGGAAGCGCTCCCGCTCTGTCCTCGTGCAGCGGCACTATGTCGGAATCAAAGATTCCTCCAGGTGCCGGCACTGCGGATGTTCCCTCCAGAATGATGATGCACGATTTTTCATGCGGCTGTTTCTTAGCCCCGAGGCGCTTTGAAGAATGCTCCAAAAAGGCTTCGTCCGGCAGCCGCATATGCGGACCGCCCCTTCTTTACAGGAAGGTGACGGGGAATTCGAAATAGGTGTTTGGATAGGGCTCGTCTGCCAGGGTGAAGTGCCACCACTCGCAGTCGATGGGCAGAAAGCCGTTGCGCAGCATGGCTTCCCTGAGGATCATGCGGTTGTCATACTGCTCGTCAGTGATCCCCCGGTAATCCGGATGGGATGCATCGCCGAAATAGTCGAAGGGGCTTCCCATATCCACTTCTTTTCCGGTCGCCATATCAAGCAGCGTCAGATCCACCGTACTGCCCCGGCTGTGGCTGGAGCGGCTGGCGATATAGCCTTCGATGAAAAGCTGCTGTTTTTCCAGCTCCGGGTAGAAATAGGGCTTCATCCGGATATCGGTGTCCTCGATCCCCCACAGCACGAAGTGCTTTACCGCCCGGACGGGACGATAGGCGTCAAAGATCTTGAGCCGGTAGCCCTGGACGTTCAGCTCTCCTGCCACCGTCTGCAGGGCCCTGGCTGCCTCGATGGTCAGCAGGGCGCAGGGCGCTTCGTAGCCATTGATGCGCTCCCCTACGAAGTTGTAGGTGCTGTAGTAGCGGATCTCCTGGACGATCCCAGGGATATACTCTCCCAGCGCCACAAAGCCTGCGGAATTGTTTTCTATCTTTGTCTCGATCATTGCCGCTCTTCTCCCGTTCTGATCTCTGTTTTATGAAAATGCTGGAGAGTCTGTGTCTTCCAGCGACGGATGCTTTATCTCTGCAGCTTTATCTCTGCAGCTTTACCTATGGAGCTTTACCTCTGCTGTCTAACATCTGGAGCTTAAACTCCGAAGCCTTACCTCTGGAGCTTTACCTCCGGTGCTTTACCTCTGCAGCCTTACCTCCGGAGCTTTACTCTGAAGTTTTACCCCTGACCGGTCAGCTGCAGCTCCTCTGCATGGGCCTTCATGCCTTCGATCACGATGGCGGCCACGTCCCGGATCTCCATACCCAGCAGCTCGCAGCCCTTCAGGATCAGCGGACGGTCGCATTTTGCGGCAAAGCGCTTGTCCTTCCATTTCTTCATGAAGCTTTTGATCTCCATGTCTGTGATCCCGGCGGGCCGCATTCTGGCGGCTGCCTGCACGATCCCCGTCAGCTCATCGACGGTGAACAGGCTTTTTTCCATGTTGGTCAGCGGCTCCACATCCGTGCAGATGCCCCAGCCATGGGAAAGGATCGCCCGAATGTCCTCCTCGGGGACGCCATGCTCCCGCAGGGCTTCCTCTGTGTGGGCGAGGTGCTCCTCCGGATATTTCTCATAATCATAATCGTGCAGCCAGCCGACGGCCTCCCAGTGCTCCCGGTCTTCCCCGAAATGCTCTGCCATAGCTCCCATGGCTGCCGATACGTTTGCGGCGTGAAGAATCAGATGCTCCTCCGTCACCATCTCTGCATTGATTTCTTTTGCTTTTTCAAGCGTCAGCCTGTCCATTTTTCTTTTCCTCACATTCCTTCAAAAAGCAGACCACTGCCTCTGTTACCATATCCAGATGGCGGTGATAGCCGTGATCATCACCCGGCACGGTAAAGAGTCTGGCGTTTGTATACTGTTCTGCCAGCTCCAGCGAACAGGCATAGGGTACGCTCTCGTCGGCGTCCCCGTGCACCAGAAGCACCGGCCCCTGGAAATGACGGGCCGACTCCTCCACCGGCAGGAACCTGGCCGCGCGCATATAGCTGCCCCGCAGGCTCGCCCCGTTGGGGAAGGTGACCTCCTCGGGCACATGCGCCGGATCATACGTCGAGCCAAGGATACGTCCCTCCTCTGCTCCCTTGCGGATGACCGTTGCGGGGGACATTGGAATAATCGCCGTCAGCAGATCCGTGTACATGGCGCCTGCCAGGATGACGGCCAGACCGCCCTGAGAATGGCCGGCAAGGTAGAGGTTTGTCACAAACGCCTGCCCGGCTGCCCAGGTGATCACGGTCTGCAGCTCATCGACCCACTTGAGGACCGTATGATTTCTAAACTCTCCGCCGCTCTTTCCATGGCCATACAGCTCTGTCCGCAGGACGGCAAAACCGTTTTCCGCGGCTGCCCGGGTGATCCCCAGGATATGGGTCTCCTCCATGTGTCCGGTCAGCCCGTGCTGCAGGATCAGCAGCGGGCAGGTCTCTCCTTCCTGATATCCCTCCGGCATCGTCAGCTTTGCGTGAAGCGCGATCCCGTCATGATCCAGATAAAATTCTTTCGTTTCCATATCTCTCTCCCTGCAGCCCCGTTCAAAATGCCTGCAGTGCCGGCTTTTTACGGCTCTGCAGGCATCGGATCCTTCATGGTTTTTTACCGGTCCCCGGCAGTCAGACCGCCAGGGACGGCTTATCTCTATCGTTGTCCTTGCTTATGCCAGCGGCGTTATCAGAACGGCCGCATCTTCTTCAGGTCATTGCGTCCCGGGAAGGTGTTGAAGCGATCCGGGATCCATTCAGGCTCGAGATCCTTTACCGCCTCGGCGGCTGTGATCCTGGCGTCATCGTTGTCGATGTCGATCAGGGCATAACGGTTGTTGCCCATGCCCAGCTCCTTCATGTAGCTCAGCTGACGCAGGCCGTGCTGCTCTTCGATCCGCTTGATCAGCGCTTTGCCGCCATCCTTCGGAAGGCTGTAGACCATATCGATGCAGGCGTTGTCGATGGCCAGGATATCCAGGGATGCCAGGATGCCGACATCCGGTGTGATGACCGGAGCCGCGCCGGGTCCCATACAGTCGCAGTCGATGGACATGTTGCGCATGACGTTGATGTAGCAGACATGCTCGCCAAAATGATCGATTGTAGCCTTTGTGCTCTCGGAGATGCGCTCCATCAGCTCATCCTTGGCGATATCCCACATCTGACCGGGTGTGCCCGTGCTGTGGATCTCGCCCTTGCCGATGCGGCCGTCTGCGCAGCCGATGCCGATGTTCTT
>DFFG01000071.1:25177-37452 GCA_002368795.1 Eubacterium sp. UBA3782
CGAAGCCGCCCATCATGTGGCCCTTAAAATGGGTCAGGGTCAGCATGGAATCGTACTCCGGAAGAGTCTTGCCGACATGCATCTCGGTGAACCATTTTCCGCCCTTTACCGGCAGGGTGGTCACACCGGTCTCATCGGTGATGTCGACCGGACAGAAGGTCCAGCCGTTAATCTTCAGTGTCTCTTTGTGGGCCTCGGTGGTGTAGCGGGATCCCTCATAGTAGGTGTTGGTCTCGATGATGGTGGCATCCGGCAGCCTGTTTTCCACCAGATCCTTTACCCAGGGTCTCGGAAGAATGTTTGGTCCTTCGGCCTCGCCGGTGTGAAGCTTAATGGCGACCTTGCCGGTCAGCACCGATGCGACCCGGTCATAGATCTTTTTCAGTCCTTCTGCGCTCAGATCGCGAGTAAAAAATACGACGGACTCAGCGCCGGTCCTCTCCTCGTAGGGGACGTATCTGCCGCCGTCTGTTCCTGCAACAGGTCTGTTCGTATCCATGGTGAACCCTCCTTTTGGTCTTTTCTTATACTGCTGTCATGGTCGGGTACAGTGCTTCTTTTTGCGTACCCGGCACAGTTCTAAGAAAAGTATGACAAACTCGCGCAGACCTGTCAAGAAGTGCATTTTCTTCCTTTTGATGCCGCTTTTCATCTGCCTTATCTCCCCCGCATCGGGCCGGAAAAATGCCCGGCTCCTACGGCAGAACCCGGCCTTTTACAAGCTCAAAAAAGGAGCTGTCCGCCTGCGCGTTTCCCCAAGGGAACCTTGTGCAGTCGGACAGCTCCTGTCTATCGTTTATTCATCTTTCCGGAAAGGTGCCCTGCCTTAGCTTTATTCGGTCTTCGGCAAGGCGGCCTGCCTTTTGCTTTATACGCCTGCGTATGCGGCAAAGCCTGCGTCGATCGGCAGGACGGCGCCGGTGATGGCGCTGGCAGCCTTGTCATCGCAGAGGAAGAAGACACCGCCAAGCAGCTCTTCTGCGTCCACGAACCGGTTCATCGGTGTGCTGGCAAGGATCTTTGCGGAGCGGGCTGTGGGTGTGCCGTCCTCGTTGAAGAGGAGGGACCGGTTCTGGTTGGATACCAGGAAGCCCGGAGCGATGGCGTTGCAGCGGATGCCGGTTCCCGCGAAATGGGTGGCCAGCCACTGGGTGAAGTTGCTGATGCCAGCCTTTGCTGCGGAATATGCCGGGATCTTGGTCAGCGGTGTGTAGGCGTTCATGGAGGAGATGTTCAGGATGCAGCCTGCCTTTCTCTCTACCATGTCAGCGGCAAACACCTGGGTCGGCAGCAGGGTGCCCTGGAAGTTGAGGCGGAAGACAAAGTCGATGCCGGATGCATCCAGATCGAAGAAGGTCTTCTGGCCTTCCTTTGCCTCGTGCTGATATTCGTTGTCGGTCGTGGCACGGGGATTGTTTCCGCCGGCGCCGTTGACCAGGATATCGCAGGGACCGAAGTCGGCGAGGACCTTTGCATGGACCTCCTCCAGTGCTTCTCTCTCAAGGACGTTTGCCTTGTAGCCTTTCATGGTGTATCCCTGTGCTGTGCTCTCCTCGGCGAGCTTCAGAACAGCCTCCTCATTGAGGTCGAGGGCTGCTACCTTTGCGCCTGCCTGGGCGAAAGCCTTTGCCATCATGCTGCAGAGTACGCCGCCGGCGCCGGTCACAACAACGACCTTGCCGGTAAAATCGGAATTCAGCGGTAAATTCATTTTTATGTCCTCCCCGTCTTATGCGGTGTAAGTGGTGGCTGCGGTATCTCCGCCGTGGCCGGTCCAGTTGGTGTGGAAGAATTTGCCTCTCTCACTGTCCAGACGCTCGTAGGTATGAGCACCGAAGTAGTCTCTCTGCGCCTGCAGCAGGTTTGCCGGAAGCTTCTCGGTGGTGTAGCCGTCGAAGTAAGCCAGAGCGCTGGTCATAGCCGGTGCGGGTACGCCGTAGGAAACTGCTGCGGCAGCAACCTTTCTCCATGCAGGTACCAGCTTCTGGATGGTCTCCTTGAAGTAGGGATCCAGCAGCAGGTTGGACAGCTCGGGATCCTTGTCGTAGGCTTCCTTGATCTTTCCAAGGAACACGCTGCGGATGATGCAGCCGCCGCGCCACATCAGCGCGATGCCGCCGTAGTTCAGGTTCCAGCCGTAGTCCTTTGCAGCCTGGCGCATCAGGACATAGCCCTGTGTGTAGGAGATGATCTTGGAGGCATAGAGTGCCTGGCGGATCGCCTCGATAAGCTCCTCTTTGTCGCCCTCATAAGCCGGGATCTCTCTGTTAAACTCACCGGCAGCGACTACACGCTCGTCCTTCATGGCGGACAGGCAGCGGGAGAAGACAGCCTCACCGATCAGAGTAAGCGGAACGCCCTCGTCCAGAGCGGCGATGCCGGTCCACTTGCCGGTACCCTTCTGGCCGGCGGTGTCGCGGATCTTGTCGACCAGCGGCTGGCCGTCGGTATCCTTGTAGGCCAGGATGTCGCGGGTGATCTCGATCAGGTAGGAATCCAGCTCGGTCTCGTTCCACTTTGCAAAGATATCATGCATCTCGTCAGCGCTGAGCTTCAGCAGGTCGCGCATCAGCTGGTAAGCCTCGCAGATCAGCTGCATATCACCGTACTCGATGCCGTTGTGGACCATCTTTACGAAGTGGCCTGCGCCGTTCTCACCGACCCAGTCGCAGCAGGGGCTGCCGTCCTCGGTCTTTGCGCAGATCGCCTGGAAGATGGGCTTTACATAGGGCCATGCAGCGGGTGATCCGCCGGGCATCATGCTCGGGCCGTTCAGAGCGCCCTCCTCGCCGCCGGAAACACCGGTGCCGATGTAGAGCTTGCCTGCAGCCTCGACCTCTTTGGTGCGGCGCATGGTATCCGGGAAGTGAGAGTTTCCGCCGTCGATGATGATATCACCGTCAGACAGCAGCGGAAGCAGCTGTGCGATCATGTTGTCGACCGCCTCGCCGGCCTTGACCATCATGAAGACCTTTCTGGGGCTCTCCAGATTGTCGACCAGCTCCTGCAGGCTGTGGGTGCCGATGATGTTCTTGCCGGCTGCACGTCCGTTGACGAACTTGTCGACCTTTTCTGTTGTTCTGTTGAAGACAGCCACGGTAAAGCCCTTGGACTCCATGTTCATGACCAGGTTCTCACCCATGACCGCAAGGCCGATCAGGCCGATATCTGCTTTTTTCATTTTGTGCATTCCTCCTGTGGATGTTATGCTTTTATGCTTTCTTTTTTTATAATGACGGGACCGGCAGTGTTTCTCGCTGCTTTTCGATCCTGTTATCTCTGGACACGAGCGTTGCCCGCGTAGATGTCCCATACCTGCTTCTCATCTGCCGGCTCAGCGTAGTCATAGAGAGAGGACGCTGCCATGGCGCCGGTCGCCCATCCGAAGTGGAGGCAATCCTCTGCCTTCCAGCCCTTGAGTACGCCGTAAAGCACGCCGCCGGTAAAGCCGTCGCCGCCGCCGATACGGTCCATGACCTGGATCGGACGGGGCTCTTCGACGATCCACTCATCGCCGGCCAGCATGATGGCGCCCCAGAGATGCTCATTTGCGGATACGACCTGGCGAAGGGTCGTTGCAAACATCTGGGCGTTCGGATATTTCTCCTTGACCTGGGTGATCATCTCTTTGAAACGGTCGATCTTGCTGCCAAGCTCCTTGCCGCCGGCCTCCGGACCCTTGAAGCCCAGGCACAGCTGGAAGTCTTCCTCGTTGCCGACCAGGATGTCTGCGCAGGAAGCGATCTCGTGGAAGGCTTTGCCCAGTTCCTCCTCACGGCCCTTCCAGAAGGTCGCGCGGTAGTTCAGGTCGAAGGAAACCAGGGTGCCGTACTTCTTTGCGGCTCTGGCCAGCTCCAGACAGCACTGGGTGGTCTCTTCGCTCATGGCGGCGATCAGACCGGACAGATGCAGGATCTGTACACCCTCCTGACCAAAGATGCGGTCAAGATCGAAGTCATCTGCGGAAAGGGTGCGGCCAACCTCGCCTGCACGGTCATTCCAGACACGCGGTGCGCGAAGGCCGAAACCGGAATCGGCAATGTTGAACTGATGACGATAGCCCCAGGGACCGCCCTGCGGAACGGTCTTGCCCTCGAAGCGGATGTTGCGGGCGCGAAGCTCTGCCTGGATAAATGCAGCAATCGGGCTGCCCTCGACCCACTTGGTCAGGACCAGGCACTCATTGCCAAGGCTGGAAGCAACGTTCAGGACATTGCTCTCGGCGCTGGTGCTCTGCATCATGTAATGCTTTGTAGCGCCTACAGCCAGACGGTTTTCAGGTGTGATGCGCACGCCCATGCTGGTGGGGCAGGCGACAGCGTAACGGCAGTTCTTTTTTGTTTCCATGGTAAAAACCTCCTTGAAACAGCTTCTGCTAAAAATTCAAAAAGAGAAAATTTATATTCCGCCCACTCCCCAAAAGACAGGGCGGAAAACACTCTTTACATGCTGTAATTATTATAGAAATCCGGGATAACAAATCCAATTGCAATATTTGTTGCGCGCATTGCAAAACTTGTTCTTCGTGTATTTTCCATCCCGCAGGATCACCCTTCCTCGAAGGCTTCTCCTCCTGGATAATTCTGCCGCTTTCCGGTGTAAGTTTCACATATCTGCCTGCGGTTCCTTCCCGCCTGCAGCCTTCCTCCTTTTTATGGCTCTGCGTTAAAACGCTCTCTGTCGATCCAGAGGCCCAGGGCCGGATTGGGGATGTAGTAGATCTCCTCGCCGTTCACGGTATTGTAGCCATACTGCAGCTTTTCGGGATCGTAGATCCGGCTCATCTCCTCGTAGGAAGCAGCGGCAAAACCAACGCCCTCGATCTCCTCCTGGGTGATGTCCCGCACAGCGTAGGTGATGGTAAACCGGCCGTCGGAGGAGCCGTGGATCAGATGGGCTGCTGCGCCCATGTTGTCACGAAGGTCTTCGTTTTCGGGCTTCCGGAAGTCCTCCAGGACCTTGACTCTGCCGCGGTAGCCATACTTGCGGATCAGCGCGTCGACGGCATCGTCCTCACCAAAGCGCTCGACGCCGGGCGCCAGGATGATCAGCTCGCCGCCGTCCGCCATGGCCATGCGGGTCCGGTAGACCGCCTTGTTGCCCAGCCAGGTGCTGTGGAACTCCTCCGGATTCAGGTAGACCACACACTTCTTCAGGCCATGCTCCACAAAATCGATGTTCTTCTTCTGGGCGAGCTTTACCGCCTCGGTCAGGCAGCTGCGGCCCTCACCGATAAACATGCCATGGGTAAAGATGTGGCTGCCCTCGGCCGTCGTCACCGTCAGGATAAACAGCAGCGGACGATCCGCCAGAAAATGCTCCATGCCGTAGTCAAACAGCTTGCGCACCGGTGTATAGTCGCGGCCCATCATGCGCTCCATCCCATAGACGGCGCCTACCATGTGGCTCTTGTTGATCATCTCGCTGCCGCCGGCACCGACGAACAGGTTCTTGGCATGGTTGCTCATGCCGATAACCTCGTGAGGCACCACCTGGCCCGGAGAAACGATGAGATCATAGCTCTCGTCCATGATCCTGCGGTTGACCTCCACGGCTACCGGATCGGTCCAGAGGCCTTCCGTGATCTCGCTCATGTACTCCGCCGGAACCTCGCCCAGCTTCACCACATCCGTCCTCCAGTTGTGAACGATCATGCAGTCATAGGGGATATCGCCATACATGGCCTCCCACTGCTCTTTTGTAACTGCCACATGGGTGCCAAGGGTAGGCATGATATCCACACTGACCCCTGCATCTGTCAGGGCATGATACATGATATTTGTAATAAGTCCCGCATTGGAATGGAAGCGGGTAAAATCCGGCGGCAGGATCAGGACCCTGTGCAGATCTCTTCCCTCAAGACTCTGCAGCACTGCCTCGCGGATCTCCTCGTTTGTCAGTCCCTCGCTGCTGCCAGCAATGCGATAGATATCCTCCATGTTGAACGTCTCCTTTTCTTTTCACCGGACGGCCGTCATCTCACTTTGCGGCGGTCCGGGCAATCCTTTAGATCAGCTTGTCCCGTGCACTTTGCCGGCCCGCATCCATGGGAAAAATCCATTGCATGACAGCTCCGGCAGGCTCTTTTTTACTATAACGAAAAGTCCGCGGCAAATCCATTGCCGGACTTGTCGCGGACATTGCAAAACTTGCGCATGCATACAAAATTTGCGGTGGGCAGGGGCAGCTGCCGGCCCGGCTGATTAGAAGAGGCCGAGCGCCTTGGCGAACAGGATCACCAGCATGACCGGAGATACGAACCGGATCATGACATTATACAGCTTGCGGCGGTTGAAGTGCTCGCCGTTCTTTGTCGCCTCGTCGACCACAGTGTCGGGGCCGACGACCCAGCCGATCAGGATGCAGGTGCCGATGGCAACGATGGGCATCAGGATATTGTTGCTGACATAGTCCATGATGTCCAGGATCTGGGCCACGCCGCCGTTTGGCAGTGTCACCTCAAAGTAGAATACGTTGTAGCCCAGGCAGACCACGATGGCGATGACCACGGCGATGGCGGTCTCGATGAGGGTGGCTTTTTTGCGGTCCATATGGAAATGATCCATAAAGCTGGATACAACGGCCTCCTCGATGGAGATGGAGCTGGTCAGGGCTGCCATCAGAACCATCAGGAAGAATACGATACCGACGACGGTGCCCATGGTGCCCATCTGCCGGAAAACCTTCGGCAGGGCGATGAACATCAGTCCTGGGCCGGAGGTCATGCCCTCGGGTCCCATGAAGACGATGACCGCAGGGATGATCATGACGGCTGCCAGGAAAGCGACCAGGGTATCAAAGATCTCGATCTGGTTGACGGAGAAGACGAGGTTGTTCTCATCCTTCAGGTAGGAGCCGTAGGCGATCATGATGCCCATGGCCACGCTGATGCTGTAGAACAGCTGTCCCATGGCGTCCATTACTACCATCAGGATATCGCGCAGTGACATGCCGGAAACGTTCGGGATCAGCAGGACCTTCAGGCCGTCCAGTCCGGTCACACCGTTCTGTTTGAGGGTCAGGGAGAAACCGGCAATGCCGATAATCATGACGAACAGCACGGGCATGAGGATCTTGGAGATCCGCTCGATGCCCTTGTTGACGCCGCGATAGATAATGATGCCGTTTACCAGAGTAAAGATGACGGCCAGGATGATGGGCTCATACTGGCTGGTGATGAAGCCGGTAAAGAAGCCGTCCTCTGCTGCTGCAGCTCCGTTTCCTGTCATAAAGGTCAGGGCATACTTCATGACCCAGCCGCCGATGGAACAGTAGTAGGGCATGATCATGAACGGAACGATGCAGGCAAAGACACCGATCCAGCCAAACTTCGGATTCAGCTTTCTATAAGCCGTAAGAGGGCTCTGCCTCGTCTTTCTGCCGATGGATACCTCAGTCACCAGCATCGTGAAGCCGAAGGTCAGCGCGAGGATCAGATAGATCACCAGGAAAAGACCGCCGCCGTCCTTCGCCGTCAGATACGGAAAACGCCAGATGTTGCCCAGACCAACTGCGCTGCCCGCAGCGGCAAGGACAAAGCCCATAGAACCGGAAAAAGAATGTCTGTTTTTCATTTTAGCAATAAACCTTTCGGATTTTTTCTCCTATATGGAGAATAACTTTCCCTATTTTAGTATGTATTCCGTCAGGATGCAAATGTTTTTTGGAAATATTTTTAAATATATTTATATTCTTTTGGCATATTGGCTGATCTGTCCCAATTTTTACGGACAGCGCCGTTCCTCGGCCGGGCAGCATCTGATCCCGCGAAAGCTCCTGCCGATTAATTATCCCCTGCAAAAGTCGCATGGACAGCGCTTTCCTGTTCCCGTCTTTCCTGCCGCCGTTTTTCCTGGATCCGGTGTTTTGCCGCAAACCTTCCTTATACAATTATCCTGAAAACAGATTCAGCCCGGACAGGTATCTCCCGTCCGGGCTGAAAATGAAGCATTAAATTCTGTCTTACAGCTGTCCGTTGACGGCCGGGAAGAGACTCTTCAGTGCCGGATACAGCTTGCGGAATACCTGATAGCGCTCCTCGTAGCGGGCGGCAAGGGCCGGATCGGGCTCCACCGTGTCGGTGACGCGGATCAGCTTTTCGCAGGCTTCCTTTACGCCGGCGTATTCGCCGCAGGCGACAGCCGCAAGGATCGCTCCGCCGTAGCCGGGGCCCTGCTCCGTCTCGGGAACGGTCAGCTTCAGGTTCAGGACGTTGGCAAAGATCTTCTTCCACAGAGGGCTCTTTGCGCCGCCGCCGCAGATCATGCTCTCATTGACGGTGATGCCCATGCCTCTGGCTGCCTCCAGGGAATCCCGGATGCCAAAGGCCACGCCCTCCAGCACAGCCAGGGTCATCTCCTCGCGGGTGGTATCCATGGACATGCCGATAAAGCAGCTTCTGGCCTCTGCATCGTTATGGGGAGACCGCTCGCCCATCAGATACGGCAGATAGAAGACATGGTTTTTGCCCAGCATCTCGTCGGTGATCCCGGCCTGCTCGCCGCTGTAGTCACCGGTCTTCAGGATCTCGTCCATCCACCATTTATTGCAGGATGCCGCAGAAAGCATGCAGCCCATCAGATGATATGCGCCGTCCGCATGAGCAAAGGAATGCAGGCAGGGGCTGCCCTCCTCGACACCGCCGCCGTTCTGGAACGCCGTGCTGCCGATAAAGATCGTGCCGGAAGTACCAAGGGAAATGTTGCAGGAGCCGCCGCCCACGACGCCGGTACCAACCGCTGCCGCGGCATTATCGCCGGCACCTGCGGCAACCTTAACGCCTGCCGGAAGGCCAAGCTCCGCTGCGACGCTCTCCTTCAGCGTGCCGATGACGTCATAGCTCTCATGCAGTTCCGGCATCATCTCTGCCTTTACGCCGCAGATCTCCAGCATCTCGGCGCTCCAGCACCGGTGCTCCACATCCAGCAGCAGCATGCCGGCCGCATCGGAATAGTCACTTACATGGCTGCCGGTCAGGACGTAGTTGATGTAATCCTTGGGCAGCATGATCTTTGCGATCCGGGCAAAAAGCTCGGGCTCGTTTTTCTTCATCCACAGAAGCTTCGGAGCCGTAAAGCCGGCAAATGCAATGTTGCCTGTCAGGGCGGAAAGCTTCTCCTTGCCGATGACCTGGTTCAGATAATCTGTCTCCGCCTGGGTGCGGCCGTCATTCCACAGGATGGCCGGACGGATCACCTGGTCATCCTTGTCCAGCACCACCAGTCCGTGCATCTGTCCGCCGGCGCCGATACCGGCGACCTGGCTTCTGTCAAACCCTTCCGTCAGCTCACGGATGCCCGCAAAGACTGCGGCGACCCAGTCGGAAGGCTCCTGCTCCGACCAGCCCGGATGGGGAAATGCCAGGGGATATTCCCTGGAGACGATGTTCTCGATGCCGCCCTTTTCATTCATGAGCAGCAGTTTGACAGCCGATGTGCCCAGATCGATACCAATATAGTACATAGTTAGGTTCCTCCCTTTATCCTTGACAGGCACACCGCCTGCGTTTTATCTCTTTCGAACGCCTCTTTCCTTCCCCGGCGCATAGGACGCGGGAGCAAGTACTGCATTGCACATCTCAAGTGTATCTGATTCCTTTGACAGCTTAAAAGAGCAGCGTTCCTGCTTTTTCCTCAGCTCAGTTAAAATCCGGCAGCCAGCCGTTCTCCCAGCAGCGGGCCAGATCCCAGCTCTCCTTCCACATATCATCCAGCGGTGCCTTTCGGTCACGCCACAGCTGATAGTTCCAGTAGAAGAAGCCCGCGCAGTCAGACCATGCCTTAAGCTGCATGTCCGCGATCTCCCGGAAGCGCTTTGCCACCTCGGGGTCTGTCCGGAGCGGAACCCCGTTCTTCTTTGCGTAATTCGTGGCGTACTGGTTGGAAATGCACCATTCGCCGACGATGACGGGGATATGCTTTTCCACGGACGCGATCTGCATCCGGTTGATGTCGATGTATCTCTGGTAGACCCACGGCGTATGGAAGGGCACAAAGCTCTCCATCGCGAAAATGTAGATGTGAGTGTCCAGCATGACATTCTTCATGCCGGCTTCATCGAAAAATTTATTCCAGGAGGTCAGACGGAAGCCGTCATGGAAGACGATGACCTTGTCCTCTGGCAGGATCGCGCGCAGGATCCGGTATGCCTCGGTATAGAAGGCCTTCAGGAATCCCATGGGCACATACCCGGAGCCCTTTGCCTCCTCCTTGTCCTCGGCCTTGCCGGTGCTCGGCGCTGTGCGGTAAACGATCCAGCTGATGGGCTCGTTGAGGACTTCGATGCCAAACAGGGCCGGATGATCCGCGTACCGTTTCGCCAGACGCTCCAGCACGGAATAGGCGAATTCGACTTCCTTTGGATCCTTGCACCACTTGCACACACCGGTAATGCCGCCGTTGTCATAGCCGTTCTGGCTGCCGGGAACCGTGTGCAGGTCGATCAGGATGGTGATCCCGTTGTTCTGTGCCCAGGTGAAGGCCTTGTCCAGGTACTCGATGCAGCCGATAAAGGGGGCACGGTCACCGAAAACAAAATAGGGAACGGGGATCCGCACCACATTGACCCCGTGTGCCTTCAGGAAGCGGAAATCTTCCTCCGTCACATAGGTATCCCGGTGCTCCTTCATCTTTGCCGCCAGCGTCTCGGGATCCGTCCTGCGAACCAGCCAGGTCTCATCCTCCACGCCTGTTCCCGCAAAAAAAGGCTCATTCATCCACTTTTCAAGGACCAGCCAGTTGCCAAGATTCGTTCCTCTGATTTTTTCCATGCGTGTCGTCTCCTTCATTCTCGAATTCGGATCGTCAAGCCCGCCGCCAGGTTATACCTGCTATGCTCCGCCGCCTGTAAAAGCGGAGAACGCCCCGGATGCGCCAGATCTTCTGCTTTGTCTGCCATGCCGCTGGTGTATGGAAAATGATTTCATCTGTATAGTATAGCACACAAAGCTCCGTATGATAACCGGAACGGCGGATGATTTTTGTTACAGGGATAGCGAATATTTTTTGCTCCAGGAAAACACAGCACATCCGGGATTGCCATGGATGTGTCCGCATAAAAAACGCCCCGCGGATCAGATCCACGCATATCCGGATATGCCAGATCCCCTCGCAAAAAAAGCCCCTTCCGCGGCCGGTCTTGCAGCCGGGAGGGAAGGGGCCCTAAAAGGGAGCGATATGTTGTTTTTGGACTGCCGGGCGGTCATGCGTGATACATTGCGCATGTACCTTCTTTTGGAAAACGCTTTCCTGCCCGGCAGCGCCTCTTTTTTACGCCTTATTCAGATCGGTGAAGGACGCGATGATGAACAGAAGCAGCGATACGGCTGCCAGTACGGCGTAGCGAAGGAAGCCGATGACCTGATCCATGGTGTAAAGTCCGGCGACCAGGTAGCCCAGAGCATCCAGCTGAGTGGTGAAGCTCTGGACCAGAGCGCCTGCCATCAGGAAGGCACCCAGCATGGCTGCGAGGTTCATCCAGCTCTTAAAGCCCATGACTCTGCTCAGGATGATCAAAGCGGCAACAACGACGACCGCTGCTGCGGTAAGAACATTTACGATTGGCAGTTTATTCTGAGCAGAGCTGTAGCAGATGAGGCCGGCTGCCGCAACAATGGCGGCCAGCACAGTGATATAAAATCCGATCGTTCTTTTTGTATTCATGTCAGGCCTCCTTATGCGTTCTTTTTGCGCAGGCTGCGGATGTACAGGGCTGCGAACAGCAGAGTCAGGATACCGGAGCAGACCTCAAATGCGAGGAATGCGTTCTGCCACCAGGTGCGGACGTACTCCATGGAGCTGCCGACGGTCACGCCGTTCATGGCTGCGCTCTCGACTTCCTGATGCAGGTAGTACTTGATGGCCTGCCGCATCTTTACCTGGAACTCGGTGTCCTTCTCGATCTCGGCACGGTGGGATTCCATCGTTCCGATTACGGAGTTGTTATAGGTGCTTGCGCTTCCCAGGCAGGTTCCGCCGCCGCCAAAGACGACACCGATCCACTGCTGGTAGTTCGGACCGCCGATCATGTCGGTAACGATCCAGCCGTCATATCCCCACTCGTTACGAAGGATCTGGACCTGCAGTCCCTCGTGGGAACCGGCATAAATAAGTCCGGCACGGTTGAAGGCTGTCATCAGACCGCCGGCATAGTTTCCTGCCAGGCAGCCCTGGAAGCCGCGGAGCTCGTTCTCACGGCCAGCCTGCTCAGTAACAAAGGTGGAAACACCTACACGGTTCAGCTCCTGATGGTTGAAAGCAAAGTGCTTGGGCTCCATC
>DFFG01000021.1:0-428 GCA_002368795.1 Eubacterium sp. UBA3782
GACTCCGGTTACCTGACCCGTCGAATGGTCGATGTCTCCCAGAACCTGATGATCCGCGAGCCTGACTGCTCTGTCGGACGCAAGGAGATCCCGGGCATGTACGTCTACCAGTTCATGGAGGGCAAGGAGCAGATCGAGAGCCTCGAGGAGCGCATTACCGGCAGGTTCTCCTGCAACACCATCACGGACAAGGACGGCAATGTGATCGTCAAGGCAAACCACATGATCACACCCCGCCGTGCAGCGAAGATCGTCAAGGATGGCGTGGACGAGAACGGCCAGCCGCTGACCAGAGTCAAGATCCGTACGATCCTTACCTGCCGCTCCAAGCTGGGCATCTGTTCCAAGTGCTATGGTTCGAACATGGCTTCCGGTGAGGTCGTTCAGGTTGGTGAGTCCGTCGGTATCATCGCGGCACAGTCCATCGG
>DFFG01000021.1:567-17749 GCA_002368795.1 Eubacterium sp. UBA3782
CCGTGTCGAGGAGCTGTTCGAGGCACGTAAGCCGAAGGGACTTGCAATCATCACCGAGATCAAGGGTGTTGCCCAGATCAAGGATACAAAGAAGAAGAGAGAGATCGTCGTAACCGATGACGAGGCCGGCGAGTCCAAGACCTATCTGATCCCCTACGGATCCAGAATCAAGGTCACCGACGGACAGGTCCTTCGGGCCGGCGATTCCCTGACCGAAGGTTCGGTCAACCCGCACGACATTCTCCGCATCAAGGGAACCGAGGATGTTCAGGATTACCTGCTGCGTGAGGTACAGCGTGTATACCGTCTGCAGGGTGTTGAGATCTGCGATAAGCATATCGAGGTCATCGTCCGGCAGATGCTCAAGAAGGTCCGGATCGAGGACGGCGGAGACACCGATTTCCTGCCGGGCAGAATGGTCGACTGGCTCGACTTCGAGGATGCCAACGAGGCAGCCGTCGAGGAAGGCAAGACCCCGGCCACCGGAACCCGTGTCCTTCTGGGTATCACAAAGGCATCCCTGGCGACAGATTCCTTCCTGTCCGCAGCATCCTTCCAGGAGACCACCAGAGTCCTGACCGATGCAGCCATCAAGGGCAAGGTCGATCACCTGATCGGTCTGAAGGAGAACGTCATCATCGGTAAGCTGATTCCGGCCGGAACCGGCATGAAGTACTACAGCGATCTGAAACTCAACACGGACGACGAGGTACCGGTTGAGGAAGAGATGCTCACAGCAGAGGATTTCATCCGTGAGCCTGCAGAGAAGCCGGCAGAGGCAGACGCTCCGGCAGAGCCCGAGACCGCCGATGCAGACCTGGAGCCGATGGTTGAAGAGGAAGACATGGTCATCCTTGACACCGAGGAATAAAGCTTAGAAAAAGAACAAAAAAGAGGCCGGGATGAAGAACCAACAATTCTTCATCCCGGTCTCTTTTTGTTGGCTTTTTTGGAAAATCGATCAAAAAATGGAAAATGCGCACGCCCCTGGAAGACATTAAAACGGCTTCGGTTCTGTCGGACCTGCAGAATGTTTGCTTGATGTCTTCCGCAGATATAAGAACACCCGCCCCAGGAAGGCATTACGCAAACGGCTTCGGTCCTGTCGGACCTGCAGAATGTTTGCTTTAATGTCTTCCGGGGGCGGGTGCTCCGCTTCGTATGATAATGCGTATGGTCTTTTGGTGCAACAGTCCTTTCACATTTATGGGATGTGAACTGCATACACATGGTAGTAATTGTTTAAAGCATGAATCCTGGCTAAGAAGCGTCTGGCCAGACTGTTGCAGTCCGAATGGTCTCAGGCCAGGAAGACACCCTTAATGAAGATCTCCAGTCCGATTCCGATCAGGATGACGCCGCCGAGGATGGAGGCCTTGTTGGAGAGCCGGGTGCCGACGGTCTTGCCGATCTCCAGTCCGCCGCAGCAGATCACGAAGGTGACGGCTGCGATGATCAGTGAGGCAGCAAAGGCCATAAGCGCGCCATAGTCGGCAATGGTGAAGCCGACGGAGAGGGCGTCGATAGAGGTGGCGATTCCCTGCACGAGCAGTGCGCCGCCGGACAGGGCCGGTGTGCTTTCGCCATCATCCTCTGCGTGAAGACCTTCCAGCAGCATCTTTCCGCCGATCCAGAGCAGGAGCAGCAGAGCGATCCATGGGATGAGCGCGTCAAAAAATGTAAAATACTCAACGATCGTATGGACACAGATCCAGCCGAGCATCGGCATCAGGAACTGGAAGAATGCATAGCACCCTGCGATCATGGCCATGCGGCCTTTCTTCATCCGCGGCTCATGAAGGCCGTTTGCCATCGAGACGGAAAAGGCATCCATGGCAAGTCCGACGCCAAGCAAAACACTGTTCATAAGAAACCAGAGATCCCACTGCATAAACAAATCCTCACATCACAATTGAAAAATCCAGATCACACTGCCTTACGTACCTGCTATGGCTATGCCGGCAGCATAAAAAAACGGGTACAGCTTATGCTATACCCGTAACTCACATCATATGAACCCATGCATAGCAAGATCTGATATACATGAGTCTCGCAATTTAAAGTAAACCAGATTATTTCAGGTAAATACCATCATGATCAGTATGTTGGCTCACTGCGCCGCCGCGCCTGCTACTCCCTCACAGGACGTTATCTTAACAGACTGTCCTGTGGTTAGTCATCACTAATAACAACTGTATAAGGAAAAATTATTTCTGCACAGCCGGATCAGCCGATGACATCGCTCATATCGTAGAGACCGGCCGGCTTGCCGGCAAGATATTTGGCGGCCTCCAGGGCGCCTTTGGCAAAGATGGCGCGGGAGTAGGCCGTGTGTTTAAACTCGATCACCTCATCCTGTCCGGCAAAGATGATCTCATGCTCGCCGACGATGTTTCCGCCGCGGACAGCGGAGATGCCGATCTCTTTGGGATCACGTTTCTCATGGCGCTGGCTGCGGTCATAGACAAAGTGGTATTCGTTGCCGAGGGCTTCATTCATGCTTTCGGCAAGGGAAACAGCGGTTCCGCTCGGTGCATCCAGCTTGCGGTGGTGATGCCGCTCCACGATCTCCATGTCATAGCCTTTGGGGGCCAGGAGCTTTGCGGCTTCTGCGACAGCCTTCATCAGCAGATTGATGCCGACCGACATGTTGGCTGAGCGGAGGATGGCTACGGATGCGGAAGTCTCCTTCACCTTCGCAATGGTCTCCGGTGTCAGGCCTGTGGTACAGAGGACCAGGGGGAGATTGCGTTCCCGGCAGTAGTCGAGCAGCCCGTCCACGGCGCGGAAATTGGAAAAGTCGATCATAACGTCAGCCTCTTCGCTGCAGTCAGCAGGAGAAGCATAAACCGGGTAGGAACGGATAGCCGCGTCGGGTGCGATGTCAATGCCGGCGGCGACCTCAGTGTCCGGATCAGCTGCGATCATGTCAGTGAGGACCTGCCCCATAAAACCGTTGCAGCCGGTAAGGATGATGCGGATCATAGAGACCTCCTTTGTTGTTCTGGCCTAAGGTATAGGCGCATACGTCAATTGTACAGGTATCGTGTGGTCAGATCGCTGGCGCTGCGGCTTACTTCACCGCAATGCCAAAATCTGTAAGTGCCTTTGTCAGGGTCGGAATGTGTGCGTCGGACATGCCAAACAGCGGTCCGCGAAGGGGGCCGACCTCCATGCCCATCAGGTTCATGGCCGTCTTGACCGGGATCGGGTTGACCTCGCAGAACAGGGCATCCACAAGATCCAGAGCGTTCAGCTGCATGGCAGCAGCTCCGGCATAATCACCGGCCAGTGCCTTTGCACAGAGCTCATGGGTGTACTTCGGAGCCACATTGGACAGGACAGAGATCACACCGATGCCTCCCAGGGACATGATCGGCACGATCTGATCGTCGTTGCCGGAGTAAACATCCAGCGCATCGCCTGCAAGCTGTTTGACCTTGGCGATCTGGGAGATGTTGCCGGAAGCCTCCTTGATGCCGGCGATGTTCTCCTGCGTCTTTGCCAGGCAGGCAGCAGTAGCCGGGAGAAGGTTCGTGCCCGTACGGGAAGGAACATTATACATGATGATCGGGGTGTGGACAGCCTCGGCGATCATGGAATAGTGACGGATCAGACCGTCCTGCGTCGCCTTGTTGTAGTAGGGCGTAACGATCAGCAGACCGTCTGCGCCATAGTTCTCGGCATCCTTTGACATCCAGATGGCGGTTTCGGTGCTGTTGGATCCGGTACCTGCAATGACCGGGATCCGATGGTTTACGGTCTGGATGCAGTGACGGATGACCTGCATATGCTCCTCTTCAGAGAGGGTAGCAGACTCTCCTGTCGTGCCGCAGATGATGATGGCATCTGTGCCCTCGGCGATCTGCCATTCCAGGATCTCATCAAGCTTATCATAATTGACGGAATAATCATCGTTCATCGGGGTAACGATCGCAACGCCGGCTCCTTTGAAAATTGCCATAATACTCCTCCTTTGGTGCACAGAAACATCTGTGCCGGGCCTGCTGCATGGACGGTCAAAAAAGAAGAGGCGGCCAAACAGATGGCGCCTCAGCAAAAACACGCATACTGCGTGCTCTTATCCGAATTGATAGCGCTCCATCTTCCGATGACAGTCACAAGCCTGTTTGGTTTGTGCCCAAGCACCCGCACATCCTGCTGCCGGGAGCTTTCGGCGCGTATCCCTTTCGGCATCCTTCCTCTGCTGCAGGAGCATCCGGACGTCTACTGATGAGCCGCGCGACCTCTATCTTTGGAGCAATTATAGCGTGCAGATCCAGTGTTGTCAAGCGAATTAAAGTGTGCTATAATCGTGCAGTTGCAAATCAGAAGACGTTGAAAAATAAAGGTCTGTTCGGGGAAAAACGATGAACATAGTAAGAGAAGATATCCGCAATGTAGCGATCATTGCGCACGTAGACCATGGCAAAACGACTCTGGTGGATCAGCTGCTCAGACAGAGCGGCGTCTTCCGTGAGAATCAGGAGGTCCAGGAGCGCGTCATGGACTCCGGCGACATCGAGCGGGAGAGAGGCATCACGATCCTGTCCAAGAATACCGCGGTCAATTACAATAATACAAAGATCAACATCATCGATACGCCCGGACATGCGGACTTCGGCGGAGAGGTAGAGCGCGTCCTGAAGATGGTTAACGGTGTTATCCTGCTGGTGGATGCCTTCGAGGGTGCTATGCCTCAGACACGTTTCGTGCTGCAGAAGGCTCTGGCTCTGGATCTGAAGGTCGTGGTCTGCATCAACAAGATCGACCGGCCCAATGCCCGTCCGATGGAGGTTGTGGATGAGGTCCTGGAGCTTCTCATGGATCTCGGCGCCAGCGACGAGCAGCTGGATGCCCCCTTCCTTTATGCCTCGGCCAGAGACGGCTATGCCATCGATGACCTGGGTGACGAGCCGAAGGATATGACCCCGCTGTTCGAGGCCATCCTGAAATATATCCCTGCCCCGGAGGGAGATCCGGAAGCAGGCACGCAGATGCTGATCAGCACCATCGACTACAACGAGTATGTTGGCCGCATTGGTGTCGGCAAGATCGACAATGGCAAAGTCGCGCTGAATCAGGAGGTCCTGATGATGAATCATCATGAGCCTGACAAGCGGACCAAGGTAAAGATCAGCAAAATGTATGTTTTTGAAGGTCTGAAGAGGGTCGAGGTGAGAGAGGCTTCCGTCGGCGAGATCGTTGCCATCTCCGGTATCGCAGACATCCATATCGGTGATACCCTCTGTGATCTGAACGCACCGGATCCGATCCCCTTCCAGAAAATATCGGATCCGACGATCGCCATGAACTTCGTGGTCAATGACTCTCCGCTGGCCGGACAGGAAGGCACCTACGTGACCTCCCGTCATCTGCGCGACCGCCTGTTCCGCGAGCTGAACACCGATGTCAGCCTGCGGGTAGAGGAGACCGATTCTCCCGACTGCTTCAAGGTATCGGGAAGAGGCGAGCTGCATCTGTCCGTCCTGATTGAGGAGATGCGCCGCGAGGGCTATGAGTTTGCCGTCAGCAAGGCAGAGGTCATTTACAAGAGCGACGAGCGCGGCAGAAAGCTGGAGCCTGTCGAGATCGCCTATATCGATGTGCCCGAGGAGTATTCCGGCTCCGTTATCCAGAGCCTGTCCGAGAGAAAGGGTGAGCTCCAGGGCATGAGCATCGGCGAGGACGGCACGACCCGTCTGGAATTTTCCATCCCCTCCAGAGGCCTGATCGGCTTCCGCGGGAATTTCCTGACCATGACCAAGGGTACCGGTGTGCTCAATACGATCTTTGACGATTACCAGCCCTACAAGGGAGATATCGTTTTCCGCAAACAGGGTTCGCTGATCGCCTTCGAACCGGGTGAGTCTGTCACCTACGGCCTGTTCCAGGCCCAGGCCAGAGGCGCCCTCTTTATCGGACCGGGCGAAAGAGTCTATGCCGGTATGGTCATCGGCGAAAGCGCAAAGCCCGAGGATATCGAGCTGAACGTCTGCNNTCAGCAAGCTCTATGAATTCGACGGTCTGAACAAGGTTCCGGTGGAAGAAGCCCGGATCGGCTCCATCGTAGCGATCTCCGGTATTGCGGACATCCACATCGGCGATACCATCTGCGCACCGGAGAATCCGGTGGCAATCCCCTTCCAGAAGATTTCCGAGCCGACCATTGCCATGAATTTCCTGGTAAACGACAGTCCTCTGGCAGGACAGGAAGGAAAGTATGTCACGTCCCGGCATCTAAGAGACCGTCTTTACCGCGAGCTGAATACGGATGTCAGCCTCCGGGTGGAAGACACCGACACCACGGAATGCTTTAAGGTTTCGGGACGCGGTGAGCTTCATCTTTCGGTCCTTATTGAAAACATGCGCCGTGAAGGTTACGAATTCGCGGTCAGCAAGCCGGAGGTCCTTTTCCGCACCGACGAAAAGGGTCATAAGCTGGAACCCATGGAAACCGCCTACGTGGATGTGCCGGAAGAATTTGCAGGTACGATCATACAGATGCTCAGCGAGCGTAAAGGCGAGCTGACGAACATGAGCAGCCCTGCCAGCGACGGAACGGTCCGTCTGGAGTTCCAGATCCCGTCCAGAGGTCTGATCGGCTTCCGCGGAAACTTCCTGACCTCCACCAAGGGTACGGGTATCCTCAACACGAGTTTTGAAGGGTACGCGCCTTACAAGGGGGACTTCCCCTACCGGAAGCAGGGATCCCTGATCGCTTTCGAGGCAGGTGAGACCGTGACGTACGGACTCTTTTCCGCCCAGGAGAGAGGCACGCTGTTTGTCGGCCCGGGCGAAAAGGTTTATGCCGGCATGGTAGTCGGACAGAGCGGCAAGAGTGAGGATATCGAGCTGAACGTCTGCAAGACCAAGCACCTGACCAACACCCGGACATCCTCTTCGGACGAGGCACTGACACTTACGCCGCCGAAGGTCCTTTCCCTGGAGCAGGCACTGGAGTTTATCGACAGTGATGAGCTGCTGGAGGTCACGCCAAAGAGCCTGCGTATCCGGAAGCGCCAGCTGGATTCCCGCCTCCGCAAGAGAGAGATGATCAGTCGTAAAAACGGATGATGGATCCGTTTCACACAAATGAATAGCCGCCCACAGCAGAGAAAGATCGCGCATAAACATTCTGAAGGGAACATCCGCAACGCCGGTACTTAACGGGGCCGGGATGAAGAATTATGGTTCTTCATCCCGGCCCCGTTGTAGTACCGCTGCGTGAGGACAGAGCGAGAGTGTTTCCCGAAAGAATGCTTATGCACGATATCTCTGCAGTGGGCGGCTTTTTTGCGGTCCCGGATCAGATCTTCTCGTGATTATTGAATTTGCGGATGACCTTCTGGATGCGCTCCACCGGATCGAGCAGACTGCTGATGGATGCGTCGTGGTTCAGCGTATCGATGACCAGAGCAATGTACTTGCTCATGTCGCAGCTGATATAGTAAGGCTTTTCCAGAAGTTCCTGCGGCTGATAGACCAGGTTCGTGGTCACCAGTTTGGTGAACCAGCCTTCTTCATAGGCCTTGTCAAACTTCTCCAGACCGTTGGTAAACAGGCCGAAGGTCGAGCACAGATAAATGTTCTTGGCGTCGCGCTCCTTGAGCAGCTTTGCGCATTCGATGATGCTGCCGCCGGAGGAGATCATGTCATCGACGATGATCATATCCTTGCCGGCTACGCCTGTGCCCAGAAACTCGTGGGCAACGATTGGGTTCGTACCGTTTACGATATGGGAATAATCCCGGCGTTTGTAGAACATACCCATGTCAACGCCAAGGTTGTTGGCGATATAGATCGCCCGGGACATACCGCCCTCATCCGGGCTGATGACCATCAGATGGTCAGAATCGATGACCATATCCGGCTCGGCGTTCCGGAGGATGTTCTTGATGAACTGGTAGGCCGGCTGGATCGTCTCGAATCCGGAAAGGGGGATCGCGTTCTGTACGCGGGGATCGTGAGCATCAAAGGTAATGATGTTCTCGACGCCCATGGAGACCAGCTCCTGGAGCATGATAGCGCAGTCCAGGGATTCCCGGCCGGAGCGCTTGTGCTGGCGGCTCTCATAGAGGAAGGGCATGATCACGTTGATGCGGCGTGCCTTTCCGCCGATCGCGGCAATGATCCTCTTCAGATCCTGAAAATGGTCGTCGGGGGACATGTGGTTGGTGTAGCCGTAGAGAGGATAGGTGATCGAGTAGTTGCAGACATCCACCAAAAGATAGATATCGTCGCCTCTGACCGACTCACCTACGGTACCCTTCGCTTCGCCGGAGCCAAAACGGGGCGTGGAGGAGGGGATGATGAAGGTGTCCCGCTGATAGCCGTCGACCTCCTCTTTTTTGTCCTGACGCTCCTTTCTCCAGCGCACCAGATAATCATCGACCTTCTTGCCGATCTCCGCGCAGCTGTTCAGCGGAATGATCGCCAGTCTGCCGGCAGGCATTGATTCGTAATAGGTGGTTTCACTGTTCTGTGCCATGTGTCATTTGCCTCCGTGAATTTTCTTCTGAATGCGGATGTCCCGACCAGAAAGGTGAATCAATCTGTAGGAACCCATAATACGTGAAAAGGTGCGCTCTGTAAAGATGTCTCTGAACTTTTCCAGAGAAAGATTTGTGGAGATGACGGTTGACTTTTTCTGCATAAGCCTTTCATTGACGATCATAAACAGGGAGGAGACAACAAAGGAGTTGGTCAGCTCTGTACCGAGGTCGTCGATGATCAGCAGTTCACTGGTAAAGATATAATCGCGGAACTCCTTTTGTTCACCAGAGGAGGAAAAGGTCGCCGTTCCAAGCTGTTCAAACAGGTCATGGGCGGAGAGGTAGAGAACGCTGCGCCCTTTTTTCAGCAGCGCGCCGCCGATGCAGCGGGACAGGTATGTCTTGCCGACACCTACATCGCCGTAAAAACAGAGGTTTTCCGGCTCACCGGAGGCAAGACGGGCGTCAAATTCGTCGACGAAGGTCTGTGCAGCCTGCAGCGCAGAGGATGCCTCGGCTCTTTCTGACCGGCCGCTTCCGCTTTGGATCCGGTCCGGGGAATAGTAATCCAGGGAGAATCCCGAAAAGGATTCCTCCTTCAGGCTGTCCGCCATATTGGAGCGGCTGTACAGGAGATCGATCTCCATCTGACGGAAGCAGGAGCATTTCTCATCGCCTACGTAGCCGGTATCCCGGCAAATGGGACACACATACCGGGGCTCCAGCGCATCCGCACGAAACCCATGGATCTGCAGAAGCACCTGCCGTTCATGGGCAAGATCCCGGATCGTCTGGTCGATATCCACATCTCTGCCGCCGGCATCGCCCAGCAGGAAAAGGGCTTTGCGCACGGAGGCAGAAGCGATCTCCTGATCGATCTCCGGCAGCCGGGGGATCTGTTCATAGACAGATCTGCGCCGCTCATCCAGCTCCCGCTGGCTTTTCGCCTGGCGGTCCTGGTATATTCTCATGATGGCATCATACTGTGTGTTGGAGAGCAAGGTCTACTCCTTATATATATAGGAAGAAATCAGTAAAAAAGAAACTCTTCTGCTATAAAACCGGCAGTCTTCCTGCCGCTGATGTCTGCAGCTGCTTGTGCTGCGGCGGGCAGCGGAAGACCAGAAAACCAGAAAACCAGAAAACCAGGATCAGGACTCGTTCTGGCTGTTCAGGAGATCCTGCTCCAGCTTCTGGAAATCATAATCTCTCTGCTCGAAGTTTACGTATTTCGGCTCCTTTCGGGAGGAAGTACTCTGGCCGGCCGGCTTTCCGTTCTGCTGACGGTGAGCTTCATCCAGCTTGTCGATATCCGCCAGACTCGTTACACCCGCCTGATGCCAGTCCGAAAGGATCCGCTCCGCATAGGGGAAGCTTGGCTGCCCGGTCTGCTTGACCGTGCGGGAGGCGGCTGCCTTGATCAGCTCCATGGAAAAACCATAGTCGTTGAGCCAGCGGTCCATGATGGCCGTCTCGTCGGGGATGGGATTCCGGTTGCGGATGCCAAAGGCCTTGAAGATCGTAAAGTATTTTGCTCTCCAGGCACTGGCGTATTCCTTTGCCGCCTTGACGGAATCGAGTCCCTCCTCCTTCCAGGCCAGACCGACTTTTTCGATGTAATTCATGCTGCGGCCTCCGCGGGAGACGCAGTATTCCACCAGATAATCGATCAGGTCGATGGGGAAATGGAGCTCATCATAAAAATACAGGATCCGGCGCATATCCGTTGCGCTGAGCGGATGGCCGATGTACTGCTCTGTAAAAAACAGGATCTGTCTGGCGTCGGAATCATCCTTGAGCTCTTTGGCCCGGCTGGCCGAGATCTGAGCCAGGGGTTTCTGCTTTTTCTCTTCCTTTTCTGCCATGGAGGGATCCTCCGGATCGTTCTGGGTCACCTTCAGGTTGGGTGACACCGACAGAAGAGCGATCCCGGAAAGCTCCTTATTATGGAAGGTAAGCGAGAGAAGACCGGCCCTCTCCCAGTAGCGCAGTGCCCGCAGGACATCTTTTTCAGTCAGGGAAAAGATGTCAGCCAGGGCCGAGGGCGTCGGATCGACATCCTTGGCGTGGGCGTGGCGCAGCAGATACAGATAGATCTTTACAAATTCCCCGTTGGCACGGGGCATATAATAATCGATAAAATCGTCCGGAATGACCGTCATGCCGGAAAGACGGTTATCCTGAATCGTCAGAAAACCCATAAAGCCCCCCGGGCCGTCTGCTAGACGGCTGTGTTATCCTCCTCGGCAAGGTCGTTGCCAACCTGCACGATGTTGCCTGCACCCATTGTAATGACCAGATCGCCTTCCTTCACATTTGCGCGAAGGAAATCCTCGATCTCCCCGAAACTGGGGAAATAATCGCAGTCGGTGCCAAGCTTGCGGATCTCATCCTGGAGATCCCGGGAGGAGATCCCGTAAATATCCAGTTCGCGTGCGGCATAAATATCCGCCAGCACGACACGGTCGGCGATGGAGAGTGCCTCGGCAAACTGGGGCAGAAGTGCCTTTGTCCGGGTGTAGGTGTGGGGCTGGAAGATGCACCATACCGTCTGGTGAGGAACACGCTCAGCCGTGCGGAGCGTGGCTTTAATCTCTGTCGGATGATGGGCGTAGTCGTCGATGATCTCCGCTCCGTGGAAAAAACCCTTATGCTCAAAGCGGCGGTTTGTTCCGCGGAAGGTGGAAAATCCTTTCTGGATCGTCTCGGTATCCACGCCGAGCTCGAGAGCAAGGGCGATGACCGCGAGGGCATTGCTGACATTGTGAGAACCCGGCACTTCCAGAGAGAAGCTGCCGATGGGCTCACCATGTTTCAGCACGCGGAAGCTGGCATTGCCGTCGGCATTGTAGGTGACCAGATCGGCTGTATACAGGCCCTTGTTGCTCATCGAATAGGTGATGACGCGGCAGGGAAGATCCCTGGCGATCATCTTGTAGGCCGGGTCGTCCGCATTGATGATCAGCAGACCATCGGCGGGCAGAAGCTCGGCAAATTTACGGAAGGAACGGCGGATATCCTCCAGATCCTTAAAGAAATCCAGATGATCCGCGTCAATATCAAGGATAATGCTGATCTTCGGGAAGAAGCTCAGGAAGCTGTTGGTGTATTCGCAGGCCTCCATCAGGAAGGTGCCGGTCCCGCCGATCCGGTAATTGCCCTCGATAAGGGGAAGAATGCCGCCGACAGAGATCGTCGGATCCATATCGGCTGCCATCAGGATATGAGCCGCCATGGACGTGGTGGTCGTCTTGCCGTGGGTGCCGGAAACACAGATCGGGATCTGGTAATTCTGCATCAGCTGGCCAAGCAGCTGTGCCCGGGTCAGCAGCGGGATATTCTTTTCTGCGGCTGCCGCATACTCGGGGTTTGACGGATGGATCGCTGCGGTGAATACGACAGCGTCGATATCGTCTGTAATGTTTTCTGCCTTCTGGCCGATGATGATCGTTGCACCGGAAGCCTCCAGGCGGTCGGTCAGCTCACTTTTTTTGGAATCAGAGCCGGATACGGTAAAGCCCTTGTCCAGAAGGATCGCTGCCAGGCCGCTCATGCTGATGCCGCCGATCCCGATAAAGTGAATATGCTTTGGCTGATCGAAATGGATTCTATACATAGTGGATCTCTCCTTACACTACCTGTTCATTTAGCCTATCAATTATAACCTCTGCACCTGAATATTTCAATCACTGACGCAGGATTCTCGTGACGACTGCGTATAAAAGATGGGCAAGGGGCATCACAGCCGCCTGTGACATGAAATGATGCACAATTAACCTCGGACCAGGCAAAATAAATGACAATGGTTAGGCAAGATATACAAAAAGAAATAAATAATCGGATAAAAACTGACAAAATGACGAAAGCACAATGTCCAGGAACTAACAATAGCATTAAAATTGTTCACATTCTAAAATAGGTATGATATAATCCATGTATCTAAACGACAGGAGGTGATTTTTCTGTGATTAAAAAAGAAATGATCGCCATGCTGTTGGCTGGAGGTCAGGGCAGCCGTCTGGGCGTTCTGACCCAGAAGGTTGCAAAACCGGCAGTTGAGTTTGGCGGAAAATACCGGATCATCGACTTTCCCCTCAGCAACTGCATAAACTCCGGAGTAGATACTGTTGGTGTACTTACCCAGTACCAGCCCCTCAGACTGAACAGCCACATCGGCATAGGTATTCCATGGGATCTGGACAGAAATGTAGGCGGTGTGACGATCCTTCCGCCCTACGAGAAGAGCAGCAGCAGTGACTGGTACACCGGAACGGCAAACGCTATCTATCAGAACCTGGCTTATATGGAGAGCTTCAATCCGGATTACGTGCTGATCCTCTCCGGTGATCACATATACAAGATGGACTACGAGGTCATGCTGGACTACCACAAGGCAAACCGGGCGGACATTACGATCGCCTGCATGCCGGTGCCCATGAAGGAAGCCAGCCGCTTCGGCATCATGATCACCGACGGAAAGGGCCGCATCACCGAGTTTGAGGAAAAGCCCGAGCATCCCAGGAGCAACCTGGCATCCATGGGCATCTATATCTTCAGCTGGAAAACCCTTCGGGAATCGCTGATCGCCATGGCAGATCAGCCGGGGCTGGATTTTGGAAAGCATATCCTCCCGTACTGCAGGGACAACGGAAAGCGTTTGTTTGCCTACGAATTTAACGGCTACTGGAAGGATGTCGGCACCCTTGGCTCCTATTGGGAAGCCAACATGGAGCTGATCGATATCATTCCGGAATTCAACCTCTATGAGGAATACTGGAAGATCTACACCAACGGCGACATCATCCGGCCGCAGTACATATCCGCAGACAGCACGGTTGACCGCTGTATCCTGGGCGAGGGCTGCGAGATCTTCGGCGAGGTCAGCAATTCCGTTATCGGCGCAGGCGTCCGTATTGGAAAGGGTGCCATCGTACGTGATTCAATCATCATGCGCCATACGGTGATCGGTGAAGGTGCACAGGTGACAAAAGCGGTTATCGCAGAGAACGTTACCATCGGCAGGGGAGCCGTGATCGGCGTCGGTGAAGAGGCGCCGAATGTCTGGAAACCCCAGATCTACGGCTTTGGACTTGCGACCATCGGTGAGCAGTCCGAGATCCCGGAGGATGTCCGGGTCGGAAAGAATACCGTCATCTTCGGAAAAACCGTTCCGGAGGATTATGTCGACGGTGAACTGCCCTCAGGCGGCGCTCTGGTAAAGGAGGTCGATGAGGTAAGATGAGAGCAATAGGAATTATTCTGGCGGGCGGCAACAGCAACCGCATGCGGGATCTTTCCGCAAAGCGGGCGATCGCGGCAATGCCAATGGCAGGAAGCTACCGGAGCATTGATTTTGCGCTGAGCAGCATGACCAACTCCCATATCCAGAAGGTCGCTGTTCTGACACAGTACAATGCACGGAGCCTCAATCAGCATCTGATGAGCTCCAAGTGGTGGAACTTCGGAAGAAAACAGGGCGGTCTGTTCGTGTTCACACCTACCGTGACCGCGACCAACAACTGGTGGTACCGGGGCACGGCAGATGCGCTGTACCAGAACCTGAGTTGGCTGAAGGAAAGCCATGAGCCGTATGTAGTCATCGCGTCGGGAGACGGAATCTACAAGCTGGATTTCAATGACGTTCTTGAGTACCATATCTCAAAGCGCGCGGACATCACCATCGTGTGTACGGAATGCCGGGATGACGACCCCAGCAGGTTCGGCGTGCTCAAGATGAACGAGGACTGCAGGGTCGAAGAATTCGAAGAAAAACCGATGGTCTCGGATTCGAACTTGATTTCGACAGGAATATATGTTATAAGAAGGAGACAGCTAATTGAACTCCTGGAGCGATGCGCCCAGGAAGACCGTTATGACCTGGTCAAAGATATCTTTATCCGCTACAAGCATATCAAGCGGATTTATGGATATAAAATTAAAACCTATTGGAGCAACATTGCGACGGTGGAGTCCTATTACAAGACAAATATGGATTTCCTCAAACCGGAGGTCAGAGAGTACTTCTTTGATCAATATCCTTCAGTCTACTCGAAGATTGATGACCTCCCACCGGCTAAATACAATCCAGGCAACATAGTTAAAAACAGTTTGATTTCAAGTGGTTGTATCATTAATGGACAAGTTGAAAATTCTATCCTCTTTAAAGACGTATATGTAGGCAACAATTGTGTGATCAAGAATTCCATCGTCCTGAACAATGTGTACCTTGGGGACAATACTCACATTGAGAATTGTATCGTCGAAAGCCGCGATACAATAAGGGCGAACTCTTATTACTGCGGCGAAGACAGAATTAAGATCGTTATCGAAAAAAATGAACGGTATGCGATCTGAAAATGCCTGCTGAAGCGGGAGGAGGAGTCTTATGCAGATCACTGATGTCAGAGTACGGAGAGTAACAAAAGAAGGGAAGATGAAGGCAGTCGTTTCCATCACCTTTGATGACGAGTTCGCAGTTCACGATATCAAAGTCATCGAAGGCGAAAAGGGCCTGTTTATCGCAATGCCGAGCAGGAAAACGACCGACGGAGAATACAGAGACATCGCTCATCCCATTAACTCAGAGACAAGAGACCGGATCCAGAAGATCATTCTGGAGAAGTATGAAGAAGCACTGCAGATTGATCCGGACGAGTTCATGGATTGAAACTGACAGTAAAGAACACCTGGCGGAGCTCCGCCGGGTGTTTTTTTCACTGCTGGAGTTTCCGGCAGCATGCACTTATGCATGAAGCGCAGGTATCCTGCAATTATCTGCAGATCACACTTATGCATGAAGCGAAGGTATCCTGCTGTTTTCTGCAGATCACTCTTGTGAATGAAGCGCAGTATCTTTTTTGTGTGTGAGGTCTGCTTGCGGTCGTGGCGCGTATATGTTATCTTCGTGGAGACGAAAAGATACGCGGACAAAAGCCGCCGGAGGGAGACAATGCAATTACCAGAGGAATTCTGCAGCCGAATGAAGCATATGCTGGGAGCGGAGTATGACCGTTTTCTGGCCTCCTATGACGAACCCAGATACCGTGGCCTTCGTGTAAATACGCTTCGGATCACCCCGGAGGAATTTGCGGCAAAGGCGCCTTTTCCGGTAAAGCCCATCCCCTGGACGGACAATGGCTTTTTCTATGACAATGACGTATTCCCGGCCCGGCATCCCTACTATGCAGCCGGTCTCTATTACCTGCAGGAGCCAAGTGCCATGACGCCGGCATCCCGCATTCCGGTAAAGCCTGGCGACCGGGTCCTTGACCTGTGTGCAGCGCCGGGCGGAAAGTCTACCGAGTTGGCGGCAAGACTTGCGGGCAAAGGTCTTCTGGTGGCAAATGATATCAGTAATGCCAGGGCAAAGGCACTGCTGCGCAATCTGGAGCTGTTGGGTACAGCAAGGCTCCTGGTGACAAACGAGACGCCCGAAGCACTGGCGCAGCGGTTTCCCTCCTGCTTTAACGCTATTCAGGTGGACGCACCATGCTCCGGCGAGGGTATGTTCCGGAAGGATCCGGCAGCGTCAGAGCTCTGGAACCTCGGAAAGGTGCGCCAATGCGCAGCAGTTCAGAAGAGCATCCTTGAGCGTGCATGGGAAATGCTGATGCCAGGCGGCTATCTGATGTATTCGACATGCACCTTTGCACCGGAGGAAAATGAGCAGATCATCAGTTGGGCATTGAATCGCTTTCCGGACGCAGAGCTGATGGAAATACCGGACCGGTACGAAGGCTTTTCCCCGGGACATCCGGAATGGGCAGATGGCGATCCGCGCCTTGCCCGGTGTATCCGGATCTGGCCGCACTGCATGGCCGGCGAGGGGCACTTCATGGCTCTGCTGCAAAAGCAAAGCGAAGGTATGACATATCTTGAAGAAATCGGGGCAGACTTTCAGGCAGCTGCCAGACCTGCACTTCTGGAGGAAGAACTGCCGGCAGAGCAGGAAACTATTTCGCGAAAGAAAAAGAAGAAACAGGGAAAGAAAAGCAGCAGGCAGAGTGAAAATCAGACAAGAGGAGGCGCAGCCGGACCTGATGGCGAGGAGCTGCGCCAGCTGGAAGACTTCCTGGCAGATGTGGAGGGGATCGGCATCTCCGATATTCAGCAATACGGCGGAAAAGCCTATCTGACCAGTCCGCTTCCCGGCAGCATCCGCGGCATGAACTTCCTGCGCAGCGGCTGTTTTGTGGGCGAATGGAAGAAAAACCGGTTCGAGCCGGCCCAGCCCCTGGCTATGCTGCTGTCCGCCAGCCGCTTCGCCAATGCCTGGTCGATGCCGGCAGAGGACGGACGGATCGCAAAATACCTGCGGGGAGAGACGATCACGCTGGACGAAGAGGAGATCGCTGCAGGTACACTGAAAAACGGCTGGGTCCTGGTCTGTGTGGAGGACTATCCCCTCGGCTGGGCAAAATACGCCGGCGGCGTGCTGAAAAACAAATATCCGGCCACCTGGCGAAAATAGCAGGCGCATGAAGTGCTGCAGCAAGCGATGAAGTGAAAAACATTTTCTGGAAAGACACGAAATGAGCCCAGATTTTCGGGAAAAGGAAAAGCTGAAAAAAGTTGTTGACTTTCCCGGGACAGTCGACTATAATAATCCATGCTGACGAGACGACAGCAATCGAAGCGTGGCTCAGTTTGGTAGAGCGCTGCGTTCGGGACGCAGAGGTCGCAAGTTC
>DFFG01000021.1:17804-25819 GCA_002368795.1 Eubacterium sp. UBA3782
TGGGTTCGAATCCCGTCGCTTCGACGATAGCGGAGATCCTTGAAAATCAAGAATCTCCGTTTTTTTGTGATGATAAAGGACAGGAAGAGCAGAGAAATCTGCCACCTGTCCTTTATTTGGCCTTTATTGCCGTTATTTTGGCAAATGAATCATGGCTTTCCGCTTTTCCCTGCTCTTTTGATTCAGATACAGCGAGGCTGATTAAAAAAAATATCCTCCTGTTGGGTCAAATTTGGAAATCTGTCCAAATAATTAAAAAACTTAAAGACAATAATTGGGGCAAACCCACACATTAGCCTAAATTGGATTGAAATATTTGCGAAAAAACGACATTTAAGCAGAAATATATGCAGATCACAGCTGGATAATGAACAAATTTTTCTGTCGCAGAGCTAAGCCTGCCCTTTCTCCGTATCGGCGTGGCTTTGTTTGACAACTTATAAAAACAGGACTAAAATCAGAATTAATTTATAAAATATTTATAAATTCTGCACAAGGTGCAGAAAACCTGAATGTAGGAGGAGGATAGGTATGGTAAGTTTTTTGATTTGTCTGGTACTTCTTGTTGCCAGCTACTTCACCTATGGCAAGGTCGTTGACAATACGTTCGCACCGGATGACCGTGAGACACCGGCTGTGGCGATCAACGATGGTGTCGACTACGTCGTCCTTCCGGCATGGAAGCTGTTTCTGGTTCAGCTCCTGAACATTGCCGGCCTTGGACCGATCTTTGGCGCAATGCAGGGCGCTCTGTGGGGGCCGATCGTATTCCTGTGGATCACCTTCGGAACCATTTTTGCAGGTGCCGTACACGACTATTTCGCCGGCATGCTTTCCGAGCGTAACAACGGCGCATCCATTTCCGAGGTTATCGGAATCTATCTTGGACCGGTCATGAAGACGATCATGCGTATATTCGCTGTTGTACTTCTGGTCATGGTCGGAACCGTATTTGCTGTCGGACCGGCTGGCCTGATCGTGAAGCTGCTTTCTGAAAAAGGTGTCAGCGGACCCTTTGCCCAGACCACCGTATGGCTTGGCATTATTCTGGCCTACTATTTCATCGCAACCTTCATTTCCATCGACAAGATCATCGGCAAGATCTATCCTGTATTTGGTATCTGCCTGATCATCATGGCTGTTGGTGTTGCAGTTGGTATTCCGTTAAACGGATACAGCATCCCCGAGATCTTCACTCACTTTGGCAGCATGCATCCGGACGGAACTCCGATCTGGAGCTTCATGTTTATCACTGTTGCCTGCGGCGCGATCTCTGGTTTCCATTCCACCCAGTCCCCGCTTATGGCCCGCTGCCTGAAGTCTGAGCGTCAGGGCAGATTCGTATTCTACGGCGCAATGGTCGCTGAGGGCTGCATCGCTCTGGTATGGGCTGCTGCAGGATGCTCTCTGTACGAGGTCGCCGGCGGACTGAATACCGGTCTGAAAGCAATCCTGGCTGACGGACAGTCTGCAGCTATCTATGATGTCTGCATCAAGACCATGGGACCGGTCGGCGTTATCCTTGCTATGCTTGGTGTTGTTGCCTGCCCGATCACTTCTGGCGATACCGCTTTCCGTTCCGCAAGACTTACGCTTGCTGACTGGTTCAAGATCGATCAGGAGTCCTATGGCAACCGCCTGAAACTCTGCATCCCGGTTCTGGGTGTCGGCGCATTCCTTGGATTTGGTAATACTCTTGGTTTCCTTAGCTATACGGTCATCTGGAGATACTTCAGCTGGACAAACCAGACTCTGGCTATGATCGTACTGTGGGCAGGTGCCATGTATCTGGCTAAGGAAGGAAGAAACTATCTGATCTGTGCAGTTCCGGCCGTATTCATGAGCGCAGTTTCTTCTACGTATTTCATGATGGCTCCGGAATGCATGGGCATGATCCCTGCACTGAAGAACAACACACTGGTCGCTTATCCGGTGGGTATTCTCGTAGCGATCCTGTTCCTGGTCATCTTCCTTCGCAGCGCAAAGAAAGCGAAAGCCGCATAACAGAATGGTTTAAAGCAATATTCGGGGCGGAGATGATCTCCGCCCCTTTTTTTGCCGGCACAGCCGGCGGCAGTCCGCGTGTGCATGATGCATGCAGGATGGCCAGACAATGATCAAAGAATGATCAACGGCAGGTTTTGTCTGTCACGGTTTTTGAGGACAGGACAGAAACCGACAGAAAGGTGGGCATATGCTACCCGTACGATTTGGGAAAAAAGAGCTTACGGCAGAGGAACTGAAAAACGACCGGAAATCCTGCAAGGTGGCCGGCCCCTGCGGTCTTGGCAAAAAGGCCATGTACCTGAATACGTTTTTTCTGGACCGCAGACTGTACGTATGCTATGAAGATATTGAACGCATCTACAAACGGATCGCCATGAGCGCGGGAGGCTTTTCGGGCAAAGGCGTATTTGGGGCGATCCCGTACCTCGTGGTCGAGCTGAAGGACGGACGGTCCCGTCAGTGCAACTTTAAGATCGAGGAGGATGTGGATGCCCTGATGCGGTGGATCCGGGATAATCATCCGGAGATTCATCTGTACACAAAACAGGCAGAGGAACGGATGCGGGCCGAAGCCCTGGAGGAAAAAGCAAAGGAGAAAAAGACCCTCTCACCAGCTGCTGTTGAAGGAAAGACCCGCCTGGAGGAGGATCTTGATTTTCTGGAAAAACATCCCGAGGTATCGGAGAGGCTTCGCCGGACGGTTCGCGAAAAACGGCGGATCGACCATATCCCGGCTTCCTCCCGCATGATCATGGGAGCTGTCGCGCTTGCCGGCATCGTCCTGATCGCGGTGGGCCTTTACACGCTGTTTTCCGGAAAAAACTATGGGCTCTGGGGACTTCTCTTTGGTGCTGCGTTTTTGTTTTATGCGGCAGCATCGCAGATCCTGCCCTTTGGCAGCAACACACCGGCTGCAGCAGCTGCTGCCTGGAGAGAGGCCGTCGAAGCAGCGAAGGCGTGCATTGCAGACAAAAAGGATTTCTTCCTTCCGGCCCAGTATGCGGACCCGATCGTGATCCGCAGGATGCTGAAAACGATCCGGATGGGAAGGGCGGAGAGCTGCGAGGAAGCCCTTGCAGTTGTCAAAGATGACCTGAAGGCACTGAACTCCAGTGTCCGGGTATCCCAGGAGGAGCACGACGAGGTGGCAGCCATAAAGCCGCTGTTCCTGGAATGCGGCTATGCGGATGACCTGCCCTGGTCATGACAGGAGAAAGATAATGGCAGAATTGATCGAGTTACTGGAAAAAGAAGGCATTGACCGGGATCTGCTCTCCGGGGTCCGGGAGTTTACGAAAAGATATCCGGCGGATCCTGCATTTGCAGACCGGATACCGAAGGCACCTGCCCTGTATTATGGAAAAGAGGTCTGGGAGGAGGCGATCGCTGTCCTTCTGGCCGGACGCAACCTTCTGCTGGCGGGACCGAAGGCAACCGGAAAGAACCTGCTATGCGAGAATCTGGCAGCCCTTTTTGGGCGGCCGGTCTGGAATGTCTCCTTTCACATCAACACAGATGCTGCAGGGCTGATCGGTACCGATACCTTTGACGGGGAGAGAGTCTCCTTCCGGAAAGGGCCGGTCTGCATGAGCGCAGAGCATGGCGGATTCTGTGTGCTGGATGAGATCAACATGGCCAGAAACGAGTCACTGGCCGTTCTTCATGCTGCCCTTGATCACCGGAGGATCATCGATGTGGCAGGCTATGATCTGGTGCAGGTGGATCCGGCTGCCCGCTTTATCGGCACGATGAATTACGGTTATGCCGGTACCAGAGACCTCAACGAGGCGCTCAGCTCCCGGTTTGCCATCATCTCCATGCCGCAGATCACGGAGGACAATATGCTCCGGCTTTTGAAGGAGAGCTTCCCGGAGATCAGTGAAATAATTGCCGGTCAGTTTGTAAAGCTGTTTGGCGAGCTGACCAGAAAAGCGGCAAAGGCAGAGATCTCTGACCGGGCTGTGGACATGCGAGGCATGCTGGATGCCCTGGAGCTGATCCGGCAGGGCCTTAGCTCCGGCCAGGCTTTGGAGATGACGATCGTCAACAAGACCTTCGATCTTTATGAACAGACCCTGATCCGGGACTGCATCAGCAGCAGGATCCCGGCGGATCTGGATCGGAGCGTTGTTTTTGTAAAGTAATGCAGAGGCAGGCTGACGATGATCAAACGACAGTATTCGGGAAATGAGCGAAGAGCCAGAAATTACATATGGAATGCAGCAGGAAGGTACGATTTCGAACCTTCCTTTCTGGCGTTTGAGGCGAATGGCAGCCCGGATATGTACTATAACCTCATCATCGGACTTGCCTATAAATGGCTGGACATGGACGTGATCCTGGGATTCATCCGCCAGTACGCGGCCAGCAGAAGTGCGGATGAATTTGATGATCTCTTCTGGCTGGGCATCGAGAACTGCGTGTATGAAAAGGAGATCGCAGACCGGCCGGTCATGGAGAAGCTTCGCCGGGACAAGGCCGACGCCTATTTTCAGTCTGTGCGCGACATGTCCCGCCAGCAGATGGAGATGCAGAGCATGACGGTATATGACCAGCAGATGATCCGCTGGTCGGAAGTTGCCGGACGGACCTATGCGGCAGGAAAGCGGAGCAGAGCTCTGGCAGAGCGGCTGCAGTTCTCCGGACAGCTGGATGCAGAGCAGATCGTGGGAGAGATGAGCGCCATCCTTCAGGAGTTTTTCCACACGGACATCACCCGTCTGAAGGCAGGCGGTGAAAGAAGAGGCATTCTCTCCGGCATTCACCTGCCGGGACGTGCCGGAAGGCCCCACCGGCAGAAGCTGTTCCTGCGGACGGGTGACGGCACAGGAGATATGGATACCAATGTACGCCTTGGCCATACCGGCAGCCGGAGAGTACATCTTCCGTCCGCAGAGGATGAGGCCTTTGTGAGGGCAGCCTTTGGCGAATCTGCCAGGTCAGAGCAGGAGATGAAGGCACTGGAAGCAGACTGCTGCCGTGACATTCACGCTGCCTGCCGGCTGCATATCACCGACGGTGTGCGCGCAGATGAAAAAGCAGATAATGGAAGAACCGCATCATCTGCAGAGCTTCGGGAGCTCCGGAAACGCGCAAAAGAACAGGAAGATAGCAATCGCCGGTTTGTGGACGAGCATGCGCTGCTGATCGGTGAAAGCATCCGGGAACTGTCTGCCCGGCTGGACCTGCTCTTTTCGGAATACTTCCGCAGAATGCCGGAAACCGGACGGGCAGGATGCCTGATGCCGGAGCGGGCATACCGCCTTGCCGTATTCCATGATCCTTCCGTCTTTGCCAGGGAAGGTTCCCTCACAGAAAAAAACGTGGAAGTCACCCTTCTGCTGGATGCCTCCATGTCCCGGATGAACGTCCAGGAGATCATCGCATCCGAGGCATATATCATTGCAAAAAGCCTGGAGAAGAACCATGTCCCGATCCGGGTCATGACCTTCCGGACGATCTGCGGCATCACCATCCTGGAACAGTTAAAACGAACAGATCAAAGGGATGCAGGACGTGTGCTTCACTTTTTCTCCGGCGGATGGAACCGGGACGGACTTGCCTTCCGGGCTGTCCGGTCTCTGCTGACCGAAGACGGAGAGGAAAAGGTCCGCCTTCTTTTGGTCCTCACCGATGCCTGCCCCAATGACGACATACCGGCAGTGATGGACCCTTCGGGCCGGATCGTAAAAGAATACGAAGGCGTCATAGCTGCTTCCGATACAGAAAAAGCAGTGCATGATCTCCGGAAAGCCGGGATCCGCACTGCCGCGGTTTTTTTTGGTTCTGCCGCGCATCTGGAAAACGTGCAGCAGATCTATGGAAAAGAATATGTCCGTATCCGGAAACTGAACCGCATTGCAGACGCAGCGGCAGACCTGATCCGTATGACCCTCCAGGAAATGACACTTCAGATATAAGAATGACGCTTCTTCAGCGCCGCGTCCGTCATCAGATCCTCTTCAATGCCGGCGGCAAGCCCGTTCCGGCGGAGGATCTCCTGGACGCGTTCCTGATCTTTTTCTCTTACGCGGATAAAGTAGACTTCCCGGTCAACTTTCCCGCCGCTGCCAAAATCCCTGGGATCCAGCTTGGCACCGCAGCCGCCAGCCATCACAGACTCCTGCAGATAATGCCCGGCACTCATGCCCCTGATCCCTTCCTTCTTTAGGAGATCACGGATCTCCATCCATGCAGCACGGTCCTTCTTCTTAAAAATATCCGTCTTCTTCTCAAACATGATATGCGCCTCTTTTCCGAAACAGGAAATGATCCCGGCAGACGCTGTCTGCCCGGTATCGTATCTTCACAGAATACTCTAACGCGGCAGGTCCGGCCTGTCAACCTGGCAGGGAGTGGTCCTGATGGTATCAGGGGTTTCTTCCTTTTATCTTTTCAGACTGCTTTTACCGGGGATTTAGAGACCGCCGCTTATAGTTTTCGTAATATGCGGAAAGCTGCATGAAGGTGATCTGGCTTCGGACGACATAGTTTTTTTCACCCACCGGTGTCTCCCATTTTACAGCGATGGCAGTGCCGTCCTCCAGACCGGTAAAGGCAAGCTGACTGTTCCCGATGCCCAGGATAATACTGTCTTCCGTTACTGCAGCAGCCTTCCGGCTGTAAACGATCGTATATTTGTCGAGAAGGAATCTGTTGTAGTAATCCATCACTTCAGCTGAGGCGGGGAGGGTCTCGTCTCCGCGGGAAATTGTCGTACGGCTCCCCGAGAGAATGGCGTCGTTGATCTCCAGAGCGGCAGATCTGTACCCGGTCCTGAGCACAAGGATATAAATAAAGAAAACTATTACGGAGATGGTAGCGGCAAAAGCAAGTACCGCTGAGAGCGTGAGTGCTGTGCGTGAGCGCTTATTCATTCGCGTCGCCTCCTTGTGGATATTTCATACTGCCGGGGATCGGCGTAAAGCTGCAGATCTCATTTCCATAATAGAGCATTTCTGGTGTGCGAATCAAGAAAATCAGAATTCATCCCCTGTATACCCATTCATCCGGGGAAAAAGGATTCGTTGCGAATCCGGAAAGAAATCGCCAAGCTGTTCTTTTGGCAGAAGGTCCGGACAGGTATCATCTTCAGCCATGTGCAAGGTTGACAGGACGGTGCCCCGGACACACAACTCGCTGCTTTATCACATTAAAGTTTTGACTTGACAGAGAACAGGCCATCTGATATACTGGACGAAACCGATGAGAAAGAGGAGTACCTGAGGGAAGCCTTTCAGAGAGCCATGGGCGGTGGAATCATGGCAGACGGAATTCAGGGAAGTGGGCTTTTGAGGGCAAACTGAACCGGGGATACCGGTAGGGGCGACGGAGCGGGAGCTTCGTGAACAACATCCCGCATATGAACACGTATGCATGAGAGGATGGTATGACCATCAAGTTGGGTGGCACCGCAGGAATGGAATTTTTCGATCCCTGTCCCGACAGTTGTCTGGGACAGGGGTCTTTTTTTATACAAAAGCGGATCCCATCCCAACTGTACATAACCCGCCTGCCGGCAGAAGGTGAATAACGTCCGGCAGCAAAAATGTAAGGAGGTAAGCCGCAATGAGTGAAGAGATGAAGATCCCCTATAAGATCTACCTGGAAGAAGATGAGATGCCGAAGGAGTGGTATAACGTCCGGGCTGATATGACAAAGAAGCCCGCCCCCCTGCTGAACCCGGGAACCGGTCAGCCCATGACAGCAGAAGAACTTAGTGCCGTATTCTGCGAGGAGCTGGTGGCACAGGAGCTGGACAACGATACCCGCTATATCCCGATCCCCCAGGAAATCCTTGATTTCTACAAGATGTACCGTCCCTCACCGCTGGTGCGGGCTTACTGTCTGGAGAAAAAGCTGGGTACCCCGGCAAAGATCTATTATAAATTTGAGGGCAACAACACCTCCGGATCCCATAAGCTCAATTCCGCCATCGCACAGGCCTACTACGCAAAGAACCAGGGCCTTAAGGGTGTGACGACGGAGACCGGAGCCGGCCAGTGGGG
>DFFG01000021.1:25957-39347 GCA_002368795.1 Eubacterium sp. UBA3782
AGCAGAAGCCCTTCCGCCGCGAAGTAATGCGCACCTATGGTGCATCCGTCACTCCGTCCCCGTCCATGACGACTGAGGCCGGCAGAAAGATCCTGGCCGAGCATCCGGGTACCACAGGAAGTCTGGGCTGCGCGATCTCTGAGGCCGTCGAGGATGCTGTATCCCGCGAGGGCTACCGCTATGTGCTTGGCTCCGTGCTCAACCAGGTCCTGCTGCACCAGTCCGTCATCGGCATGGAGACCATGGCAGCGCTGGACAAATATGGCATCGAGCCGGATATGATCATCGGCTGTGCAGGCGGCGGATCCAACCTTGGAGGCCTGATCTCCCCGTTCATGGGCAAGAAACTGCGCGGAGAGGCAGATTATGATATCGTGGCCGTCGAGCCGGCCAGCTGCCCGAGCCTCACCCGCGGCAAATATGCCTACGACTTCTGCGATACCGGAAAGATCTGTCCGCTGGCCAAGATGTACACCCTGGGAAGCGGCTTCATTCCTTCTCCGAACCACGCCGGAGGCCTTCGCTATCACGGCATGAGCCCGATCCTCTCCGAGCTGTACGATCAGGGCATGATGCGCGCCATCAGCGTAGAGCAGACAGCCGTCTTCGAGGCAGCCGAGATGTTCGCCCGGGTCGAGGGCATCCTTCCCGCACCGGAAAGCTCCCACGCGATCCGCGCCGCCATCGACGAGGCGCTTCGCTGCAAGGAGACCGGCGAGGAAAAGACGATTGTCTTTGGCCTGACCGGCACCGGATACTTCGACATGGTCGCCTACGAGAAATACAACGACGGTCAGATGACCGATTACATCCCCACCGACGAAGATCTGAAGCCCGGCTTCGACAGCCTGCCGAAGATCTGATAAAACCGCAGCGGACTGCACTTTGAAGGGGCTGCTGCATTAAGCAAAAGTCGTGCATAAACATTCTGAAGGGAACTGACCTCAGCTGGCACTTGGAGGAATCATTCGATTCCGACTTAGTGCCATTGCGCGAGGACAGAGCGAGAGCGTTTCCCGAAAGAATGCTTATGCACGAATTGTTTAATGCGGCAGTCCCTTTTTATGTGTTAGACCCGCAGATGCACAAAAAGCCTGCAGGTGCCGGCAAGGAATACTTGTAGGGCACATACATAGGTTTCCCTCTTTTCAAAGCTTATAATAAATCTATAAGCATGCAGCAGACCGGCAAGTGCGGAATGCCGGGTATAAAGAAGGAGGAAATTATGTTAACGATCAAACAGAATCTGAAAGAAGTTATGACTGGCGGAAATCCGGATCGGTTTGTCAATCAGTATGAGTACATGGGAATCGTCTATGATCCGATCATGATGCAGTTCCCGATGCCGACATACGGCGGACCCGCTGTACAGAACGGCTGGGGCGTCTGGAATCAGTGGCCGGAAGGCACACCGGGCCCCTTCCCGGTACATACACCGGACAAGATCGTTGTCAAGGATATCACTCACTGGCAGGATTACGTTCATGCACCGAACGTAAAGCTTCCGGATGAGGCATGGGGTCCCTCCATCGAGATGGCTTCCAAGGTCGATCAGAACGAGCAGTATGTCACCTGCTTTGTCGCACCGGGCCTGTTTGAGATGACCCATCATCTCTGCGAGATCCAGAACGCTCTGATGAACTTCTATGAGGAGCCGGAAGCAGTTGCAGACCTGATCAAATATCTGGAAGAGTATGAGCTGCGGTATGCTGAGGAGCTTTGCTCGCATCTCCATCCGACCGCCATCTTCCATCATGATGACTGGGGCAGCCAGCGGTCCACCTTCATCTCCGTCCCGATGTTCGAAGAGTTCTACATGGACAGCTACAAGCGGATCTACAAATACTATCATGATCACGGCGTAGAGCTGATCATCCATCATTCCGATTCTTATGCAGCAACGCTGGTACCGGATATGATCGAGATGGGCATCAACATCTGGCAGGGTGTCATGACCAGCAACAAGATCGACGAGCTGATCGCAAAATACGGCCCGCAGATCACGTTCATGGGCGGAATCGATTCCGCAGCTGTCGACCATCCGGGCTGGACCCGTCAGGAAGTTCATGATGAAGTCCGCAGAGCCTGCAAGGAGTACGGCAAGCATTACTTCATCCCGAACGCCAGCCAGGGTCTTCCGATGTCCACCTTCCCGGGCGTCTACGAGGCACTGACCGAAGAGATCGATGCAGCCAGCAAAGAAATGTTCTAAAAATGAAGGACGCAGTCTTGCGTCTTACCACAGAGAAGGGGTTGTCGCATTAAGAAAAAATCGTGAATAAACATTCTGGAGGGAACAGCCCTCAGCCGGTACTTGGAGGAATGGAACATTCCGACTTAGTACCGCTGCGTGAGGACAGAGCGCGAGCGCTTCCCGCAAGAATATTTATGCACGCTTTGTTTGATGCGACAGCCCCTTTCTTTTTGGGACATTAGAGGATCCTTTGACAAACCGGGTTGACAGAATCACTTAGCCAAGACATGACACGACCCCGGAAGACATGAAAGCAAACATTCTGCAGGCATGATAAGGCTGAAGCCGTTTGCGTAATGCCTTCCGGGGTCATATGCTGTCTGTCCTAAAATTCTCTTTAGAAGAATTTTTTGGAATATTCTTTGAACCGCTCAAAGACGATGCCGTTCTTTCTGGCCACCTCCGGATCGCCGATGGCGCCCATGACACCGCCGGCAAAGCCAAAGCCGCCAAGAGGCAGGTAGGTATCGCACCATTCATCCACAGCGTCGATCAGCTCCTGATCGGTCACATCGCCGCGGGCGATCGGTCCGGAGGAATCCCATCCGCCGATGATGGCGAAGTCCTTGCCGTATTTGTTGTGGACGGCGATCAGATCGTTCATGACCTGGGCAGGATCCCAGGCGGTGATGCCGGCTTCGACCCAATCCTCGATCAGATCCATGCACTCACCGCAGCAGTGGATCTCCACCGGGATCCCGTTGTCGATAAAGACGCGGGCGTACTTTTTGATGGAGGGCATAAAGATCTCGTCATAGGCAGCCTTGGAAATGAAGGGCGCCCTCTGGGTGCAGACATCATCCGGAAGCCACATCATGTCCGGCTTGTAATACTCGACCATCTTTTTTGCGACCTCGCAGTAGAAGTCGGTAATGTACTCGGTCAGAGCCTTTACCTCCTCGGGCTCCTCATAGATCGCACACAGGCCTTCGGTAAAGCCCATGAAGTTGATGAAGGCCTGGAAGAAGCCGGGAATAAAGTTGGCGCAGACCGGAACATTTTCACGGTCGATGTGTGCCATATCCTTCTTGGCCATCTCCTCCCAGTCAAGACCGGAGATATCCGGATTCTTGATGACATCATGCCACTTTGTCACATCATCCAGAATGAACTTGCCCGGTACAGGGATAAAGCCGCCGTTGGATTCCGGGGAGACGACATACTCGACGCCGTAGAAATCAAAGCCGGACATATCAGGGTTGCGGTCCTTGTACAGGTAGGAGGGACCGACCATGCCCATCAGGTTCATGGTGGGAGCAAAAGCAACGTCCTTTCCTGTGATAAACCGGATATAGTTTTCTTTTTCTGTGATCATTTTCCATTTTCCTTTCTTTGCTCTTTTATATGTCGTCTGGCATGGGCTTGTTTAGAGGATAGCCATGATCTCCGGGCCGTATCCGTAGAAGGCATCGCCATAGCGGTTGACCTCTTCAAAGAGGACCATGTTCCGGCGCATCATTTCCATATCGCCCTCGGCAGCCAGATAACCGCCGCACCATCCAAAGCCGCCGCCCTTGGCGAAGCGGTCCATGGTATCGCGGACGGACTGGCGGATCTCGTCGTCGGTCACATCCGGCTCAATGAGCCGTCCTCTGGCATCCCATCCGCCGCAGATGGCCAGCTTGTTGCCGTATTTTGCCTTGACCGCATCCAGATCGTTGGAGAGCTGGGCGGGATTCCACTGGTTGACGCCGATGGAGATCCAGTCATCGATCAGATCCATGCACTGGCCGCAGCAGTGCATCGTGATGGGCAGGCCTCTGTCACGGGCAAATTTTGCTTCTCTGTCATGGAAGGGCAGGAACATCTCGCGGTACATGGCCTCGGACATGAACGGGGACCGCCAGGTCGCCACATCATCCGCCAGACCCAGAACATCCGGCTTCAGAATATCGATGATATTGGCCTCGACCTCGGTATAGAAGTCACAGATGTAGGTCATCAGCGCAATGACCTCGTCCGGATCCTCGGACATGGCCATCAGGGCATTCTCAAATCCCATAAAGCCGACAAGATCCTGGAAATAGCCCGAATGCATGTTGTACTCGATGCAGGAATTCTCCCGGCGGAAGCCGGTGGCATACAGGGCATCCAGCCCTTTCTTTACCTGATCCTCCCAGTCGATGCCGGAAATATCCGGAGCCTTGATGTAGTCACGCCAGTCGGAGATGTCTTCAAACATGAAGTTGCCAGGCTCGGGAAGCAGTGCCTGCATGGTGGAGGCAGAGCCGACGTAATTGACGCCCCAGACGTCCTTTCCTCCGCCAGGCTGCTTCCGGAAGTCACCGATAAACGGCGGCTGGAAGATCGCGCTGGTGCAGGGACGCGGGCCGGGCATCTGGCCGAAGGAATAGGTGGGGATCCAGTAGGGTTGTTCGCCGCGAAGCAGCATCAGATAGTTTTCTTTTTCTGTAATTTTCAGTGCCATAGAGACCTCCTTTCACCAGACTGCGAGTCTCTTTTCCGCAGAGAGACTTTTGCAGCAGCACAGTATTGTTCTATATTAATTTTAGAAAAGCAGGCAGGCGATTGCATGGGCACAGGCCTACAGTTTTTTTTCTTCCAGCCCGGTGCTTTTTGTGCAGAAAATGTCAGATAGCTTCCGATAAACAGGCGCTTTGTGTTACACTGACAGATAAAGGAGCAGTATTGCTTAGAAAGGGAGACGGCAGATGGAATACTTTGGAAGGTTTTATCTGGACAAGGAAAAGGATATGATCGTCAATCTGTATATGGATGACGGGAAGCTGTCCTATGTTCTTCAGACGCCAAACCATGGCACGGGCAATCTGATCACCAATCTGGCCAGACTCTGCGGCCTGCCCATCACCTATGATGCCCAGGGGCTAAAGATCATCGAGGGGACGATCCCCTGCTATGTCGATGACCAAAACCGCAAGGTCTATGTTTTCCGGCTGGGCAGCACAAAGGTGGCCAACATCTATCCAAACGGTGACATCGAGAGAAAAGCCTCCGTCCCGGCCATATCCAAGACGCTGATGAGTCAGACCAAGGACTACCGGCTGGATTACCGGAAGACGATCGTCAAGACCTATATCCTGGAGGAGTGCAAGTTCCGGACGGATCTGCACACCCACATGAACGCCAACCTGGAGCCGGATATCCTGATCGCTCTTGGCATTTTCCACCAGATCCGGTACCCGCTCTACTACATCCGCAAGCTGGGTCTTCGGCTTTCGGCGGAGCAGAAGGAGCGGCTTGACGCCCGCAGGGAGATCACGGCAAAGAATCTGACAGAGTCGAACCTGACCGGCCGGTATCTGGACCGCCGGATCGATGACAATACCTTTATCAATTTCGCGGATCTGATCCTGAACAACAGGCGGAATGCCGCTTACAATATCCCCAGGATCCGGGCTTCGCTTGCGGTCATGAAGGACGGCCAGGCTGTATTTACCAATCTGGAGAAAGTCTATCTGTACCGCTACGTTTTTACCAAGGGCATTCCGGCAGAAGACCGGATCACCCCATCCGGCAGGGAGACCCTTCCGGACCCGGACATTGCACGCACGCTGCAGCGGATCCGCGAGGATCATGCAGGAGAGCGGTATGCGGACAACACGCTGTTCCAGGACAAGCTTCTCTGGACGGCGCGAGGCTATCAGAGCCGCGGCATCTGTTATGCGGAGATCACGGACACGACCCTGGTCAAGCGGGACGGGGCAGCGTGGATGCTGCAGCAGGTGCATGAGGTCATGCCGAAGATCACGGAGGAGACCGGCGTTCTGCTCCGGTTCCTTGCAGGCATCCGGCGGATCCCTCTGACGATCGTCCGGGATCAGGTGACCGCATCGGATTACGTCCGGGAAAACCTGGCCGTACTGCGGGCTGTCGCCCCGGATCCCTATGTTGCAGGGAGCGATATCATCGGCGAGGAGATCAACGACATCCGTGAGCTGTCCGGGCTGATCCGGGAGCTCGCAGCCATCGCGGCGGAGGATCCCTCCTTTGTTATCCGCATCCATGCCGGCGAGAACGACAGCCTGCGGGACAATGTGGCAAACAGCATCCGCTGTGTCCGGGATGCCCTGGCACCGGGGCAGCCCTGGCCAAAGATCCGGATCGGCCACGGTCTGTATACGGCAAATCTGAAGAGCCGGAAGGGGAAAGCGCTGATTGCGGATATCCTGGAGAGCGGAGCTGTCCTGGAATTCCAGATCACGTCCAATGTCCGGCTGAACAACCTGAGCGCCCTGGAGCGGCACCCGCTGAAGACCTATCTGAAGGCAGGCGTTCCCTGTGTACAGGGAACGGACGGAGGCGCCCTCTACGGGACAGACAGCATCGACGAGGAGCTGTCCCTGGAAAAACTGCTGGATCTGACCCGAGAGGACCTGATGGCCATGCGGCAGGTGGAGGACCGGATCATAAAGGAGAGCCAGAAGGCGTTTTCGGCAAAGCGGAAACGATTTGAGCCCGCACTGGCCGGCAGGAGCGCGGGAGAGATCCTGGAGCAGAGAATTGAGAACCAGCATGAGGCAGCGGCCTGCCGGATGGAGACAGAGCACAGGCTTTCCGGAAAAGAGGCGCTGGAAGGTCAGATCCGTGAGCTTCCGGCGGAGGGAATGCCGGTCATTCTTGCCGGCGGCAGCTTCAACAGCGATACCCATGTGACCAGAGTACGGCAGGAGGACCGGGAACTGATCGACCGGCTGCTGGAAGGGGCGGATCCCTCCAGAATCTTCTTCGTCGTTGGCCACAGGCTCTGCGGGCAGGAACGGTATCTGATCGCAAAAAACCGGAGCCTTTGTAAAAAAACAAACGGAAAGCAATCGGAAGATGGGAGAAAGGCCGCCCAGGGAAAATTCCAGATCTATGCCTTTGTCCCGGCCGAAATCACAGAAAAAGAGAAAAAGCGTCTGCAGGAGAGCGGCCTGTCGCTGCGGATCGCCCTGGAGAGTTCGGCTATGGGCACCTACAAGAGCTTTGCCTATGAGATCTTTAAGCGGAGGGAGTCTGTGCTGATCGCTTTTGACGGCAATTCCTCCGGAGCAAACCTGATCCAGGAGGCAAAAAACGGAAGGTATCGCTGCGGGATCTATGTCAGCAGCCATTGCCGGGCCTTAAAGAGCAAGGCCGATTCGCTGCAGGGCTATGTCACACTTTTTGATGGCGGCGAAGAGACGGCAAAGCAGATTTTGAAGACACTGCCCGGAAATTCCGGAAAACAGACAAGGAGGACGGCCAGATGAAAAAAATAACAGCGATCCTTATGGTACTGCTTCTTGCAGCCGGCCTGTGTGCCTGCGGAAGTAAGGATAAAGGAACAGAAAAGGAGCCGGCATCTGCCAGCCAGAGCACAGAAGCGCCCAAGGAGGCTGAAACAGAACCGGAAAGCCTGAAGAAAAGCGGCGCCGCTATTGCGGATGCGACGGTGACGGCGGAGAGCATACCGGTAAAGGTCATGGTCATCACCGGAGCCGGCGGCTTTGGCATGGCAAAGCTGATGGCAGATGCGGCGTCCGGAATGACCTCCATGGATTATGAGATCGTGACCGAGGCGGATCCGGAGGTTATCGTACAGAGTCTGGCAGATGGAAGCTGCGATATTGCGCTTCTTCCTTCAGATGCGGCAGCCCGGGCGTATCAGCAGTCGGACGGCGGCGTTGTGGCAGCAGCGGCCGTGACCAGAGGCGGGCTGTATGTCATCGCAAATACGGCAGCACGGACCATCACTTCGATGGAGGATCTTGCCGGCAGAGCCGTTCCTATTGCCGGAAGTGCCGCGCGCGCGGCAGCGGCGGCAATCTTTGCGACGGACGGGTGGGAGATCGATCTGGATACATCCATCGGTCAGGCCTCCGATCTGGTACGCGCCCTGGCAGAGGGAAAGACAGATCTTGCGATCCTTGCGGAACCTGCGGCTTCTGTGGCCGTCAGCTCCATCGACGGTGTCCAGAACATAATCAGCCTGGGCGATCTGTGGAACAGCGTATGCGGGGAGGGGACCATGGTCATGAACTGTGCGGCCTTCCGCCGGGATTTTGTCACGGCCCATCCCGAGGCAGCGGCTGCCTTTCTGGCCGAGTACCAGTCATCCGTATCCTATCTCGCACAGAGCCCAAATGATGCCGCAAGGCTGATCGAGGAGACGGGGATCTTTGGCAGAGGAGATGCGGCACTCGCCGCCATTCCAAACTGCGGATGCTGTGCCCTGACCGGGCAGGAGATGAAGGAGCCGCTTTCTGTCTATCTTCGACTGCTGCATGCCGCGGATCCCGCTTTTGTCGGCGGCGAGGTCCCGGGCGATGACTTCTATTATATTCCCGGCTGACGATATCGGAAATATCTGTAAACTGTGATGCATTGCCGCTGTCCGGCACAAAAACAGCAGCACTCATCGCCGGCGGTGAGCCGGCAGGAGATACGGGTATTTAAAAATCTGGCGGAAATGCGAAGGAGGATCTGCACATGCCTGCAGCCTATACCCATGACAGCTTTGGAAAGGATGTTCTAAGGCGCCTCCAGGAAAGGGAGGCTGCCATTATCCGAAGCAAATATAACCTGTTTGCGATCGGCCTTCAGGGCCCGGATGTTTTCTTTTATTATCATCCGGTCTGGAAGAATCCGATCAGCGAAATGGGCCACCAGATCCACAGGGAGAGCGGCGAGACATTCATCCGCAGGATGGCCAAAACCGCTGCCCTCAGAGGGTTTCCTGACGCTGATCTTTCCTTTATCTATGGAAATATCTGCCATTATGCCCTGGACCGCCAGTGCCATGGAAATATCTTTCACTGGCAGGAGATCTCCGGAGCAGAGCACGCCATGATCGAAGGCCAGATGGACCGCGCCCTGATGCTGAGAAACGGCGAGGATCCGCTGCTCACCATGCCGGCAAGGCACATCCATCCGGACAGGAAAGCAGCAGAGCTCCTGCATTTATATTATCCGGAGCTGTCGGAAAAACGGCTGCTGGCTGTGCTGCGTTCCTTCCGGTCCTTCAACAAATTCCTCACGATGCCCGAGGCATGGAAGCGCCGTGTTGTCTATGCCCTGATGAAGAGGATCGGCGTGTACGATTCTCTGCGGGGACATTTTATCGACCGGGAGGCAGACCCTGTCTGCGAGCCGGACATGGAGGAACTGCTTGCCCTCTATGATGGGGCGATCGACATGGCGGTAATGCTGGTTGAAAGGTTTCGTGATTTGGCAGAAGACAGGGAGACCTGGAGCCCGCTGTATGGGATGAATTTCGAATCCGATTACGGAAAATCGTAAGATAAAAGGGACTTCTCTGCACTGGATCGCTGCCTCGTATCAGGAGGCGCAGACCGGTCAGAGCGAAGTCCCTTTCTGTTATACGTAAAGTGCTGGATTTTGACCGTGAGCGGCTGACAGAGTGGTAAAAAATTTTATTATAATAGTTATAACAGGGTATATTCTGGCAAGAGTATGGTCGCAGGACATATACACAGGTCAGCCTGTGTGTCTCTCCGTTCTAAAGAGGAGGGCAGCAGCTGCAGCGAAGAGGGGGGATGGTAGATGGTATCCCGGCTGCTCTTCCGTGTCTGGCAGTGCCCTGTGCAGCAGCAGACAGTTATTTTAAAAGGAGGAACCTATGAAGAAGAGACAGGTAATGGCCTGGATGCTGGCAGCGGCTATGACGCTGACAGCCTGCGGCGGAGCAGCCGCATCCGGCAGCTCATCTGCCACTCCGGCTGATGAGGCACAGACCGCATCTGCATCCACAGAAGAGGAGGCAGCTGAGAAAGAGGGCGCCGCAGAGGTAACGGCAGAGGATCCGGGCTCTCAGGCAGAGACCCTGGCCGAGGCGGAGCTTCTTTCTGTTGACGCAAAGGCCCAGATCGTAAACCTGAAGACGGACGGCGTCACAGATCCGGTCGGACTCGATGACGAGACGCCGGCATTCTCCTGGCAGATGGCATCCGAAGTCACCGGAGCTGCCCAGAGTTCGTACCAGATCGTGGTAAGCGCTGCAGATGGAACCGAAATGTGGGATTCCGGCGTTGTTGAGAGCCGGGAATCCGTAGATATTGCCTATGAGGGACAGCCGCTGGAAGCACGGACTGCTTACAGCTGGGCCGTCACCGTCACCGATACGGCAGGTAATCAGATAACTTCAGAGCCTGCCAGCTTTGAGACCGGCCTGATGAGTGAGGATATAAAAGCCTGGAACGGCGCACAGATGATCGGCGCGGACGAACTGCAGGTAGATGCAGCCTCCCTTCCGGGCTTTGTGATCAAATCTGGCGTGCAGATCCCTGACGGCAGCAATACGGCATCTTTTATCATCGGTGCCGATGACTTCCGTCTGGAGAACAGCAGCTTCAACATTCACAGTGTTGCTTCTGAGGAAAACTATGTGCGCATCGAACTGGATATCTCTGATGTATCCGGCAGCGGCGCAAAGATCAACGTCTACCGTGTCGGCTATGCGCCGGAGGATTCCGCAGACACACCGCTGGTCACTGTCGCAGACAATGAGCAGCTGCTGGAGGCGATCACCGCAGCCAACGCACATGACGCGCATGAGATCGAGATCGCGGTAAACGGCAGTGATATCAGCTTTGTCATCGACGGCACTGCGCTGAAGCTGAAGGAAAAGGTCACCGTCAATGATCTGGGCGGAGACAGCAGCTACAACAGCTATCCGAACCTTGGCTCCATTGGCCTTTCCGGCGATGCGGTCTTCACTGATTTCCGCGTACAGAACGGCGGCCTCTATGGCGAGTCCGTACTCTTTGACGCTGAGACCGGCGCCACCTATGCGATCTTTGACGGCATGGAGGGCGTTGAGGCCGACGGCAATGTGATCACTGTCAGCACAGACAAGATCCAGTATGCGGATCCCAGCTATGCGGCAGCGCCCATGCTCCGCAAGGAGTTTGCTCCTTCCGGCGAGCTGGAAGCCGCAAGACTCTATCTGACGGCCCAGGGTATCTACAATTACTACATCAATGGCCAGGAGATCGCGCCGGATGAGTGGTTCAATCCGGGCAGCGAATCCTACGATGCATATCTGGCTTATAACACCTATGACGTCACCGAGCTGATCAAAGAGGGAGACAACGCCATGGGCGCCGTCCTCGGCGAGGGCTGGTGGTGCGGCCAGATGACCTACGATGTAAAGAACGCAAACTATTACGGCGAGCAGCCTGCCCTGATGGCTATGCTGGCTCTGGATTATAAGGATGGAACGACAGAGTACGTCGTTACAGACGATTCCTGGAGCTACTTCGGAGATGGCCCTGTGAGGCTTGCATCCTTCTTCCAGGGCGAACGCTATGACGCAACCAAAGAAGCTGCCGTTGAGGGCTGGACTGAGGCCGGATTTGACGCTTCCTCCTGGAGAAACGCAGCCATTATCGAGACCCGTGCACCCTTTGCAGCTCCTGCATTCGTGACCCGTACCGACAAGCCGGTGCATATCATCCGCACCAATGAGGTAGTCGAATCTCTTGGCACCGCAAAGGAAGGCAGCGATTCCTATATCTACGATATGGGTGAGAATGTCTCTGGTGTTCCGGTCATCACGATCCCGGAGGATCTGGCAAAAGAGGGCGAGACACTGACCATCCGCTTTGCCGAGATCCTTTATCCGGAGATGGAAGAGTACACCAAGGCCGGCATCGCCGGAACGCTGATGGTAGAGAACTACCGCGCGGCACTGGTCACCGACTTCTACACCATGAAGGCCGGCGAGCAGGTATTCATCCCGGATCTGACCTTCCATGGCTACCGCTACATCGAGATCACCGGACTTGGCGAAGAGCTTCCGGCAGAGAACGTGCAGATGTATGTTCTGTCCTCGCTGGATGCGGCAGCCACCTATACCTCCAGCAATGAGCTGGCAAATCAGCTGTTCCGCAACATTACAAACTCGACCACCAGCAACTACATCTCCATTCCGACAGACTGCCCGCAGAGAAACGAGCGTCTGGGATGGACCGGTGACGCTCAGGTATTTGCCCTGACCGGCTCCTATATTGCCGATACCTACAACTTCATGGATATCTGGATGGACAGCGTACGTGCGGACTCCAACAAGGAGACCGGCATTTCCGCCCAGTATTCTCCGTCCCTGACCCAGTATGAGCTTGGCGCGGAGAGCATTGAGCACAGCGGCATGAGCTTTGGCATCACCTGGAACGCTCTGGCTGTCACGATTCCTTACAACCTGTACGTGCAGACAGGCAGAAAGGATATCGCCGAGGCAAACATCGACAACATCATCACCTACGTTGATCATATGATCGATACGCCGTTCAAGTACAAGGATGCCGCCGGCGAGAAGAAGACCGATGCCCGCCTGACCGGCGAGACCGGAACGCTGGCAGATCATCTGGCCAGGATCACGACTGACTCTGTTCTCCTGGGTGAGGCTGTTTATATCCAGTGCCTGGACGACGCGGCTATTCTGTGCGAGGCGGTCGGCAACGAGGAGAAGGCTTCTGTATACAGATCCCATGCCGTAGCTGCAAGGGAAGCCTGGAACGAGATCTTCATTGATCCGGAGACCGGAAAGACCAGAACCGCAGCAGGAGAGATGCAGGATACACAGGCATCCTATGCGACTGCTCTGGCCTTCGGCGTAGTCAGCGAAGAGAATCTGGAGAAGGTGCTGACAAACTATGAGGCAACGATCGCAGAAGCATCCGGCCAGGACAATGACGGCGTAGAGCTCGTGCCCTACACCCTGACCACCGGTTTCAATGCGACCGGAAATCTGCTGCCTGCTCTGTCCAGATATGGACTGAACGAGACAGCTTACAAGATGTTTGAGTCCACCGAGTATGCTTCCTGGCTCTATCCGGTAACTGTTGGCGCCACCTCCATCTGGGAGCGCTGGAACTCCTACACCGAGGAGGCCGGCTTCAACGGCAACAACGCCATGAACTCCTTCAACCACTACTCCTATGGAGCAGTCGGACAGTGGATGATGGCTTACCAGGCAGGTATCCAATCGGTCAACGGCCAGCCGGGCTACCAGACCTTCATCCTGCAGCCCATTGCCGGCGGTGACTATACCGATCTGGCTGCAAGCTATGACAGCGTATACGGCACGATTCGAAGCGGTTGGACCGCAGATGCAGGTGTGGTGACCTCCTATGATGCGACCGTACCGGCAAACACCACTGCTACGCTGTATCT
>DFFG01000021.1:39475-51474 GCA_002368795.1 Eubacterium sp. UBA3782
AACGGGATCGATGTTCAGGTCTATCAGCTGGCAGCCGGCACCTATCACTTCGAGATCGGAGAGAGCGTGACCTGCGGCTGAAAACAGAATATGTGATTTTGGGGGCTGGCCTGTGATGGGCCGGCCCTTTTTCGATATAGGGCACAGCAAGGGGAGATCTGCCCTGCCTGTGCCACTGCATGGATCGGGCAGATGAAGCCGGCCCTTTTTCCTTCCTGGGGAATGCGGACACAACTGCAGAGGGCTTGCCTGCGAACACGTCGCCTCCTGGTCAGCGCTGCGCCGCCTATGAAAGCCGCCCTCCGGAAACTCGCGCACGGTGTGCGCTCAGACAGTCCTTCGGACGGCTTAGCTATGCTCGCGCTTCCCGCGTCGGCTTCCTACCGTTCTGCAGGCAGGCTCTCTGCAGCTGTGCCCTTATATCATGGCGAAGGCCGGCCATGAACACACTGCCTCCTGGTTAGTGCCGAGCAGATCCGTGCAGCGGCCGGAACGGGAAACATGCCCGGGAACGGTAGGAGCGGCGACGGAGCTTCCCGAATTCCTGTTCACGCCGTGGGCGCCCATGTTTGGCGCCCCAAAAACGAATCGTCTGCCAAAGACAGGCGTGATACAGAAGGAACTGAAGGGAAGCGACCGAGCGCGACGTGTTCCGGGCGGTTTCCCGATACGGCTGATGCGTCACTGCAATATTTCCTCCTTTCCCCGGAAATCCCCAGGATGCTATAATAAAATCATCTTCAGACCATGCCCGGCATATTCCGCCGGAAAGGAAATACCCATGAAAAAACAGGCTTTCAACCCCTATCTCCCCGGCTACGAGTATATCCCGGATGGAGAACCCCATATCTTTGACGGAAGAGTCTATGTCTATGGCTCCCATGATCGGTTTAACGGCGGTGGCTTCTGCCTGAATGCCTATGTCTGCTATTCCGCCCCGGAGGATGACCTCTCTGACTGGCGTTTCGAGGGCTACATCTACAGCCGCCTGCAGGATCCGGATAATACGGATCCGGACGGGGAAGGCATGGCTGCCCCTGATGTGGCCAAAGGGCCGGACGGGCGGTATTACCTGTATTATTTTTACGGAAAGAACAACAAGATGGGCGTCGCGGTCTGCGACAGTCCTGCCGGAAAGTATGCTTTTTATGGCCATGTCCGCTATGCGGACGGCACGCCCATCGGCCATGCAGATGATCCCATGGTTTTTGATCCGGGCATCTTTGTAGATGATGACGGAGAGATCTATCTCTACAGCGGCTTTGCCCTCACCACGAATCCCCTGATGACCAGAGGGCGAAAAGTGACGCTTCAGGGTCCGCTCTGCTTTCGGCTGGAGAAGGATATGCTTACCGTGAAGGAAGGCCCGGTGTATATCGGGGTCGGCCCGAGAGATTCCACGGGAACATCTTACGAGGGGCACGAGTTCCTTGAGGCAAGCTCTATGCGCAAGTTTGAGGGGAAGTACTATTTTGTCTATTCCTCCCAGCTCTCCCATGAGCTTTGCTATGCAGTGAGCGACCATCCGGACCGGGATTTTACCTATGGAGGGACGCTGGTGTCCAACGGTGATATCGGACTGGGACCGGTGAACACACAGGATGCAAACAACTTTACCGGCAACACCCACGGCAGCCTGATCTGCATCCGGGGGAAGTATTATGTCTTCTATCACCGGCAGACAAACCGGTATCAGTTTTCCCGCCAGGCCTGCGCCGAGGAGATCCGGTTTGAGAACGGGAAATTCTATCAGGCGGAGATGACAAGCTGCGGACTGAATGGCGGACCGCTTTCCGGCACCGGCACCTATCCGGCCAGGATCGCCTGCAATCTGAAGGGCAAGAGAGGAACCCTCTGGTATATTGCCATTAAGCATCCAAAGCTTGATTATCCCTACTTTACTCAGGATGGAAGCGACAGAGAGGACTATGACGATCAGCACATCGCCAACTTCTGCGACGGAGCGATGGCCGGGTTTAAATATTTTGATCTGCGTGAAACAACGGAGATCCGGGTACGGGTCAGAGGAGAGATGAAGGGCGTCATGGAGGTCTACACAGATCTGCAGGCGGAGCCGGTGGCAGCCGTCTACCTGGAATCGCCCGGGATTCATTCCGGACCGGTGAACAACCCGATGCGCTATGTGCTGACAAGGGCAGAGAGAGCCATGATCGCCGGCATAGGAAACCGCCCGGCACCGGTATTTACCGATGGCGCGGATCTGCTCCGGATCCCACAGGAGAACAAAGAAAAGCTGCCGCTGTATTTTATTTTCCGCGGCAGAGGGCATTTTGATTTCTGGGATTTTACCCTTTCGTGAGAAAATGGCGAGATGTGGGAAGCTATGAGCCGGAAACGCAAAACAGATGGGATCCGTCAGGATGGAAAAAGAACGAAGACAGGACAGAGGACAGATGAAGATCGCGATCTGTGATGATGAACGTACAGCTATTGATATTCTGAAAGATACACTGCAAAAAGAGACAGAAAAAACAGGAGCAGAATCTGCTCCGTTCCAGACTGCCGGGGCTATGGAAATTCGTGAGTTCCAGGGAGGAGAAGCACTTCTTGGCGTGCTCCGGCAGGGAGAGGGATTCGATCTGATCCTTTTGGACATTGATATGCCCGATGCCGACGGGATCGAACTTGGCGTACAATGCAGAGCCCTTTTGAAGTCTGCCGATACCCTGCTGATCTATGTATCGAACCGGGCAGACCGGGTCTTTGATTCCTTCAAGGCACAGCCATTCCGGTTTATCCCCAAATCAGAGATCCGGGAGAAATGGCCCAGGGTCTGGCAGGATGTCCTGGAGGAAAAAAACAGACAGAACCGGACGATCATCATCCGGACGGCCGGTATCACAGAAAAGTACCGGGTCGATGAGATCCTTTATGTGGAATCCTTTGGCAAAAAGCAGCTTCTGCACACGACCCGCGGAGACATAAATCTTTCCTCCAGTCTCGGTAAGCTGATGGACAGTCTCCCGGAGGAAGACTTTATGCAGATCCATAAGTCCTATGTCGTAAACCTCGGAGCGATCCGCCGGATCGACCATATGGATGCGGTCCTGGATGATGGGACCGTCCTCATGATCGGCAGATCCCATCAGGCAGAAGCCCGGCAGCGGTTCCTGAATTATGCGCTGAAGCATCAGCTGTAAAGCTGCGGCTGTCATACAGCGTTCTCGCTCTGCAGGAGCAGATGTCAGTTTTCCTTCCCGGGGAGTTTTACGCTGCAGGGCAGCATGGCAGAGACCCGGAAGGTATGCTCATCCGCCATCTCCGTCAGGAAGATGCCGCCTTCCTTTTCCAGCAGTTCCTGCACGGCATGGATGCCGATGCCATGCCGGTCTGCATCCTTTTTCGTGGTGTGCAGCTGCGGATTTTTCTCCAGAACGTTGTAGGATACATTGTTCTCGACCGTGATGATCAGATAATCCTTGTACAGATGAAGGTTTGCCGTTATGGCAGGCCTTTTTTCATTTACGCTGGCTTCGATCGCGTTGTCGATCAGATTGCCCAGGACAGAGCAGAGGGTCAGGTCATTGAATTGGATATCCTCGGGAACCTGCGTGGAAAAGGAGGTTGGGATGCCCAGAGATTCCGCAAAGGCCTGCTTCTGGTTCAGGATCGCGTCGATCAGCCGGTTGCCGGTGTAGATGATGCCTTCCGTTTCTGCATACTGCACCTTCAGATTTTCCAGATAGCCGAGCAGTTCAGCTTTTTTGCCCTGCCGGATCAGCTCCTCCAGGTAAAAGACATGGTTCTTCAGCTCATGACGGGTCTGGGAAAGCTGGGCCGTTGATTCCTTGAGCTGGGCGATATAGTTTTTCGAGGCGTCCACACTGCGCAGAAGCCGCTCCTGTTCCAGGGTGCGGTATTTTTCGGAGGAATAGCGGAAGATCAGCACATAGATCGCCAGCGTGGTAAAGATCAGGCTCAGCGATGCCAGCAGCATGGCCGAACCGTTCCGGTAGGTCAGATCCATAAGCTCGCACAGAAGGACCAGATCAATGATGCAGGCGGTCATCCACAGGATCTCTTCCTTTCTGGAAAGTCCCGAAAGCGCAAGCCCCACACGCTTTTGGATCAGCAGGCTGATCACCAGGCAGAGCAGCATTGCCGGAAACTCACCCAGGATCCAGATATAGGCGTCCGGCGGCTGGGGCAACAGAAAGTAGATCAGACCCAAAAAGAAGAAGCGGACAGCCGAAAAAACATTATAGAAAAGGATATCTGTAAGAAGGATCAGGAAGGTACTTCCCTGATACAGGAAAAGTGAAAAAGCGCCGATCACGGCGACGGAAATCACACTGATGCGCAGATACGTTCCTGCCGTGGAGGCATCGAGGGCAGAGGAGAGAAGAGGGATCAGCGCATCGACCGCATAGATCAGAAGGCCAGAGCACACGCAGCAAAGGAGGGTCAGAAACTTTGGGAACCTGGTCTCCCTTTTGCGGGGGAAGATCTGCATGGTAAATAAGACAAACAGAGAGCTGAACAGCTTGTTGATCGTATTCCAGATGGGGTAGATAACAAATAGAAGATTCATGGCAGCGCTCCTGCAGATCACAGACGAAGAAACGGGGGACAGGGTACGTTCGATAATTAATTTAATTATAGTATATTTTCAGAAGGAAAAAAGTTCTTTTGCCGTTTGTTCCACGTTTTCTGCCGATCGTTCCCGGCATCTGGAAGAGGCCAGGATGGATATGATACATTGGCGGTAGCAGATGAAACCTGTGGTTTTGTTTTTGGGAGGTGGAAAATGAAAAAGAAAGCGTTAGTGGCAGCGGGACTGGTGATGACAGTCGCGGCATCTCTTCTGGCCGGATGCGGCGGATCACCGGAGGCTGCAGCAGCATCCTCGGGTGCTGCAGAGGAGACGGCGGCCGTCAGTTCATCGGCAGAGACGGCAGAAACATCCGCGGACAGTGCGGCAGAAGCGGAAAGTGCCGAGGAGGGCCCGGTACTGAATCCGAAGGAGCGGGACATCTACGTGCTCCAGGATGACAGCTACGAAGCAACCGAGACCGAAGGCGGCTATCGGCATTATAAATGTGAGGCCACCGGCGATGAGTACAGCTACGAGACGGATCCCCTGGTCTACACCGTCAATCCGAAGACCGGAGAAGAGATCACCGTAAACGGCAAAGCAAACCCGGTCCTGCCGGAGTGGGAGCATGTCCCGGATGGCGAGCCGGCCGTGTACTGGTCAAAGGAAGACGATGAATGGCGCGTGTATCTGTATGGATCCCATGATCTGGACGGCACCGGCATGTGCAGCAAGGATTATGTGGTCTGGTCGGCCCCGGTCTATGACATGAGCGACTGGAGACTGGAGGGCACGGTCACCGACATCAACAATGGCAGTACCTACGGCGGCGACAAGCTGTTTGCACCTGACTGCGCCTATGATCTTCAGACCGATACCTACTATATGATCTCCAACCAGATGTATGGCAATTCCGTGCTGCGTGCTTCGGGTTCCCCGGCAGGTCCCTGGGATGAGAGTGAGGCAGAATGGCTGATCGAGACTAACATGGCCTATGATCCGTCGATCTACATCGAGGATGGCACGATCTACATCACCGGCGCTGTACGGGGATCCGGCTATGAGCAGTATCCGGAGATCGCAGAGGCCATCGCGGCAGATGAATACAGCAGCGGCATGAAGCTGGTCGGCGCTATCTTCCAGCTGAAGAAGGATCTGTCGGATGGAGACGGGATTGAGGCGATCTCCTGGCTTCCGAACGATGAACGCATCTATCTGCCGATCTTTGAAGGCCCCTCCCTTGATTACATCGAGGAGCTTGGCGCCTATATCTTCACCTATGTCAGTAACGACATCGGCGCAGACGGCACTTCCTATAATTCCACGATCGGCTATGTGTGGACCGATGATCTGATGAACGGCACCTGGCATTACGGCGACAATGGCGTCGAGGAAACTTACCCTGAGCTTGACTATCTGATCAGCGGAAACCGCGGCAACATCATTTCGGATACCAGCGGACGCTACAGTGTAGACCCGGCGACAGGAGAGATGACCTTCTCCGAATTCCCGACCCATGTCATGGGCAACAACCATGGCGGCATCGCCCGGATCAACGGCCAGTGGTATTATTTCGGACACCGCCAGATCACGACGGAGGAATCCTCCAGACAGGCGATCGCCGGCAGACTGACCATCGAAAAGAATGAGGCCGGAGAGCCTCTGATCCGTCCGATGGAGTACACCTCTTCCGGTATGCTGGAAAGCCTGGACGCCTTTGCGGTCACAGAAGCATCCAGTGCATGCTATCTGCTGGAGGCGATCGATCATCAGGCACCGTCCATCGAGGGCAAAAACCCGCATTCCGACTGCATTGTAAATGCGCCGTATATCACAACGACCAGAGATGAGAATGCCACTTACGCTGCCTATGTGACGAACCTGAAAAACGGCTCCATTGCAGGATATAAGTATCTTGATTTTGCCGAGGGAGCAGCGGGCGTAAAATTACTTGTCTCCGGCAGCCTGAACGGCAGTGTGGAAATCTGGCTGGACGCACCCGCAGAGGAGCAGGGCGGCACCAGGATCGGCAGCGCAGCTCTTTCCGGCGAGGCGGCAGCAGATGCAGAGAAGGTGACCGGTTCCGACGGAACCGAATGGTCCTGGATCAGCGCGCAGCTCGAGGAGGTGCCCACAGGTGTACATGGCGTATACTTTGTCTTCTCCAATGAAGCAGCCGATGAGATCTGCAGCCTTGCAGAATTTGTTTTTGAGTAAAACCGGGACATAAGTTCCCGGGGATGCCGATCGTGTCATAAAAAATACCGAAGATGACAGGAGCCTTGAAAGTAATCGAAGGTGCTACCCACGGCTGGGGCGGCGGTGACAGAAACGCAAACATCGACCGCGTTGCAGAGCTGACGGTTGAGTTCCTGAAAAACAACATCGGTTGATCCGGTGCAAAAGCAGTCAGGGCGGATCCCCTCTTGCGGGTGACATAAAAAAGATTTGACAGAGCCCGGCGGGTGGACTGCCGGGCCGATCATTTCGGGCATAATTATTCCGGAGGGGGCATTTTGGAACCTCCTCCTGGAACGATTATGCCCGTTTTTTTCAGCAAAGCCAGTAATCTTGCCAGTGTGTGCCAGGCAGGTGATGGACAGCTTATCGTGTATTCTCTTCGGCCATATGATATAATATACAATTAAGACGGAAAATAAGCCCAGTGATGGCATGGCTGTTATTTTTGATATGAAAAGCAGAATGCTGCCGGGCATGCGGGGGAGAGGATATGATCAGGATCGCGGTCGTAGAGGACAATCAGATGCACAGAGAAACGGCGGTGCAGCTTCTGAGAAAGTACGAGGCAGAGCATCACGTGCCGATGGAGATCCGGGAGTTTGCCGATGGCCGGGAGATCATTGAGGGATACCGGCCTTGCTGGGATCTGATCCTGCTGGATATCGAAATGCCCGGGCTCAATGGCATGGAGGCGGCCCGGCTGATCCGCAGCAAGGATGAGGGGGTCATCCTCGTCTTTATTACCAATATCGCCCAGTATGCCATCAAGGGATATGAGGTTGGCGCTCTTGATTTTATTCTGAAACCATTAAGGTACAGCGCCTTCGAGATGAAGCTGGGTCACATCGTCAGCCAGATCGAGAGAAAAAAAGGGAAAAGCGTGGTGATCACGGCAGGCGACAGGCTGCGTAAGGTGGCGGTCGCGGATATCCTCTATGTGGAGGTCATCAATCATCAGGTGATCTACCATCTGCAGGGAGGAGAAACCATCGAGTTTCGGGGCAGCCTGAAGGCGGAGGAGGATCTGCTGGCCGGGCAGGATTTTGCCAGATGCAACAGCGGCTATCTGGTCAATCTGCAGTATGTGACCGGGATCCGGGACGGGATGGCGGTCGTGGGCAGGGACAGTCTTCCCATCAGCCGTGCCAGGAAAAAAGAATTTATAAAAGCAGTTGCCGACTATATCAGCGGGATCTGATTAGCTGCAGGGAGGAATTATGGACTGGACAAACGGGCTCTCAGCATTTTCCTATTGTATGGAGATGCTGATCGCAGTATATCTGTATCTGATCCATCTGGAAAAACGAAAGATGTTCTGGGGGCGCATCGCGGCAGGCATGGCGGTGCTGTTCCTGTCGGCCATGTTTGTCAACCCCTGGTTTTCGCAGACAACTGTGGCCTGGGGCTGGTTTATCGTGGTATTTTTCCTGATCATCGGGATCTGCTTTTTTTCCTGCAGCATCGGGCTCGAGGATGCGGTATATGCCGCCTCCTGCGGGTACCTGACGCAGCACTTTGCTTCCAGTCTGTATATTTTGATCCGGTACCAGGGAGGTGCGCCCACATGGGAAGGCCTTCTCTATTACCTTGTGTATGCCATCGTCTATTGTCTGTTTTATTTTTTGTTTGCCCGGAAGATCGCGGAAAACGGCCATTACCATGTGACCTGGCAGACGGCACTTACCGTCATGGTCCTGGTGCTCGGCGTGACCATTGCACTGAGCATGTTTACGAAGATCGCGGCGGATGACGCGAATGTGGATCTGGTCTATTCGGTCGGGAACGGACTGTCCAGACTGTTCCGGTCCACGCAGATCTACGCGATGCTGTTCTGCGTCTTTTTTCTCTGGATGCAGGTGCTGCAGAGAAAGGAACTGCAGGCCGTTCGTAAGCTGGAGCAGAGTGAGCTTTTGTGGCAGCAGCGGCAGGCCCAGTACCAGATGTCCAGGGATAACATCGACCTGATCAACCGGAAATGCCATGATCTGAAGCATCAGATCGCAGCGCTGTCTGCCGTGGAGGGGCAGAGCATGAAGCGGGAGGCGCTCATCTCCGAGATCCAGGACATGGTCGAGGTCTATGACACCAAGACCGATACAGGCAATGAGGCGCTGAACACGATCCTTATGGAAAAGGGCCTGTACTGCCGGATGCACGGTATCCAGTGGACCTGTGTGGCGGATGGAAAACTGCTGGATTTTATCGACGTGATCGATCTGTATACGCTGATTGGAAACGCAGTGGACAATGCCATTGAGGCGGTGGAGAAGCTTGAGGAGCCGGAGAACCGGATCGTCTCTGTGCGGATCTGGCAGAAGGCTGCCTTTGCGGTGCTGCAGGTGGAGAATTACTTTGCCGGCACGGTGGAGATGGCAGACGGTCTGCCGGTGACCTCCAAGGGGGATACCTTCAGCCATGGGATCGGCCTCAAGAGTATGCGCCGGATCGTGGAAAAGTATCAGGGCTCTCTTTCTGTAAAAGCAGAGGGAGGCATGTTTCTCTTAAGCTGCGTGTTCCCGCTGGAACAGTAAAAAACGAGGACTGCTCCTTCTGGGGGAGAAAATCGTATAAAAGCATTCAAAAAGCCGTTTTCCAGACGGATTTTGACGCAAAAATGACCGAACAGGGCAGAGGCATTGAAGCCGCGGCCCTGTTTTTTTATGATGGAGCTGGCTGCTGACCGAGAGACCTGTACGATCGACGAAATGAGCGGACGGCAGCCGCATCATAGAGACATACGTTGGATGAAGGAGGAGACAGAACATGGCAGGGGATGCAAAGCCCAGGAAGAAAATGAGCAACAAGCTGTTTGCCGGCATCTGGGGAACCGTTCTGGCGGTATTCGCCATCGCGCTGATCGTTGGAAATGTGGTTGCCCACATGTACAGCACGATCATCAATGTTGCGCTTGGTCAGAACACCCAGAAGATCGAGAACCTGGATGAAAGCGGCGCAAGTGATTATTTCAAATCGGATTATGAGTCAGAGGAAGCCCTTTACGAGCATGAGACGGAGCTCAGCCAGAATATGGTAGGTGAGGGTGCCGTTCTGCTGAAGAATGAGGATAGCGCGCTTCCGATGGCAGGCACGGAGAAGGTCAGCATCTTTGGCGTTGGCAGCACAGGCTTCCTGTATGGCGGCGGCGGTTCCGGTGCCATTGATACCACGAACGTCACCTCCCTCAAGGATGCCCTTGAGAAGCAGGGATTTGCTGTAAATCCGACCCTCTGGTCCATGTACGAGACCGCAGCCCCCAAGCTGCTCAAGGAGATCGCTCCTTCCGAGTACAGCGCAGATGTGGAGGCCTCCTTCGGTGAGTATGGCGATGCGGCCATCGTGGTGATCTCCCGGACCGCACAGGAAGCCTATGATATTGAGGCAGAGGTCCTGATGCTGACGGAGGAAGAGGTCCAGATGATCGACTATGTCAACGGCAAGTTTGACAAGATCATTGTTCTTCTGAACACGGCAAACCCCATCGAGTGCGGCTTTGCAGAAGCATATGAGAATATTAAAGCCCTGATGTGGGTCGGCTATGCCGGACAGACCGGTATCGATGCCATTCCTCAGATCCTGGCTGGTGAGCGCAATCCCTCCGGACGCCTGGTGGATACCTACGCCTACAGCGTACTCAGCTCTCCGGCAGCCCAGATCTTCGGCTCCGGCCAGGTCGCAAACGGCGTGAATGACGTCGGCGCAAAGAATCAGTATACGGTCTACGGTGAGAACATCTATGTCGGTTACCGCTACTATGAGACCCGTTATGAGGATACGGTCCTTGGACAGGGCAATGCGGATTCGGATGCCGGAAACTATGAGAAGGGTGCATGGAATTATACAGACACGGTACAGTATCCCTTTGGCTACGGCCTGTCCTACACGACCTTCGAGTATTCTGATTTCAGCCTTGCTGATAACGGAGATTCCTTCACTGCCGAGGTTACGGTAAACAACACCGGCGACGCAGCAGGAAAGGATGTTGTGGAGATCTATTTCCAGTCTCCCTATACGCAGTATGATATCGACAACAAGATCGAGAAGGCCTCCGTGGAGCTCTGCGGTTTTGCAAAGACGGCTGAGATCCCGGCCGGCGGCAGCGAGACGGTATCCATCGAGATCCCGAAGGAGACCCTCCGGACCTATGATGCTTACGGCGCACGCACCTACATCGTAGATGCCGGCACCTACTACTTTACCGCTGCAGCAGATGCCCATCGTGCGGTCAACAACATCCTGGCTGCCAAGGGCTATACCACAGAGAATGGCATGGATGCCGACGGCGATGCAGCCATGACCGGCACCTATGAGCAGGCAGAGCTGGATACCACCACCTTTGCTATAGATGCAGATACCGGCGTGACCATCGAGAACCAGTTCGATACCGGCAGCATCTGCCATTATGATGATTCCTATGTCTACCTGACCAGAAATGACTGGAAGGGCACCTGGCCGGAGTTTTACGGCGAGGCAAACGAGAAGGGCAAGTACTCCATCACCGCTTCTGACGAGCTGTTTGCAGACAGCCAGCAGAACCTGTATCAGGATGATCCGAATGCAGTTATGCCTGTGACCGGCTCCGGTGAGGATCTGAAGCTGATCAGCATGCGCGGCAAGGCCTACGACGATCCGGGCTGGGAAGCCATCCTGGACTGCCTGACGGTCAACGAGATGATGGAGATGGTCCGCAACGGCGGATGGAACACGGCTCAGCTGGTCAGCGTATCCAAACCGGTATCCAGAGACCAGGATGGTCCTGCCGGAATTTCCGATACGCTGGTTCACAGCAACCTGGGATGCATGGGCTATCCCAACCAGGAGGTCCTGGCAGCTGCCTGGAACACCGAACTTTCCTATGATTTTGGTCTGTGCATCGGCGAGGACGGCCTGAAGGCCGGCGTCCATGGCTGGTATGCACCGGGCTCCGGAACCCATCGTTCTCCCCTTGGCGGCAGAAACTTTGAGTACTATTCCGAGGACGGCTACCTGGCAGGAAAGATCTGCGCCAAGACGGTAGAGGCCGCTCAGAGCAAGGGTCTGTACTGCTATCTGAAGCATATCGTCCTGAATGACCAGGAGGAGCGCCGGTACGGCATTGCCACCTTTGTCACCGAGCAGGCTCTTCGTGAGCTGTACCTGACTCCCTTCGAGATTGCGGTCAAGGAGGCAGACTGCCACGGTATGATGGCAGCCTTCAACGGCATCG
>DFFG01000041.1:0-6483 GCA_002368795.1 Eubacterium sp. UBA3782
ATGCGTGCTTTCCGCTGTACACGTGCCGGTTCCCGGAGCTTTCCCTGATGCCCGACCTGCGCACTATTTCCTCCTGCACCTTCATGTAGACTTCCCGCGGGATGATGGCCTCGTGGTTGTTCTCCACATAATACTGCGGAGCTATGCCGTTGTTGACCACCCGCTTTTTGGTCAGGAAGTCAGTGGTGACCGTCTTCTGCAGGAGCGCGTCACCGATGTACTTCTCGTTCATCAATATCTTCTTGATGGTACTGCAATGCCAGTATTCGCCGCCTGCCGCGGTCCTGATGCCGTCAGCCGCCAGCCCATGCCCGATGGCATAGTAGCTTTTTCCCTCAAGGAACTCCCGGTATATCCGTTTCACCACCTCAGCCTCCTTCGGATCTATGACCAGGTTGCCGTCCTTGTCCTTGTCGTATCCGAGGAACCGCTTGTGGTTGACCTGCACCTTGCCCTGCTGGTAACGGTACTGAAGCCCCAGCCTGACGTTCTGGGAAAGGCTCTGGCTCTCCTGCTGGGCGAGGGAAGCCATGATGGTGAGCAGGACCTCCCCCTTGGCGTCCAGGGTGTTGATCGCTTCCTTCTCAAAGAAGACCGCGATGTTCTTGTCCTTGAGCTGCCGGATGTACTTCAGGCAGTCGAGGGTGTTCCGGGCGAATCTCGATATCGACTTGGTCACAACGAGGTCGATCTTGCCCGCCATGCAGTCGTCGATCAGCCGGTTGAACTCCTCCCGCTTCTTCGTGTTGGTTCCGGAGATGCCGTCATCCGCGTAGATGCCGGCCAGTTCCCAGCCGGGATGCTTCTCAATGTAATCTGTGTAGTGCTCGATCTGCGCGTCGTAGCTGGTCGCCTGCTCGTCCGAATCCGTGGATACGCGGCAGTATGCCGCCACACGGATCTTGCGGGCCCCGTTCTCACTTTTTCTGCCTCCCGCCCGCAATTTGGCGGGGATCACTCTTACTGTTGCCATTTCATACCTCGCTTTCGATCAGGCTGTAAATATGCTGCGCTTGCTCAAAAGGATCGCTGCAGACCTGGTCCGTGTTTGCCATCCGGAACCTTGTCAGTGGCGCCCTTGCGCATATCTCTTTCTTAGGAAGATCGTCCCTTCCCAATGCAGCCGAGCGGCGTTTCCGTTCCGCCTCAGCGGCGTCGAAGGTCTCGCGGTCGATGACCGCCGGGTAATAATCATCACCCAGGTAGTGCCTGTTCTGCAGGAGCCGTTTGATTGATGCGTGCTTCATTGCAAGCCCCGTTTCTTTGGCAACGTTCCTCAGGGAAAGGCCGCTAAGGTAGCAGGTGTAGGCTTTCCGTATCTGTTCCGCTTCTTCCCGGCAGATGACCGCTTTTCCTTCTGTGATCCGGTATCCAAATGGTGTGTGTCCCTGTCTCACTTTTTCACATCCTTTCCTTCAGGCTCAGGCCGCATTTCAGATGGAAGGTTACTTCTGTCCGGGAGTGAATGGTCGCATGGTCCAGGAACCGCGCGACAAGGTCTCCGTCAAAGGAACCGGCCGGCTCCGCCTTATCGGCATACTTTACAAGGCTGCCCAGCTCGTCCGTTTTCTGGACGTTGCCTGTTACCGCCCTGATCAGCCGATCCTTCTCTTCCGCCAGCATATCCGCTTCCGCGGAAAGCCCGTTGCTTTCCTTTTTGAAAAGCGCCGGCTCAATGTAACCTCTCGACATGATCGTCGTCAGTGTCCGGACATATTCCGCGTTCTTTTTCAGCTTCCGGTCGATTTCCTCGATCCGCTGCAGGTTGTTTTTATAGGTCTCACCCCGGACACGGTCGAGCAGCGCATGCAGGACCTCCTCCTTCGCAAAAATCAGCTTGTTCATCATCGTCATAAACGCGTACTCCAGGTCGCTTTCCCTGACGGACTTCATGGAACAGCTGTCCAAGTCCTTAAGGTGCCGGACGCAGACCCAGACTGGATAGCATTGGCTTCCTGTCGTATTGATGTGCCGCTTGAACCTGCCGCCGCACTCCCCGCAGATGAGCTTCCCGGAAAAGGGGTACCTCCTGTGGTTCCGGCCCTTGACCTTATTGCTCCCTTTCTCATGCGCCCGCTGCTCCAGCAGTTCCCCGACCGCATCGAAGTCTTCCTGGGAAATGATGGCGGCGTGATGCCCCTCGATGAAGAACTGGTCCTCTTCACCGTAGTTGGTGTGCCTTTTGAACCGGAAATCAGTGTAGGTCTTCTGGAACAGGCAGGCTCCGACGTATTTCTCGTTCGTGAGGATGTGCCGGATCGTTGTCGGGGCCCAATGGCCGCTGCGCCTTGACGGGACTTTCAGGTCATTAAGCTGTTTCGCGATCGCGTTGCTGGCTTTCCCGTTCAGTGCCTCCGAAAAGATCCAGCGCACCCACTTCGCTTCATCCTCATTGATGGTAAACTCGCCGTCCTTTGAGCTGTACCCGTAGGGCGGGTAGCCGATCTTGAATGTCCCGTTCTCGAAGCGGTGGCGGGCGCCCCACTTGATATTCTCAGACATGGAAACGGACTCACTTTCCGCAAGGCTGCTCATGATCGAGAGCAGAAGCTCCGACTCCATCGATCCGGTGTCGAGGTTCTCTTTTTCAAAGTAGATCGCTACCTCGAGGTCGAGCAGCTTTCTGGTCAGTTCCAGGCAGTCCGCAGTGTTGCGGGCAAACCTTGACAATGACTTGACCAGGATCCTGTCGATCTTACCGTCCTTACAGTCTGCGATCATCCGTTTCAGCGCAGGCCGCTTCTCCTTGCCGGTGCCGCTGATGCCCTCGTCGTAGTAAAGACCTGCGAACTCCCAGTCCGGATTGGCGTTTATGAGCTCTTCGTAGTGGCTTTTCTGCGTCTCCAGGCTGACAAGCTGCTCGTCTGTTCCGGTCGAGACCCTGCAGTAAGCGGCGACCCTTGTTCTTGCCTTACCGGGCCTGTTTCTGATTGGTTCGATCTTCATTATCGTTTTCATGGTCTCACCTCCGTTCGTAGTCCGATGTTCCAATAGTATCGGGAACTATTCAAGTCATTTCTTACAGTATCTCCGCTAAAACCGGCACAAAGATCCTGCGGGTTTCAGCCAGGATTTTGTCACATTCGTCAGCGGTGATGAGCCCCTTTTCCAGCATCTTTTTTGTCAGCTTCTCGGCCCGGTGATAGTTGATCTCATCATGCAGCTGCCTCTCGGATATCCGGCGGACGGCGGGCACGGGGATTTCAGCCGGGGTCGTGATTCTTGTCACTTTCATAGTCTCGTTCTCCCTTCCGAGGAACGTATCCATCCCTCTGTCCTTACTCCCCCAAAAACATGCCCGGATTCCAAACGGCGGACAAAAAAAATAACGGCCCGCAGGATGCAGGCCGCCGAAGGCATTGTTCAGTGTTCAGTTGTGGACCAGTCCTCATGGCTGTCGATGTAATCGAGCGCCTCTTTCATGTTCCTGAATGTCCCTTTCTGCCGGTGGTACGGATACCTTGCCGAATGCCGGTGCAGCAGATAGCATCCCGGTGTTTCATAATTAGACACTATCGCCCAGTCATGCCCTGTCCGGTCACTGTGGATTGTCGCATCGTGATGGTTCATTCGGATTATCTTGTATGGAGACTGCCTGAGCATCTCCATATCCATTTCTTCAAACATCACCTTCCTCCTCCAGTTCTGCACTTATGGAATCTATACATCCCTGTAAGTCCTCAATGATCGGAACAAGTGACCGTGCTGCCACCATGAGCATTTCACGCTCATTGGGCCAGTCTTTCTGGGCTTCAACTACCTGCACGATCGATCTCAGGGCCTTAAGATCTTCGCATGCGTATCTTAATCGGTCCCTGCTTTCAGAAATACTGATCCTGTCCACGTTCATGTCCTCCCCGCTTACCGCAGAGCAGGCCTTTTTCCGGTCCTGCCCTCTGGCCTTGTCGGTGCGATATTAACATATCTGAGAGCAGTTTAGAAAAGAAAATACGAAATCCTCAGCTTTTGTGATTTTCGCATAAAAAAGGCCTGCAGGGAAACGTCCCCGCAGGCCATAAGCTCATTTCTTAATGAGCGTATCGATGTTCCGGTTGATATAGCCCTGGACCACGTCATAGTCCAAGCCGGCCTCCGTCAGCTTCCGGATCCGCTCGTCCCCGTTGCCGTAAGGATTGTCCTTCGAGCAGATCTGATGCGCTGCTTCAACCGCCCTGTTCACGAGCTCCTGGACCGGTTCGTAGTATTCCTTCAGCAGGTCGATGCGCGCCTGACCGTTCCCGGCATAGTCGTTCAGGACATAGTCGGCCATGGCCCACAGGAGCTTCTTCTCATCCTTGGCCAGATCGTTGACGATCTTCTGGACCGCACTGTAATCGGAGCCCAGGTCCTTCTTCCTGGCGGCCCCGTTGCCATGGAGCCCTAAGAAGCACTCGACCGCCAGATGGGTGTCCGTCATGCCATCCGGTACAATGACCACCCTGATCTTGGCGCCGGCCGGGTATCCGTTGGTACGGTGGATCCCTCCGTAATTGCAATAGTGTGACTTGCCATCGGATAACTTCGACATGTTCTCCCCGTTGGTGGACCAGAACCAGATCTTGCCGTCACTGTGCCTGCCGTCACAGACGAAGATGTTGCTGTTCTGGATCATAACCACTCCGGTCTTGATGAACCTCGCCGGAAGCTGCGAGAGCATGCAGTTAACGTCGTAGACCCTGCAATGCTTGAGGTTAGCTTCACCATACATGATATCGCTCCGCTTCTTCTTATTCGCGCCGTCATTCTTCGTGGCGCTGGTATGACCGATCAGCTTCCCCTTATCCAGGCAGCCGGAAAGCTGCAGGATGATGGAGACGCCCCTGGAGCAGCTGATGGCCTTCTTGGAGACCATCTGGTCATAGGTTCGGATATCCTTCTGGGCGCCCTCATGGACGCACCTAAGCTCCACGATCTTCCTGTATACTTTCTCCGCGTTCTCCGCGGACCTCTGTAAATATGTCTTTCCCATAATTCCCCCCAATAAAAAAGCCCGGGATCTTTCCCAGGCTTTAGATCTTCCTTATATAATCAGCGCTCACGAATCCGTAGATCCGTCCATCGATCAGGATGTAATACCAGTCGGACCCGCCTGCTGCTTTCACTGTGTCACAGATCTCAACGGTCGTCCCGTACTTCAGATACGGAATGCTCTTGATGTTGGGATACTCGATACCCGCCCAGCTCCTGACGTTAAGGATGCTGGCCGTCACCTGTCCTTTGCATTTGACTTCCTTACTGGGAGCTCCTCCGGAAGCGGCGGGAACTGCACCGCCCTTGTCATACTTCGGAGCCGCATATCCTCTGATATAGCCCCATCCGACCGGAATGGACCTGTAACTGACTGCGTCGTTCCGGTTGCCTTCGATGCAGGTGATGGTTCCGTTCTTTACGGAATCGACCACGCCTATGTGGTCGGAGAACCCGTCGTTCGGCTGAGAATCCTTTCCCCAGTTGAAGACGATGATGTATCCGGGCTCCGGCGTGATGGTCCCATCTTCGATCCAGATGCCCTTTTCCTTGAAGATCTGCACATGCCTTTCGACGCCGCACTCGGTGCCGATCAGGTCGGCCATGCCGGCCTTGATGGCTGCTGCCGATACAGTGACGTCGCACCACTGATCGGAGTATTTGACTTTATAGCCCTGGGCCAGCGGTTCATGGCTGTTATAGAGATCGATGATCTGCCTGTGCCTCCCATTGGACTCTGACCAGCCGAGCCAGGAATGCCATACTGCCAGATAGTCAGTGGCGGTCCTTTTCTTAACTTCTGTCTCTGCCGAAGCCTGCCCTGTATCATATCTTGTCAGGCCGTATTCTCTGATCAGGGCCATGCAGTTCTTCACATAGGTGGATGATGTCGCATAGCCGTCTTTGATGATGGTCTCCAGATATTTCTGCGGATCCGTGATGCCCTTCAGGTTCCAGTATCTGGTCATCTGGATGAACTCGAAGTACCCCCGGACGCCTTCCTCCATCGATCCATAGACACGGAAATTGTCCCGGATGGTGGTCTTTGTCCCGGGCGTATATTCCTCTTGCGTCTTCATGTTGACGCTCTTCCCGGTCCAGACAGTGCCGCATTTCAGGCCAAAATAGTTATGGTAGACTGCGGACAGCTTGGATTCCCCGAAGGCTGACTCCAGGATCGCCTGGGCGATGACAGGGCTGTTCACCCTGATGTCGTATTCCGGAGCGATCTTCTGGATATAGCCGGCGATCTTTGTAATAAAGTCCTGCTTACTCATCTGTCTCACCGCCTTCCCCTCTTGCGGCATCCACCAGTCCCTCGCCTACGATATAAGCGATAACGGACGCTCCAGCCATGATGATGGCGGTCATCTGGGCCGCCTCGCTCTCCGTATGGCCTGCCGCGACAATGAGCAGGGCCACGAAGGACGCGACCGCTGTCCACAGCTTCCTGCTTGTCAGTTTCCTGATGATAGTTTCCTTATCCATGTTTCCTCCTTCTTCACCCGATCCGGT
>DFFG01000041.1:6580-6886 GCA_002368795.1 Eubacterium sp. UBA3782
GCTGTCTGATGTACAGCGTATCCTGTTTCACGACTCCGTTGATGACACTCTTTTTCTGGCAGTACTGTTCATACTCGTCGGCTACGTTCAGCACATGGCTCCATTCTTCCTCTGAATGCTCCTGGCCGGCCCGGCACTCCCTGGCGAACTGCAGGATGGCCTGCCGGTGCATGTTGATCCAGATCTCCCTGACCTGCTTCTGCAGGTTCCCGTTCAGCTTGCCTCCGACCCATGCAAATATCCTGTCCCAGGGGTCGAGCTTGACGGGAGAGATCTGGATGAGACTGAGCAGGAGCAGGATCGCCG
>DFFG01000066.1 GCA_002368795.1 Eubacterium sp. UBA3782
AGTATGTCAGAAGCATGAAAGACGCTTTGCGGTAGAAGCAGACAAAGAGCAGACCCAAGAGAAGCAGGTTTCTCAAGGGTCTGCGTTTTTTTGTATTGCCGTCGGATGCCGAGACGGCCTTCGGTTCGTCACAGAACGGAGTCCTTCCTCTGAATCTTTTTGATCAGCCAGTCGCGGAGGAGAAGGACAGGAGAGGTGGGCTCGGCTTCCACAGAAAGGAAGCTGCTGCACAGAGGCGGAACACCCTCTAACGGAATGTTTCGGACGGCTATGGCGTCATAATGGTCCCCTTTGTTGTAACGATTCAGCGCGGCGCCTCCAAAATCATTGATGTGATAGAGAACCTGATAGAAACTCGGCATGATCGTGAAATCAATTTCGGCGCCGCAGGCATCTGCGGCTTCGAACAGGGGAGAGAACTCCGGACCGTGCCCCGGCAGATAGAAGATGCCCTGATTCAAGTCTGACAGGCTGATTCTTGGACGCGAAAACAAGGGATGAGTTCGGCCGACCAGAACCGCAGCGGGATGGGACGTCAGCTCCGTTCTCTGGACTCCTGGATAATTGCTTCCCAGATCGAGCACAATCGCGGCTTCAAAGGCTTTTGACACCAGCGCGGGGCCGGCTTCGTCGTTCTCTATTCGTATCGCATCAACCGGCAGGTTTGGATAAAGCTGAGAAAAGGAATCCAGGTGGCTTTGAAGACCGGGAAGATAGTCCGGCACCGTGGAAGCACTGATGCCTAAGCGTATAGGATGTTCCAGGCGGATATCGGCGATCATGGAATGCTGCAAGTCCCGATAGGCTTCCATGAGAGGAAGCGCCTTGTCCCGCAGCAGCTGTCCTTTTTCGGTCAGGGAGAGGTGATTGCAGGAGTTTTGAAACAGAGCTCCGCGGCATTCTTTCTCAAGCTCCGCAATATTCTGCCTGACGGCCTGCCGGGTCATATAGACATGGCTTGCAGCGCGGGAGTAATTGAGCTCCTCGCACACAGAGAGGAAGACCATCAGTTGCTGCAGGGTCATACCGATCACCTCATAAAGCAAGCTGAGCTTGCGGTATATGCAAGATTTTACACTCTTTCCCGCTGCTTGTAAATAGGGTAAAATGATAACAGCTGATCTTGTATATAAAAGAAAAGGAGCGATCAATATGTCAAATGAACTTTCCCGTCGTCAGTTTCTGAGGGGATCTCTTGCCACTGCGGCCGGGGTTGCACTGTTCGGAGCAGGTCTGAACGCAAAAGGGGTCAAAGCTGCTGCCGGTATGTACACCCCGGGCACTTACAGCGCAACGGCACGGGGCATGGAGAGTGAAGTCACGGTCACGATGACCTTTGACGCGGATGCGATTACCGACGTCAAGATCGATGTGTCCGGAGAGACCGCCGGCATCGGCGCGGCCATCGGCGAGACCATGGAGCAGGCTATCCTGGATGCGCAGGGTTACGAAATCGATGCCGTCACGGGAGCCAGCACGACCAGCGCGGCCATTCGGAAGGCGGCTGCGGCCTGCGTTGCCCAGGCTACCGGTACGGAAGTGATCATTGAAGACAACAGCACACCTGCACCGAACAATGACTGGCTCGGCGAAGAGCCCGTGGTCGCGGAAAACGAGATTACGGCCGAGTATGAGTGTGACGTGCTGGTCATCGGCGCGGGCACGGCCGGCACCTTTGCGGCCGCCTCGGCAGCGGAGGAAGGGGTCAGGACCATCCTGATCGAGCGCTTCTCCCATGATATGGCGAGCGGCATCCGCGACACACTTGCAGCCTGCGGTTCCCGCGAGCAGAAGGAAGACGGGGACGATGTGGATAAGACCACAGCGATCAACCACCTCTGCAACTGGAGCCAGGGTTACACCCGCCGCAGCCTTGCCAAGCTCTGGGCGGACAACAGCGGAGAGACCATCGACTGGTTCACTGACCGTCTGGCTGAGGGCGGCATGGAATTCCGCCATGAGATTGATGATCACTCGCTTCCCTCCAATTATGAATTTCTGGATGTGGGACACTCTACTCAGTACACCGCCGAGTATTATGAGCAGCTCACCATGGACAAGGTGTTCGATTATGCTGTGGCAAAAGGTCTGCAGATCGACTATGAAACCACAATGGTGAAACTGGAAAAGGATGGCGAGAGAGTCTGCGGCATCATCGCGACAAATGCAGCCGGGGAATACGTGCGTTATAAGGCGGCAAAGGGTGTGATTGTTGCCACCGGCGGCTACGGAATGAACGCCGATATGATGGCGGCTCTGCAGCCTCATACCCAGGAAATGATCGGCGTCAACTTCAACAAGGCCGGATCCAGAGGCGACGGGATCAAGGCCTGCCTCTGGGCGGGAGCGATTATGGACACGGTCCACACCTCGATGATCTTTGACCGGGCCTGCATTAAGCCGGACGAGATCGGACTTCCGGGGCAGAGCGTGCCCGGTGCCTGGTTCTGGATGGGAAGCCAGCCCTTCCTGAAGGTCAACCTTCGCGGGGAGCGGTTCATGTGTGAATATCAGCCCTACGACTATGTTCTGCATTCTGCCTCCGGTCAGCCCGGACACACCTTTGTTGACGTCTGGGACAGCAAGTATACCGAAGACATTGAACGCTTTGCCACCCATGGCTGCAGCCGGCTGTATCCGCATGAGAACGGAACGGCCCCGGTCTTTCCGATGGAGATGATCGTCGGCATGAACGCCGATCTGGAGGCCCAGGGCTATATTGTCCGTGCCGACAGCATCGAGGAACTCGCCGAGAAGCTGAATATCCCCGTGGATACGTTTAAGGCGACGGTTGAACGTTACAACGAACTGGCGGCGAAAGGAGTCGACGAGGATTTTGGAAAGGAAAGCTACCGGCTCTCCACGCTGGATACAGCGCCTTACTTCGGCACACGCCAGTGCGGCGGCTACTTTATCTGCACCATGGACGGCATCCAGATCGATGACAATCTGCATGCAATTCGCGCCGACGGGAGCCCGATCGAGGGCCTCTATGTCGTAGGCGACTGCTCCGGAAACTACTTCGCCGGAAGCTACCCCAACCTGATGGGCGGTGCGGCAGCCGGACG
>DFFG01000016.1 GCA_002368795.1 Eubacterium sp. UBA3782
CACACTGTTCCCGGAGATGCAGGTGATGCTCTTCATGCTGATCCCGGTGAAAATGAAATGGCTTGCCATCGTGGACGCGCTGTTCTTCGCCTATGCGGTGGTGAGCGGCTTTGCCTGGTTCCCGGAGAACCTGCTGCCCCTGGTGGCGCTGCTCAACTACTTCATTTTCTTCGGCGGCGAGCTTTGGAACCGCCGCCCGAGGAAGGCCAGCGCCGCCACGGTGAACTTCCGGCGTGAAAGCGCGCGGATCCGCAGGGAACAGAGAGGGGAGCTTTACAAGCACAAATGCTCCGTCTGCGGGCGGACGGACGTGTCCAACCCGGAACTGGAGTTTCGCTACTGCTCCCGCTGCGCCGGCTATCACTGCTTCTGCCAGGACCACATCGACAATCACATCCATTTTACGGAGTGACCGGGCAGTTGGAAAGGGATTCCAAAAAAATAGAAAAAAAGTAAAATTTATGCTTGACCTTGCCGCACGTTTGTGCTAATATAATCGGGCGGCAAGGCCAAGGGCTTTGCTTTCAGATACAGGAGGGGCTTGCGAAGCTTCTTCTGAGTAGACCCGGGTGTAGCGCAGATGGTAGCGCGCTTGAATGGGGTTCAAGAGGCCGCTGGTTCAAATCCAGTCACTCGGACCAAAAATCCTCGATTTCGCAAGAAATCGAGGATTTTTCTTGTATTTGCTTTTTTTGTTGCTTGGATAAGGTATCAACAAAAAAACGAAACGGGTGCCCGCTGTACGGACAATCCCGTGGGAATCCGGCTCAGCCGGCTCAACCGAAAAGCTGCCTTCCGCTTCCACGCAGCCGTAGACGTGATACCGGTAAACGCCTGCCTGCTCCGGAAGAAAACGGAGCCTGTAACAGCCCTTCCCAGAATAAAAGCCATCCACATTCCAGGTCCTGCCGTCCTTTTCGATGGCGGCATGAAGCGGGATCTGCACAAACGATCCCTTCGGCTCGGCTGACGAAAAGACAAGTTCGAACCATTCGTATTGCGTCATGCTCATAGTCTCTCCTCCGTTACCTCGGTTGGGGTATAACGGTCACGGTATTCTTTCGGCGTCATATGCTTGACCTGCTTAAAGATCTTTCCGAAATAGCTCTGATTCGGAAAGTGCACATACTCGGCGATCTCCGGCAGGGATAGTCTGGAATAGATCAGAAGATTTGCCGCCCGGAATACACGCTCCTCATTGATGTAATCTTGCAGACATTGGCCGGTCTCCTTTTTAAAGAGCTTCGAAAGATAGGTCGGGCTGATCCCCAGCGCCTCGGCCACATCCTCCAGATAGATCTTCTCCCGGTAGTGCTTGCGCACATAGTCCTTGCAGCGCTCCACATGGCCTGAGCCGCGGGGCTTCTCCAAATGCTGCCGCACCCGGACCGTCAGCTCTTCAATGGCCCGGTTCCGATAATGGAGCAAATGCGCGGGATCCTGGGTGGTGTCGCATTTCTGAATGTAGTACCCGCTCAGACGATAGCCCTCCTCCGGGGAGATCCCGCCTTCGATCGCGGCGCGGGTACAGAGTGAAATGCCGATGATCGCCAGATTCCGCCAGTGTCCATACTCCGCGGCAGAGAGCCGACCGGTATCCCGATCCATGTTTTCAGCCAGACGGATCGCGTCCTCCGCGCGTCCCTCCCGGATGGCCTGCATTAGAAGCCTTTCCTCGTAATAGCTGTGGCGGAAGGCGATGTCGTCATTCTCCGCCTCTTCCTTCAGCACAAAGCTGACCTGCTCTGTGTAGAAGTTCTTTTCCCCCACGCTGATGATCTGGTTGAGATGCATCAGTTCTTCATTTTCCAGATTCCCGTTTTTGAGTGCGGAGTTTGTCAGCAGGATCATGTTCCGGATCTCCGAAAGCGAAAAGCTGGGAAGGCTGCGGGCGCTGGATGCGTCGATGCCATAGCTTTCGTATAATTGACGGCGTTTCATTGCGCTGCGCTTTTCGCTGCACATGGGTCCCATGTACAGATAGCCCTCACCGGCGTGAAGCGCCGCAAAGAAAACGCCGTTTTTCTCTTTGTTCAGATAGGGGGCTTTCTGACCGGCGATCCCGGTGCGCAGCATGTCCCGCAGCGGGACCGACTGCATGAGCGGACTGTCCTGAACGCTGTCAAAGAACGCGACCAGACTGCCGTCCGGCGCTTCATAGACAAGATCGACTTTGATCACCGAGCAAAGCATCCGGATGTGGTTTTCAGCCATGAGCAGGCCCTCCCTGTTCTGCGTTCTTTTTCTTCATTCTATCACAGGAACGAAAAAATAAAAACAAAAAATACAAGAAAAGGATATCAATCTTCTTCTATCCGTGATATGATGCATGCGAAATACAAGAGGAGGCAGACTATGATGCCGGAAGAAAAGGGACAGTGGATCCGCGCGTCAGCCCGGACGCCCGAGCTGACGGGAAAAACTCATCTCTGTTATTTTCGCAAGACGCTGGAGCTTGCCGAAGTGCCGGAGCATTTGATGCTGACCGTTTCGGCCGATTCCCGGTATAAGCTGAGCTGCAACGGAAGCTTGATTCAGGTCGGCCCCTGCAAGGGGGATGATCAGCTGCGCTTTTCGGACACGATCGACCTTGCCCCCTATCTCAAGATCGGAAAGAACAGCCTGGCAGCGGAGCTGCTCTGCCTCAGCCGGGACCCCTGGAACAGCAACCACGGCCTGTTCACGGCAGGACTCCATGGCCTGTATGTGGAAGGCGTCGAGGCCGAGGGCTGGCGTTGCCGGATTGACCAGCATACAGCCTTCCCGCCCGAGGAGGAGGGCTTCTCACCGCTGCATATCCACGAGATCGCACAGGGCGATCCCGCCTGCGCGCGCTGGCGGGAGCCAGGTTTTGATGACGGCAGCTGGGAACTTGCCGCGGTCTGTGCGCCTGACGAGGTGCCGACGGTGCTGCGCGGGGAAAAGCTGCGGCAGCGTGCGATCCCCCAGATGGAGAGAAAGCCCCGCCGCTTTACGCTCCCTGTCCGGACGATCCCGGCCCACAGCAGGCACAGCTTTGTCCTTGACGCAGGAGAGGAAATGTGCGCCTTCCTGCAGCTCGCCCTCAGCGGTGGAAAGGCCGCGGAGATCGAGCTTCTGTACAGCGAGTGTTACGTGCTGCCGGAGGGGAAAGGCAATCGCCTCGACAGCGTGAACGGCCATCTGGAGGGCTATGCGGACCGCTACACCGTTGGCGGCTTTGACGGCGAGCGCTATGAGCCCTTCTGGTTTCGAACCTTCCGCTTCCTTCGTGTCACCGTGCAGACCGCGGACGAGCCGCTGACGCTGGAAGATCTCAGCTATGAGGAGACCGGCTATCCCCTGGAGGTCAGGACCTCTGTCACGACCTCCGATCCGAGCTTTGCGCCGATCTGGGACATCAGCCTGCGGACTCTGCGCAGATGCATGCACGACACCTATATGGACTGCCCCTTCTATGAGCAGCTGCAGTATGTTCAGGACACCCGTTCCGAGATCCTGTACACTTACGCCGTTTCCGGGGATGATCGGCTGGCGCGGCAGGCCATCGATGATTTCAGCCGCTCCCAGCGGCCGGAGGGGCTGCTCAACGCCTGTTATCCCAATAAGAACGCCAATGTGATCCCCGGCTTTTCGATCTATTTCATCCTGATCCTTCACGACCACATGATGTATTTCGGAGACCGGGATCTGATCCGGCGCTATCTCCTGACGGTGACGCGGATCCTCAACTATTTCAAAGGCCGCTGCACAGAGGCCGGACTGCTGGACAAGGTCGGCGGTGTGAACGGGAAAGCGCCGCTCTGGTCCTTCATCGACTGGGCGGCGGAGTGGATGCCCACTTCCGGGATGCCGACAGCGGGGCTCTACGGTCCGATCACCATGGAAAGCCTCCTCTGGCTGTATGGACTGCAGAAAGCGTCGGAACTGGCAGACTGGATCGGAGAGACGGCACAGGCCGTTGACTGGCGCCATCAGGCAGAGACCCTTCGCCTTGCGATCCGCCAAAACTGCATGGATGAAAGCGGCATGCTTACCGATGGACTGGGCAGGACGGAGATCAGCCAGCACGCGCAGGTCTTCGGCGTGCTGACCGGAACCCTGACAGAGGCGGAAGGGCGGAGAAACCTGCTGCGCACGGTGGGGGATCGGACGATCACCCAGTGCACCGTGGCCATGTGCTTTTACCTGTTCCGCGCGCTGGAGCAGGTGGATCTGTACGAATATACGGAGGAATACTGGAACATCTGGCGGGAAATGGTGCAAAACGGCTGTACGACCTGTGTGGAATCGCCGGGGAGCTATGCCCGCTCCGAGTGCCACGCCTGGGGTTCTCTGGCGCTCTATGAGCTGCCCTCCGCCATCCTGGGTGTGCGTCCTGCCGCGCCGGGATATGAGACGATCGAAGTATGTCCCCATCCGGCGAAGCTGACCGAAGCTTCCGGAACCGTCCATACGCCAAAGGGCGATCTGCAGGTATGTTGGAAGCGTACAAACGGAGAACTTCATCTTTCAATCGGCGGAGATCCGGAAGCAGTGAGGCGAATTGTCTCAAACAAAGAACAAAAATAGCAAAATAAGGATAGCATTATAACTTCCTTTCCTTTACAATGAAGGCAAGGAAGTTCTTTTATTAGGATAGGAGGCGCACATGGACAATCGTTTTTACGGAGTCGGCGAACCCCTCATTCAGCGGCAGCGGGATCAGGGGATCGACGCGGCGGCGTATCTCGATCTGGTCAAAGGTCTGGGCTGCGGCGCGTACCGCAGCTGGATGCACATTACAGAAATCCTGCGTGACCCGACGACTCCCGACGCAGAGGAAGTTGAACGCCACAGGCGCTTGCTGGATCGGGCCTCCGAACTGGATCTTGAAGTCACCGGTATGAGCCACGAGTGGTTCCTTCCGGACGGCTGCAGACAGCAAAAGGGCCACGCCATGCCGAAGCGCGATCTGCGCGAGGGAAGCCTGTACAGGCAGACGCTGGACATGCTGGAGCAGAGCTGGTTTACGATGGCACGCCTCTTCCCACAGGTGGCGATCTGGGAAGTGGGCAACGAGTGGAACCTCAACGCCTTTCTGCACCCGGACGGCTTTCTGGACTCGGATATGTCCCAGCCCTTTACGGCGGATGAGAAGATGGACATTGCGGTGGACATGATGTACTTTGCCGCGCGCGGCGTCCGCCGGGGCAATCCCAAAGCGAAGGTCGCGTCCTTCTCTCCGGCACTTTCCACGCCCGGTCTGGGCGGGGACATGCCGGACTGGCTGCCGGTGATGTACGGCGTGGCCTGGACGCTGGATAAGGTCTACTCCCGCATCAAGAGCGGAGAATTCTGGTCGTCGAATACAGACGATTATTTCGATCTTGTCGCCTGGCATCCCTATGTGTTCACCAACCGGGACGTGCCGGATGCTGACCTGTTTCTGGATGTGGACGAGCCGGATCAGCTCTGGCGCAGCTACAATGATGCGGCATACAAGGTCATGAAAAAATACGGCGATGGGCACAAGCAGGTGCTGCTGACTGAGTCCGGTTTCACGGATTGCGGGAATCCAGAGTGGGAGCAGCGTTATGCCGTGTACAACAAAAAGATGCTGGAAATCGCGCGGGAGCTGCCCTATGTGCGCACGCTGCACAACTTCCGGCTCTTGAACGAAAACGCCATGCTGCGGCGCGGCGGCATCGAGCAAAACCAGATCGGTGGGCTGACGGAGGTCTACTTCGGCCTCTTCACCGATCCGGAGGCGGGCTGCCTGCCCCGGGCACGCGCCCTCGCTATTCAGGAATTGACCGGCAGTACTGCCGATTTGAACGAAATTGGAAAGAGACTGGCAAAAAGGGAGGCATAAGATCATGGCAGAACATCTGGTAAAAACCACCTCCGGCGTCGTGCGCGGCTATGAGCGCGACGGGCGGATCGACTACCTCGGCATCCCCTATGCGGATCCTCCTGTGGGACCGCTGCGCTTCAAGCGCTCGGTGCCCATTACCCCCTGGGAAGGCGTTTATGACGCAAAGGACTATGGCAGCGCGCCTGTCCAGTACAACAATGGCCAGGTCATGGGCTCTGAGGACTGCCTGACGGTCAACGTCCAGCGTCCGCTGACGGGCGAGAAGCTGCCGGTTTTTGTCTGGATCTACGGCGGCGGCTACAACACCGGCTACTCCTCTGACGAGATGTATACCGGCGAGGCCTTTGTGAAGGACGATATCCTGTTTTTCTCCTTCAACTATCGCACCAATATCCTCGGCTTCTATGACTTCACCACCTATCCCGGCTGCGACGATTTCGATTCCAACTGCGGTCTGAGCGATCAGATCCTGGCCCTCAACTGGATCCATGACAACGTGGAGGCTTTCGGCGGCGACCCGGAGCGCATCACCATCGC
>DFFG01000022.1 GCA_002368795.1 Eubacterium sp. UBA3782
TTGCCGATGGCATCCATGAAGGGCAAGCCGTCGTCCGGCTTCTCCTCCATGGCCGCGGTCTCCTTGCTCTTCTTGTAGAGGATGTAGAGGAAGATCGCGCTCAGTACGCCGACGACCACCGCAAACTTGATGTAGGCCGCCTGATCCGCCACACCGTTGGGGCCGAGGGCGTTGGTGATGGGCACCAGAGCGATGGCGATGATCATGCCGATGATATAGCCCATGGCTGCGCGGAAAATGCCCATGGTGTTGCGTTCCTCAATGCTCTTGGTGCGCATGACCATGATGGCACCATAGGGGATGGCAATGGCGGTGGAGACAATGGCGGTGGCAAAGATATTGGTGAGGAACAGATAGGCCGCCAGGCCGAAGCCGCTCAGACCCTTGGGTACGGTGAAGAGCGCCACGATGGCAATGAGGGCCGGGATGGCCATCCGCAGGAACCAGGGGCGGCACTTGCCCTTGGGACTCTTGCCGTTGTCCAGGATCTTGCCCATGATCAGGTCGGTGAAGGCGTCGCAGACCTTTGCCGCCAACAGCACGTTTGCCGCCATCAGGGCGGACACGCCGACCTTGTCTGTGTAGAAGTAGGTGATCGCACTGATCAGACCACTGATGCCGTTGAGGGCGAACTGGCCGCCGCCGTCCGCCAGGTAATCGCCGAAGCGCATTGTTTTCTGGATACCCATCTTATCCATGCCGAGAGGTTTTCTTGCCATTTTTATTCACTCCTTATTAAGTATTCCACTGGATTCTGGATTTAGAATAGCAAAGAAAATCCGGAAAATATATTGCTTTTGTGTTTCGTTTATCAAATTTGTGATATTATTAGAAAAACATGGAACCGAGGAGATGAAAATGGAACGGATAAAAGAAATCTGCGCACGTTTTTATACCGCGATGCCAATTCCTTTGGCACTTGTAAAGCCAAACGGAACCTATGTTCAAAGCTGGCCGGAAGGCTTTCTCGGGATCGTCCGGCCGGAATTTGCCTCTCTGGTGCTGGAGGATTTCAAGCTTCAGAAAAGGGATGCTTTGCACCCCTTGATCAGCTATGTCGACAATGGCTTCTTTGTCGGTGTAATCCAACCGGAGCCGGAGCTGTTTATCATTGTAGGCCTGGTCAGCCCCTTCCGTCACAGCCAGAAGGAACTCCTGGAATTTGGCGGCGCAGCGATCCTTCCGGATCACCTGCAGATCTTTGTAACGATGCTGATGAGCACCCCTGTTGTCACATTACCTCAGCTTAAATCGCATATGTGCCTACTGACACAGGCGGTTACACAAGAGCTGCTCACGGAAGACAATATTCTTTTCAGCGACAGCGTCAGTCAGATCCCATACAGCGCAGAAAAGCTCAGTCATGCCCGCTTTCGCCAGCGAGAGTTCGCCAATCCGCACGCTGCAACCAATTATGAAAACGGTGTTTGCGACGCGATCACTTTGGGGCGCACGGATCTGCTGATCCCACGCATAACAGCCTCTCCCGGCGGAAGTGTCGGTATGATGTCGCCTGACGCCATGCGCCAGCGACGCTATTCCTTCATCAGCTTTGCCACCCTCATTACCCGAGCCGCTATCCGTGGAGGGCTCCCGGAGGAAACAGCGTTTTTGCTCAGCGATCTCTACTGTCAGCGCATGGACAGCCTGACAAGTCCAGCCGCCATGGATCAGCTTGTCCTGGGCATGGCGATGGATTTTTGCGAGAAAGTCGCGGAAAGCCGCCTGCCCCAGCAGGTATCTCCGGTGGTGCAGAAGGCTCTGAGTTATATCACCGTGCATCTGCACGAGCCCTTCGGCATGGAAGAACTTTCCCAATACTGCAATCTCTGCCGCAGAAGTCTCACGATCCGCTTCCAAAAGGAGGTCGGGATGACCGTGGGGGAGTATGTACAGAGGGAGAAGATGGAGGAGGCGGTGTTCCTCCTGCGCCACACCGCGACAAGTCTGCCGGAGATTGCGGCCTGTCTTAACTATTCGTCCCAGAGCTATTTTACGCAGCAGTTTAAAAAATATACCGGCGAGACCCCGGAGCGATACCGCAGGAGCCGGGTGGGGCGCTGATTGTAAGAGAATTCTGCCGCAAAATGCGGATGTGTTCTCATTTTCAGCGGAAAATGCGGTATACTGGTAAGCATAAACCTGAAGGAGGTATTCGCATATGCTCGACACAGTAAAACTCAAATGGACAAGAGAACCCGAAAACTACAGCATCCGCCCCGACCGGATCGAGATCACGACGGAGCCGCACACGGGATACACTACAAAGGAGAACGACAAACTATGAAGGCAAGAAATCTCGAGAACGCAACAAGACATATCATAAAGATGATGGGGCACTTCAGCGTGCTGGAATATGACCGGGACCTCAGCGTCAATTTCAGCAATGCGGAGGCGGAGTACTTTATGAGCAAGATGGGTGTCCGCCGCAGACAGCTGGTTATCAATATGAACGGGGATAACAGGGCGGTTATCCAGGCCGGCGCCATGCAGTGGATGGCCGGCAATGTGGTGGCGACAAGCGGCGTGAAAGGAATCGGAGATTTCTTTGGCAAGGCGATCCGCGGCGCTGTCACAAAAGAATCCGCTGTAAAGCCGGAGTATAAAGGCACCGGAATGCTGGTCCTCGAACCAACCTATAAACACATCATCCTGGTGGATGTGGCGCAGTGGAAATCCGGAATCACGATAGAAGACGGAATGTTTTATGCGTGCGATGGGACCGTCAGCCAGAATATTGTGACCCGGCGTAACCTCTCGTCTGCAGCGCTCGGCAATGAAGGATTGTTTAATCTGAGTCTTTCGGGAACAGGTATTGCAGCGCTTGAGAGCAATGTGCCTGAGGACGAGCTGATTGCAATTGATTTGGAGGACGATGAACTTCGCATCGACGGAGATATGGCGGTATGCTGGTCTTCCGGCCTGAAGTTTACCGTGGAGATGTCCACCAAGTCGATCGTCGGATCGGCGGTCAGCGGGGAGGGCCTGGTAAATGTCTATCGCGGCACAGGCCGCGTGCTGATGAGCCCTGTCGCCAGGACGGATAATTGGGTGGCTGCGACCAGTAAATAATAACACTGAAACCTCAAAATTTAC
>DFFG01000089.1:0-21483 GCA_002368795.1 Eubacterium sp. UBA3782
CGCGGGCCATCTCATGGACGGTGTCATGGATCGCGTCAAGGTTCAGAGTCTTTGCCTTCTTGGCCAGCTCGGTTTTGCCGGCGGTAGCGCCATACTCAGCCTCTACACGCATCTCCAGATTCTTCTTGGTGCTGTCAGTAACGACCTCGCCCAGAAGCTCGGCAAATTTGGCTGCATGCTCAGCCTCCTCATAGGCTGCCTTCTCCCAATACAGACCGATCTCCGGATATCCCTCACGATAAGCGACGCGGGCCATTGCCAGATACATACCGACCTCAGAGCACTCGCCCTCGAAGTTGGAGCGAAGGCCTTCCTTGATCTCTTCGGGAACATCAGATGCGATGCCGACTACGTGCTCAGCAGCCCAGACCATTCCCTCTTCCTTAACCTCTACAAATTTCTCTGCCGGAACCTTACATACCGGGCATTTCTCCGGGGGGGTATCTCCCTCAACGATCGTTCCGCATACGGTACATCTCCATTTTGCCATAGTTTGCTCTTCCTTTCTTTTTTTAGCTATTCAATTCTCTGTCTGCAGGTTTCTGTGCAGCGCTCTGCGGTGAGGTTCACATCGCCTCTTGCGTCTTGCAGTCTCCGCAGAGTCCGTAATAATTCACCTGGCAGTCCTGCACGATACCGTCAAGCTGCCTGGCCTGCATCCGCAGTGCTGTCCGGTCTGCCGGCTCTACATCCGCGATTCTTCCGCATCTGGTGCAGATAAAATGATCGTGGGGCTGCAGGTTGCCGTCATAGCGAACGGCTCCGTCTGTGGATGCCAGACGCTGGATCTCCCCGATCTCTGTGAGAAGGGAAAGATTCCGGTAAACGGTTCCGAGGCTGACGCTGGGGTAATCCTTACGGATATCTGCATAGATCATATCCGCCGTGGGATGGTCCCTTCGATGCATCAGATTACTCTTGATTGCATCTCTCTGGCGGCTGTGTTTCAATGCTGCCATCAGTCTCATCCTTTCTGTAAATATCCTGAAAACAAGAATAATTACTGATTTTATTTTAACGAAAAGACTGCCGGTTAGTCCAGTGTAACAGGTGCGAAAACGGCACGTTTTTCTGCTTGTCCAGGCCGCCGTCCGGGACGTATACTTATGGCAAAAGCAATTCGCCCGCCGGGCAGGACCACATCTGTCTGCCGCTTCTCCGAGGGATCCCCTGTTCCGCTTTTTTCCGCCTTTTTCCACATTTTATGATCATGCAGTCGCATTTTGTACAAAAAAAGGAGACCGGCTTTTGACCGATCCCCGCGCACTATTATGATATACTCCCCTGGAGGTAGGGTCTCCTCCATGCATGGAAAGCCTGCAAACAATGTATTGTATGCATTTTTTGCTTCTCATACAAGATTTAGTATAAGCCAATTCTGTCTGCAGTGCAATAGAAAAAAGATTTCCATTCGGAAATTTATGCAGCCCGAACGGGGTGACGTACCGGATCCGTCCTCTTGTTATGCGTAAACAATAGCCTCGTCATGCCGATAAAGCATTAGCCCTTGATTTCCTCTATGATAGTATAGCTTTTGGAGGATTTTGTCATGAATTTTACTGAGCTGCGCAACTTCATAAAGGTGGCAGACCTCGGCAGCTTTGAAAAGGCCAGCCGGGATCTGTTTCTGAATCCTTCTTCGGTGATCCGGCAGATCAATTCCCTGGAAAAAGAGACGGGACTTGTCCTGTTTAACCGGACTCCCCAGGGGGTAAAGCTGACTTCCTCCGGAAAATGTTTTTACTATGACGTGACAGCTCTTCTCTCTAAAATGGATGAAGCAGTGCTCAAAGCTCGCACTGCTTCTGATGACCAGTCAAACGTGGTCAGTATAGGTGTATCTCTTTCTGAGCCTTTCCGGGATTCCCGTCTGGCCCAGAAGGTCCTTCCGCTGCTCCGTTACCATGCCTTTCGAATGGTGCAGTACCGCTCCGATGAGATGGACCGCGGCCAGATTATCTCTGATCTTGGAAAGCAGATCGATCTTTTCCCGGCCTGCTGCGGCTTTGGTTCTCTGCAGAAGCGGTTTCCGTTTTTTGCTCTGTACCGCTCGGCCTGCATGATCGCCCTTCCGCACAGCCACACGCTTGCCCGCAAGAAAGCTCTGACATTTGCAGACCTTGCCGGACAGACGATCTACGTCCCTGATCCGGCTATCGACACCAGCCTTCAGGCGGCTGCCGGACGGTTTTCCGGAGAAGTGCAGGATGTACGCCTGATCGAGACGGATACCTTCTCGATCTCTGCCTGCAACATGGCCGCCATCTCAGGCAGTCTGATCCTGTGCACAGAGGACTGGCATATCGCCCATCCTTCTCTCTGTCTCAAGCCGCTGGCGGAAGATATCTCCGTGCCCTTTGGCTTTTTCTATGACCGGGAGCCGTCGGATGCGGTGGCTAAGCTTCTTCTGCTTCTCCGTTCAAGGGGCTACAGCGGCAATATCGAGGATCTCGTCTGACAGACGTGCAAACTCCTCCAGGGTGAGTGTCTCGCCCCGGACATTTGCCGGAAAGCCTGCCCGGCGGATCGCTTCTTCTGCCATCTCCCTGGACAGATTCAGTTCCTTGCTGCCGCGAAGGCCGTTCATCATTGTTTTTCTCCGCTGCGCGAAGGATGCCCGGATGACCCGGAACATCAGCTCCTCATCCCGTACCGGTATCTTGTCGTTTGTCCGCTTTGTCAGCCGGATGACCGCACTGTCCACATTTGGCCGCGGAATAAAGCATCCAGGCGGCACGATCGCCGTGATCTCCGGCTCTGTATAATACTGTACAGCCAGAGACAGCGCGCCGTAATCTCTGCTGCCCGGCCCTGCCTGCATCCGGTCAGCCACTTCCTTCTGCACCATCACCGTGATCGACTGGATGGGCAGATTCTTTTCCAGCAGCTCCATCAAAATCGGCGTCGTAATATAATAGGGCAGATTTGCCACGACCTTGATGGGCGCTCCTCCGTTCCTCTCCTCGACAAAACGGTCCAGGTCCAGCTTCAGGATATCGCTGTGAATGACCTCCACATTATCCCAGTCCGAGAGGGTATCCTCCAGGATCGGGATCAGATTGCGGTCGATCTCCACGGCATATACCTGTTTTGCCGCATAAGCCAGATATTGGGTCAGGGTTCCTATCCCTGGCCCAATTTCCATGACAGAATCTTCTGGTCCTACCCCGGCTGCCCGGACGATGCCGTCCAGGATATTGCCGTCGACCAGAAAATTCTGTCCATATTTTTTCTGAAAGCGAAATCCATATTTGTTCAGGATCTCGATTGTACTGCCGGGTGTTCCCAGCCACGGTTCTCTTTTCAAAAAGCTTCCCGTCCTCTTCTTTCTGCCGCTGATCAGGAAAGATCAAAATCCCTCTCTCTGAGGATGATCGTCTTGTCCTTGCCGCCCTTTCTCGGCCGGCGGCCCTTTGTCGCATGGCTGATCGCCTTGTCGATCATATCCTTAACTCTGGAGATGGTGACCGGCTCCTCCTCTGTCTGGCTATTGCCGATGCTTGTATACAGAGCCAGGATCGCCATATCATCGATCTTGCAGTCATTCTCTGTCGCGTAGGTCCGGGCGAAGGTGATCAGCTCGTCATTGGTAAATACCGGGATCGAGATCACCTTGTCGAACTTGGCGGCAAACTGCGGATATTTCTTCAGGAAGGCACGCATGTTGTTCTTCTCATCCTCGATGATCATGATCATGCAGTCCGTGCGGAACTCCATTGCCTGGCTGAGCTTCTCGACCGTCTGCTCCTCCATGCGGCTGACATCCTCGATCATCAGGAAGCCGCCCGCCATCTTATTTACGATGCTGGCGGGATCCTTCCCGTTCATTTTTTCTCCGTTGACGCGGGCTACCTTTGCTGCCTCCATGCCAAGATCCTGGCACATCGTCAGCACCAGTCCCTCAGAGAGCCTTGACTTGCCGGTGCCCACAGCACCCATAACGGCGATATTGCCGTGAAGCGAGGTCTTCTCGCCTGCATGCTCATAGACACTGCCGATTGCTTCGAGGATCTGGCTGTCCATGCCCGGTACGCGGGCAAAGTAAGTAAAGATCTTTCTCTGCTCCTCGCTCATGCGGGTGGGCTTTGCCTTGTTCAGGATACGGATCCTTCTCTCCTCAGGCGTCTCCTCGCTGAGGATCTTATCGATGGAGATCGGTACCGTATTCTGTCCCAGCAGATTGAGCGGGATGGTGCGGGTCCTGCGCTCTTCGGGCGTCGGCTCCGGATCCGGTACCTCAAGCTCTTCGATATAATGAGGCTTTCTGACCGTTTCTGCCGGCTCCTCTGCAGCTTCCTCAGAGGCTTCATCAGCCTGTTCCATCTCAGGTGTATCTTCAGAGACATCTTCCTGTGCATCGGCATCGGCCTCTGCCTCTGTATCCGCCTCATCTTCTGCTGTCTCCAAAATCTCCTCCGGAGCAGCTTCATCCTCTGCAGCCTCGGCCTGGACAGGCTCTTCTTCAGCTTCTTCTTCAGCAAAGGTATCTTCTTCCGGAACTGCTGCCTCTTCTTCTGCTTCCGGCTCAGCTTCCGGCACGGGCTCGTCTTCCTCTTCTGCAAAGCCAGCTGCATCGCTCACTTCAGCAAAGCTGGCGGCAGCTTCTACGGGCTCCTCGTCCATCTCCGGAATAAACAGTTCGCCGGCTTCCATCTCCGGATATTCCCTGGTTTCAGAAGGCTCTTCTGCAGGTGCATCCTCGGATGCATCCGGTTCCATATCCTCGATCACTTCGCCCTCGGCAGCCGGGGCTTCATCGGTCGTATTGGCCATATTGCCGGCCGCGATCTCCTCCGAGAAGGATCCTGCCGTCTCGGACAGGAATTTCTCCAGATTGAACTCTTCCGGCTCGGCAGCGCTTTCCTCTGCGGGCTCTGCTTCCGGACGAACGTCGCCGGGAACAGCATCCAGGGAAAGCTCCTCATTTTCCAGATCTCTCACCTTCAGGACGCCTTCATCCGGCTCATCCAGCACAAGGGTGCCGGTGTCCGCAACGCTTCTGCGGAATTCCGGCTCCTCCGGAACCATATCCTCCTCGTCCTCGTCGTCGTCATCTCTTCCGAACACAGACAGGAAGCTTCTTGCGATCTTTTCCTTGAGATCACCTGCCGCAGCGCTGACACCTGCCGCGGTCGCGGCGGCTGCCTTGGCAATATCCTCTGCCGCTTCTGTCGCAGCTGCTTCCGCCTCCTGGACAGCCCCCTTCGGCTCCTCGCCAAGGACCATCTCCGGTTCAGCCTTCTCTTCAGGCTCCTCGCTCTCGGGCAGTTCGATCTGCTCCGGAAGGACGACCTCGGAAACGGGTTCCTTCTCGGCAGGCTTTACTGCCGGCAGCGGCTGCGTACGGTCTCTTCTTGCGTTCACCCAGGCATTTGCGCGCACGCTGGCATCCTGGCTGGCACCGCTCTCCTCCGGCAGCTCGGGCAGACTCTGTGAATCGCCTGCCGGGCTGTAGGCCAGTTTCATCTTATCATACATGCTCTGCTGGGACGGGGAGAGCTGGGCATAGCGCATCTTCAGCTCCATCGCCTTCTTGACATAACGTCCCTCAGAGAACCACAGGATCAGATCATCGCAGGTATCGATGCACTTCCGGGTATCGCCGGCCTTTGCATACAGAGCCGCAAGCTCATACGCCCAGCGCTCGGTGTACTCCCTGTCCTTATAGTCCTCCAGCACATCGATCTGTGCCTGAAGCGGTGCTTTCTTTGCCTTGTACAGCTTATACTGAAGCAGACACAGGTTGTTGTCGTTCTTTGCCACCTTGGAATATTCTCTGAAGTAACGCTCGGCCTCATCGATCTCTCCAAGTTTCAGGCACACCTCGACCAGACGTCCCAGAATGCCTCTTCCGATGGACGCACGGCTGCGTGCAAGCACAAGGATCTCCTTGGTCTTGGCGTAATCCTTATTCACTTCATAAACGTCAGCGACCATGTTCAGGGTATTGATGCTCTTTACGCGCCGCCAGTCGACCTCTTCGACGACCCTGAGCGCGTTTTCGTAATCCTTCTCCCTCACATAGCCGGTCAGTTCATCTAATTTCTGATGATATTCCTCTTTATCCAAGGTGTTACCTCCCGTATTGCTTCCGTTAGTATCCCTGATACCATATTATTACAAAATTGTTATAAAATAAAGATTATTTTACGGCAATTTTGTCAAGGTGCCAGATATCCTCTACATATTCCTCAATTGTACGGTCGGAGCTGAATTTTCCGGCTTTCGCCACATTAAGGATCGCGCTCTTCGCCCATTCAGCCTCGCGGCGGTACTTGTCCTCGACTCTTTCCTGTGCAGCTGCATAGGACTTGAAGTCAGCAAGGATGAAGTATACGTCTGCACGGTTTCCGTTGCTCGGATACAGCAGAGAATTGTAGAGGTCGCGGAACAGCTCCATGTCGCCGTGGGAGAATGTCCCGTTGATCAGCTGCATCAGGACCTGACGGATATCCGCGTCATTGTTGAAGTACTGCATCGGATCGTAGCCGCCCCAGCGCTCAAAATCGATGACCTGGTCAGAGGAAAGGCCGAAGACAAAGGCGTTCTCCTCGCCGACCTCTTCCACGATCTCAACGTTTGCGCCGTCCATGGTGCCCAGGGTAAGAGCGCCGTTCAGCATGAACTTCATGTTGCTGGTTCCGGACGCCTCCTTGCTGGCGGTGGAGATCTGCTCGGATACATCTGTCGCTGCAAAGATCAGCTCTGCGTTGCTTACCCGGTAGTCCTCGATGAAGACGACCTTGATCTTGTTTTTGATGCTCTTGTCGTTGTTGATGACCTCGGCCACATTGTTGATCAGCTTGATGATCTTCTTTGCCCGCTCATAGCCCGCACTGGCCTTTGCGCCAAAGATGAAGGTTCTGGGATAGAAGGGCAGCTCCGGATGTGTCTTGACCTTGTTGTACAGATACATCACGTGCAGGATGTTCATCAGCTGTCTCTTGTACTCATGCAGACGTTTGACCTGTACATCAAAGATAGACCGGGGATCGATCTCGATGCCATTGTGCTCAAGCACATATTTTGCCAGGCGGACCTTGTTCTGGTACTTGATGTTCATGAATTCCGCCTGTGCCTTCTCGTCGCTGGCATAAAGCGCCAGACGATTCAGCTGCATCAGGTCGGTCGGCCACTCGCCGCCCACATGATCGGTGACCCAGGCTGCCAGCAGCGGATTGCCGTGCATCAGGAAACGGCGCTGGGTAATGCCGTTGGTCTTGTTGCTGAACTTCTCCGGCATCATCTCAAAGAAGTCGTGCAGTTCACGCTTCTTAAGGATCTCGGTATGAAGTCTTGCAACACCATTGACGGAGAATCCGCCGACGATGGCAAGGTTTGCCATGCGGACCATACCGTCGTAGATGATGGCCATGCTGCGGATCTTCTCCTCGCTGTTCTGGGGATACTGCCGGCGGATCTGGTCGCAGAACCGGCGGTTGATCTCCTCGACGATCTGATAGATACGGGGAAGCAGCTGGCTGAACAGCTCGATCGGCCATTTCTCCAGAGCCTCGCTCATGATCGTATGGTTGGTGTAGGCACAGGTCTTTGTGACGACCTCCCAGGCCTCCTCCCACTCAAGGCCCTGCTCATCCAGAAGGATACGCATCAGCTCCGGCACGGCCAGTGTCGGATGGGTATCGTTCATATGGAAGCAGGCCTTCTCGTGCAGCTTGCGGATGTCATCGTGATGGCTCATGTATTTCTCGACAGCGGTCTGCACACTGGCGGATACGAAGAAATACTGCTGTTTCAGACGCAGCTCCTTGCCTGCCATGTGGTTGTCGTTGGGGTACAGGACCTCGGTAATGGTGCGGGCCAGGTTCTCCTGCTCGACCGCCTTGTGGTAATCACCCTTGTCGAAGGAATCCAGTGAGAAATCATTGATAGCCTCTGCATCCCAGATACGCAGGGTGTTGACGACATTGTTGTTGTAGCCGACGATCGGCAGATCGTAGGGGATGGCGCGAACGCTGGAATACCCCTCCTGATGATAGAAGTTTCTTCCGGTCTTCTCGTCATAGTCAACGGCAACGTAACCGCCGAACTTGATCTCCTTTGCATACTCAGGACGCTTCAGCTCGAACGGATAGCCGCCATCCTTGAGCCAGTTGTCCGGCTTCTCGACCTGATAGCCGTCCCGGATCTGCTGGCGGAACATACCGTAATGATAGCGGATACCGCATCCATAGGCACTGTATCCAAGGGTGGAAAGAGAATCCAGGAAGCAGGCGGCAAGTCTGCCAAGACCGCCGTTGCCGAGGGCGGGATCCCGCTCCTCGTCCTCGATCGCATTCAGATCGATGTCCAGCTCCTGCAGTGCCTTCTTGACTTCATCATAGGCCGTAAGCGCCAGAAGATTGTTGCCAAGATACCGTCCGGTCAGGAACTCCATGGACATGTAGTAGACGATCTTCGGATCCTCTTCCTTCATGACCTGCTGGGTCTTCATCCAGTTGTCAATGATGACATCCTTGACCACCAGACATACCGCCTGGTAGATCTGGTGAGGAGTGGCCTCCTCCAGCGTTGTGCGGAACAGATTCTTGACCTCGGATCTGACTTCCTTTTTAAATGCTTCTTTTTTGAAAATCGGGTCTAACATGCGATATAATTTCCTTTCCTTGCTCGTTACTGCTTCTCTACGCCGAGCTCTACTTCCTCAGCATTGATCTTCCAGGACTTTGTATAGCCCATGGTCTCGCCGATCACGATATCATCGGCCAGAACGACACTGGCGATCTTTTCACGGTTATCCTGCAGGATCTTTGCGATCCGGTCATTTCCGCGGGCAAAGACTTTGATGCGGTCCATGACCTCAAAGCCAGCTTCCTTACGCATGGTCTGGATCTTGCTGATCAGCTCAGCGACAAAGCCCTCCTCGACCAGCTCAGGCGTCAGTCTGGTATCCAGCATGACGGTTACGCCCTGGTCTGCCTGGGTGACAAAGCCCTCAGACTGGGCGATCTCGATCAGGAGATCCTCCCTGGTCAGAGAAACGCTCTGTCCGTTCACCTCGATGACCAGCTCACCGTCTGCGTTCAGTCTCTCCACCGCGTCTGCGCCGTCAAGGCCGGCAAGTGCATTGCGGATGCCGCCCACCAGCTTGCCGAACTTCGGTCCGACCGTCTTGAGCTGCGGCTTGATGGAATACTCCACACGAATGTCGTCGGAGAATTCGACGCTGCGTACATTCAGCTCATCCTCGATGATCTCGGTATAGAAGTTAGAAAGCGTAAAGTCAGCCTTTACAAACATTCTGGCTACCGGCTGTCTGTTCTTGATGCCGGATGCGTTTCTTGCAGCACGGCCAAGGACAACGATCTGCAGCAGATCCTTCATCGTCTCCTCGAGCTCGGGATCGATCCACTCCTCTCTGACCGCCGGGAAATCGCACAGATGAATGCTTTCCGGTGCGGACGGATCCACGGTTCTGACCAGATTCTGATAGATATCCTCGGTCATGAAGGGGATCATCGGAGCGGCAGCCTTGGAAAACTCCACAAGGGCTGTGTACAGGGTCATATATGCGTTGATCTTGTCCTGTTCCATTCCCTTTGCCCAGAAGCGCTCACGGGAACGGCGGACATACCAGTTGCTCATGTCGTCGACAAAGCTTTCCAGTGCTCTTGCAGCCTCCGGGATCCGGTAGTTCTGCAGATCCTCATCGACCTTGCGGATCGTGGTGGCCAGGCGGGACAGCAGCCACTTGTCCATGACGGACAGGCTGTTGTAATCCAGGCTGTACTTGGTCGGATCAAAGGAGTCGATGTCCGCATACAGCACGAAGAAGGCATAGGTGTTCCAGAGGGTTCCCATGAAACGGCGGGAATACTCGGTCACGGCCTTGCCGTGGAAACGGTTCGGCAGCCACGGGGCACTGTTGATATAGAAATACCAGCGGATCGCATCTGCGCCGTAGGTCTCCAGGGCTTCAAAGGGATCGACCGCATTGCCCTTGGATTTGCTCATCTTGGAGCCGTTCTCATCCAGAACATGGCCCAGAACGATAACGTTCTTGTACGGAGCCTTGTTGAACAGCAGCGTGGAGATCGCCAGAAGGGAATAGAACCAGCCTCTGGTCTGGTCGACAGCCTCGGAGATAAACTCCGCGGGGAACTGTGCCTCAAATATCTCCTTGTTCTCAAAGGGATAGTGATGCTGTGCAAAGGGCATGGAACCGGAATCGAACCAGCAGTCGATGACCTCCGGCACGCGGTGCATGATCTTGCCGCACTCCGGGCAGCGCACAGTGACTTCATCGATATATGGCCGGTGAAGCTCGATGTTCTCCGGACAGTTATCGGACATTTCCTTCAGCTCGGCCTTGCTGCCGATGGAGTGCATGTGTCCGCAGTCCTCACATACCCAGATATTCAGCGGTGTGCCCCAGTAACGGTTTCTGGAAATACCCCAGTCCTGCACGTTCTCCAGCCAGTCGCCAAAGCGGCCCTTGCCGATGCTCTCGGGGATCCAGTTGATGGTGTTGTTGTTGCGGATCAGGTCATCTTTGACTGCCGTCATCTTGATGAACCAGGACTCGCGTGCATAGTAGATCAGCGGTGTGTCACAGCGCCAGCAATGCGGATACTCATGCTCGAATTTCGGTGCAGAGAACAGCTTGCCTTCCTTGTCGAGATCCTTGAGGATCTCCGGATCTGCCTTTTTGACAAACATGCCTGCGTAAGGCGTATCCTGGGTCATCTCACCCTTGCCGTCAACAAACTGCAGGAACGGCGTGTTGTAGCGGGTGCAGACACGGTTATCGTCCTCACCAAAGGCCGGAGCGCAGTGAACGATACCGGTACCGTCTGTCATGGTAACATAGTCGTCGCACATGACAAAGAAGCCCTTTTTGCCCTTCTGCTTTGCAGCAGCCTCACCGGCAAAGGCAAACAGCGGCTCATATTCCTTGTATTCCAGATCACTTCCGACAAAGGTCTCGAGGATCTCGTAGGCCTTCTCTCCTTCCGGAGCCAGGGGCCCAAGGACCTTGTCCAGAAGTGCCTCTGCCATATAATAGGTAAAGCCGTCAGCAGCCTTTACCCGGCAGTAGGTATCCTTCGGGTTGATGCAGAGTGCCACGTTGGAAGGCAGTGTCCAGGGCGTTGTCGTCCATGCCAGGAAATAGGCATCCTCGCCGCGCACCTTAAAGCGCACGACAGCAGAACGCTCCTTGACCAGCTTGTAGCCCTGTGCGACCTCCTGTGCGGAAAGCGGGGTGCCGCAGCGCGGGCAGTAGGGCACGATCTTGAAGCCCTTGTAGAGAAGGCCCTTCTCCCAGATCTGCTTCAGCGCCCACCACTCGGACTCGATAAAGTCATCCTCATAGGTGACATACGGATTGTCCATATCTGCCCAGAAGCCGACTGTGTTGGAGAAATCCTCCCACATACCCTTATACTTCCAGACACTCTTCTTGCACTCCTTGATGAAAGGCTCGATGCCATAGGCCTCGATCTGCTCCTTGCCGTTCATGCCGAGCTTTTTCTCGACCTCCAGCTCGACCGGCAGTCCATGGGTATCCCAGCCGGCTTTGCGCGGGACATCATATCCCTTCATTGTCCGGTACCGGGGGATCATATCCTTGATGACACGGGTCAGCACATGGCCGATATGCGGCTTGCCGTTTGCTGTGGGCGGACCGTCATAGAAGGTATAGCGCGGGCTTCCCTCCCGCTGCTTCATGCTCTTCTCGAAGATCTTATTGTCCTCCCAGAATTTCTTGGTCACCTTCTCCCGCTCAACGAAATTCAGGTTTGTATCTACTTTCCTGTACATATATCGCCGTCCTCCTTAAGTTCAGGATCCTTTTTTGCAATCCTGCCTTGGCGCGCAAAGTGCTTATGCACCTTCCGTTTTCAGTAATAGGTTATTATAATGAGCGTTTTTTCCTCTTGTCAAGCCATTCAGTGTGAACCGCGGCGTTTTCGCCGTCTTTTGGCTCTCAGCTCCTCTCGTTTCTCCCGGATCATCTCTGCCTCGAAGTCATTGCTGACCTTTATGGTCTTGATCACGTACACCCGACCCTCCTCGGTATGGCGCATCCGGATCTTTCCCTTCATCAGGCCATGCTCCGGACAGACCGCCATGGCGTAGTAGTTTCTGGCGTTGACCGAGAACCAGTGAATCTTCTTGCGGGCCTTTCTGCCGCATCTGCAGCAGTAGGTGCCCAGGACCTCCGGATCCCGCATGGCATCTTCCTTCGTGTCGAATTCGCAGGAGATATATTTGGAGTAGCCGTTGTATATGGCGTGGATCTCATCGGTCTTTGTCTTTGGGTTCTGGTACACATCGATGGAATCATACGCCAGCATGACATCCATGTCGATCCTCTGGAACACCTCCGCCGTATACGCCGCGTCAGCAAGCGCCCGATGAAAGGCTTCTCCCTTTTCGAGTTCCAGGTAATCGACCGCATACTCCAGGGCTCTCCGGCTCTTCATGTCCTCGAACTGGACGGCAAAAAGCTTCTGCACATCATAGTAGTGGAAAGGTCCTTTCAGAAGCCGCAGCAGGTGATAATAATTCATGTTCCGCTGAAGCTCCGGAAGATCCACCGTCCCCCAGGTACAAAAGATCGAATCCGGACCGGCCCAGGCCAGAAAGGCGCGAACCGCATCCGGGAAATAATCGCCATGCTCAAGCTCTGACCGTGTCAGGTGAACGATCTCGCGCGTGCGGTAATTCAGTGTCTTGTAGACGACCGGGCGGACGATCCGCTGGAAGGTATCTACTACCTCCCGATCACTATTCAGTTTTACAGCTCCTATCTCAATGATCTCGAAGGGAAGCCGCTTCACCTCGCGTGCTTTGCCGTAAGGACTCTGGTTCCACTCCAGATCGAACACGATATAATTCATATGGTTGATCACCTTTGCGCTGTAAAATTGCTCATACGGAGAATATCATACCATAAGACTGTCTGCAGTGCAAAAGAAAACGATCTGTCCTTTGGCACTTTCATGCCGGGAACAGATCGTCTTTTTTCCTTTTCTTCTATAATAAATTAGCTGTCCTCTGACGACTCATGATAATGCCTGTGGAGGATCATCTCCTCGAAAGCACAGATCTTGTCCGCCAGGGTTACGATCCATGCTTCCCTGCACCGCGGCAGATGGGTCAGGTTCAGCGGCCACATGTGGCTGTAAATGATATTTTTCTCCCGCTCATTCAGCTCAAACCGCTCCATGGCATTGTTCAGTGCCGTCAGCGCATGGGTGGTCCCATGCTGATAGGCACCGATCGGAACCTGATGAAAATCGTACAGATAGTAGTCATGAAGGACGGCCCCCCGCAGCATAGACTCTTCATCCACCTTTAAGCGAAGTCCTTTTCCTATCTTATGGCTCATGCGGGCCACATGAAATACATGGTCATAGGTATTGCTGACCGTATGCTGGCTGTATGCCCGCATCTTCCGGATCTCCGGTGCTTTTTTTATCTCTTCCAGTTTTTTCTGATAGCTGTCCAGTTCTATGTTTTTTGCCATAAATGCCTGTCTCCTGGGCTATTCTTTGTCATCCGTATGTTCAGCCGTTTTTCGCCCGCACCGCATAAAAATGCGTAAAGCTCATATCTTCAACTGCAAGGTAGCGTGTCTCCCTTGCCCATCCGTCTGCGATCTCCAGATAGATCCGGTGATGCCGGTGATCCATACTTTCGACCTCCACGGCACCATAGCAGATCACATGGTGATTTCCATAGCAGCTGTCGTGGTGAAGCTGCAGGTACAGAATGCTGCCTTCCTGGAGCGCCTCCAGATAATCCTCCGGTCCGCTGCCAAGACGCCGGCTGACCGAAAAGCCTTCGATCCCCAGCTCCCGGAAGCAGGCCTTGATATATACCCCGGTCAGGATATCATAGGTTCCGCCAAAGGTATGCAGAATATCAGTATTCCAGTAGATCCCCCTGCGCATGCCGACGCGGCTGACGCGCTCAAAGACCTTTGCTGCTGCAGGAAAATACCACACCAGCCCTTTCTTTGGCAGTTCTCCGCCAGTCCGGCCCTTTTCCCGGCCTTTTACGCCGTTCTCCACCGCAGACCGGGTCAGGATGTGGTATCTGCGGTTCAACGTGAGGATCATGTTGGTGATCGCTGTAGGCCCGCAATGACGAAAATAGGGATGCTCGCTGCTCTCAAACTGCTTTGTCGTACAGCTGCTCATCCACCGGCGCCATTCATTTCTGCGGTTGCGCACATGGCACGGCATATCAAGCCGCCTTTGTGCATCTGCAGCCGGGCTGATGATGGGCGGTGTCTTTTTTCGTTCCGGCAATATTCTTTTCACTGCTTCCTTCAGATCCGGCATGGCCCCTTCCTTTCTGCTCCGAGCGGATTGTCCTCGTGGTGTTCTCCCGGTCACGAAGCCCTCTGCCCTCTTATTTTAACACATCTGCCGGACGCTTCCAAGGGCCGGCATGAAGGGCAGCTTGCACCTCCGGGTGAGCATTTCCCTGCCACATGCGGAGCCTGCATCCATCACGTGCAGAACATTCTTCATCACACATGGGGCATCTTTCCCTCATTGTCTGTATATTTTCACGATTCTATGGTATAATAGCTGACAACAATAACCATGGAGGTAAATACAATGCAAATTATTGGAATCCTTCTTCTAATTATTATTCTTGTTCTTCTTGCCAACATCCGCGTTGTTCCCCAGGCCAATGCATACGTCCTGGAACGGCTCGGAAAATACAAAGCAACCTGGGATGCCGGTCTTCATTTCAAGGTGCCGCTCATCGAGCGCGTAATCCGCAAGGTCTCCCTAAAGGAGCAGGTGCTGGACTTCCCGCCGCAGCAGGTTATTACAAAGGATAACATCTCTATGGCTGTGGACAGTGTCGTCTACTGCTACGTCTTTGATCCAAAGCTCTTTGTATACGGCGCAGAGAATCCGATCCTCGGTCTGCAGAATCTGGCAGCCACCACGCTCCGTAACATCATCGGTGAGATGGAGCTCGACCAGACCCTGACCAGCCGTGACCAGATCAACGCAAAGCTGGAGAACATCCTTGATGAGGCGACCGATGCCTGGGGCATCAAGGTCACCCGTGTCGAGCTGAAAAACATCCAGCCGCCGGCAGAGATCGTCGAGATCATGTCCAAGCAGATGCGTGCCGAGCGTGAGCGCCGGCAGACCGTTCTGGAAGCACAGGCCCACAAGGAAGCTGTCGTCTCCAGAGCCGAGGGTGACAAGCAGGCCAAGATCCTGGCTGCCGAAGCTGAGCGTGATGCCCAGATCGCTCTGGCACAGGGCCGTGCCCGCTCGATCGAGCTGGTCTACGAGGCAGAGGCAGAAGGTCTGAAGCGTCTGAATGCCGCCCAGGTATCCGACTCCGTCCTCCGGCTCAAAGGCATCGAGGCTCTGAAGGATGTATCCGACGGCAGAGCCACCAAGATCTACATGCCCTCTGACCTGTCCAGCGTCATCGCAAGCCTTGGCGTAGCCGGAGAGGCTCTTGGCATCGGTGATTCGACTGCCATCGACAAAACGGCAAAGCCGGCCCCCGCACTGGAGAACGATCCATGTGTGAACACAGAGACCGGAAAAGGCGGACGGGACGCTGCCTATGCCACCAGCGCCATCAATGCAAACATCACGAACCGCCGGCCCTTTGGTGTCGACGGCGACTAAAAATCCGGCAGTCCTGATATAAGTAAAAGGGGCAGCCGTTCACCTTTGCATGTGATGCATAATTGTTCTTTCGGGAATCGCTCTCGCTCTGTCCTCGCGCAGCGGTGCTAAAGCGCAGGCCAGATGGAGTGAACCCCATCTGCCTGCGCTAAGAACCGGCGCTGCGGATGTTCCCTTCAGAACATTTATGCAGCACATGCCTGGGTGGGCGGCTGCCCTTTTCATTTTATATAAGCGGTATCTTAGAAGGCCGGGCCGTCGTGGGCTGCCTGCTCGTTCAGGATGTCAAGGACATCATAGACATCCAGGCCGTGGGTCACACAGGCCTCCTCCAGGGTCTCCATCTGGGAGATCCCGCAGTCCAGGCAGTGCAGACCGACACCCATCATGACCGGAACCAGCGTCGGATACTGGGCAACGATGTCGGCTACGATCATATCCGGACGGATCAGTCCTTCCGCCACCTCGGTAAAGGCCCGCACATCCTCCTGCACACTGCCGATTCCGGCAAGTCCGAAATACTTGACAAAGATATTCAGCACGTTCGGAGAAATGAAAGCCGGCATCGTCGGTCCGAGATGGATATGACGGATATCCAGATACAGCAGGGTCAGCAGAACGGTCACATCCCTCTGGTCCTGCCAGGAAAGGTTGTAGGCCACCGGAAGCTGGTTGAGATTATCCAGCCCTGCCTTTTCCCGCAGCTTCAGGATAAACTGGATCAGGGAATAGGCATCCTGGGTCTGGCCTGCATCCAGCACTCTGGGAAGGCCTGCTGCTTCACCCAGATCAAGCTTGTTGAAGCGGTACTTTGTGCTGCCGCTGGTCAGGATGAGCGTATCCTTCGGCAGGGCCTTGGCAAAGTCTGTGTAATAGCTGCGCTTCTTGGAACGGCCGTCTCCGCCGGCCATCATGATCAGTTTCTGGATCGCACCGCTGCGCACGCCTTCGATCACCTGATCCGCCAGGGCAAAGGCCTGCTCATGGCCGAGTCCGGTATACACCACGCCATCCTCCAGGCTGTCCGGTGCCGCGCTGTTCTGGGCGATGCGGATGACGGCGGAATAATCCTTCTGGCCTTCTGCATCCTCATCGATGTGCACACAGCCGGGGATCCCTGCATCGTTGGTCGTAAAGATCCGCTCCTTCAGAGCTTCCTTGGGAAGAACGATCTGTCCTGTCGTGAATACGACCGGGCCATGGAAGGCCTCCAGATCTTCCTTCTGCCTCCACCAGGCGCCGCCGTAATTGCCTGCCAGATGCGGATACTTGTGCAGATCCGGATAGGCGTGGGCAGAAAGCATCTCATCATATGTATAGACGTCTACTCCTGCATCCAGGCTCTGCTCCAGGATCATCTCCAGATCCCGAAGGCTGCTGCCGGCCACCAGGATACCCGGACGATTCTTTACGCCTGTGCTTACCTTTGTCAGGGCGGGAACACCATAGGCATCGGCATTTGCCCGATCCAGAAGATCCATTGCCCGCACACCGTAACGTCCGGTCTCCATCACCAGGGCAAGCAGATTTCCGCCGGTAAGTGTATCATCCAGCAGCTGGGCCAGCGCCCTCTGCATAAAGAAATCCGTCTCCGGATCGGTCTTTCCCAACATTCCGGCATTGCGCAGGAACAGAGCAAGTCCCTTGACGCCGCAGGTGATCAGCTCGCGGAAGCTCCGGACATCGAGATCCCGGGTTGCCTCCGGGCTGACGGTCTTTGCCTTCCGGGCATACTCCTCCCGGCTGCCGCCCCATGCAGCTGCCTCAGGCATTCCATCTCTCTTGTCCAGCTGATGCACCAGACGATCCTTCATCCGCACGGTCTCATCGATTCGGTGGATCACCTCATTCATATCAAACTGTACATTTGTTGCCGTCGCGGTGAGATTGCCTTCCACCATGCGGTCAACCGCCTCATCGACGCTCTTCTTTTCTTTTCTGAGCTGCACAGCGACCCAGGACAGACCCTTGGTCAGCCAGATCAGCAGGTCCTGCATTGCGGCCAGATCCGCATTCTTTCCGCACATGCCGGCTCTTCTGCAGCCGCTGCCTGCCATCGTCTCCTGGCACTGCCAGCAAAACATCTGATTATCCATCTTTCCTCCGCGTTTACTGAATTCCGGTTACTGTGTAATCCTTTGCCTCTACCGCTGCCTTGAGCTCCTCATCTGCAATGTCTGCGTTCAGCGTGACCACAGCCTTTCCGCGGATATGGCTGACCTCCGCGCTGTCGACCTGAGCAAGAGCCTCCAGTGCCTTTTTGACTGTCTTCTCGCAATGTCCGCACATCATTCCTTCGATAGCGATCGTCTTTGTCATGGTGATTTCCTCCTCTTCTTCATCCTCCTCCATAGCCGTCGGCTCACTTCCTGCCAGGATCGTGCCGGAGGGGATCTGTTTCATATTTCTTAAAGGTTTATCTTTACTCGCATCATGCATCCGGAACAGATTCAGACGCAGTGCGTTGGTAACAACACAAAAGCTGGACAGGCTCATTGCTGCCGCGCCGATCATAGGGTTCAGGCTGAGTCCGAAGGCGTGATAATAGGCGCCGGCTGCCAGCGGAATGCAGATCACATTGTAGAAAAATGCCCAGAACAGGTTCTCGTGAATGTTGCGCAGAGTCGCTCTGCTCAGGCGGATCGCTGCCGCCACATCCGAAAGCCGGCTCTTCATCAATACCACATCCGCCGCATCGATCGCCACGTCCGTTCCAGCGCCGATGGCGATTCCGATATCGGCCCTGGTCAATGCAGGCGCATCATTGATACCGTCTCCCACCATGGCCACCTTTCCATGCTCCTTCAGGGTGCGGATCACTGCCTCCTTGCCCTCCGGAAGTACGCCGGCAATGACCTCGTCGACGCCCGCCTGCTCGGCGATCGCCCGGGCCGTGCGCTCATTATCACCGGTCAGCATGACCACATGAATACCCATGTTCTTCATGTCACGGATCGCCTGTGCGCTGTCCTCCTTGATCACATCGGCCACAGCGATAATGCCCAGAAGACGTCCGTCCTCCGCAAAGAACAGCGGCGTCTTTCCCTGAGCCGCCAGATGGGCTGCCTGCTTTTTCATTGCCTTTGTGACCGGAATCTGGCTTCCGATATATTTTGCACTTCCGCCAAGCAGATGCCTGCCGGAAAGTCTGGCCTCCAGCCCGTTGCCGGGAAGGGCCGCAAAGTCTGTTACCGGCTCTGCCGGGATATTTTCATTTGCTGCATAAGCAGTCACCGCTCTTGCCAGCGGATGCTCGCTCATCTGCTCAAGCGCATTCGCCCTGCCAAGCAGCTCCTCCCTGCTTACACCGTCTGCCGGAAGGATATCTGTGACTGCCGGCTCACCACGGGTGATCGTGCCCGTCTTATCCAGAGCGATGATCTCCGACCGTCCTGCACTTTCCAGAGCGGCTGCCGTCTTGAACAGGACACCGTTCTTAGCTCCCATGCCGTTGCCGACCATGATCGCTACCGGGGTCGCAAGACCCAGTGCGCAGGGGCAGCTGATGACCAGCACCGCGATCGCCCGGGAAATGGAAAAGCCCAGGGTCTGCCCGGTCAGCATCCAGATCACAAAGGTGACTGCAGCGATGCCGATGACCGCCGGTACAAAGATCCCGGATACCCGGTCTGCGATCTTGGCAATCGGCGCCTTGGTCGCTGCCGCGTCACTGACCATCTGAATGATCTGGGAGAGGGTCGTATCCTCTCCGACCCGGGTCGCCCGGCATTTCAGGAAACCGGACTGGTTGATGGTGGCCGCCGATACCGTATCGCCTTCTGCCTTGTCGACCGGAATGCTCTCTCCGGTCAGGGCCGCCTCGTTGACTGCACTGCTTCCCTCCAGGACGACACCGTCCACCGGAATGTTCTCTCCGGGACGGACGACAAAGATGTCACCCGTCTGGACCATGTCGATGGAGACCTCCTGCTCGACGCCGTCCACCAGAACGGAGGCGGTCTTTGGCGCAAGCTTCATCAGGCTCTTCAGTGCATCGGTCGTCCTGCCCTTGGACATCGCTTCCAGCATCTTGCCGACGGTGATCAGCGTCACGATCATGGCAGCCGATTCAAAATAGAAGTTGTCCATGTAATACATGACCAGCTCTTCATTGCCCTTCAGGACCGCGTCGGTCATCATGAAAAGGCTCCATGTGCTGTAGCCAAAGGACACACCAGAGCCCAGGGCCACCAGAGTATCCATATTCGGGGCACCGTGAAGAAGGCTTGTCACGCCGCTGATAAAGAACTTCTGGTTGATCACCATAACGATCACAGCCAGGAGAAGTTCCAGAAGACCCATGGCCACATGGTTGCCGACAAAGAAAGCCGGGATCGGCCATCCCCACATCATATGCCCCATGGAGAAATACATCAGCAAAAGCAGAAAGCCGACCGACCACAGCAGCCGTTTTCGAAGCACAGGGGTCTCCCTGTCCTTTAAAGCATCCTCCTCTTCAGCAAGCTTTGCGGCGGCGTCACCCGCCTGCCGGCCGGCCGTCTTCGGCGATGCACCATAGCCTGCCTTTTTCACGGCTGCAATAATATCCGACGCATTCGCCGTGCCCTCGACCCCCATCGAATTTGTCAGGAGGCTCACCGAGCATGCGGTAACGCCGGGCACTGCCGATACGGCTTTTTCCACGCGGTTCTGGCAGGCGGCACAACTCATGCCTGTTACTGTATACTGTTCCATATGCGCTCTGCTCCTTCCTGCGCTTATTTCATCAGCTTCTGCAGGACCTTCAGAAGATCATCGACCGTATCCTCTTTGCCCTGCCGGATATCCTCTGTCACGCAGGTCTTGATGTGGTTCGTCAGCAGCACCTTGTTAAAACTGTTGAGCGCTGCGTTAACCGCTGAAACCTGCACGATGATGTCTGTACAGTAGGCGTTGGAATCCAGCATCTTGCGGATCCCCCTGACCTGCCCTTCGATCCGGCTTAGCCTGTTCACCAGATCCTTATATTCCTTCTCGGATCTCTCCTTCGTCTTATGCCGGCAGCAGTCCGGGATGCCGGCCATATCCCCGGCAGCAGCCGTCTCTTTCGCCACATCCATCGCTCCTCCGCAGTGCGGGCATGCAGGTGTATTCTTCTCTTCCATCCGCGAACTCCTTTCCCGTGAAACCCATATTCACAATCGATGCACTCACTGGATCATCATCCGCTGCATCTGCCTGTCCCTGTCAGGTTCTCCTTCTGTCTCCTGATTATCTCATCTGAGTTGATATTATACCCCTAAGGGGTATATTGCAAGACCCAAATGTGTTATTTTCAGCCTCACATGCTCCGATTTTTGCAAATTGCGTGTCATTCTCTTTGGTGATATACTTGAAACAGACAGATCATATTTTTGCAAAAAGCACTATTGTTTGCACAATATATGGAGGTAAGAAAAAATGGCACTTAATCCTCAGGATATCGTCGACAATGTAAAAAGGATTCTGAATGAACGTGGGATCACAAAAGAAAAGATCGCCGAGGTCAGCAGCACCGCTGCCGAGAAAGCAGCTGAGGTCGGCGCTGCCGCCATGGAAAAGGCAGCTCCCTACATCGATATCGCAAAAGAGAAGCTCGGCGCAGCCGGCGAAACGGTAATGGATACCGTGCAGACCGTAAGAGAAAAACGTCAGGCCGGGGCCTACACCACCGACTTTACCGAATTCCTGGATGGTCTGGACTGTGATCAGCTGGAAGCCCTTTCCTCACAGCTCGCTGCCAAGCTGGCAGAAGCCGATGAGGCCTGCGAGTGCGAGGAAGACGCAAAAGAAAAAGCAGAAGAAGCCCGTTGCTGTGACACTGAAGAAAAGGCAGAAGAGCCCTGCTGCTGTGACACTG
>DFFG01000089.1:21592-50195 GCA_002368795.1 Eubacterium sp. UBA3782
AGCCCTGCTGCTGTGACACTGAAGAAAAAGCTGAAGAGCCCTGCTGCGAAGAAGCAGCTGCTCCTGCAGACAAGGCAGACGAGGAAAAGGCCTGCTGCTGCGAAAAGGCAGAAGCTTAATCACTTCGAACATATTCAGAAACGCACCTAAAGAGTGCTTCAGCATTCCTGCCACGACGTAGAAAACACACGCCCCTGGAAGACATTTAAGCAAACAATCTGCAGGCCGATCAGGCCGAAGCCGTTTGCGTAATGCCTTCCAGGGGCGTGTGTTGTATACAATCTTCGGTAGGCAATAACGCAAACAATCTGCAGGCCCGACAGGGCCGAAGCCGTTTGCGTAATGCCTTACGGGGGCATGTGTTATATGTAAGGGTATGTGCTGTATTTCTGACGCCACGCTTACCGCTGCGCTTCCCTGTCCTGTCGGATCAGGATGCGGATGGCCTCGATTGCTGTCTGGATCGCCTGATCGGTGTCATGGACCTGGGGATTGTCAAGGCCGGCCTTGGCTCTTTCCTGGTTGGCCACGGTCAGAAGGACCGTGCCGACACGTACCTTCAGAACACTGCCGACGATAAACATGGCGGCAGATTCCATCTCGGATCCAAGCGCTCCGCAGCGTACCCAGGCATCCCACTTGTTCAGCAGCTCATATCCCACCGGCTTGTTTTCCGGTTCGTGCTGTCCGTAAAAGGAATCCTTGCACTGCACGACGCCTACATGACGGACAAAGCCGAGCGTATCTGCAGCCTGGATCAGAGCACTGGTTACGGTGTGATCAGCCACGGCCGGATACTCGATCGGGGCATATTCCTTTGACGTCCCCTCCATCCGGATCGCTCCGGTGGCAATGATCAGGTCTCCTCCCCGGATATTGGTCTGCATGCCGCCGCAGGTTCCCACCCGTACAAAGGTCTGGGCTCCGCAGCGCGAAAGCTCTTCCATGGCGATCGCGGCAGATGGGCCGCCGATGCCGGTGGAGGTCACGCTGACAGGAGTGCCGTCAAGGCTGCCTGTCCAGGTCTCAAATTCGCGGTTGTCCGCCACCTTGCGTGCATCGTCCAGAAAAGCAGCGATCTTGCTGCAGCGTCCGGGATCTCCGGGAAGGATCACGTATTTGCCTACGTCTCCCGGTTTTGTCTGGATATGGTACTGATATCCGGCACCTTCCGTGTAATCGATCATGTTCTCTCTCCCTTTGTTTTCACTCAGAAACGCTCCAGCGAATCTGAACCTTATGCCTGATGAGGAACAATTCCTGTCTGCCTTGTCAGAACGGATCAGCCGGCAAACAGACTGGCCAGAGGCGCGATCACATTTGCCAGATCTTTGATCGCCTGGTTCAACTGGTCAAAATCGATCTCATTCATCTTTGAGATCGTCTCATCCAGAGCCTCGGCATTGTCAACGACCAGCTTATTGATGTTCTGCACCATCTCATCGATGCCTTCCAGGGAGCTGTCTGCATCTGCTGCCAGATTATCCAGACCGGTAAGCGAGTCTTGTGCCTGCGTAACCAGCTTGTCCAGTTCCTTCATTTCTGTTTCCGCCTGATCGGTGAAATCCTGCAGTTTTTTCATACTGGTCTGGATATCCGTGAACGTCTTCATTGACCGCGGCACGATTATGATCGCCAGAATAAGCAAAAGTGCAAACGTGCAGCCCATCAGGATCATACAGATCTGGCTGTTCCGCACACTTTTCTTCTGTTCGCTGAGCAGTTCTGCCAGCAGTTCATACTGGGTCTTGTCGGCTGAGTTTTCCAGTGTCTGTTTCTCCATTTCGTCCATCTTTCCAAGCTCCTGATTTTCTTGATTGCTGCCCCATCTCCCGCTCCGGAGGTTTGGGGGATATTTTCTGTTCCGCCCTGGCAGACTTCCCATTTTTCCGCCATGGGGGGAATCTTTGTTCTCATAATTCTCTTTATTCTTTTTGTTCTCTCTGTTCTCTATGTTCCGGCTCTAGACCTCGATTTCCAGAACCCTTCCTGTGGGCGTATATCTCTGGAACGCGACTCCTGCCGCCTGGAACATCATCTTTGAAGCAATGACTGATGGTGTTTTATCATATTTGTCATTGTCATAGATCACCTTGCGGATCCCGCTCTGGATGATCGCCTTTGCACATTCATTACAGGGGAAAAGGGAAACATAAAGCTTTGCGCCTTCCAGACTTCCTCCACGGTAATTCAGAATGGCATTCAGCTCGCTGTGGGTAACATAGATGTACTTCGTCTTCAGCGGGTCGTCATCCTCTCTGGCCCACGGAAAGGCATCGTCCGAGCAGCCGCGCGGAAAGCCGTTGTATCCGATGGACAGGATCTTATTGTCTTCGCTGACGATGCAGCAGCCCACCTGTGAATTGGGATCCTTGGAACGCTTGGCCGCAAGCTTTGCTACCGCCATGAAATACTCGTCCCATGAAATATAATCCGTTCTCTTGTCTGACATGCCAAAACTCCTTTTCTTCCCTGTCTGAAAGACCGGGGCCCTGCGGCCTTTCCGCCGTATGTATGCCCCGGTCATCCTGTAACTCTGCCGGGTCTAAAATGCCCCGGCAAAAATGTGTCCGCAACAGGCGTCACACAAAATTCCACTTAAAAACGTTTTTACAAACCTGCCTTGCTGCACGTGGTGCGCAGGCACCTTTCCGTGTACGCGGCAGAAACCCGCTTTTTACTTCGTTCCGAAGATTCTGTCTCCGGCATCGCCCAGACCCGGTACGATGTAGCCGATCTCGTTGAGATGGTCATCCAGTGCGCCAACCGTGATATCCACATCCGGATGCGCCTCCTGGAGTTTCTTCAGGCCAACCGGAGCAGCGATGATGCACAGGAAGCGGATCTTCCGGCAGCCGCGCTTCTTCAGCTGATTGATGGCATCCACGGCAGAACCGCCGGTAGCCAGCATGGGATCTACGACAAAAACATCTCTTTCTTCGATATCCTCCGGAAGCTTGCAGTAGTATTCTACCGGCTCAAGTGTCTCCGGATCACGGTACAGACCGATGTGACCGACCTTGGCAGCCGGGATCAGGGTATGCATGCCCTCGACCATGCCAAGTCCTGCGCGCAGGATCGGAATAATGGCCAGTTTTTTGCCGGCAAGTCTCTTAACTGTTGTTTTTGCCATAGGAGTCTCGATTTCTACATCCTCGAGTGCCAGATCTCTTGTAGATTCAAAGCATTCCAGCATAGAGATCTCCGCTACCATCTCACGAAACTCTTTCGTGCCAGTCCTCTTATCCCTGATGATGCCAATTTTGTGCTTGATCAGCGGATGATCCATAATCGTTACTTTTCCCATTGTCTTCTCCTTTTCATATGTCAGATTCAGGATCTGTCTGCAGATCCCGCGCATCATTCACCGGGCACCAGAAAGGCTCCCGCATGCCATGCGTTAGCATTTGTTTATAATTTGAACGGCTGTTTCCAGCCGGTGTTGCACCTCCTAAATATTCCTGCGGCAGATGATCTATCCACTGCACGCCTTACATATCCTCGTTTTCCAGCTCCTGGATCTTGGCGATCCTGCGCACATGGCGCTCCTCCCCGGAAAACGGGGTGTCCAGAAAAGTATCCACGATCTTCAGGGCAAGTCCCGGACCAACGACCCTGCCGCCCATGGCCAGCATGTTGGCATCGTTGTGAAGCCTGGTCGCCTCTGCCGTAAAGCAGTCTGTACATACTGCAGCGCGGATCCCCTTCATCTTGTTTGCGGCAATGGAGATCCCGATCCCCGTTCCGCAGACAAGAATTCCTTTTTCACATTCGCCTGACTGGACAGCCTCGCCCGCCTTAACGGCAAAATCTGCATAATCGCAGGACTCGGGCGTAAAAGTACCAAAATCCGTATAAGCCAGACCCCTGCTGTCCAGATGCGCCTTGATCTGCTGCATCAGTTCAAAACCACCGTGATCGCATCCTAATGCTATCAACTCTATTCCTCCTTTATATGCCTGCCCTCAGGCAGAAATGATCTCATGACCGGCCGCCTTGATCAGGCGGTTCATGATGGCCTGCCCCATGCGGGGCGTATCAAAGGCCTCCGAGTAGATATAATCCACCCCGTCTGCATCGAAATCCCGAAGGATCTCGTACAGATGCCTGGCTATGGTCGTATCGTCAGCGCGGCTGCCGATGCACCGGACAAGTCCTGTCGGGTACTCTGTGCGGGTCTCCTCGGTACAGATGATGCCAACCTTTGCCCCCTGGCCTTCCCGGGCAGAAACAAGCTCCCGGATTTTCTCGCAGACACTCTCCTGCCGGCCCTCTACGATAGCCAGCCGCGCCTTTGGCGCATAATGGCGGTACCGCATGCCGGGTGCCTTTGGCCGCACGGAAGGGTCCTCCTTCAGAAGCCCGGGATCGATCCTCACCTCGCCCAGGACCTCCTCCAGCATCTGCCGGTTGAGAAAGCCGGGACGCAGGATCACCGGCAGCTCCTCGGTAAAGTCAACGATCGTGGACTCCAGTCCGATCTGTACCTGTCCGCCGTCGATGATCATATCGATCCGATCGCCAAGATCCTCCTCCACGTGGGCTGCCAGCGTGGGGCTTGGCCTGCCAGAGGTATTTGCGCTGGGCGCAGCAACATACCCTCCGCCCTGACGGATCAGCTCCCGTGCGATCGCATTGTCCGGAAAACGCACAGCGACCGTATCCAGACCGCCGGTCGTCTCATAGGGCACCAGATCCGACTTTGGAAAAATCATCGTCAATGGGCCCGGCCACCATTTTTCCGCCAGCCGGCGCGCCGCTTCCGGCACCTCCGCAGCAAGGGGAAACAGGCTCTCCCATTCGGCAATATGGACGATCAGCGGATTGTCCGAAGGCCTGCCTTTTGCGGCATAGATCTTTTTGGACGCATCCGGATCCAGTGCATTTCCTCCAAGACCATAGACGGTCTCCGTCGGGAAAGCGACCAGTCCTCCTTCCTTAAGGATCCTGCCCGCGCGCCGGAGAGCCTCCATATCCAGAGCATCCTCACTCATCCTCACGATCTCTGCATGGGCCATGATCAGATCTCATCCTCCGGGGACTCACTTTCGTCCGCCTCAGCCTCAGCCTCCTCGGGATCAAAGCCGACGATCTTCTGGATGTCCTTGTAGGAGTTCATGAACTGCTTCTGCACACGGCTGAAGATGGCGACCATGCTGCCGAGTTCCTCCTGGACAGCCTCATACTGGGACCGGCCCTCCTGGTTCTTTTCCTCGATCTGGCGGTCGATGTCAGCCAGGACAGCCTGTGCCTCGTTCTGGGCTTCCTCCCGGATCCTTCTGGCCTCCTCGTCGGCCTCCGCAAGGATCCTCTGCCGCTCCGCATCCGTCTCCTGATTGATCTGCTTTGCGCGCACTCTGGCCTCATAGATCAGGGTACCGATGGTATCATAATTGTCCACATAGGACTGATACTTTTCGCGGATATTCTTTTCCAGGGCCATAAGCTCCCGGTCCTTGGTCAGCAGAGCCTCCGACAGCTCAGCGATCTTCTGTTCCTTCTCCGCCAGGAGAGCTTCCTTCTCCTCAAGGGCAATCTGAAGTGCTTCCTTTTCCTTTCTCAGCTCATTCTTTTCCTCGTAGGCATTGTCCTTCAGCTTCTGCCATTCCATCTCGACCTCGTCCTTGTCGTAGCCGCCGAACGCAGTCGTTTTGAAAAGATCTTCCCTGTCTGCCATAATCGACCCCTTTCCCTTTTATTGCTTATTTCACATACTCCGATATGATCTTCCAGACGCCGTCTCTTTCGATGCCCAGACGCCAGAAACCGACACCGGCAAGATCGTACTTTCTGACCAGCTTCAGCTTCTCTTCGATGGATTTTTCTTCCTCCATCCAGATATTGTACCGGCACGTTCCATCCTCAGAGCTGCCGGCGAACTGACCCGTCGCCTGATCCCAGGTGACCTCGATGCCGCGGTTTTTCGCCCACTGGTCCGCATCGTCCATGCTGTAGGCCTCGCTCTGCAGGCTTCCGTCGGCAAGGATCGTCGTCCATCCTCTGCAGTAGAAGGGGATCGCGTTGATCACCTGCTCCTTTGGTGCTTCATTCAGCGTATCCTTGATGCCCTGTTCCACGAAGGGCAGGGATGCCACGGAGCCGGGCTCCTCAGAGAAGGTCGAATGCTCGTCATAACCCATAATGATCAGATAGTCCACCCATCTGGCCTGCTCTGCCCGGTCAAGGTAAAGGGTGTAGGCAGGCACATAGTTGTCGACCGAAATGACGATGTTCTTCTTGTGGGCAGCCACGCTCAGCTCACGCAGGAACTGCAGATACTGCTCGGCCGATTCCGCCGTAATGGTCTCCAGATCCACATTGATGCCGTCCATGCCGGTCTGCTCGGCGATCGTGAGCAGCTGATCGATGATGTGCTCCCTGGTCTCGTAGTCCAGAAGAAGCGATCCTGTGGAAACTTCGCCTCCGTATACATCCAGAATAGCTCCCCACACATCAAAGCCCATGGCGTGGGCGCGGTCGACAAAATCCTTTGTGGCAAAAGAATGGATATCGCCCTTCGCATTCTCAAATTCAAACCAGGTCGGCGAGATAACATTCATGCCCTGTGCGTTCTGTGCATAAGCCTCCAGGATATTGTTGCCGTCCTCAGAGTCGATGTACAGCCAGGACAGGCAGACCTTCTTGTCCAGAAGCAGCTTTTCAAGAACGAATTTTTCGTCTGTGGTATGGCTGATGGTTCCCTCCGGGGCGGCCTCTATGCTGTTCTTTCTGATATAGCCGATCAGGCCGTCGGCCGTCGCAACCTTAACCCAGTCATCCCCGTTTTCCGTCAGCACCACGGTATCACCCTGCTTCACACTCGTCAGCATTTCGCTCTTTGCTGTCGAGCGGGAGCGGATCACCGTATCCTCCGTGACCGTTTCGGCAGCCACATTCGTCCATTTCGTCCGGGCTACCACACGGTAGGGATCGCTGTAGATCTCCATATCGATATCCGAGTTATCCCGGATGCACTCAGCGGAGATATACCGGGTGTCCCCGACCATAAGAACAGTGCCGGTCCCGTCGCCGTCCGACCAGGTCTGCGTGCCTTCCGGAAGGGTCAGCAGCAGCTGGTTGCTTGCGGTATCCCAGTAAAAGCTTTCATTAAAATATTTATCGGCCATCTCGTAGGTGATGTAGATCATGCCGTCCCGGACATAACCATATTCATCCAGGATCCGGTCATCCACCATAATGGCAGCCTGCTCATCCGAAGTAAACCCGTAGTATTCCTTCAGATCCATCTGCTCATATCGTTCTGTTCTGCTGTTGAAGATAAGGCCGGCTGCTGCCACGATCAGGCCGACAACCAGCAGGCAGACGATCGCCGGCAGGGGTGACCTTCTCCTTCTTCTTCTTTTTTTTGCCATGACAGAGTTCCTCCAGTTTATTTACCAATCTTCATTTTAGCATGTTAACCCCATCATGGCAAGAAAACAGCAAAAGGCCGGCATTCCACAATGAGCGCTGTCAGGTAACGGGGCCGCTTGTCTGTCAGATCTTTTGCGGAATGCCGGCCAGGATAAGAGACGGTTTTAACGGGCTAGTCCGCCCCTTTCTGAACCGTCAGGGATCAGTGTAAAATCAACGACCCGCTCATTCCTTTCGGGCAGGAAATCATAGCTGGGCATATAGATCCCTTCGGACTCATGCATCGCCATCGCGCTGGCGATCTGCCTGAGCCCGCCGCGCTTTCCGCCATAGGAGAGCTTGTAGCCCTGTTCCTTCAGGTCGGAAAGCTGCCGGATATACTTTTTTATAATTTTCTCATTTTTCATTTTCCTGTTGTTTACGAAGCAGGACGGCATTGATGAGTCAACAGGGATTCTCATTTCACCGTTCATGCTACGTCCAGGGAAGCGGCAGTCTGCCGCAAATTTCAGCCTTTCTCATATCTGACTCCTTTCCAGTTTCGTATACCCCCTGCTTCATCTGCTATTATATACCTGTCCAGTAATTTTTAAATTTATTTTCTGTAAATTTATCTCGAAATGACATATTTTCACTTGGTTTCGTATTTTATTTGTGTATTTTCATGAATTTCACCCCCTTTTTGCCTGTAAATTCCGCTTTTGAAAAGGCCTTGTACTACTTTACATCTGCAGAAGGCCTGTTATATACTGAGGCTGAAAGGGAGTGATGAAATGAAGCTTGAAAAAATCAACGACAACCAGATCCGGTGCACACTGACCAGTTCCGATCTGACGAGCCGTCAGATCAAGCTCAGTGAACTTGCCTACGGCTCTGCCAAAGCAAAACGCCTTTTCCAGGATATGATGGAGGAAGCGCATTTTGAGCTGGGATTCGAGATCGGCAATTCACCGCTGATGATCGAAGCCATTCCTACCTCTCCGGAAAGTATTGTCCTCATCATCACAAAGGTCGACGATCCTGAAGAGCTGGATACGCGTTTCTCCCGTTTTACCCAGAACGGCACCGACCAGCAGCAGGAATCCAGACAGATCTCCGGCGCAGACGATATCCTCGATTTGTTCCGCCGGGTCAGAGATGTCAAGGCAAGGGCAGAGGAAACGCCTGAACGTTCGGCACACACAAGCGCTGCCCCGAAAAAGGAGAAGCCTGCTCCCGAGAAGGTCGTAAAAAAGGATGCTCCGGTCAACCTGATCCAGGCATTCATGTTTGAGAGTCTGGATGACAGCATCCGGGCAGCCAGAGGGCTGAACGGTTTTTATGAGGGACAGAATTCCCTCTACCGCAGACCCGGATACCCTGGAGCCTTCCTTCTGGTGCTTCACCAGAGCGGCACATCGCCGGAGGACTTCAACCGGGTGGTGAACATTCTCTCCGAGTACGGACAGAACGTTCCCTTTACCAAAGCAGAGGAATCCTATCTGCTGGAGCATGGCAGGGCACTGATCTCCGACGAGGCTGTTCAGAAGCTTTCGGGCATTTAACGGGAAACTGCCGGCCGGAAGGAAGTGCACATCACAAGAAAGACCGCCGCATCTTCGCTGATGCGGCGGTCTTTCTTGTTGCTTCCAATCTATCGATTAATTCTGTCATTCCCGGTTGTCTTTGCATACTGGTCTGGCTGCCAAAATCCGGCTTCCGTTTTCAGGCTCTGCTCTGGGTGAGATATTTCCTGATCCCGTCGAGGGCAGCTTCTTCGTCCTGACCATTTGCTGTGATGGTAACGCTCTCCCCGTTATCAAGTCCCAGTGTCATCATTCCCATAATGCTCTTGGCATTCACGCTCTTCGTCCCTTTTTCAAGGTAGATCACGCTAGAATACTGGCTGGCAACCTGAACGAGCATTGCGATCGGTCTGGTCTCCAGACCACTGGAAAGCTGGATCGTCACACTGTCCTTAACCATGTCTAAAAAATGCCTCCTTCTCCTTCCTTTAAACGCTCTGCGATCCTGCTAAGCCTGCGCAGCCGGTGGTTCACTCCGGACTTGCCTACAGGCGGATCCAGCAGTTCGCCAAGTTCATTTAAAGTCGCTGTTGGATATTGTAAACGAATCCGGGCCATTTCGTCAAGACCATTCGGCAATTCAGAGATTCCCATGACCCGGTCGATGTATTCGATATCGCTGATCTGACGCGCTGCGGCATTGGCGGTCTTGTTAATGTTTGCCGTCTCGCAGTTTACCTTTCGGTTCACATTGCCCCGCACATTGCGGACCACCCGTATATTTTCGAAGTTCAGCATGGAGACCGGCGCCTCCATGAGGGCCAGCAGATCGGAGATCTGGGAGCTTTCCTTCACATATGCCACATAATATTTTCGCCGCTTCACAACACGGCCGTCTACATCGAGACTTCTCATGAGGACGGCAAGATCCTCTGCCATCCGCTCTTCTCCGCAGACGATCTCAAAGTGGTAGGATCTGGACGGGTCACTCACGGAACCCGCCGCCAAAAAGGCCCCCCGAAGGTACGCCCGCCTGCAGCAGGCTCTCCGGAGGATATCCTGCCCGCCCCGTGCATTCTCCGCCGATGGAAATCCGGCAGCATTCCCCTCGCCGACCGCCCGGAGGATCTTTCTGACGGTCTCCGGTTCTGCTGTATCCAGACAGTAGAGCGCCCTTTTCCCGCTCTCATCCCGGTATATCTCGGAGCGGACCTTGAACAGACGGTTGAGCAGAAGCCGGTATTTGCGGACGACTCTCTCGTGGTCTGAGCGAAATGTGATCCGGCCGTTTCCCTCGGCATCGTACCGGACATCGGCACAGAAACGCATAAGCGCGGCAAGCTCTGCGATCTGGCAGTGCCTTGCCCCGCTTATCTGGCCGGATAATTCTTTTTTTACATCACCGGAAAACGACATGGATCAGACTCCTTTTCTGTATGCGTCCTTCTCGATGTCTCTGTGCTCAATGCGGATGCCATAGCCGGAGCCCTTGACGAGGGAATGGTACAGCGCCTCTGCCAGGGTGACCGACCGGTGCTTGCCGCCGGTACAGCCGATCGAGATGACCAGCTGGTTCTTGCCCTCCTCAATATAGTTGGGGATCAAAAACCGGATGAGATCCTCGAGTTTGGCAATGAATTCCCGGGATACGGCATATCCCATGACAAAATCTCTTACCTCCGGATCCTTGCCGGACAGCGGCCGCAGGGCCGGAACATAGTAAGGATTCGGCAGAAAACGGACGTCAAAGACCAGATCCGAATCCGAAGGAATTCCATATTTGAACCCAAAGGACAGGATCGTGATCATCAGATTTTTAAAATTGACATCCTGGACAAAGATCCTTTCCAGCTCGCTCTTGAGCTCTCTGGTCAGCAGCTGGCTGGTATCCAGGATATAATCTGCTTCTTTTTTCAGGAATTCCAGTTTTTCCCTCTCCCGGGCGATCCCGGTCTCCAGCCGCTCAGCGCCGGCAAGAGGATGGTTTCTTCTGGTCTCCTTGTAACGCTTGATCAGTGTCTGGTCGTCGGCATCAAGGAAAAGGATCTTGTAGTCAAAGGCTTCCTTCTTCAGCTCGTCCAGCACCGACTGCAGTTCCGGCAGCTTCTCTCCGCTGCGGATGTCCACGCCCATGGCCACCTTTGTGATATGCCCCTCTTCACCGTCGGCCGTCAGCTCGACGAACTTGCCGATCAGAAAGATCGGAAGGTTATCCACGCAGTAGTAGCCGATGTCCTCCATGATCTTCAGGGCAGTCGATTTGCCTGCGCCTGACATGCCTGTTACGAAAATAAATTCCAGTGACATGGATCCTCCTTTCTTCAGACCGTCTGCCGGCAGTATACTTACCTTCCTGCACGTTTATCCTGTGGCTGCCGGATCGTCAAAGCCCAGGAATCTTACCTCCGGCTCAAGGACGACCCCATATTTTTCCTGTACGATCCGCTGAACATCATGGATCAGCGTACATACATCAGCCGCGGTCGCACCTCCCCGGTTGATCACAAAGCCGCAGTGCTTTTCGGATACCTGTGCTCCGCCGACTGTAAACCCGGCAAGCCCGGCATCCATGATCAGCTTGCCTGCGAAATATCCTTCCGGACGCTTGAAGGTACTCCCGGCGCTGGGAAATTCCAGCGGCTGTTTGGAGGTCCGCGCGATCCTCAGCTCCTCCATCCGGGCCTCGATCTTTTCCGGATCACCCTCCTCAAGCACGATGGAGCCGGACAGGACGATCCAGCCATTGTCCATCATGCGGCTGTGCCGGTAGCCCAGCTCCAGCTGGTCTGCCGGGACCGTGACGATATCCAGCGCCTCGTTCAGGATGGTGACCTCCTCCAGGACATCCTTCATCTCTCCGCCGTAGGCGCCCGCATTCATCATGCACGCCCCGCCAAAGGTGCCCGGAATACCGGAGGCAAATTCAAAACCGGTAAGGGATGCCCCTTTTGCAGCTGCGGCGATTCTGGAAAGCAGGACGCCCGCCTTTGCAAAGATCCGGCACCCGTCGACAGACATGCTGCGGAAGTTGCTGTCCAGGCGGATGATCACTCCCCGATACCCCGCATCGCTGACCAGCAGATTGCTTCCATTTCCAAGGACAAAGTAAGGGATCCTCTCCTGCCTGCAAATAGCAAGGATCTCCCTAACCTGTTCATCGGTTTCCGGATCGATCAGCAGATCGGCAGGTCCGCCGATCCGGAATGTCGTGTAACGGCTCATCGGCGCCTGCCAGGTACAGTTATTTTCCCCGACGATTTCATGAAAACGCCGGATCAGTGTTTCGTTCATGCCTGCCTCCTGATCGTGTTTTTCTCTCACATTCGAGAAAGTCCTGCCATGGGAGTCCTGCTGCAGAAGACAATGTGCCCTATAAGAGCCTTCCTCTGTACAGATCAGCCATTGGTTTCGTAATAGCCGCCCTCGGCGTACTGATAATCATCGATGCCGTCACCGTCATTATCAGTTATGACATAATCGTCCACACCGTCACCGTCATTATCAGTGATGACATAGACATTGTCATCCTCGCCCTGCCCGACGATCACATTGGTCTCCGGCGGTGTTCCGCCAAGCATACTGATCGCATAGGAGGCGTTTGCGGCCTCATCGCCACCCGGATAATAGCTGATGATCCGGTTGTATACCTCGATCGCCTTGTCCGCCTGATCCAGATAGGTGTAGCACTGGGCGAGCAGCATCAGCATGCCGTAATCCGAGGGATTGCTCTCGAGCGCCCGTTCGTAATATTCAGCTGCCTTCGCATAATCGCCGCTGTAATAGCTGTTTCCGGCCTCATTCACATAGATGTCATGAGCCTCGACCGTAATGCTTCCCTTTATCGTATTCAGGATATCGGACGCCTCGGCAGACAGCAGGGTCTCATCGACCTCGGCGAGGGCATTTCCTGCCTGCTCGTATTCACCGGCCTGGTAGGAGGCATAGGCCTGCAGCAGCTTGTCATAGGCCTCCTGGGCTTTCTTTGCGTTGTCGAGCTGTGTCTTTGTATCTGTCAGATTCTGGTTCAGGGAATCGATATCTGTCGTCTGCTGGGACAGCTGCTTGTCCTGGGTATCGATCGTGGTGGTGTAGTCGACCAGCGCCTTGTTTGCCCTCTCGCTCGCCCGGCTTCTGACCACCGGAACGATCACAAAGCTGGTCAGCAGGGTCCCGATCAGCAGACCGAAGGCGATATTCACCAGATTCATGAAGGCCGGCGTCTCGCGGAACGCGGCCGCCCGGCTCTTCTTCTCCGTCTCCAGAGGCTCCTCGGCGACTTTTCTGACACCGGCCAGTCCCCGCCCGTTTCCGGTCTTTTCGCTGATCTCTGCGAGATAGCGCAGCGTGGTCGGGTTTGTCTGGTCGATCTTCAGCGCGCGGCGGAGGATCCGCTGGGCACTGGCATATTTTCCTTCGTGGATGTCGATCAGAGCCAGCAGATGATAGGCCTGGATGAACTTGGGGTTCTTCGTGAGGACCCGCCGCAGGGAAACCGCGGCCATATCGTCATTTCCCGCCCGGCAGGCGGCCAGCGCCTCGTTGTACTGCCGGATCGACTGGCTGATGTTCTTCAGGCGGTTCTGGTCTGCCTGGACATCCTTGATGTAATCATTGGCAAGATTGTCCTCGGGCTGCAGATTGGAGCTGATGATCCACTGGCCGAGGGCAGCCACTGCCTCGCCGGTCTCGAAATAGACCAGCCCCAGCAGGTTCCTCGCCTGGATGTTGCTCTTGTCCAGCTGCAGACTGAACCGGAGCTTGTCGATCGCTCCCGAAAGATCACGGATCTGGGCGCGGTCCAGCCCCTGATTGTAATACAGCTTTGAAAGCTGTCTTGCTTTCTCTTCGGCTTTGGACATGCTTACTCCTTTTTGTTATCTGTTCCGGCCTTCCTTCCTTCAGCCTCCCGGAGAAGGTCGATCACATCGGTCAGATCCTGGCTGTAGATCGCTTCCTCAACGTTCTCGACATCCAGGCAGGGTTTGAATTTCTTCAGTTCCTCATCGTAATCAATCATGCGCTGTGATCTCCTTGCAGTATTTTTTCAGCTCGCCGGCCAGATACAGGGAACCAACGCAAAACATCATTCCGTCCCCCTTTATCGCCCTGGCGATGTCAAAGGCTCTCTCAGGCGACGGCTCGGCAATGACCTCACCGCAGCCGGCTTTGATAAACAGATCGGCCAGCACATCCTCGGAAAGCTCCCGGTAACCGCTGATCTTTGTCGTCACCACCCGCTCGGGCCGTATCCCTTCGGCAAGCTCCCGGACCATATCCTCATAGCGCTTGTCCTTCACCGCGGAAAACAGCAGCGTGATCTCATGATCCTTGTGGAAATGCTCGACCGTCCGGACAAACTCGGCGATCCCGTCCGCATTGTGGGCACCGTCGATGATGATGCCGTCCATGACGGTCTCCATCCGGCAGGGCCAGCGCATGGCCGCGGTTCCGGCGATCAGCCGGTCCTCGGAAATGTGGTGAACACCGGTAAGCAGCCGCATGGTAAAGAAGGCAAGTGCGGCATTCATCATCTGGTATTCTGCTGCCTGGGGAATGGACAGCCGGACGCTCTCCTCACCCGGTCTTCCAAAATCAAAGGTGAGTCCCTGCGTTGTTGTGGCCACGACCCGGTACATCTCTCTTTCCAGCTCGTAGGCCGGGCTGCCAAGCTCCTCGGCCCGCTTCCGGATAACCGCGGATGCAGCATCGTCATGGCCGTCAAAGACCACCGGGACGCCGGGCTTGATGATGCCTGCCTTCTGAGAGGCGATCTCTGGGATCGTCTCTCCCAGATACTCGGTATGATCCAGGCTGATGGAGGTTATGATGCAGGCAAGCGGCTGCCGGATCACGTTGGTCGCATCCAGGCGTCCGCCCATGCCGACCTCCAGCACCGCATAGTCCACCTTCTCCTTCTGGAAGATCAGCATACCCATCAGAAACAGTGTCTCGAAATAGGTCGGATGGGTATCGCCCGCATCCATACGGATCTTCACCGCCTCCATGACCCGGTCAAAGGCCCAGAGGAAGGTATCATCATCGATCGGCTCACCGCATATCATGTAACGCTCGTTGATCCGGATCAGATGCGGCGAGGTAAACAGGCCGACCTTGTATCCGCCCTCCATAAGCATGGCATTCAGGTAAGCGCAGGTGCTGCCCTTGCCGTTCGTGCCGGCCACATGGATCACCTTCATCTCCTGTTCCGGATGCCCGAGCTCGTCCAGAAGACGGTCCGTGTGCTCCAGGGCCGTCTTCTTTGTAAATTTCGGTATTTCTTCTATATAATGAACTGCCTCATCATATGTCATCATCATCAGCTCCCTGCCCCTTTAAGGGCATGATCATCTGCCACTGATCTGTGCAATGCCTGCCTCGACCTGTTCCAGCATCTGGCGGTACTTGGCAAGCTTATCCTTCTCCTCCTGCACCTTTGCTGCCGGTGCCTTGGAAAGGAACCTCTCGTTGCTCAGCATGCCCTCAGCCCTTGCGATCTCCTTCAACAGACGGGCATGCTCCTTGTCCAAGCGCTCCTTCTCCTTTGCCACATCCACCAGATCCGCGAACGGGATATAGAGGGTCGCACCGGGAATCACCGCGGAGAACGCATCGTCTGCGATCCCGCTCTTGTCTGTCTGGAAGAACTGCTGCTCCGCATGGGCAAGCGCACCAAAGTAATCCTTTGCCGTCTCAAAATGGCGCAGGATGACCGGATCTTCGGACACCACATAGATATTGGCCGCTTTGCTCGGCGGCACATTGTGGGAGCTGCGCACATCACGGATCCTGCGGACCGCCTCCTTGACCAGCTCGATGGCGGCCTCCTCCTCGGCAAAATGCCACTTCTCGCTATATACCGGCCACGGAGCGATCATGATGGATTCCTCCTCCGGATTCAGGCTGCAGTAGATCTCCTCTGTGATGAACGGCATGAACGGATGCAGCAGCTTCAGGGAAGCAGACAACACCGTCCGCAGCGTCCAGAGCACGCGCTTCTTCGTCTCGGGATCGCCCTTGTACAGGATCGGCTTCATCATCTCGATGAACCAGTCGCAGAACTCATCCCAGATAAAATCATATACCTTCTGGACCGCGATGCCCAGCTCATATTTGTCCATGTTTTCCGTCACTTCGGCAGCAAGGGCGTTCACTCTGGAAAGGATCCATTTTGCCGGTACCGGAAGCAGGGAAACATCCACATCCGCGGGAACGTCGATTCCTTCCATGTTCATCATGATAAAGCGGGAGGCATTCCATACCTTGTTGGCAAAATTGCGGCTTGCCTCCACTCTCTCCCAGTAGAAACGCATATCATTTCCTGGCGCATTGCCGGTCATCAGCGTCAGACGGAGCGCATCGGCGCCGTACTTGTCGATGACCTCGATGGGATCGATGCCGTTGCCAAGGGACTTGCTCATCTTTCTTCCCTGGGAATCCCTGACCAGGCCGTGTATCAGTACATGGTGGAAGGGAGATTTCCCGGTCTGCTCGATGCCGGAGAACATCATACGGATGACCCAGAAAAAGATGATGTCATAGCCGGTGACCAGAACGTCTGTCGGGTAGAAGTACTCCATCTCCGGGGTCTTCTCCGGCCATCCCAGGGTAGAGAAGGGCCAGAGAGCAGAGGAGAACCAGGTATCCAGCGTATCCTCCTCCTGAGTGAAATGGGTACCGCCGCACTTCGGGCATTTTTCCGGGAAGCCGCCGCGGCATACGGTCAGTGTGCCGCAGTCATCACAGTAATAGGCCGGGATCCGGTGTCCCCACCAGAGCTGACGGGAGATGCACCAGTCCTTGATATTCTCCAGCCAGTGGGTGTAGGTCTTCCCGTAGCTTTCCGGAACGAACTTCAGATCACCGGTGTGCAGCGCATCCAGAGCAGCCTCGCCCATCTCCTTCATGCGGACAAACCACTGGGGCTTGACCATGGGCTCGACCGTGGTATGGCAGCGGTCATGGGTGCCGACAGCGTGGGTATGGGGAACCACCTTCACCAGAAGGCCCAGCTCCTCCAGATCTGCGACCATAGCCTTCCGGGCCTCGTAGCGGTCCATGCCGGCATATTTGCCGCACAGTCCGTTCATGGTGGCGTTATCGTTCAGGATATTGATCTCTGGAAGGTTGTGGCGCTTTCCGACCTCAAAGTCATTGGGGTCATGGGCCGGCGTAATCTTCACGCAGCCGGTACCAAATTCCTTGTCAACGTACTCGTCGGCGATCACCGGGATCTCACGATCGGTCAGCGGAAGCTTCAGCATCTTGCCGATCAGATCCTTGTAGCGCTCATCCTCCGGATTGACAGCGACAGCGGTATCTCCAAGCAGCGTCTCGGGACGGGTCGTGGCGATCTCGACGAATCTGCCTTCCTCGCCCACGATCGGATAGTTGATGTGCCAGAAAAAGCCGTCCTGGTCCACATGCTCGACCTCGGCGTCAGACAGAGAGGTCTGGCAGACCGGGCACCAGTTGATGATCCGGCTTCCCTTGTAGATCCATCCCTTCTCATACAGGCGGACAAAGACCTCCTCGACAGCCTTTGAGCAGCCCTCGTCCATCGTGAAACGCTCACGCTCCCAGTCAGCGGAGGAACCGAGCTTGCGGAGCTGGCGGATGATGCGGCTGCCATATTCATTCTTCCAGTCCCAGCAGTACTCCAGGAATTTTTCTCTGCCGATCTCCCGCTTGTCGATGCCGCGGTCCTTCAGCATATTGGTGACCTTGACCTCTGTGGCGATCGCCGCATGGTCTGTTCCCGGCTGCCAGAGTGCCTCGTATCCCTGCATCCTCTTGTAGCGGATCAGGATATCCTGCATGGTATTGTCTAGTGCATGGCCCATGTGCAGCTGTCCGGTCACGTTTGGCGGGGGCATAACAATGGTAAACGGTTTCTTATCAGGGTTTACCTTTGCGTGAAAATAGCCTGCGTCCATCCACTTCTGATAGATCCGGTCCTCCAGGCCCTTTGGATCATAGGTTTTTGCCAGTTCTCTGCTCATCTTATCCTCCTGAAAAAAATAAAACCCTCTGCACGTATCATCGTGCAAAGGGCGAATGTCTCGCGGTACCACCTTGCTTCACATCCGGGCGGAGCATTTAAGCCCTCCCGCATGCCTCATTGGATCCAGTAACGCGGATCAGACGCGCATACCTAAAAGGCATCCGGCGGAACACCGCCTTCTGCTTTTCGGTATCCGGACTCAAAAGCGACCTTCCGCAGCCGGTGTTCCGGATCCCTCTCACCAAACGGTCTCCTCTCTGACGGCCCCTTAAAGCTGCGTACTCCTCTTTCTCACAGTCTTTGCCTATAGTCTTGCTCCATCATAAGTTGAAGGGCCGGATTTGTCAAGCCGGAACACCTCAATCATATTCGAATATTCCCTGCACCGCATCTGATATATTGATCATCTGCGCATGAGGCAGCCTGTCGATCCTGCGGCAATTCCTGGCAGAGGGGTCGATCAGCTTAAGCTGTTCGCAGATTGCAGTTCCTGCTGTCTTATGAAGACCTTCCGCCGGAATGTGCAAAGGGCCGCCCTAAAATAAAAAAAGAGCCTTGCGGCTCGTCTGATGATCTCTATATTTATACTCTGAATTGCGGGGAGATAACTTCGGTGCATGTGTATATTGTTCTGCGGAAAAACCAATCACCATTCATTGCGGAGGAAAATAGTAAGGTTTAAAACAAAATAAGCCTGTACCGAAGTCACTCACCCTGCCGTTTAACCATGCATAAATTCTGCTCAAGGTTCCGGCAGAGCTCGCACTCTACAGGCTCATTCCATATCTGAAACATGGATGGAAATCTTTGCTCGGAAGATTCAACCTATCACCTTTCACGCAGGTTTCCTGACTCACGGATCATCGCTTGATGCGCCTTCTCATACGTGCGGACATACAATGGCATGTTGCATCTCGCTCCCCGCATACAGTGACCGGATCGTCCAGGCCTCTCACCTGGTTCCCTCTTAAGCAGCTCTGGCTGCTTCACGTAAAAAGCGGATATAGAATTTATACACAACTATATCCTAGCATCATACGGCACCCGTGTCAAGCAGAGATGCTCTTTTTTCATATCAGTATCTAAAAGATATAGCTATTTCTCTGAAAAGACAGGACTGCCGCAGGAAGCAGCAAGATGTATAAAACATTTTTTGCTTCCTGCGGCAGCCTTGAGGTGCTCGCGCGGGATCAGAACACGGCTTTTAGCCGATGACCTCTCCCTGTGCGTTGTATACTTTGATGCCGAAGGAGGAGTGGATATTGTCTCTGGCCTCTTCTACTGAGGAGAACTCTCCTGCCTTGATCATCTGGGCGGTGATATTGCCGATGGCAGTGCCCTCGCCGGGACCTGCATGGACCTCAAGGCCGGTGGCCTTTGCTGTCAGACGGTTCAGGTAATCTGCGTTGGAGCCGCCGCCGACGATATGGATCCGGGAATAGGTGCGGCCGTTGATCTCCTCGAGCTCACGGACGGTCTTTGCATAACAGTCAGCCAGTGAGGTGTAGATCACGGTTGCCAGCTCGCCAAAGGTCTCCGGTACCTTCTGTCCGGTACGTGCGCAGTAGCTCTTGACCTCCTCCGTCATGTTCTCCGGAGACAGGAAGCACTCGTCATTTGCGTCAACTCTGGACGGGAAGTCCTTTGCCTCCTCTGCCATATCGCAGATCTCGGCAAAGCTGTACCGGTCATTTACCTCATGACGTACAGACTGGATCATCCACAGGCCCATGATGTTCTTCAGATAACGGAAGCGGTAATCGTAGCCGCCCTCGTTGGTGAAGTTCATCTGGCAGCTCTTTTCGGAGGTATCCGGGGTCTTGCGCTCAACACCCATCAGAGACCATGTGCCGGAGCTGATGTAGACGAAATCATCGTCATTTGCCGGTACGGCAAGAACAGCGGAGCCGGTGTCATGGGTAGCGGGCACGACGACCTCGAGATCATAGCCGATCTCTGCGGCAAGCTCAGGACGGAGATTGCCAAGGCTGGTGCCGGGAGTAACCAGCTTCTGGAAGATCCTGCGCGGATAGCCCAGCATGTCGATCAGCTCCCAGTCATACTCTCTGGTGTACGCATTGATCAGCTGTCCGGTGGTTGCCTCGGTATACTCATTTACCTTCTGTCCGGTGAGCAGGTAGTGGAAATAATCCGGCACATAAAGCAGCGTCTCAGCCTTCTCCAGATACTCCGGATGCTGCTGCTTTACTGCCATCAGCTGGTAGATCGTATTGAAGATGGCCTTCTGGATACCGGTGCGGGCATACAGATCGCTAAGGGAGATGATCTTGTAGACCTCCTCGTCCATGCCCTCGGTCCGGTGATCACGGTAGCCGACGGTATTGCCGACGACCTTCTCGTCCTTGTCCAGGAGAACAAAGTCAACGCCCCAGGTATCTACGCCGACGCTGACCGGGATCTTGCCGATCTCTTTGCACTTTTTCAGCGCGATGACGATCTCCTTAAAGATCCGGTCGAACTCCCAGCAGAGCTCGCCGTCCTTCTTGACCAGGCCATTCTCAAAGCGGTGCACCTCTTCCAGCTGGAACTTTCCGTTCTCGAGCCAGCCAAGGATCAGACGTCCGCTGGATGCACCCATATCCACTGCTGCATAATAATTCATACCAAAGTCTCCTCTCTATCGTTATCTAACGATATAGTTTCACTGATTTTCTTTATTATAACAAAAACGGCCTGCGTTTTACAGACCGATATTTGGCCAAAAAGGGTCCTTATCTGCAGGGCACCGTCTCCAGATGGCATCCGGACGCCCTGTCAGATAAACATCTCCAGGATCTTCACGCTCTTCAGCTCCCGGTCCAGTGTCCGTTTTATATGCCGGTCCAGCGTCTGTTCCAGCTCGGCGAGCACCTCGCTGCTCACGGCAAAGGTGTACAGTTTTTCCAACGGCGCCCGCATGATGTAGGCTGCCGTGTAGACCGCGCTCTCGCTGAGGGCAGCCGTGTCCGGAGCATATTCACCGTTGATCGTCATCAGCCTCAGCTCAAAGATCCGGCGCACCAGACGGTTGTCCAGGTTCGGATTCAGGATCGCCTTCATGGACAGGTACAGGAGGTTTAGCATCTCTGTCCCGTCCACGCCCTCTCTTCCGTAGTAGGCGGCAAAGTCCAGGAAGTAGTACCCGTAATAGACGCCGGGCTGCTCCTTTGCCAGCTCTGTGAAATAGTTCTTCACATCCGCGCGGATCAGATTGTAGGAGCTGCGTCCGGCGACCAGGGTAAAACGGCCGAACACAAAGGGATTGGCCGCTGCCATCAGCGTGCTCCCCGGTCTCCTGGCCCCCCGCGCAAAGGCGCTGATCCTGCCCAGTTCTCTGGTGAGCAGGACTATTCTCTTGTCGTTCTCCCCGATGGGCATGGCAGACAGCACCATGCCGGATACGTCGATCGTGTCGCTCACTTCAGTTCCTTTTTGTCGTAACCGTAATTCTTCACAAGGATGTCACTGTCGCGCCAGTCCTTGCGTACCTTTACCCAAAGCTTCAGATTGACTCTGCCCTCGAGCAGCTTTTCGATCTCTTCCCGGGCCTCCGTACCGATCTTTTTTAGCATGACGCCGCCCTTGCCGATGACGATCCCCTTGTGGGATTCCCGCTCGCAGATGATGGTGGCTTCGATGTCCGTCATGCTGCCGTCCTCCCGCTCCTTCATCCGGTCGATCACAACGGCGATGCCGTGGGGGATCTCCTCCCCCAGGGAGCGAAGGGCCTTCTCGCGGATCATCTCTGCCGCGATCTGGCGGACAGGCTGGTCCGTGACGGTCTCTTCGTCATAAAAACGGGGGCCATAGGGAAGTACCCGAAAGAGGCTCTCGGTCAGCATATCCAGGTTCCGGCTGTGAAGAGCCGATACCGCGACGACCGCCTCAAACCGGCAAAGACCCTGATAGGTGTCCATGGTCGTCCGGACGACATCCTTTTTCACCTTGTCGATCTTGTTGATGACCAGGATCACCGGCAGTTTCGACCGGTCCAGCATCTTTGCGATATGCTGCTCGGATGGGCCGACATAGCTGCCGGGCTCGATCAGCCACAGCGCGGCATCCACATCCTTCAGCGTGCTCTCCGCTGCGTATACCATATACTCACCGAGCTTGTTCTTGGCCCGGTGGATCCCCGGAGTATCCAGAAAAACGATCTGGCCCCGCTCGTCATTGTAGACGGTCTGGATCCGGTTGCGGGTGGTCTGGGGCTTTCGCGAGGTGATGGCGATCTTCTGTCCGATCAGATGATTCATCAGTGTCGACTTTCCCACGTTCGGCCGGCCGATCAGTGCGACAAAGCCGGATCTTGTATTGTTTGTATCGGTCATGAAAACCTCTCTTGTGTCATTTCCATATTTACAGGGACCAGTGCACACCCTTTTTCGCGCATTATCCCTGCAGCGTTTTTAATTCAGCGGACGGACGACCGACAACCGGTCGGCATCCTTCTCCAAAACGGCCTCGCTGCCGATCACGCAGATCTCTCCTGCCCGGATGATGGCTTCCACGGGCTCCGCAAGAGCCGCGATGTCCTCCGGCTTTGCATCCAGGACTTCATCTCTCTCCCGCTGGATATCCTCAATGGTCGTGCCCCGGAGGTAACAGCTCAGCGCATAATCCGCCATGGCCGAGGCGCTAAGCGGCGTATCCAGTTCGCCGACCGCGCCGATGATGTACTTGGTCATCGTCCGCTCATCTGCGGCGAAGCTGCGAAGATAATCGGGCAGATCCCGGTATACATCCAGCGTGCGGGCCAGATGCGGATCCCGGTAGGACACCAGGAAGGCATCTCCGTTCCTGCCAAAGGAACTCATGCATCCATAGGCGCCGCCCAGAACGCGGAGATTCATCCACAGATAATCGTAGTTGAGGATCACCCGCAGGATACGGAAGGCTCCGGTATAGGAATAGCCGGCGCTGCGGAAATTGCCGGCAGCGGCGACGTACTGTACCTGGCCGGAGGTCCTGAAGCCCTCGTTCTTTTTCTCCGGCTGCCAGGAAAAGCTTCCCGTCCGGACCTCCCTGGTGCTGAGCACAGGCCGCAGGGCGGATACATTTTCCTCGATGGTGCCAAAGCCGTCCTCATCGGCGGTAAGGACCACGGTCATATTCTCCGGACGGAAGATCATCTGCATCAGCTCGCCCAGGCGGGCAGAGATCTCCTCTTTCTTCTCATCAAAATTCTTCTCCAGCTCCTCCAGCAGATGGTAGAAGCCGATCCGGCTCGTCGCGTCGGTCCAGCCATGATAAGACGAATGGTAAGAGCTGGCCCGAATGGCTGCGGAAACATGGCCGCCGGCAGGAATGCTCTGCTGCAGGCCCGACTTTGCCCTGGCAAGCAGCTCATGAAGCCGCTTGTATTCATCCAGCTTCGAAGTGCCCAGGATCTCCCGGATCATATCAAAGACAAATCCCTCCTTCGGGAACAGGTACTTTGCCCGGATCCCAAAGAAGAACTGGTCGCCCGGCGCATCCTTTTTTCCGGAGGCAGGAACGCTCATCAGACCAAAGCTGATGCCGCCGCTGTTCGCATTGATCTCGTGGAACAGCTCACCATAGCCAAAATGTTCTGTGCTCACCTTGCCAAGGACCCTCTCCAGGATCCCCAGGTAGGGAACCAGATCATCCGGCACGCGGCTCACATCAAACAGCAGCTGCAGGTACCCGATCCCGTTGGTCAGGTAATGCTGCTTCAGGAACAGGCCGCCTTCAATGCTGCACTCTTCGGTACACAGCTTCCGCTGTGTTTCCCGTGCGATATCGCTCCGGGACAGAAGGGGAAGCAGGGCCAGGGTCTCCGGAGTATCCTCTTCCTCCTGATAAGCCTTCAGCTCGGCCGTCTCCCGGACGATGGTCCGGATCTCCTCCGCGGAGAGCGCTGCCTTGCGAGCAGCGAGCGCGCGGGCCGTCTCCTCCTCTTTTCTGGCAGCCAGACCGCGGCTTGGCCGCAGGGTGACGATGGCACCGTGGGGGTTATGAAGAAGCGTATCCCGGATCAGCTGCTCAAAGTAGCCTTCCTTTGCTTTCTGCCCCAGTTCTTCAAAGATCGTGATCTCCTTCAGATAGGAGAAAGGATCCCGCTCGTCATACAGCCAGCTGTCGAAGATGTTGATGCCGTAGATCAGTCCTCTGGAATAGGAAGAAAAATCAGCCTCCCGGAAGCGGAACTCGAAATAGTTGATGCCGGAAGCCAGTGCCTTCGGGTCCAGGCCTTCCTCCGCAAGCTTTTCCAGTGTACTCTCAATAACAGACAGGAAGCGGTCCTTGTCCTCTGCCTCGGCATTTCTGGCTACGATCTCAAAGAATGGCTGCAGCAGGCCGTCGCTGAAGCTTCCCTCGATGGATTTGCCGATCCCGGCATCCAGAAGGGCTTCCTTCACCGGAGCGCCCGGTGCATCCAGAAGCACGTACTCCAGGATCGAGAAAGCGACATTTTTCAGCACATCGCTGCTGTCGCTGACGACCACCGCCCGGGACAGATAGGTATTTTCCTCCAGCGGGTCATCGTCCAGGATCGGGTATTCACCCGTAAACTCCCGCATCGCCGGAAACGGTGTCTGCATCGGGATATCCGAGGTGACCTCCCGCCGGTCAAAGGCGGACAGGTATTCTCTGTCGATCCAGTCCAGCTTTTCTTCCATATCCATGTCGCCATACAGATAGATATAGCAGTTGGAGGGATGGTAGTAGGCCCGGTGGAAATCCAGAAACTCCTCATAGGAAAGCTCCGGGATCACATCCGGATCTCCTCCGGACTCTACGCCGTAGGGCGTATCCGGGAAAAGGAGATTGAAGACGGTCCTCTCCAAAACCTCATCGGCAGAAGAAAAAGCACCCTTCATCTCGTTGTATACAACACCGTTGAAGGTCAGCGGATCCTCCTCGTTCTCCAGATGATAGTGCCAGCCCTCCTGACGGAAGATCTTCTCGTTTTCATAGATCTTCGGATGGAACACAGCGTCCAGATAGACGTCCATCAGATTCTGGAAATCTGTATCGTTGCAGCTGGCCACCGGAAACATGGTCTTGTCCGGATAGGTCATTGCGTTCAGAAAGGTATTTAGTGAGCCCTTGGCCAGCTCGACAAAAGGATCCTTCAGCGGGAACTTGTCGGAACCGCAGAGCACGGTATGCTCGATGATGTGGGCCACGCCCGTTGAGTTCTTCGGGGGTGTGCGGAAGGCAATGTTGAATACCTTGTTCTTGTCGTCATTGGAAAGGAGCGCGACACGGGCCCCCGTTTTTTTATGGATCAGCAGGGTGCCCTTTGCATGGACATCCCCGATCATTTCCTCGCTGATCACCTCATAAGCATTAAGCAATCCTATACTTCCTCCTGTCCGTATCTCTTCTGCATCTGGGCAAGCTGCTCCTTGCTGAGGATCAGATTGAAGCCTGCCGGGTTGAAGACAAAGCCCTCCGAATCCTTTACCAGAAAACTGGCCAGCTTATCATAGGGAACTGTCATCATCTCCAGCTTCATGCCCTTGTTTTTCGCATTGAACCGCTGCAGTTCACCGACCTCGGTGTAGACCGGCTGATAGGTCTTTCCGTTGGGCGTCTTTACCAGCGGGATCTTTACCTTCTGGCTGGGATCCTTCGGATTCCATTTGCCCTTGATGTTTGAGACATCAAAGGTGAGGATCAGCTTCGCCTGCAGCAGATTGTGGGCCATCTCCTCCTCCAGATCATGGAGGTGCTTCTTCTCCTCGTTATTTCTCTCCACCGGGCGGGACAGCTCCTGCATGAAATAGAGGCCCGTCAGCTGAAGCGTCGGGTTGGCCTGGGGCACCTTCGCCTCCGCCATCTTTTCCAGATCGGGCTTTGGCACCAGCTTGTCCAGCTGCAGCCGGATCGGCGCACCCTGATCCTGGAAGATCACGGCATTTACGCCCAAAAGATGCAGGCTGCCCAGGAAATTGCGCACAGCCTTGCCGGGCAGAATGGCGATCTGCAGGGCAAACTTCTCCAGGACATATTTATGCATGAAGGTCTGTGCCATCTCCTTCGTCGTAAACATATAGATCTGGTCGTCAAAGGTCTCGTCATCGCACTCGATAAAGGGGAGATGCGTATAGGCGGAGAACAGGACGCAGACAGACTCGTAGGATTCTATTTTTTTGATCAGAAAGCTGTTATCGATAGCCATCGCCGGATTGATTCCTTTCCCATGTGTCGTTGCATTTACAACCCCATATTATAGCATAGTGCCTGTATGCAGGTCAAAGCAAACAAAACGGGCTGCCGCACCGTTATACCGTCGCCCTGCATCCGCCAGAAAAGAGCGTTTGCTCGATTCTGTCAGATGCTGCAGCGTGGTATATCTGGTGCGGCAGCCCCGCTTTATCGGATCAGTCGTGCCCATCAGGCAGACCGTCGGTCAGAGCCTCTTAGCCCTCTTCCGGTCCATACAGCTTGATCAGTTTGTTGAGGTAGGTGTATCTTGCCTCTGCCTCTTCCTTGTTCTTTGCCTGCAGAGCCTCTGCCTTGGCCGGGTTCGCACGCTTCAGAGAATTGTAGCGGACCTCGCCGTTCAGGAACTCGTAGTAATCTCCGGTCGGAGCCTTGGAGTCCAGAATGAAGGCAGGCTTGCCCTCTGCTGCCAGAGCCGGGTTGAAGCGGAACAGATGCCAGTATCCGGCCTTGACTGCCAGCTCTTCCTCGGTGATGGACTTGCCCATGCCCTTGCGGATACCGTGGTTAATACACGGAGCGTAAGCGATGATCAGGGACGGACCCGGATATGCCTCAGCCTCTGCAATGGTCTTAACAGCCTGGTTGAAGTCTCCGCCGATGGCGATCTGAGCAACGTATACATAGCCGTAGCTCATGATGATGGAGGCAAGGTCTTTCTTCTTGACCTCCTTGCCGCCTGCAGCGAACTGAGCGACAGCGCCGGTCGGTGTAGCCTTGGAGGACTGTCCGCCGGTATTGGAGTAAACCTCGGTATCGACAACAAGGATGTTGATATCTCTGCCGGAAGCAAGGACATGATCCAGTCCGCCAAAGCCGATATCGTAGCCCCAGCCGTCACCGCCGAATACCCAGTTCGACTTCTTGGCCAGGAAATCCTTGTTCTCTACAACATACTCAGCAGCTTCGCTCTTCTCGCCAGCCAGTACCTCGACCAGCTTGTCGGTAGCGACTCTGTTCTCAGCGCCGAGAGCCATGGTATCGATCCAGTTCTGGCATGCAGCCTTGACCTCGTCGGAACCGTTTGCTGCGATCTCCTCGACCTTGGTCTTCAGCTCTGCACGGATCGCTCTCTGAGCCAGGAGCATACCGAAGCCAAACTCTGCAGCGTCCTCAAACAGGGAGTTGGACCATGCCGGACCTCTGCCTGCCTTGTTGACGGTGTAAGGAGTGGACGGTGAGCTGTTGCCCCAGATGGAAGTACATCCGGTTGCGTTACCGATCAGCATACGATCACCGAACAGCTGGGTGATCAGCTTCACGTACGGAGTCTCGCCGCAGCCTGCGCAAGCGCCGGAGAACTCAAGGAGCGGCTGTTTGAACTGGCTGCCCTTGACGGTGGTAGCTTTAAATTTCTCGACAACGTCGGTCTTCTCCGGAAGAGTAACGGCATAGTCAAAGGCCTTCTGCTGATCCAGAGCATCTGCAAGAGGAGTCATGACCAGAGCCTTTGCACCCTTCTTGCCCGGGCATACGTTCTCACAGGAACCGCAGCCTGTGCAGTCGAGAGAGGAGATCTGGATACCGAAACGGTATGCCGGATCCTTCATGCCGGTCAGCGGGAGTGTCTTGAAGCCTTCCGGAGCAGCAGCTGCCTCTTCCTCAGTCAGAGCGAAGGGACGGATGGCTGCGTGCGGGCAGACGAAGGAACATCTGTTACACTGGATGCAGTTCTCAAGATTCCATACCGGAACGTTGACGGCGATGCCGCGCTTCTCGTATGCAGAGGTACCGGACGGAGTGGAACCATCGACATAATCCTTGAATGCGGAAACAGGAAGCTTGTTGCCCTCCTGTGCGCTGACAGCTGCCTGGATGCTGTTAACGAACTTGACAGCGTCCTCACGGCCGGTCTCGGTGTGGATCATATCAAGGCCTTCATCGGCTGCATCTGCCCAGCTGGCCGGGATCTCTACCTCGTGGATCTGCTTTGCGCCTTCCTCGATGGCTGCCCAGTTCTTCTGAACGATGTCGTCGCCCTTACGGCCGTAGGTTGCCTTTGCAGCAGCCTTCATCAGATCGATGGCGGTATCCTCCGGGATGATGCCTGCCAGCTTGAAGAAAGCAGACTGAAGGATGGTGTTGATACGGGTCGGTCCCATGCCAACTTCGATACCGATCTTAACGCCGTCGATGGTGTAGAATTTGATGTTGTGCTTTGCGATGTATGCCTTGACCTGGCCGGGGATATGCTCCTCCAGTCCCTCAGCATCCCACGGGCAGTTCAGAAGGAAGGTACCGCCGTCGACCAGCTCCTGGACCATATTGTACTTGGTTATGTAGGACGGATTGTGGCAGGCCACGAAATTCGCTCTCTTGATCAGGTAGGTGGACTTGATCGGCTTCTTTCCGAAACGGAGGTGGGACATGGTCACGCCGCCGGACTTCTTGGAGTCATAATCAAAGTAAGCCTGGGCATACATATCGGTGTTGTCACCGATGATCTTGATGGAGTTCTTGTTAGAACCGACAGTACCGTCAGCACCAAGGCCCCAGAACTTGCAGCAGATTGTTCCCTCGGGAGTTG
>DFFG01000077.1 GCA_002368795.1 Eubacterium sp. UBA3782
ACCTTTATCAACAAGCTGGACCGCGATGCCAGAGATACCTATGATCTGATCGATGAGATCGAGCGGGAGCTGGGCATTCCCACCTGTCCGATCAACTGGCCGGTGGGCTCGGGAAAAGCCTTCCGCGGCGTGTATGACAGAAATACGAGAAAGCTTCTCACTTTCCACGACACCCTCAAGGGTACAAAGGAGGGCATCGAGGAGGAGATCAGCATCGATGATCCGCATCTGATGGATGTGGTTACCGAAGAGCAGAAGGAACAGCTCATGGAGGAGCTTGAGCTTCTGGACGGCGCCACGGAGGAGTTCGATCAGGAGAAGGTATCCAGAGGTGAGCTTTCCCCGGTCTTTTTCGGATCGGCACTGACCAACTTCGGTGTGGAGACCTTTCTGAAGCATTTCCTTCAGATGACCATGCCGCCTCTGGCCAGGATGTCCAGTGACGGCGTCATCGATCCTGCATCGGAGGACTTCTCGGCGTTTGTCTTTAAGATCCAGGCCAATATGAACAAAAACCACAGAGACCGTCTTGCCTTCATGCGGATCTGCTCGGGAAAATTCGATGCGGACAAGGAGGTCTATCATGTGCAGGGAGAGCGCAAGATGCGCCTGCTCCAGCCGCAGCAGATGATGGCAGAGGAGCGGCACGTGGTATCGGAGGCCTACGCCGGCGATATCATCGGTGTCTTTGATCCCGGCATCTTCTCTATCGGTGATACGGTCTGCACGCCGGGACGGAAGTTTGCCTTCGAAGGGATCCCGACCTTTGCGCCCGAGCACTTTGCCCGGGTCGCTCTGATCGATTCCATGAAGAGAAAACAGTTTGTCAAAGGCATTCAGCAGATCGCCCAGGAAGGCGCGATCCAGATCTTCCAGGAGATCAGCGGCGGCATGGAGGAGATCATCGTCGGCGTGGTCGGCATCCTGCAGTTTGATGTTCTGAAGTTCCGTCTGGAGAACGAGTACAATGTGGATATCCGGCTTGATATGCTGCCCTATGAGTATATCCGCTGGATCACCAATTACACCGAGGTAAACCTTGACCGCATCGTCGGCACCTCCGACATGAAAAAGGTAGCTGATATGAAGGGAAGACCGCTTCTTCTGTTTGTCAACTCCTGGAGCGTGGGCATGGTGCTTGACCGGAACGAGGGCCTGGAGCTGGAGGAGTTTTCCAGAAACTAAACGAACCGGGATGGATCGTGCAGTTTTGGCATGCCTCACATGGCCTGAAGGTGAACTTCGCCCTTTGTTTTTCATGGCAGTTTTGGTATAATTATTAGACAGAAAATATCCCGGTCCGGGCATAGTCAGAATTCGGATTCCGGGCGGTTTGCTTTATTTTTCTGGAGGCAGATATGAAACAGAAACAGGCAAAGAATTCCTTTACGATCTATGACGACCAGACCAGCGGTACTGTGCAGATCGCGGACGAGGTGATCACCACCATCGCCGCCCTGGCAGCTACTGAGGCTGACGGTGTTGCATGCCTGAGCGGCAGCATTACCCATGACAAGGCAGCCAGAGCCGGCGAGCGTGCGCTTTCCAAGGGCATCCGCATCGTGATGGAGGAAGGCGAGGTCAGCGTAAAGGCAAATATTATCATGCGCTATGGCAGCAGCATTCCTGCAACGACAGCAAAGGTGCAGGAGAAGGTCAGAACAGCGATCGAGACGATGACCGGTTTTCCGGTAAAGAATGTCGACGTTAATGTTGTGGATGTTGCGGTCGAGAACGCACAGGCGAAATAACGAAGAGTCGATTGGAGACAAAATATGAAGCGCAGTGAACAGAGGGAGACCATTTTCCGCCTGCTGTTTATGAGGCAGTTTAATACGGTCGAAGAAATGAACGAGCAGGTGAGCCTGTACCTGGACGGGGTACGCGAGGGAATCACCGAAGTCCCCTACGCAGGCAGCATCTCGGGGGAGGATGAAGCCTATATCCGGGAGAAACTGACCAGGATCATTGAGAAGCTTCCGGAGATCGACCAGAAGCTCAACGAGGCATCCAGAGGCTGGAAGACCAGCCGTATGCCCAAGGTCGACCTGAGCATCCTGAGGCTGGCTGTCTATGAGCTGGTCTATGATGAGCGGATCCCGACCGGTGTTGCGATCAATGAGGCTGTGGAGATCGCCAAGCAGTATGGCGGCGAAGAGTCTGCCAGCTTTATCAACGGAGTGCTTGGAAGGATCGCCCGTGAGGCTGAGAAAGCAGGCGGAGACGGTGCTGCGGAGAATACCGCCGCCGGGGAGAGCACGGAGAAAGAAGATTGAACAATATCTATACCGTCGGACAGGTAAATGCCTATATCCGGAGCATGTTTCAGCAGGATTTTCTTCTGCGGCGGGTGTCTGTGCAGGGAGAAGTCAGCAATCTGACTTACCATCGGTCCGGGCATATCTACTTTACCATCAAGGATGAGAGTGCCGCCATCTCCTGCGTCATGTTTGCAGGAGACCGGAAAGGGCTGGCGTTTGCCATGAAGAGCGGAGACCGGGTCGTGGTCACCGGTTCCGTGGAGGTCTATGTCCGGGACGGACGGTATCAGCTCTACGCAAAAAAAATCGAACTTGCGGGAGCCGGATTATTATACGAGCGCTATCTGGCGCTCAAAGCTGAGCTGGAAGAAATGGGGATGTTTGCCCGGGAGTACAAGCAGCCGATACCAGCCTATGTCAGGCGACTTGGTATCGTCACAGCACCGACCGGTGCTGCCGTACAGGACATTCGGAATATCTCCCTGCGGAGAAATCCGTATATCCAGCTCATTTTATTTCCTGCTCTTGTGCAGGGAGACGGGGCGGCAGAGAGTATCGTCCGGGGCATAGAGACGCTGGATGCGCTTGGCGTGGACTGCATCATCGTCGGCCGGGGCGGCGGCTCTATCGAGGATCTCTGGGCTTTTAATGAGGAGATCGTTGCCAGAGCCATCTTTAACTGCAGGACCCCGATTATTTCCGCCGTGGGTCATGAGACAGATACGACCATCGCCGATTTTGTTGCGGATCTGCGGGCACCGACGCCGTCGGCCGCGGCAGAGCTGGCGGTCTGCGATGTGCGGGAGATGCTGCGCCGTCTGGAGAGCGGAAGACAGCATCTGAATGCCGGGATGCGGGCGAATCTAAAGAGCGCCAGAAACCGACTGGATGCCGCAGCATCAAGGTGGAAATACCTGAGCCCGGAAAACCAGATCCGGGAAAAGCGGCAGAGACTGGCAGATCTGGAGATCCGGATGATGGATCGGACAGAGCGGCTGATCGAGGAGCGGCGGCGGTCATGCGACCGGTATGCGGAGCTGCTGGAGCAGCGGAGCAGCCGTTCACTTGATGCGGCAAATCACCGGCTGGAGATCCTGATTCGGCGTCTGGACGGACTGTCGCCGGTGCGCAAGCTGAGTCAGGGCTACGCCTATGTGGAGGACAGGAACGGTGTCAATGTTTCCTCTGTCCATGCGGCAGCTGTGGGCGATATGCTCCAGATCCGTGTGACCGACGGTGTGATCGGCGCAGAGGTAACTTCGCTTGAAGAACAAAGGAGAGAAACAGATGGCTGAAGAGAGCAGAGAGGTACAGGAAAAGGAGCTCACACTGGAGGAATCCTTTGCCCGGCTCGATGAGCTGGTGGCAAGGATGGAGAGCAGGGATATCTCTCTAGAGGAGTCCTTTCAGCTTTACAAGGAAGGCATGGAGCTTCTGAAAAGCAGCAGGGAAAAGATCGACACCGTAGAAAAGAAAATGCTGCAGATCAGCGCTGACGGGGAGCAGCTCCCCTTCGATTAAACGCAGGATCACAGAAGCAGACAAGGAGCAGGATATGACCGATGAAGTGTTTTCCCTGCAGATGCAGGAGAAAAAGGAGCGGGTCGAGGCGATCATCCATAATTACCTTCTGGAGGAGGATGCCTTTCCCGGTTCACTGGCCAGCGCAGTAAATTACAGCATGAATGCCGGGGGAAAGCGGGTCCGGCCGATCCTGATGAGTGAGAGCTATCAGATCTTCGGAGGCAAAGGTGCCGTCATCGAGCCGATGATCGCTGCGATCGAGATGATCCACACCCATTCCCTGATCCATGACGATCTTCCGGCCATCGATAACGATGATTACCGGAGGGGCAGAAAGACCGCCCATGTGGTCTATGGCGAGGCACTTGGCGTGCTTGCCGGCGATGCCCTGCTGAACCTGGCTTATGAAACGGCCCTGCAGGCCTTCGCCTATGAGGATCTGATGTGTCCTCCGGACCGGACCGTGGCTGCGCTGCGGATCCTGGCGGAAAAGACAGGCATACGGGGGATGCTTGGCGGACAGGGCGTCGATGTGGAGAACGAGAAGAACCACATCGTTTCCCTGGATCAGAAGACTCTGGATTATATTTATGAAAACAAGACGTCTGCGCTTATCGAGGCGCCGCTGATGATCGGAGCGGTCATGGCCGGAGCGGATAAGGGCAGTGTGAAGCTGATGGAGCAGGTGGGTCACCTGACCGGCCTGGCTTTCCAGATCCGTGATGATATCCTGGATGTGACCGGAACGCTGGAGAGCATAGGAAAGCCGGCCGGATCCGATACCAAAAACGATAAGACGACGTATGTGACCCTGTTTGGCGTGGAGAAAGCCGAGGCGGAGGTCAGGCGCATGACACAGGAGGCGGTATGCCTGCTGGATACGCTTCCGGGAGATACGGAATTCCTGACGAAGATGCTGCTTGGCATGGCTTCACGCGGAAATTGAGGATAGCGGTATGCTGGAGCAGATAAACAAACCCAATGATATAAAAAAGATCCCGCAGGATCAGCTGCAGGCTCTGGCAGATGAGATACGGCAGTATCTGATCACAGCTGTCAGCTGTACGGGGGGACATCTGGCTTCAAATCTTGGCGTTGTGGAGCTGACGGAAGCCCTGCACTATGTCTACGATCTGCCTAAGGACAAGATCATCTGGGATGTCGGTCACCAGGCCTACACCCACAAGATCCTGACCGGCAGGCGGAAGGAATTCGTGACCCTGCGGAAGGAGAACGGCATTTCCGGATTCCCGCGGCGGGAGGAAAGCGACTGTGACAGCTTTGATGCCGGCCACAGCTCCAACTCCATATCTGCCGGCCTTGGTTATGTTAAGGCCAGAGATCTGCAGAAGCAGGATCATCATGTCGTTGCCGTGATCGGCGACGGTGCCCTTACCGGCGGCATGGCCTATGAAGCACTGAACAATATGTCCCAGCTGAAAAGCAATTTTGTCGTCGTTCTGAATGACAACAACATGTCCATTTCCAGAAATGTCGGCGGCATGCACCAGTATCTGGGCAAGATCCGCACGAGTCCGGCCTACACCGGTCTGAAGGACAGCGTTTCCGAGCGGCTGGAAAATATCCCCGGCATCGGCGGCAATCTGGTCAGCGGTATCCGCAGGACCAAGAGCAGCATCAAGCAGCTGGTCATTCCGGGCATGCTGTTTGAGGACATGGGCATTACCTATCTCGGCCCGGTAAACGGCCATGACATCCCGCGGATGATCCGCGTGCTGCAGGAGGCGAAGCGGATGCAGGGACCGGTCCTGGTTCATGTGCTGACCGAGAAGGGCAGGGGCTATCTGCCGGCGATCCGCCATCCGGAGCGCTTTCACGGGACAAACCCGTTTTCCGTTGAGACCGGCATACCGCTGGAAGCGGGAGAGCCGACCTGGACAGATATTTTTTCGACAGTTATGCGAAAGCTTGGCGAGCGGGAGCCTTCCGTTGCCGCGGTAACGGCGGCCATGATGGAGGGGACCGGGCTGAAGCGTTTTGCCCTTCGGTTCCCGGACCGCTTTTTCGATGTCGGTATCGCAGAAGGCCATGCGGTGACCTTTGCTGCAGGGCTTGCCCTGGGCGGTCTGACGCCTGTGCTTGCGATCTACTCCTCCTTCCTGCAGCGAGGCTTTGACCAGGTAATGGAGGATGTCTGCATGCAGGATCTGCATGTGATCCTGGCGATCGACAGGGCAGGCCTTGTCGGCGCCGACGGAAAGACCCATCAGGGCTGTTTCGATATCTCTTATCTGTCGATGCTGCCGAACATGACGATCATGGCTCCGAAAAACAAGTGGGAGCTTTCCGATATGATGAAGTTTGCTGTCGGCTGTAAGGGGCCCGTTGCGATCCGCTATCCCAGAGGCGCGGCCTATACAGGACTTGAGGAGCACCGGGAGGAGATCTGCACCGGCAAGGCGGAGGTGATCCGCCGCGGCAGCAGGATCGCCATTCTCGCCCTTGGAAACATGGTGAAGGAGGGCGTGAAGGTGGCAGACGCGCTGGCAGAGGAAGGGCTTGAACCCACCCTGGTCAACCTGCGTTTTGCAAAGCCCTTCGACAAAGAGCTGCTCCGTGAGCTGGCCGCAGATCACGAGCTGTATGTTACAATGGAGGAGAATGTCAGAAACGGCGGTCTGGGCGAGCATATCCTGGCCTTCCTCAATGAGGAGGGGATCCAGGTGGATACCCGGATCATTGCCGTGCCGGATCAGTATATGCGGCATGCCGGCGTGGATGCCCAGATGCGGGCAGCCGGGATCGATGCAGCTTCGGTTCTGAATCAGATCCACAGCTGGCTGGAGGAGAAATAGTGGCAAAAGAACGCTTGGATGTACTGGTGGCTGCCGCAGGACTGGCGCCATCCAGGGAAAAGGCCAAGGCCATCATCATGGCCGGCGAAGTGCTTGTGGACGGGCAGCGGGAGGACAAACCCGGCATGACCTTTCCGGATACGGCGAAGATCACGCTGAAAAAGTCCGGCCTTTTTCCCTTTGTAAGCCGCGGCGGGCTGAAGCTGGACAAGGCGGTGAAAAGCTTTTCCCTGGATCTTTCGGGGAAAGTCTGCATGGACGTGGGCGCTTCCACCGGCGGGTTTACCGACTGCATGCTGCAGAACGGCGCCTCCCATGTGTATTCTGTGGATGTGGGATACGGACAGCTGGACTGGCGGCTTCGTGAGGATCCGCGGGTCACGGTCATGGAGAAGACCAATATCCGGTATGTGACCGCCGATGATATCGGGGAACGTCCTTCCTTTGTATCCATTGATGTCTCCTTTATCAGTCTGACCAAGGTCCTTCTGCCGGTCAGGGAGCTGATGGCTCCGGAGGAGGGAGAGCTGGTCTGCCTTATCAAGCCGCAGTTTGAAGCCGGCAGGGAAAAGGTCGGCAAGAAAGGCGTCGTGCGGGATCCAAAGGTGCATGCCGAGGTCATCACTGCCGTGACGTTGTATGCGGAAAGCATCGGCCTTGTGCCGGTCGATCTGGATTATTCCCCCATCAAGGGGCCGGAGGGCAATATCGAGTATCTTGTTCATCTCCGGAAGGCAGATGCAGAGTCGGAGATTCCGGCAGAGAATCAGATCACAGAGAAGATCATTGCGGACACAGTAAAAGCTGCGCACGGAAAGCTGGATAAATAATTATGAAGAAATTTTTCATCATCACCAATCTGGCAAAGGATCCGGATCATAAGATCTCGGAGGGGATCGTTACGTATCTGAAGGCAAACGGCGCGTCCTGCGCAATGCGCGGAGGACGCCGGGCGGCAGATGAGCGGCACCGTGTGACCAGGAGCAGCGAGATCCCCGAGGGGACGGAATGCATCATCGTGCTGGGCGGAGACGGCACACTTATGCGCGCGGCCGGCGATGTCTACGAGACCGAGATCCCTCTGCTTGGCATAAACCTTGGCACCCTGGGCTATCTGGCAGAGATCGACCGCGCGTCGATCTATCCGGCCCTGGACAGCCTGCTAAGGGATGAATTCCAGATCGAGCGACGCATGATGCTCAAGGGCACCGTATGGCATCAGGGCGAGAAGATCTATCAGGGAGTCGCCCTCAACGATATCGTGATCAGCCGTCAGTCAGCGGTTCCTCATGTGATCAGTCTTTATAATTTTGTCAATGATGCTTATCTGAACTATTACCGTGCAGATGGCGTGATCATCAGCTCGCCGACCGGCTCCACGGGCTACAGTCTGTCCGCCGGAGGCCCGATCATCTCGCCGGAGGCAAGTCTGTTTCTGATGACGCCGCTGGCTGCGCATACACTGAATACAAGAAGTGTCGTCCTGCCGGCGGACAATAAGATCACGGTCAAGATCGGTCCCGGAAGAGACAATACGGTCGAACAGGCCTGCGCCTATTTTGACGGCGACCGGAGCGCACCGATGGAGACCGATGATTATGTAGATATCGAAAAGGCGGAGAAGGATATCCGGATCGTCAAGATCCGGAACGACAGCTTCCTGGAAACGCTCCGCAGAAAAATGAGTACGATCTAGCAATACCAGGCAACACCGCAGACCGGAAGAAGAGAAAGGGGTTAGCTTCCGGCTGTGATCAAAAAATAAAGGTGGGAAAAATAATGAAACTGGAACGACAGGCAGAAATTTTGAGTTTGATCCACAAGTATGAGATCGCTACGCAGGAAGAGCTGGCGGCGAGACTGGTAGAAAGCGGTTTTGAGGTAACACAGGCGACTGTGTCCAGGGATATCCGCGAGATGAAGCTGACCAAGGTCATGGGAGAAAGCGGAAGACTGCGCTACACCCTTCTTCAGAACCAGGCCAAGGACACGGCAGGAAAGTATGTCCGTGTGCTGCGGGATGCGGTTACTTCGCTGGATACGGCAGACAATCTGCTGGTGGTGCATACAGCCCCCGGCATGGCGATGGCTGCCGCGGCAGTGATCGATGAGATGAAATGGGGAGAGATCGTCGGATGCATCGCCGGCGACAACACGATCTTCTGCGCAGTCCGCAGCAGAGAGGAAGCTCTCCAGGTCAAGGATAAACTCAAAAAGATGCTGGAGATGTTCTGATTATCACCGCGTAAAAGCCGGGGCTGTCGCACTAAGCAATTGATACATAAATATTCTTACGGGAAGCGCTCCCGCTTGTCCAAAGCGCAGTGGCACTAAGTCGGAATCAGAAGATTCCTCCAGGTGCCAGCTGAGGGGTGTTCCCTTCAGAATAATTATGTACACTCCTTGCTTAGTACGACAGCCCCATAACGCAGCCGGCACAGGATCGGGATGATCCTGCCGTCTGCCGCGCGGATGTGATGGGAGAGAGAAATACATGCTCACAGAACTTCATGTAAAAAATCTTGCGCTGATCGACGAAGCGGAGGTTTCCTTTGGACCGGGACTGAATATCCTGACCGGTGAGACAGGCGCAGGAAAATCGATCCTGATCGGCTCCATCAATCTGGCGCTTGGCCACAAGATGAGCCGGGATATGCTCCGCCAGGGAGCCGACGCGGCCCTTGTCGAGCTGATCTTTCAGGTCGAGGATCCGGAGATCCTCCGGCGGCTTAAGGAGATGGACGTCGAGACAGAGGACGGGCAGCTGATCATCACCAGAAAGATGACAGACGGCAGGAGCATCAGCCGTCTGAACGGGGAGACCTGCACGGCAGCCCGGATCCGCGAGATCTCCGGCCTTCTTCTGGAGATCCACGGGCAGAGCGAACATCAGTCGCTGCTGTATCCGGACCGGCAGCTGGAGATCCTGGATGCCTACGGGAAGGATCATCTGGAGACGCTTCTTGCTGATACAAAAGATGCTTTCCGGAAATGGCAGGAGGTCAAGAAAGAGCTTGCCAGATATCAGATCGACGAGACCGAACGGGAAAGAGAGATCTCCTTTATCCGGTTTGAGATCAATGAGATCGAGGAAGCAGCCCTGGCGCCTGGTGAGGACGAGGAGCTGGAGAAGACCTATCGCAGGATGACCAACAGCCGGAAGATCGCCGGGGCAGTAAGCGAGGTCCACCGCCTGTGCGGCTATGAGGACGGCGCCGGTGACCTGACCGGGCGGGCGCTACGGGAGATCGGCACGGTTACTGCATATGATGAGCAGCTGGCCGGACTCGAATCCATGCTGGCGGATGTGGACAGCCTGCTGAATGATATCAACCGCGAGGCAGCGGATTATCTGGATTCCTTTACGTTTTCAGAGGAGGAATTCTACAATACGGAAAAACGGCTGGATCTGCTCAATCATCTCAAATCCAAGTACGGAAGAACGATCGATGATGTGCTGGCCTATCTGGAGAAACAGAAGAAGAGACTGTCCGAGCTGGAGAACTTTGATGAGCAAAAGCGGATTCTGAGTGAGCAGCTGGCATCTGCGGAGGCACATCTGGAGGATAGCTGCAGCCGGCTTTCCGGTGAGCGGCGCCAGTGCGCTGCAGAGCTTTCCGCACAGATCATCCAGGGACTGCAGGAGCTGAACTTCCTGTCCGTGGATTTCACGATCCGTTTTGATCGGAGCTCCCATTATTCCGCAAACGGATACGACGCCATCGAATTTATGATCTCCACAAACCCGGGCGAGGCTGTGCGGCCGCTGGCGAAGGTGGTATCGGGCGGTGAGCTGTCCCGTATCATGCTGGCGATCAAGACGCTGCTGGCCGACAAGGACAGGACCGAGACCCTGATCTTCGATGAGATCGATACCGGAATCAGCGGAAGAACGGCGCAGAAGGTATCGGAAAAGATGGCCCGCATCGGGCGCGGCCATCAGGTCCTTTGCATCACGCACCTGGCACAGATCGCAGCCATGGCAGACCGGCATTTTGTGATTACAAAGGAGATCCAAAATGGTGAGACCGTATCCCAGATCAGCCAGTTAAATAAGAAGGAATCTGTGGAAGAGCTTGCCAGGATCCTGGGAGGCGCCGAGATCACAAAGGCGGTCGAGGACAATGCAAGGGAGATGAAGCAGCTGGCCGAAGAGAGAAAGGCAGCTCTTTAACGAATAAGAAGCCTGGGTGTTCCCTGCTGGTATCGGCAGCCGGACACGCGGCAGATCCCGGAAACGCACGCTGTTTCCAGGAGAAAAAGCTGCTGTGTCAGACACTACGTGTAAAGATAGGCATTTCGAAGAGCGCATACTGCGCATATTCAGAAATCGCCTGCCGCGTAGGTCTGATACAGCAGCTTTTTTGCGCGGATGAAAGAGGAAAATGAGAATTCGAAAAAAGCCTGTTGACAAAAAAGAAGCCCGGTGCTATCTTAAGTATCGAAAGATATTAGCACTCTTCAAATTTGAGTGCTAACAGGCTGAAGGGAGGTTACAGCTGTGGAACTGGACGAGCGGAAGAAAAAAATTCTTACTGCGATCATTCAGAACTATCTGGAGACCGGTGAACCGGTGGGTTCCCGTACAATCTCGAAATATACAGATCTGAACCTCAGCTCAGCCACGATCCGCAATGAGATGTCTGATCTTGAGGAGATGGGCTACATCGTGCAGCCGCATACCTCTGCGGGACGCATACCTTCGGACAAGGGCTACCGGCTCTACGTCAACGAGCTGATCGAGCGGAAGAACCAGGAGGTCGCCGAGGTCCGGGATATGATGATCGAGAAGACCGACAAGATGGAGAAGGTCCTCAAGCAGGTCGTACAGGTTCTGGCCAGAAACACGAACTATGCGACCATGATCGCCGGTCCTTCCTATCACCAGAACAGCATCAAGTTTATCCAGCTGTCAAAGGTCAGCGATGATCAGCTGCTGGCGGTCATCGTAGCAGAAGGAAATCTGGTCAAGAATCAGATGATCCGGCTGACCGAGCCCATCGACGAGCAGGCGCTGCTGAAGCTGAATCTTCTGCTGAATACCCAGCTGAACGGCCTGACCATCGGGGAGATCAATCTGGATATGATTACCAGGATGAAGCAGCAGGCGGGCATTCACAGTGCCGTGATCGGCAGTGTGGTCGACGCGGTTGCCGAGGCGATCCAGCCGGACGATGAAGACCGTCCGATCTACATCAGCGGAACGACAAATATCTTTAATTATCCGGAGCTTTCCGATTCCCGGAAGGCGAAGGAGCTGCTGTCAGCCTTCGAGGACAAGAAGGAGCTGGCGGAAATGATCCTGGAGACCACCAAAGGCGTGGACCAGGGCAACGGGATCACAGCCTACATCGGCAACGAATCGCCGCTGGAGAATATGAAAGACTGTTCTGTGGTCACGGCAAATTATGATCTGGGACACGGCTTGAAGGGCACCGTGGCCATCGTGGGTCCGAGACGTATGGATTACGCGAACGTAGTAGAGAATCTGAAGCAGCTGAAGGTGCAGATGACCTCCATCTTTGGCAGCGCAGATGCAGCACTTCTGGACAGTTCCCCGGAGGATGAACCGGAAGGATAGAAAAAACAGAAAGGGCGAATGAGACGTGGCAGAAGAGGAGAAGATCCCGGAAGAGACAGTTGAAGTCGAGGATGTAAAGGAGCAGGAAGCACCGGCAGAGCCTGAAAAGGAGACGCCGGAGGCTGAGGATAAGGCTCCGGAAGCCGAAGCGGCAGAAGAGACCGCAAAGGCTGAGGAGAGCAGCCCGGAAGCAGAGCAGGGCGCAGAGAGCACCGGCTCCGAAGAGAAAAAGGGCGGCTTTTTCCGCAAAAAAGAAAAGAAAGACAAAAAGGACGAGAAGATCGCTGAGCTGAACGATCAGCTGACCAGGCTGATGGCCGAGTTCGACAACTTCCGCAAGCGTACGGAGAAGGAAAAGGCAACCATGTATGACATGGGTGCAAAGGATGTGGTCGAGAAACTGCTTCCTGTCGTAGACAACTTCGAACGCGGCCTTGCCGGCGCGGATGAGAGCGATCCGTTTGTGCAGGGCATGAGCATGATCTACAAGCAGCTGATGACCATGCTGGAGGGGATCGGCGTAAAACCGATCGATGCCCAGGGCAAGGAGTTTGACCCCAATCTTCACAATGCAGTCATGCATGTGGAAGATGAGAGCCTGGGTGAGAATATCGTATCTCAGGAGCTGCAGAAGGGATACATGTACAAGGATACCGTGGTCCGTCACAGCATGGTCATGGTAGCCAACTGATCTGGAAAATTACCTGAATTTGTATAGATCGAAATTTTCAAAGGAGGAAATGACAATGAGCAAAATTATCGGTATCGATTTAGGAACAACCAACAGCTGTGTAGCCGTTATGGAAGGTGGAAAGCCCACCGTTATCGCAAATGCAGAAGGAAGCCGCACGACACCTTCCGTCGTCGCATTCACCAAGAACGGTGACCGTCTGGTCGGCGAGCCGGCAAAGCGTCAGGCCGTGACCAATGCGGATCATACGATCTCCTCGATCAAGCGTCACATGGGAACGGATTACCGTGTAAACATCGATGGAAAGAACTATTCTCCGCAGGAGATCTCCGCTATGATCCTGCAGAAGCTGAAAGCTGACGCAGAGGGATACCTGGGCGAGAAGGTCACTGAGGCTGTCATCACCTGCCCGGCATACTTCAATGATGCCCAGCGTCAGGCAACCAAGGACGCAGGAAAGATCGCAGGACTGGATGTAAAGCGTATCATCAACGAGCCGACCGCAGCAGCTCTGGCCTATGGCCTGGACAACGAGAGCGAGCAGAGAGTCATGGTCTACGACCTTGGCGGCGGTACTTTTGATGTATCCATCATCGAGATCGGCGACGGTGTCATCGAGGTTCTGGCTACAGCCGGCAACAACCGCCTGGGCGGCGATGATTTCGACCAGAAGATCGTAGATTACGTCGTATCCGAGTTCAAGAGACAGGAGGGCATCGACCTGTCCGGCGACAAGATGGCCATGCAGCGTGTGCGTGAGGCAGCCGAGAAGGCAAAGAAGGAGCTTTCCAGCGCCACCACCACAAATATCAACCTGCCCTTCATCGCAGCTTCTCCGACCGAGGGTGCAAAGCATCTGGATATGAACCTGACCAAGGCCAAATTCGATGAGCTGACCGCAAGCCTTGTCGAGATGACCGCTGAGCCGGTCCGCAAGGCAATGAGCGATGCAGGACTGACCTCCTCTGACCTGAGCAAGGTCCTTCTGGTCGGCGGTTCCACCCGTATCCCGGCCGTACAGGAGAAGGTAAAACAGCTTACCGGCCATGAGCCGAGCAAGACCCTGAACCCCGATGAGTGTGTCGCTATCGGCGCTTCCATCCAGGGCGGCAAGCTCGCCGGCGACAAGGGCGCAGGCGATATCCTGCTTCTGGATGTCACTCCGCTGACCCTGTCCATCGAGACCATGGGCGGAATCGCAACACCTCTGATCGAGAGAAATACCACGATTCCGACCAAGAAGAGCCAGATCTTCTCCACAGCTTCCGATAACCAGACCGCTGTTGACATCAATGTTGTACAGGGTGAGAGAAAGTTTGCAAGAGACAACAAGTCCCTCGGCCAGTTC
>DFFG01000031.1:0-2048 GCA_002368795.1 Eubacterium sp. UBA3782
CTATGTGGCCAAGCGTATGGAGATCGGTGCAGTCATGGCGGCAGCGCCGAGAAAGGCGGTTATCCGCGAGAATTCGGATCCGGGCGATATCATCATCCTGCTGGGCGGCCGGACAGGCCGTGACGGCATCGGCGGAGCGACCGGCTCCTCCAAGGTCCATACGACCCAGTCGATCGAGACCTGTGGAGCTGAGGTCCAGAAGGGTAATGCGCCCACCGAGAGAAAGCTGCAGAGAATGTTCCGGCGGCCGGAGGTCAGCCATTTGATCAAGAAGTGCAACGACTTTGGCGCAGGCGGTGTATCTGTAGCCATCGGCGAGCTTGCACCGGGTCTTGTGGTCGATCTTGACAAGGTTCCGAAGAAATATGCCGGCCTGGACGGCACAGAGCTTGCCATTTCTGAATCCCAGGAGAGAATGGCTGTGGTCGTGGATCCCAAGGATGTGGATCAGTTCCTGGCCTATGCAAAGGAAGAGAACCTTGAGGCGGTCTGCGTAGCGGTCGTTACGAAAGAGCCCCGTCTTGTCCTGAACTGGAGAGGCAGAGACATCGTCAATATCTCCCGTGCCTTCCTGGATACCAACGGCGCGCATCAGGAGACGGATGTGGAAGTGGACATCCCGGGAAGTGCCGACAGTGCGCTCAAACGCTGCGAGTCTGTCTCGGATATCCGCGTGAAATGGCTGGATACGCTGGCTGACCTGAACACCTGCTCCCAGAAGGGACTGGTCGAGATGTTTGACGCATCCATCGGTGCCGGCAGCGTCCTTATGCCCTATGGCGGAAAATATCAGATGACAGAGACCCAGGCGATGGTCGCCAAGGTACCTGTCCTGGATGGAAAGACAAATACCGTAACGATGATGAGCTACGGCTTTGACCCCTATGTGTCCAGCTGGAGCCCCTATCATGGTGCGATCTATGCGATCACGGAATCCATGGCCAAGATCGTTGCATCGGGCGGCGATTTCCGGAAGATCCACTTCACCTATCAGGAGTATTTCCGCCGCATGACGGAGGATCCCTCCAGATGGAGCCAGCCGCTGGCGGCCCTTCTGGGGGCCTATGAGGCGCAGCTTCAGTATGGCCTGGCCTCGATCGGCGGCAAGGACAGCATGTCCGGAACCTTCAATGAGATCGATGTTCCTCCGACCCTGGTCTCCTTTGCTGTGGATGTGGCCACGCTGAAGGATATTGTCACACCGGAGCTTAAGACGGCAGGAGACAAGCTGGTATGGGTATCCATTCCGAAGGATGCCTGTGAGCTTCCGGTCTACGAGAAGGTCATGGAAGTTTACGATGCCATCCATCAGGATATGCAGGCAGGCCGGGTAAAGGCTGCCTACTGCATCGACCGGGCAGGCATCGCTGCAGCGGTCAGCAAGATGGCGTTCGGCAACAAGCTCGGCGTATGTATTGATCCGTCCGTGGATGAGAGGGATCTGTTCAGTCCGTATATCGGCGATCTCGTCCTGGAGGTGCCGGCAGAACAGGCAGAGAAGCTGTGCTGCACCGGTACGGTGATCGGTGAGGTTACCGGAGACGGAAAGATCACCTGCAGGGATATGGTCATCGGTATCGATGAAGCGATCAATGTCTGGAACGGCACCCTCAAGGGCGTATTCAAGCCTGTCTCTGGCGCAGAGCCGAAGGATACCGGCGTAGAGGATAAGGGACTGTTCCGTGCGGAGAGCATTGCTGTCTGCAGCCATAAGCTGGGCCAGCCCACCGTATTTATCCCTGTTTTCCCGGGAACAAACTGTGAGTACGACAGCGCGAAGGCCTTTGAGGAGGCGGGCGCAAAAACGATCACCCGCGTCTTCCGCAACCTTAACGCACAGGATATCGTTGATTCTGTCGCCATGTTTGAGGATGCCATCCGCCAGTCCCAGATCATCATGTTCCCCGGCGGCTTCTCTGCCGGCGATGAGCCCGATGGTTCTGCGAAGTTCTTTGCCACTGCCTTCCAGAATGCAAAGATCAAGGAAGCAGTCATGGATCTTCTGAATAACAGAGACGGACTTGCCCTGGGTATCTGCAACGGCTTCC
>DFFG01000031.1:2104-4164 GCA_002368795.1 Eubacterium sp. UBA3782
TTCCAGGCCCTGATCAAGCTGGGTCTGGTTCCCTATGGCGAGATCACCGGCCAGGTGGAGGATTCTCCGACGCTGACTTTCAATACCGTTGGCAGACATATCTCCAAGATGGCATATGTCAAGGTCGTATCCAACAAGTCCCCGTGGCTTTCCGGTGCTGAGCTTGGCGGTGTCTACACGATGCCGGCATCCCACGGCGAGGGCCGCTTTGTAGCCAGCAGTGACTGGATCCGCAGACTTCAGGACAACGGACAGATCGCGACCAGATATTGTGACATCGACGGAAACTTTACGGACGACGAGTACTGGAACATCAACGGTTCTTACTTTAATATTGAAGGCATTACCAGCCCGGACGGCAGATGCTACGGCAAGATGGCCCATGCAGAGCGCCGCGGCGACGGTGTCTCCATCAATATTTATGGTGAGCAGGACATGAAGCTGTTTGCCTCCGGTGTCCGCTATTATTCATAATCAGTGCCGGATGGCGTAAATATTTGCAATATTTCGCGTACTGCTATATAATGTGATGCGGCTGCGCTGTATGGCTGCGGCCGCCACAACAAAACAGATCAAGGATGGAAAAAAGCGATGGCTTTGTTACAGGATTGGCAGACAATTGCCTACAATCAGGAAGAGGACAAGAAAAAACTGCAGAAATTCTGGCAGGATTATTTCCTTCTGGAGAAGGGAATCTATGAGCAGCTTCTGGAAAACCCGGATGAGGTCGTCACCGGCACCGTGAAAGAGCTGGCAGAGAAATACAATGTTTCTATTATGGAGATGACCGGATTTCTCGATGGCATCAATGACAGCCTGAAGGAGAAGAATCCGATCGAGGAGATGACCGAGGATACGGTCGTCAACCTGGGCTTCGAAAAGGAGCTGCTGTACAAGAACATGGTCGATGCGAAGGCGGACTGGCTGTACAATCTTCCCCAGTGGGAGGCGATCTTCAGCGAGGAAAAGCGCAAAGAGCTTTACCGTGAGCAGAAGAAGGCCGGAACCATTGTCAAGGGCAAGAAGATCGGCAGAAACGATCCCTGCCCCTGCGGAAGCGGGAAGAAATACAAGAACTGCTGCGGCAGGAATAAGTAAGGAACACTCAGCCCGGGACGTTTCGCTGTCCCGGGCTGTCTGTATCTGCCGGGATTTTTCCGGCGGAGCAGTGGCTGCATAGAAGGGGAATGTTTTATGGATAATCAGTTCTCATCACAGGCAAGGACTGCGATCAGTCTTGCAAAAAAGATCGCCGGTGATGGAAATCATTCGTATATAGGGACGGAGCATCTCCTTGCCGGTATGATCCGGGAAGGCAGAGGCACTGCCGGCATGCTGCTTGCCCAGGAGGGCGTCACGCTGGAGAAGCTGATGAACCTGATCGACAGGCTCATTGCGCCTCCGCGCGGGAATCCCGTGACTTTTGAGCCGCAGTTTACCCCGCGGGCCAAAAAGGTACTGGAGCTGGCCGTGGATCTGGCAAGGGATCACCGGGAGACGCAGGCAGGAACGGAGCATATTTTGATGGCGATCCTGCAGGAGTCCGGATGTGTGGCATCCCGGCTGCTGTTTACCATGGACGTCAGCATCCAGAAGCTGTATCAGGAAATCCTGAAGGTCATGGGTGAGACAGAAGAGGAACAGAAGCGGGAGCTTGCCGAATTCCGCGAGCCGGGGTCTGAGGGAGGCGATACGCCGACCCTTGACCAGTACAGCAGAGATCTGACCGCACAGGCCAGACGCGGTGAGCTTGATCCGGTCGTCGGCCGCGAGGAGGAGATCACCCGGGTCGTGCAGATCCTCAGCAGAAGAAAGAAAAACAACCCGTGCCTGATCGGTGAGCCCGGTGTCGGAAAAACGGCCATCGTGGAAGGGCTTGCCCAAAGGATCGCTGACGGCACCGTGCCGGATAATGTCCGGGGAAAACGGCTGATGGTCCTGGATCTGTCCGGGATGGTGGCCGGCTCCAAGTACAGGGGTGAATTTGAAGAGCGGATCAAGCGGGTGATCGCGGAGGTCATGGACCACCGAAATGTGCTGCTGTTCATCGATGAGATCCA
>DFFG01000057.1 GCA_002368795.1 Eubacterium sp. UBA3782
ATCATCGAGAGCGAGATCGATATGGTGAACGCTCTGGAAGATGTCAAAAGCGCCGGATGCAACGCTCTGTGCGTTTACCTCGGGAATTTCGGACCGGAGATCTCAGAGACCCTGCTCGCCAGGCACTTTGATGGCCCGGTCATGTTCTGCGCGGCAGCAGAAGAAACACAGGATGATCTGATCGGCGGCCGTGGCGATGCCTTCTGCGGCATGCTGAACGCCAGCTACAATCTGGACCTGCGGAACGTGAACGCCTACATTCCGGATGAGCCCTGCGGGGACGCAGAGGAATGCGCCGATATGATCCATGACTTCCTGCCGATCGCCCGGGTGGCGCTTGGGCTCAGAGACCTCAAGATCATCTCCTTCGGTCCGCGGCCGGCCAACTTCATGGCCTGCAACGCTCCGATCAAGCAGCTCTTCAACCTTGGTGTTGAGATCGAGGAGAACTCCGAGCTCGACCTGTTCGAGTCCTTCAAGAATCATGAGGGCGATGCCCGTATTCCGGAAGTCGTAGCTGATATGGAAGCTGAGCTTGGCGCCGGCAACAAGAAGCCCGAGATCCTGGCAAAGCTTGCCCAGTATGAGATCACCCTTCTTGACTGGATCGAGGCACACAAGGGATACCGCAAGTATGTCACCCTTACCACCAAGTGCTGGCCGGCATTCCAGACACAGTTCGGCTTTGTTCCCTGCTATGTCAACAGCCGTCTGACCGGACGCGGCATCCCGGTATCCTGTGAGGTTGATATCTACGGAACCCTGTCCGAGTACATCGGAACCGTTGCAACTCAGGATATCGTTACCCTTCTGGACATCAACAACTCCGTTCCGAAGGATATGTACAAGGAAAGCATCGAGGGCAAGTTCCCCTACAAGTTCACCGATACCTTCATGGGCTTCCACTGCGGCAATACCTGCTCCAAGAGACTGGTCAGCAGCGAGATGAAGTACCAGATGATCATGGCAAGAAGTCTGCCCATCGAGGTCACCAACGGTACCCTTGAGGGAGACATCCAGCCCGGCGATATCACCTTCTACCGCCTGCAGAGCACCGCTGACAACAAGCTTCGTGCTTACGTTGCAGAGGGTGAAGTCCTTCCGGTCGCTACCAGATCCTTCGGCGGCATCGGCGTATTCGCCATCCATGAGATGGGCCGCTTCTATCGCTACTGGCTGATCGGCAAGAACTTCCCGCATCACGGCGCTGTAGCATTCGGTCATCACGGCAAGGTTCTGTACGATGTATTCAAATACATCGGCGTTCCGGTCGAGGAGATCGGCTATGCACATCCGGCTGGAGACCGCTATGCGGATGAGAATCCCTTCGCATAAGCAGTAAATTAGTTTCAAAAAGCCCCCCGCCATTCGCAGGCGGGGGGCTTTCATTTCTTTAACCTTAAATCTATTTTGTGAGTACAAAACAGCCTGCGCCTCGGAAGACATTACAGCAAACAATCTGCAGGACCGACAGGTCCGAAGCCGTTTGCGTAATGCCTTCCAGGGGTGGGGCTGCATTGGCTAATCAGTTCTAATCAACACATTTCGTCCTTTGACCCGAAACTGACCGTATCTCCCGGATAGGTCTAGCGTCTCATCCAGCGTAAATATACTCCTTACACGATCATCATCGCATCGCCGAAGGAGAAGAAACGGTACCTTTCTTTTACCGCCTCCTCATAGGCATGGAACACTTTTTCCTTCCCTGCAAATGCGGATACCAGCATGATCAGTGTGGATTCCGGCAGATGGAAGTTGGTGATCAGGCCATCCATCAGCTTAAACTGATAGCCGGGATAGATAAAGATGTCTGTCCAGCCGCTTCCTGCCTTCAGGCGTCCATCCTCTCCTGCTGCCGATTCCAGTGTGCGGCAGCTGGTGGTTCCGACACAGATAACCCTGCCGCCGACAGCTTTTGTATCATTGATCAGCTTAGCCTGATCCTCCTCGACCACATAAAATTCCGAATGCATGTGGTGCTGGGTCACATCATCCACCTTTACCGGGCGGAAGGTTCCAAGTCCCACATGGAGCGTCACATGGGCGATGCGCACGCCCTTCTCCTGGATCTTTTCCAGAAGTTCTTTGGTAAAATGCAGGCCTGCCGTAGGTGCAGCTGCGGAACCCTCATGCCGGGCGTAGACGGTCTGGTAACGGTTTTTATCCTGCAGCTTATGGGTGATATACGGCGGCAGAGGCATCTCGCCAAGCTGGTCCAGGATCTCCTCAAAGATACCCTCATAGCTAAACTGGATCAGCCGGTTGCCTTCCTCCACCACATCCAGGATCGTTCCTTTCAGCAGCCCGTCTCCAAAGGAGATCACAGCGCCGGGACGGCATTTTTTCCCAGGCTTTACCAGTGTTTCCCAGATATTGTTTTCACGGCGTTTCAGGAGCAGGATCTCGACCATCGCGCCTGTGCCTTCCTTGACACCGTACAGCCTGGCCGGGATGACCTTCGTATCATTGATCACCAGACAATCCTTCTCCGTCAGATGATCGATAACCTGATAAAAGTGCTCATGAGACAGTTCACCTGTCTCTTTGTTCATGAGCAGGAGCCTTGAAGAGCTTCTGTCCTCCAGAGGATCCTGGGCGATCAGCTCTTTTGGCAGATCATAGTAAAAGTCACTGGTTTTCATCGGCATGGCACATGCTCCTCACTTTATCCCGTCTGGAAGTTTATAATACGAGCGGAAATACTGCTCCGGATAATATACCTTATCCTTTGCCAGAAAGGAAGTCTTTTTATCCTTGACCTCCAGAATATTAACCGCGCAGTTCATCGGCACACCGGTCTGCCAGAAGCTGGTCCGGTCCTCATAGAAGGGATTGAGCAGTGCCCGGCAGGCTGCGCCATGGGTGGAGATCAGGATCGTTTTGTCGGCAAGGGACGGATCGCTGGTCAGATCCGCAAAAAAGTCTGCGCATCTGTCGATCACATCCATCACGGTCTCGCCGCCCTTTGGTGCCTGATACCGGAAGGAATCGGTCTGAAGAAGGATAAAATTCTCCCGGTCGATCTCCATCGGTTTTGTCAGATCACAGGACTTTCCCTCCCATTCGCCAAAGCAGATCTCTTTCAGCCGGTCATCCTCGATGATGGGCACATCTCTGCCCTTCAGAATGATCTCTGCGGTATGTCTGGCTCTGATCAGCGGACTGGTATAGCAAAGGTCAAAATGCGTGTCCTTCAGGCCTTCTGCGGTCAGCTCGGCCAGGAGGACGCCCCTTTCATTCAGGTCCTCTCCATGCCATCCCTGCAGCAGTTTTTTGCGGTTCCATTCGGTTTCTCCATGACGGATCACATATAAGATCATTGGTCATTCCTCTTTAGTATTGGTTTTCCCGTAAAAAGGCTGCCGTGCCAGACTTTTAGCGCAGCAGCCCCCTTTTCATTCTTTTTTATTCCTATGGCTGTTTCCGCTTTACTGTCTCAGCTCGATGCCAAGGCTGGAAAGGCCATTCAGGATCTTCTTCATTGCTGAGGAGATGTCCGCCTCCTCCAGGGTCTTTTCCTTGGAACGGAATACCAGGGAGTAAGCCATGGACTTGTGTCCGGCCTCGACCTGGCTGCCCTCGTAGACGTCAAAGAGCTTCAGATCCTCCAGGATCTTTCCGCCTCTCTGGCGGATCATCTTTTCGATGGAGGCAGCCTCCAGTTCCTTGCTGACGACCATGGACAGGTCACGGCTGACAGCCGGGAACTTGGCAATGCCCTCAAACTTCCGGTCAAAGGAAGCCATCGGAACGATCACAGGCATATCCAGAACAGCCACGTATGCTCTGTCGCCGATGCCATAGTTCTTCAGCACGGTCGGATGTACCTCGCCGAGATATCCGGTCACCTTGCCGTCATAGATGATCTCTGCCTGACGACCCGGATGCAGGAAAGGCTTGCCTGCCTTCGCGTTGTAGCTGACCAGGTCATGCATGCCGATCTGGGAGAAGAACTCCTCGACAACACCCTTCATCTCGTAGAAGTCGCCCTTGCCATAGAAGCCCAGGGTGAACTGCATTCGCTCATCGGGAAGTGTGGTAAGGGGCAGGCTCTCCGGAATATAGATGTTGCCCAGCTCGTACAGGCGGACATCCTTGTTTCTTCTGTTGTAGTTGGTGGCCAGAGAGGTCAGGATACCGTTCAGAGAAGTCGTCCTCATCACAGAGAAATCCTCGCCGAGCGGGTTCATGATGCGGATCGCCTGACGCTCCGGTGCGTCTGCCGGAAGCCGCAGCCGGTCGAAGACCTTCGGGCTCTCAAAGGAATAGCAGTATCCCTGGGAGAAGCCGCAGTACTCGACCACATCTCTTGCCTTTCCTTCGATCTGGTTCTTGAAGGAAAGCTTGCCGGTGGTCGATTCGCCGGCCGGCAGGGTGGTCGGGATATTGTTGTAGCCATAGAATCTGGCAACCTCCTCCGCGATATCGCAGAGTCTGTGGATATCCTGGCGGAAGGTGGGAGCAACGATCTCGTTTGTCTCCGCATCGTACCGCAGCTCGACAGAGGCAAGATACTTCAGCTGATCTTCCTTGCTGATATCTGTACCCAGAAGCGCATTGACCTTATCCGCGTCAAAAGCAACTCTGGACTCTTCTCTCTTCACCGGATAGACGTCGACCACACCGCCGACGACCTCACCTGCACCAAACTCTTCCATCAGCTCGCAGGCACGGTTCATGGCTGCAAGCGCGTTGTTCGGATCAAGGCCCTTGTCAAACTTTCTGGAAGCATCGGTCTGATGGCCGATCTTTTTGGAGGAAAGACGAATGTTCGTTCCGTCAAAATTGGCAGCCTCGAACAGGATGGTCTGTACATCGTCGGTGATCATGGAATTCTCACCGCCCATGATACCGGCAAGGCCGACGCTCTTCTCCGCATCGCGGATCGTCAGGATCGAGCTGTCCAGTATATACTCTTTTCCATCAAGGGTAACAAACTTCTCACCCTCGTCTGCCCGGCGGACGATGATCTGCTGGCCGGCGATCGTGGACAGGTCGTAGGCATGCATCGGCTGGCCGTACTCTTCCATCACATAATTCGTAATATCAACGATATTGTTGATGGGACGGATGCCGTTGGAGGCCAGGCATCTCTGCATCCACTTGGGAGACGGACCGATCTTGACATTTTTGACAACTCTGGCCGTATAGCGCGGGCAAAGATCCGGATCCTCTACGGAAACCTTGATATAGTCATTCACATCTTCGCTGTTTCCGGTCTCTTTGATCTCCGGCAGGATAAAGGGCTTCCGGAAGGTCGCGGCAGCCTCTCTGGCGATACCGATGACGCTGTAGCAGTCGACACGGTTGGAGGTGATCTCATACTCGATGTTGACGTCATCGAGGCCCAGAGCATGTACGGCATCATCGCCAGGTTTTACATCCGCATCCGCCTCAAACTCATAGAGACCGGATTCCGGTGCCTCCGGGTAGAACTCTCTGGAGGAGCCCAGCTCCTCGATGGAGCACATCATGCCATAGGAATCAATGCCGCGAAGCTTACCGGCCTTGATCTCGATGCCGCCCTTGGTCATCTTTCCGTCATGGCCACCGGCAACTCTTCCTCCGTCCAGAACGACCGGGCACAGCATGCCGACATGGGAATTGGGAGCGCCGGTCACGATCTGGATGGGAGATTCCTGGCCCACATCCACCTGGCAGATCACCAAATGATCAGAATCCGGATGTGGTTCCTGCTCAACGATCTTTCCGACAACGATCTTGTCCAGATCTTTGTTCATCACGTCATAATTTTCAACCTTGGTTCCGGAAAGGGTCATTCCATCCATATATTCCTGCGGTGTGACATCCAGTTCCGGTACAAACATTTTGATCCATGATAAAGATGTATTCATTCTCTTCTCTCCTTTGCCCTTAGAACTGTTTCAGGAATCGTGCGTCATTCTCGTACAGAAGGCGCATGTCATCGATCTCATACTTCAGAAGAGCAATACGCTCCAGGCCTACGCCAAAGGCAAAGCCGACATACTCCTCGGGATCGATGCCGCACATCTCCAGAACATGGGGATGAACCATACCGCAGCCGAGGATCTCGATCCATCCCTCGCCCTTGCAGAACCGGCAACCGGTGCCGCCGCACTTGAAGCAGCTGACATCCATCTCAGCGCTGGGCTCAGTGAAGGGGAAGTGATGGGGACGGAACTTTGTCTTTGTCTCCGGTCCGAAGATCTCCTTGGCAAAGGTCTCCAGAGTACCTTTAAGATCAGCAAAGGTAATGTTCTTGTCGATGACCAGACCCTCAACCTGATGGAAGGACGGAGAATGGGTAGCGTCCACCTCATCGGAGCGGAACACACGTCCCGGGGAGATCATGCGGATCGGCAGATTGCCCTGCTCCATACGGCGGGCCTGTACCGGGGATGTCTGGGTACGCAGAACGATCTCCTTGTTGATATAGAAGGTATCCTGCTCATCCTTTGCGGGATGGTTGGCCGGAATATTCAGCTTGGTAAAGTTGTACTCGTCATACTCGACTTCCGGTCCTTCAATGACCTCATAGCCCATGCCGACAAAGATCCGCTCCAGCTCCTCCAGAGCGATCGTGTTGGGATGACGATGACCGATCTCGGCCTTCTTGGCGGGAAGCGTTACATCGATCGTCTCCTCAGCCAGACGCATCTCCAGCTGTGCAGCCTCGATCTCTGCCTTAACCTCGGCAAGTCTTGCCTCGATCCGGTCTCTGGCCTCGTTAACCAGCTGACCTACCTTCGGGCGGTCCTCCGGGGCAACATCCTTCATGCCCTTCATGACCTCTTTAAGCTCACCCTTCTTGCCCAGAACACCGACCCTGATCTCATTCAGAGCATCCAGCGTTGTAACCTTCTGCATGTTGTCCATCGCTTTGCAGACGATCGCATCCAGTCTTTCCTTCATGCTGATCTCACTCATGTACTTTACTCCTTATCCTGTGAACGTTTCATTTTTAGGCATAAAAAAAGTACCTTATTCAGGGACGAGGCATAGGCCTCGCGGTACCACCCATCTTCCCGGAACAAAAGCCCCGGACACTCATCCTCTGCTGTAACGTGCAGGAAACGTCTCGACCTACCACGGGAGAAGCATATAATCCGTCAGCCGGCTGTAATTTTCGTAAACAGCCGGAGCAGCTGATAAGCTCCGCTTCAGAAGAGCAGCTACGGCGGGAACCTCGGGATACATCTGAACCCGGGAGGACTTACAGCCTGCGATCCTCCCTCTCTGGCGGAAAACATATCCGTACTTGACGCCATCATCGCTTTTCACTGCCACTTATTCTAGTCATTTCAGCAAGACGTGTCAAGGAGAAACTTTGCTTTACCGGTGGCAGGACTTTGTCTTTCTGGTATCAGGACATGCAGGAAAGGAAAAGGGACAGCTCATGGCTGTTTCTGTTCTGATCTTATATCAGTAATATCCCCATTTCTCTCCTGAATGATCCCGGTTCTGCTTCTGTTCTTATCTGAAGTAGAAGAAATCGGTTACATAATCACGTATTTTGTACCCCCGTCCTCCAATTTCATTGATCCGATTCACATATCTGCCCATGAAAGAGATCCCTACGGAAGCGCCTCCATCAAGCTCTATACCAATGGTGCAGCCTTTTTTGCTCAAAAGGTAGGACATATCATTATGATTAAGCCCATATCCACCGGTCTCACCATCAGCTTTTGTGCCATAGTATACCCTTCCATGTTTCTTCAGTATGCCTTTTTGTCCATGATAACCTTTATATCGGGCACCATCACACCCAATGATCCATATATCACCGGGATCACCACTGCTGCCTATGTACAGCCTGGGTCTTAACGGGCTCGGATTGCCATATCCAGAAGCGTTGAGTTTCTTTAGACGTGTTTTTTCTGTCCATAAGCGCACATTGCTGGTCGGTACAAAAGCGCTTCCGGCTTTCGCCCAGTCGAACTGGAATGTATTATAAATACCCTGGTCTGCTGCCTGCTGCAGTGTGAGTCCTGCAATGCTTTCCGAGCCAAGCAATGTTCCGCTTTCCTGACTGTAAACTGCATCTACGTCATAGACATATTCCAGATGCTTAACGATTCCATTCCTGATCGCAGCTTCCTTACGAAGATAAACTGCGTCTCCGGTTATCGCTACAATCGGCTGCAGCAGCCCCTGATACTTACCTGATTTATCTTTGTTTATCATATTTATTATCGTGTTCAGAGAACATCCGTCAATCGTTTTGGACTGTATGCCATTGAACCTGTCGTATGCTCCCTTTTTCATCTGAATATGTATATAATAGACTCTGGTACACTTGAAGACATCCTGCTCGAATGTAACTTCCATCGTGTTGTCCTTATATCTGTATGGTAGCATGCTGGTTTTTCTATAATCTTCCGGATCCTGGATTCTCCTGTACCATTTGGCTATGTATGCTCTGATCGGTTTTTCCGGAGTCTTGTCTCCTTTTTTTACCAGTTTGAATTTAATTCCGCTTATTGCTTTTCCATAACCAATACTTCCTGCCTGGCGGTTCTCACTGCACCAATCCAGCCATCCGTAATCCTTTACTCTCACACGATAATACAGCTCGTATTTTGAAGCATCCTTTCCGGACAACCGGCACATGACCATCTGCAGCTGCCCGCCCTTTTTGCCAAGTGTCGACCCATTTTTTGTCCATGCATCCCAGCCAGGTTCTTTCGCGTTATACTTCCATTGTCTGTATTCTACATTCAGTTTGTTGTCTCCTTTGACCCTGACCTGCATTGCCTGTATATCCGAGCTTACATTTCCGGATATTTCATCACCCTTTTTCCATTCCTGCCATTTTCCATTCAGCAGAGTACGATATTGCAGGATCGGAGGATCCTGAATAAATGGCGTATCCGTCTTTCCGGGAGCGTCTGCATTCTTTTTTACTAGTTTGAATTTAATTCCGTCAATCGATTTCCCGATATTCAGGCTTCCGGCTTTCCCACCTTCTTTACACCAGTCCAGCCAGCCCCAGTTGCGCACCCTTACCCGATAATACAAATCATATTTATCTGCGTCTTTTCCCGTCAGACGGCAGGCGATCATTTCCAGGTGCCTGTTTTTCTGGCCAAGGGCCTTTCCATCCTTCGTCCAGGCGCTCCACGCGGGTTTGTCCGAATCGTACATCCACTGTCTGTATTCAATACCAACCTGCTGGATCCCTTTTACCCTGACCTGAATGCAATCTATATCTCCTGTATTGTCAGCATTACCGGATATATCACCATCCTTCTGCCACTCCTGCCATACTTCACTCACAAAGGAACGATACTGTACAGAAGGCGGACCTACAATATACGGGTGTTTTGTCTTTCCTGGTGCTGCAGAACCTTTCTTTAATAATCTGAGCTGAATGCCGTCAATAGCTTTCCCATACTGCTGGCTTCCGGCTTTTCCACCTTCACGCGCCCAGTCCAGCCATCCTTTGCCACGAATCCTAACCCTGTAAAACAGTGTATATTTTGCTGAATCCTCACCGGTCAGACGGCAGGCGATCATTTCGAGTTTTCTTCCCTTCTGACCCAGTGTCATTCCGCCTTCTGACCATTCACTCCAGCCCGGTTTGTCAGCATCATACATCCACTGTCTGTATTTGATCCCAAGCTTTTTGCTTTGCGTCACTTTTATCTGAACAGCTTCTGTATCTGCAGTACTGTCAGCATATCCGGAGGTATCTCCATTCTTCATCCAGTTCTGCCAACTGCCGTTTACGAGTGATCGATACCGAATGGAAGGAGGTGTTGTGATGTATGAAGTTCTTGTTTCTCCCGGTGCTGTCTCATTCTTTTCCAATATCCTGAACTGGATCCCGTCAATCGACTTTCCGGTTTTCAGGCTTCCTGCTCTGCCTCCCTCGCGACACCAGTCCAGCCATCCATATTTTCGTACTCTAACCCGATAATACAGAACGTACTGGTCCGCGCATTCACCAGTAAGCCGGCAAGAAATCATTTCAAGCCTTCGGTCTTTTTTTCCCAGGGTCTTACCTTCCCCAATCCATGTGCTCCATGCAGGCTTCCTGGCGTCATAAAGCCATTGCCTGTATTCTATTCCAAGCCGCTTATTTCCGGTGATCCTGATCTGAACAGCCTGCGTATCTGCGCTTGAATCTGCGTTCCCGGACGTGGCTCCGTTTTTCTGCCAGTTCTGCCATTTTCCATTAACTAGAGAACGATACTTTACGGAAGGGTGCACAATATAGAAGGGAGCCTCTGTTTTTCCCGGAGCCGCTTCATCTTTTTCACGTATTACGAACTGGATCCCATCGATCGACTTCTCAGCATTCAGGCTTCCAGCCTTGCCCTCCTCACTGCTCCAGTCAAGCCATCCATGACTCCGGACCCTTACCCTGTAATACAGATTATATTTGTCTGCATCTTTTCCGGTCAGCCGGCATGAAATCATTTCAAGCCGCCGGCCCTTTTTGCCAAGAGCAGCACCTGCTCCTGTCCATGCACTCCAGTCAGGTCTTTTTGCATCATACAGCCATTGCCTGTATTCTATTCCAAGTTTTTCCTTATCATACCCCGCAATTCTGACTCTCAAAGCCTGCGTATCTGCGCTTGAATCTGCATTTCCTGATGTTTCACCGTCGGTCTTCCAACTCTCCCATTTGTTGTTTACGAAAGACCTGTATTGTACGGAAGGAAATGCAGTAAAAAACGACTCTCCATTATTCCCCGGAGCTTCCTCGCCAGTTCTCAGTAACTGAATCCGAATTCCATCGATCGACTTTCCTGAATTCAGACTTCCTGCCTGACCTTCTTGCCCACACCAGTCAAGCCAGCCATGTTTTCGGACTCTGACTATGTAATACAGCTCATATTTATCCGCATCTTCTCCAGTCAGTCTGCACGAGATCATTTCAAGCCGCCTGCCCTTTTCCCCAAGAGTACTGCCTGCTTCAGTCCATGAACTCCAGTCAGATTCATCTGCGTCATACTGCCACTGCCTGTATTCAATACTAAGTTTGTCATCCCCGTTGATCCGGATCTGAACAGCCTCAGTATCCACGCTTGAATCCGCGTTTCCGGATATCTCGCCGTTGCTTTTCCACTCCTGCCATTCGCCGTTGACCAGGGATCTGTATTGGATCTCCGGAAGTTCTTCCTCTTCTTCCCCCTTTTGTTCATCAATTTCTTCGGCGTCTTCTATTTCTTCCTCAGCCGGATCCTGGTTTTCTACGTTTCCCGTCAGTTCTTCCTGCTCTGTTGTCTGACCCTCTGGCAGCATTTCTTCTTCATCCGGATACTTCTCAGTCTCTGCCCCTGCATCATCCTGGGTCTCTTCCTTCCCGGTCATCTGCCCCGATTGATAATCTTCACCACTCAGATCATCTGACGTCTGCTCTCCCAGAGAATTATCCTTCTTCAGATCATCATTCTTTGATATCTCGCTTTCATCTTCTGTGATGTCTCCTGCTATTTCACCTGAGACTAAATCCTGGCTGCTTCTGTCTTCTTCTTCATTCAGACATTCAGATAGAATCCGTGCCGTACTTTCTGAATTGCTCCCTTCATTTGCGAAAGCGATCTCATTTGTTGTACAGATCATTATACATGCGAGTAAAAAAGCGATTAGTCTGGGAATGATCTGTTTTTTCCTCATACGTTCCTCCTCATTTATTTCTTATCAAGATAGTATATCGTATATAGTATACCTTTTAGTATGTTTCGTCAAAGTGTTTATCTTCCCTTAGGGCAGAAAGGCTTTTTCTCATCTGCCCTTCTTCATAAGGGAGCACCGTTTTGAAATATATAAACACTCACAAATATACTTATACATTTTTCTCCAGGTAAGCTGTGCAAACACCTGCTGTGTGTTTTGTCATTTTTAGAAATAAGGGAGTCAATCAAAAAAACAGCCCGGAAATACCGGGCTAAGAGATTCTTCACTTTCTGTTTTCAGATCAATCAGAACCTTTTCTGATTCCATAATCAAATGAAACGTGCACCGTCTGGCGCACTTGGAAAAGGGAGAAGCTCCCGCTTCTCCCTTTACCTGAAAATGCGCCCTGCCCGTTTGACTCCTAGACGAATCCAGGTGGGTAACCGCAGACGCCGCCTTCTGTCTTCCACTGCAAACGGAGGCCTGACATTTTGCACGTCAATATAGGAATCCCTTTTTAAAGTAAATGTAGGTTCAATGTGGACAGGATGAATGCGCACCTCAGGATGTTGGTATTATACCATAGAACCTACGTCTTTTCATCTACCTATTGTATGCAATGATTTAAACGCCAAAAGTCCGAACCCACGCCATGCTTGCATGGCCGTGGGAGAAAGACTTTATGGCGTGCCCCAACATGAGGACGAAGTGGTGTTTAAACACCACGAAAGTCCGAATGCTGGGACGGATTGTGGGAGCACGGAGTGCGGAGCAATCCGTTTAAATCATTCCAGGTGCTTTTGGCGAATTAATCATACAATCAATACATCATGCGCAACATGCACTGCTGCGCTGACATTGAGGCTGATGATTTATGCCAGTCCGTTCTGCAGCTTGCAGGCCTTGATCAGGTTCTTTGCCAGCAGTGCGGATGTGATGGCGCCGACACCCGGTACCGGGGTCTTCCAGCTGGCCTTCTCCTCGACTTCCGGAGAGCAGCAGCCGAAGGTGACGATCTTCTGGCGTCCGGTCTTCTCGTTGATGATCGGGTTGCCGTCTGCATCGAAGGCTTTCTCACGGACGACGGCTGCGTCGATGACAACAGCGCCTTCCTTGATCATGTCGGCCGTTACGGAGTTCTTGAAAGGTGTTGCAGCGATGACAACATCTGCCTTCTTTGTGTACTCCAGCTTGGTCTCTGCATGTGTCAGATGATGCACGATGGAGACGGTGGCGAAGCGGTTGGTCAGCATCATGGAAACAGGTTTTCCGATAACGTTGGAGTTGTTGATGATGCAGACATCCAGGCCGCAGCAGACGTCATCCTCCTGGCCGGGCTTTGCCAGCGGCAGGGGCTCGAACTTCGGACGGACGGTTTCCTTGATCTCATTTGCGTAATAATCGATGACCTCGACGATGGCGCTGGCGGTGCAGGGGTACAGACCGGTGGGATCGTTGACGACCAGCTTACCCATGTTGGCTGCTGTGCAGGCGTCGACGTCCTTCAGCGGGTTCAGGTTCTCGCCGATGGCGACGTTCTCATCGATGTTGTCCAGCGGACGGAAGGCAAGGATGCCATGGATGGTGGGATCGGCGTTTACTTCGCGGAACTTCTCAATGTACTCCTCCTGGGAGACATCTGCCGGAAGAGCAAAGACCTGAACCTCGATGCCGGCCTCAGCCATTGTCTTCGTTGCACCCTTCTCGTAGGAAAGGTCCGGTCCCTTCTCACCGACACGGAAGATGCCCAGCTTGGGGGTGATCCCCTTTGCCTTCAGTGCATCTGCCTCAGCCTTGCATTCATCCTTGATCGACTGGGCAACCAGCTTGCAGTCCAAAACTTTTGCGCTCATTCTTTTCTCCTTATCATTGAAACGATCTTTATGAAGATCTGATCATAAACTAATATATTTTCTGCTGACGGATCAGAGACGGCTCTCTACATCGGCAAATACCGCATCGCAGACCGCAGCGTCCTTCTCCATCATCGGGATCAGCTCATCGCGAAGTGCCTTCTTGAATTCCTCATCCTTGATGCAGTTCAGATTTACGACGACGTTCAGCCAGGCACTCTGGATCGCTGCCTTCAGAAGCAGCACGGCACAGCCGGCGTCAGAGATCGCCAGCTTTGAACCTTTGACGGATACCTCCTGGCAGAGGCCAACAGCCTCATGACAGCAGCGCATGATCTCTACAGGGCCCTGGATGGCGACTTTGAAGCAGGCCTGAAGAGTTTCTTCCTTCTTTGCTTTCTGCTCTTCTGTGTCCTTCGGGAGGCCGTAGGTCTGGGACAGCGGATAGAAATTCTGGGCATCCTCGTCGATCAGCTCCAAAAGTCTGGTCTGGATCTTTTCTGCCTCGGCATTGATCCGCTGGATATCCTCTTCCACATCCGCATATTTCTTCTTGCCGGAGGTAAGGGAGCAGACCATGCGTCCCAGTGCAGTGCCAAGAGCGCCGGTTAAGGCCGCTACGCCGCCGCCGCCGGGAACCGGAGCCTTGGAGGCCAGTTCAGCAGCAAAATCGGTACATGAATAATCTTTAAGAAGCATTGTATTCTCCTGCTCTTACGAAAAGAAGCGCGCTGCGCTCCCGCGTCAGCGCGCTCCTCTGCACGACAAGTTAACAAAAATTGATCAGAACAGTCCGACGATCTTTCCGTCCTCGGTCACGTTGATCGCCTCGGCAGCCGGTACCTTCGGCAGACCAGGCATGGTCATGACCTCACCGGTCAGAGCAACAATGAATCCTGCACCTGCGGAAACCTTCAGGTTACGTACGCTGATGCGGAAGTTCTTCGGTGCGCCAAGGAGTGTCGGGTCATCGGAGAAGCTGTACTGGGTCTTGGCAACGCAGATCGGCATATTGCCAAAGCCAAGCTCCTCAAGCTGCTTGAGCTGCTTCGGTGCATTACCAACAAGGTCTACACCATCTGCATGGTAGATTCTCTTTGCGATCGCCTCCAGCTTGGACTTGATATCCATATCAAGATCATAGCTGAACTGGAAGTCGTTCGGCTGCTCGCAGAGACGTACGACCTCTTCTGCCAGGGCGATTCCGCCCTCGCCGCCCTTTGCCCATACTTCGGACAGAGCGACATTGACGCCGAGCTCCTTGCACCTCTTCTCAACGAGATCAAGCTCTGCCTTGGTATCGGTCGGGAATGCGTTGATGGCGACAACGACCGGCAGTTTGTAAACGTTCTGCATATTGTCGATGTGCTGCAGCAGGTTCGGAAGACCCTTCTCCAGAGCTTCCAGATTCTCTGCGCCCAGCTCCTTCTTCGGTACGCCGCCATGCATCTTCAGAGCACGTACGGTAGCGACAACAACGACAGCATCCGGCTTCAGGCCAGCCATACGGCACTTGATGTCGAGGAACTTCTCAGCACCAAGGTCTGCACCGAATCCAGCCTCAGTTACGCAGTAATCGCTAAGCTTTCTGGCTACCTTGGTAGCGATAACGCTGTTGCAGCCGTGAGCGATGTTGGCGAAAGGTCCGCCATGGACAAATGCCGGTGTATGCTCCAGAGTCTGAACCAGGTTGGGCTTAAGCGCATCCTTCAGAAGGGCGGTCATGGCACCCTGTGCGTTCAGGTCGCCGCAGGTGACCGGCTTGTTGTCATAGGTGTAGCCGACGATGATTCTGGCCAGACGCTCTCTCAGATCGCTGATGCTGTTAGCCAGGCAGAATACAGCCATGACCTCGGAAGCAACGGTGATATCAAAGCCGTCCTCACGGGGTGTTCCGTTTGTTCTGCCGCCAAGTCCGTCAACAACGTTTCTGAGCTGTCTGTCGTTCATATCGACAGCACGTCTCCAGGTGATCCTTCTGGGATCGATGCCCAGCTTGTTGCCCTGGTAGATATGATTGTCCAGCATAGCGGCCAGCAGGTTGTTGGCTGCGCCGATCGCATGGAAATCACCGGTAAAGTGAAGGTTGATGTCCTCCATCGGAACGACCTGTGCGTATCCGCCGCCGGCAGCACCGCCCTTGACGCCGAAGACCGGTCCCAGAGAGGGCTCACGAAGAGCGATCATGGACTTCTTGCCGATCTTTCTAAGTGCATCACCAAGGCCTACTGTAGTCGTGGTCTTTCCTTCGCCTGCAGGGGTCGGGGTGATCGCGGTTACAAGGATAAGCTTGGAATCCGGCTTGTCCTTCAGATCCTCAAGAATGGAAAGGTCTACTTTTGCCTTGTAGTTTCCATACTGCTCAAGGTATTTCTCGTCAACACCTGCTGTCTTGGCGATCTCCTTGATGTTGGCCATTGTGGCTTCCTGAGCGATCTGAATGTCAGTTTTAATCTCCATGTCACAATTCCTCCTGATAATAATAATCTTTTGGGTTGGTATCTGAATTCATTATACCTCGGATTGTTAAATTAATCACGTACCTTTCTGCAAACAAAGTAAACTTTGTTACTTTTAAGCAAAAATAAGCCCTGCAGAGACTGCAGGGCTTGTCAATTTGTTCATTTTGCACCAAGTTGTTTTCTTTTTGACAATTTTGTCTGTAAATCCCGCATATACCAGGCGTTTTGAGGCCGTTTTAAGCTGTACAAACTGCACAGTTTCCGCCTTTTGGCGACGTGTTTCCGGGTAGTTTCTGTCTCATCACCTTGTGTTTTTCCAGACAGTTTCTGTCTCTTCACGCTGTGTTCTTTCGGACAATTCCAGCTTCTTTACCGCATATTTACAAACATTTTTGTCCATGCAGCTTAGCGCCTTTTACACATCAGACCTTCATTTTTACCGACGGGAACAGTTCTGCATCCGTATGGGGAAGGAAGCAGCAGGCGACAAATTCGTCCATATAGCTGTTGACGGTGGAAAGCTCGAGGTAGGTCATGTTTCTGGCCACCTCGTAGGTCTTCTTTTCGGCCTTGGAGGAAAGCAGCATCATGTAGGCACCGGTCAGGGAGGAGTTGCCGATATAGTGGAACTTCTCCTGCGGGATATCCGGGAACATGCCGATGTTGACCGCATTGCGCATATTGATTCCGCTTCCGATACCGCCGGCGACGTAGACGTCGTCGATCATGTCAACGGTGAAATCCAGATACTTCAGCATCGTGCGGATCGCCGAGAAGATGGCGCCCTTTGCACGGATGAAGTTGTCGATATCCACCTCGGTGATCTCCACATCCTTGGTGCCTCCGGCATCCTCTTCAAAGGCGATCACATAGCTGCCCATGCCATATTTGTCATGGCGCACTCTTCTGCCCTCACGGACAAATTTGCCCTTGGCATTGATAATGCCGCAGGTGAACAGTTCGGAAATGGTATCGATGATGCCGGAACCGCAGATGCCGATGGGTTTCTGTCCTGCTTCTCCGATGATATCCAGATGCGGATCCATGGTCTCCGGATCAATGGTGCACGCCTGGATCGCGCCATCGGTTGCACGCATGCCGCAGCTGATATCACCGCCCTCAAAGGCAGGACCTGCCGAGCATGCACAGCTGATCAGGAAATCGGAATTGCCGAGGACCAGCTCGCCATTAGTGCCCAGGTCGATGAACAGACTCATCTCCGGACGATTCCAGATCATACTGGAGAAGGTACCGGCTGTGATATCGCCGCCCACATAGCTGCCGATATTCGGCGCAATGATGATGTGGGCATCCCGGTTGGAATCGATGCCGATATCATTTGCAAACAGAGAATTCGTCTTGAAGAACGTAGGAATATAGGGCTCCATACGGATCGAATCCGCATCCACGCCAACGAGCAGATGATTCATCGTCGTATTGGAGGCGATGGCCATCCGATAGATCCTGTCTTTACGGAATTTAAGCTTGCGGCACATTTCGCTGATCAGCGGATTGATGGTCTCCTTGATGACGGCATCCTGCAGCTTTTTGCTGCCGCCGGGCTTCAAGGATTCAATGATCCGGTTGATAACGTCCGCACCATAGCGGATCTGTCCGTTTCCGGAGGAAGCCTTTCCGAGGATCTCAGCCGTCAGCATGTTCACCAGGACCATAGAAACGGTTGTTGTTCCGATATCGATGGCCAGGCCGCCGATGACCACATCCTCCGATGCCGGCATAATATCATAAACAAAGATCTTCTTTGCAGTTTTCTGTACAACAGCCTTTACATGGAAGTCCTCCATGCGGAGCACCTTGGCCAGCTTGTGCAGGACGCTATAGGTCATCCAGACGTTCTTGACGCCGGTAAGCTCTGCGATGGCCCACTCCAGGCGCTCATTGTCCGGCATGGTATCGTCCAGTGTCGGCACATCCATCGTGATGTCAAGAAGAGCCATGCTGTTTTCAAAGGTATAGCCTGCAGCCAGGACATTTTCCTTCGCGCGGTCGAAAATGCTGATCTCGCCTTCGCTGGACAGATCTTCGATCTTCATACGGCTCTTATAAGCGGAAGCGATATCCGGTACCTCGACCGTTACATCGCCAAGCGGTTTGCTGCAGCAGGAAAGACGCCAGCCCTCTGCATATTCTTCATCGGATAAATGGCGGGTCTGCTTTGTGTCCAGTTCTCCGCTGACCAGACGGACCTTGCACTTTCCGCAGGAGCCGTTGCCTGAGCAAGGCGCATCGATGGCCACATTGCTCTTCTGCGCGATCTGCAGAAGATTCTCGTCCTCCGCGGCATAGGCCTCGACGATCTCACCTTCACCCAGCTGAAATGTTATCTTATACATAGCAAATATATCCTTCCGGTGATTTATTCTGGAATATAGTTATCCTTAAGCGGCAGGGATATTGTAACTCATGCGATAAATGTACCCCATAATCGTTATATGGCGTACATTCTCCAAAATCAAAAGAAGGCTCCGGGATTTCTCTCGGAGCCCTTTTCCGGCAGGCGTAAAAAAGCCTCCAGGTCAAAGAATGGTTACTGATTACAGCTCCAGATAGGAATCTGCGTACAGTGTATTGTTCTTGAATACGTCACAGGACTTGATGGTCTCCATCAGTCTCTGGTCACAGGGATTGACGATAGCGGAGGTAAGACCCTGCATCATGCACATAGCAACCAGAGCAGCATCCATGATCGGACGGATGTGCTTGGGCATACCGTTGGAGTTGTTGGACAGACCGCCGGTGGAGTTCAGGCCCATGTCAGAGAACATCTTGATGGCCTCAAGAACTTCCATCTGCTTGTCCTGCATTCCCTTAACAACGACGAACAGCGGATCGAACCACAGATCCTCAGCTTCCATGCCGAGCATCATGCCGTGCTCCAGCATGTTCTGGCAGTGCATCATACGCTCATCATTGTCAGCGGCGATCGGGCCGTTGGAGCAAAGAGCGACAACGATAGCATCGTTGGCAGCTGCAAGATCGATGTAGCTGATGCGATCGCCAGCGTCAGCGGAGTTAACGATCGGTTTGCCCTTGGAACGGTTGTATACGGAAATACCAGCCTCGATTGCAGCCTTGTTAGCTGTATCCAGTGCCAGCGGAACATTGTCGAAGTTGCCCTGGATCAGCTCAACTGCCCACTTCATCAGTTCGGGTCCGTTGTTCTCAGCAGGTCCGATGTTGACATCAAGGTAGGTAGCGCCGGCATCCAGCTGCTCTTTAGCGCGCTTCAGGATAGCTTCGGGCTCCTTGTTGTCGAAAGCATGACGAATGGCCGGTGAAATGCAGTGGATTCTCTCACCAATGGTAACAAATTTTGCCATAACATTATCTCCTTATACATTATTAGTTTGCTGTTGCTTTACACTCCTGCCGGCAGATGTCTGCCGGCGGGAATCAAAGTCCTTGTGATCAGATCTCGCCGTTGGCCTTCATATCCTTCAGGAATTTAACAAGCTGAACAGCCTCAAGCGGAGCGACAACGATCTCCCAGCCCGGAAGCTTAGCCTCCAGATCGCCCTTCAGAACGGCAACCTTACCGGGGATGATCAGCTTGCGGCTCTTGACCTTGTCTGCCACATTCTCAAGGATATACTTGGAGATGGATGTGGAGGAGAACTTACCAGCTGCCCAGGATGTCAGAACGGAAAGTCCGCCTGCATCGGAGATAACCAGGTTGACCGGTACGCCGGAGCGCTCCAGCTCGCCGGATACCAGGAAGTAGGTAAGGGCGAAGTCAACGGTGGTCAGGCATACGGAGTTCTCATCAGCGCCGTTCAGCGGATAGATGCCAGGAGCGACCTTCATCGGCTTCTGGGGATCGGTGAACAGGTTCTGACGCAGGCCATACAGCGGAAGTGCTGTTGCATAATCCATCTTGTCAACGATGACGATGGAGCCGTACTTCATGGTGAACAGGGTCACCAGAGCCTCTTCCATGGTCTTGTCGTCGGTCAGCTTGGTCAGGTTAACGATGGAGGGATAACCGAAGGTACGGTCATTGTCCTTCAGAGCGGTACGTCTGACCAGAACAGCTGCCTCAAAGGTAGCCTTGATGGAGTCAAGGGTAACGTCGATGATCAGGTTCTTGTTGCCGAGCTTCTCAAGAGCAGCAACGGTATCATACAGCTCCTCAATAGAGGTGCCGCTTACGCCCAGAACGACACCAGCGTCTGCAGCGATCTTGCAGAATGCTTCGTAGTTGGAAGCGTTGGCGCCCATAAGGACCGGCTTGGTATCCTTTACAGCGTCAACAGCAGCCTTTGCAGCCTCTTCGTCCTTTGCATCCAGGATGACCGGACGGATGGCAGCTGCCTTCTTAGCCAGCTCGACGAACTTGTCGGTGCCAGCGCTCGGAGCCTGGTTGACATAGATCATCTCGGTGTACATACGCTCGCTGATACGCTCGTAGTCAACAGCCGGAACCTGTGCCAGTCTGGCCTCGATCTCAGCATCGTCCATGCAGGAGCAGACCTTTGCAGCATACAGAGTCTTGTTGACAAAAGTCTTCTCATGTCTGTACAGAACGGTCTCGCCGCCAAGGGTATGCTCGTTGTCGCCAGCGCCGACCTTGATGGTCTTCATCGGCGGAGCAGTTGCCTCGGAAAGCTGTGCCAGAGCGTCATCGCTCATGTACGGGCACTCCTCGATCTTCTTGGCGCCCTGGGCAACCTTCATAGCGAAAGCCATGCAGGTCGGGCTTCCGCACTCTTTGCAGTTTTTCTTCGGTGTTAATTTAAAGATCTGAATACCTGATAATGCCATAATTATAATCCTCCTCTAATTCTCTCTTAAGCCAACTCTTTGATCAACTGGGAAAGTGTTGCGACAGTCTGAGGGTGTTTTACAATTACAGCATCAGATCCGGAAACCAGACATGCAACTGCAGTCTGGACTTCCATGGAGACACCTCTCTCCTCTACGGGACCCCATGCGGGCTCGTCCTCTTCGGAAGCGGTAGACTCTTTAACTGTCCAGGTCTCGGAAGAAACCGGTGTAATGATCGGCATCTGGAGCATCTTGTCATCCTGGCCCAGGGCAGCCGCACGAACACGGTCAAAGGTGGAGATGGTGTAGTCGAAACCATAACCAACTGCTGCAGAACCGGTGTTCATAACGATGCTCTGTGCTGCAACGCCAAGCTGGGTAAGAACAACGTTAAGCTGCTTTGCAAGGTTGATATCAACAGCAGACTCAGCGCCGACCTTCTGGCCGTAAGCAAGACCTGCGGCAGCGCCGACAGCCTTGTAGTTCTCTTCCTTTGCAGACATGATCAGGGCATTTCTTCCCTGCAGGACCTCAGCGACCTTCGGAAGGAGCTCGGCGTCCTTTTCGACGTTCTTGCAGCCCTCGACGACCAGCGGTGCGTCCGTTGCATCTGCAACTTCCTTAACGATGGCGATCAGTTCATCTACGGGTTTGTTCAGTCCGTTTGGATCTCCGCCCTCCAAACGAAGCACGACGAAATCAGCGCCGGGCATCTCACTGGCCTTCTTAGCCATCTCACCAATGGTATTGCATCCGGCATAGTAAGCCTTTACGCCCTCGGCGTCATTCTCGATACCAAGATCAGAGATCTCGACACCAATCTTGCAACCGTTGCCAAGGCTGCCATCAAAGAAATAGAACGGGAGAACGTTCTGGCCGCCAAGCTTTACAGCTTTGTCGCCGGTTCCGATCTCTACTTCATTGATGGAGGCACTGAATTTCTGAAGTTTACGATTAAACGGCATTTCTAAGTTTCCTCCTCTGGATAAATGAATGGGTAAAATAAATCTATACAGCTTTTCCTATAATACAGGAAGTGTTGTATACAAATCAACAAGAATTTAACAATGGCCAAAACCATTGGGCGATTCGCACAAATTCAAAACTGTGTTTCATTTTCCGCTATTTTTTGATTTGAACGAATCACCCATATAACAATTTGTTTTATGCCATCAGAGGCTCCATACCAAGGGCCGGATGTCCCTTTTCGGTCAGCCATGCGACCAGCTCCTCCGGATCGGTGGTGATGGTCTCATCCGCGATCATATCGGTGAAGTTGTCGATGCCGTAGAGCTCTTTCGCGGTCTTGTTCAGGTTCGCTGCGACCTGCTCTTTCAGATCCTTCGGCAGCCATACGATACGGGCTACGCCGCCCTCAGCCTTCATGAACTTCTTGGATCCGATGAAGTGTTTGCCGTGTCCCATGAAGCCAGGTGTCTGCACACCGCCGCCGGTCATGGAAGCCAGCTCGGAGAAAGTCATGCCAAGCGGTGTCTGTCCTGCATACTCACGGTTTGCGATGCAGACGCCGTTGGAGAAGGGCTCGATACCGCAGATACACTCGAAGCATCCGCAGGAGGTCATCGGCTTCTCCATGATGGAGTACAGGGATACATCGTCCAGAGCACCATGGGAGAACTTGCGGACAGCCTCATTGACATCCTCGTACTCGCCGATGCGCTCATCGATGGGTTTCTCCTTGGTTACGACCTGGCAGGGTCCGGTGGGATCCAGCTCGTTGGTCGCCTTGGCGTCGAACCAGGAAACGGCACCGCACAGGCCTAGACGTTCGGGAGTAACGATGCAGACATGGCTCGGGGAGAATGCCTGGCACATGATGCAGCTGTAGTAAACATCAACGGCCTCGTCGGTCATGGTAGCCAGACGCTCATCACGCTTGTTGAACATCGGAACAGCGATCTCGTGGCGGATCTTTGTGACCAGCTCGGGATCGGTGATGACCTTGACCTGGCACTTGTCGACAACGGCAGCAAACTCGTTCTTGACGTTGGCGTACAGGACCTCGCCGATGTGTTTCAGACGGAAGCCGGCATTGAAGGTATCTTTGCTGATACGGATACGGATCATGTCACGCTGTCCGGTATGCATAACACCCTCGATGCAGTTGATGTAACTGTGGAACTTACGCTCGAAGACAGGCTCGAAATCCTCCTGCATGCTCTTTCCGGCAACCTCGACCACGTAAGCGATCGAATGCTTGGAGCCGACCTCGAACTCATCCAGATCCGGTCCGATCACCTCGATCTTGTGATCCTCGATCTCGCCGGGCTCTTTCATATGTACGAGCTCGCAGCAGTCCACGCGGGAGCCGTCAAACTCGACCTGCATATCGCCGCGGCGGATGATCTCGCCTTCGTAAGCAGAAGCAAAGGATACCGGAATGTCGATCTTCGTGATCTTGATCTTGATGTTTCTGGCATCCAGGGAAGCAGCGTTCATATCGGCCGGAGCTACCTTCGGGATAAGAGCGCCCGGAACCTCAAAGGTATCCTCGTTGGTCAGGACCGGGAAGCCAAGAGCGATCGCGCCGGCACCGGCTGCAACGATTACCTCATTGAGCGGTGAGAAAGCATTTACAAATGCCGGTACACGCTCCTTGGTGTAAGCCATCAGTCCGGCTGCATCGCCAGGCTTTACATTACCAAAGATCAGAGCTGCACGGACAGCGACAGAAACGACATGGATGACGGAGGTTACATCATATCCCAGCGGGATAACACGAAGGGATGCGCCCATCTTTACGTTCTGCTCGATACACTGATCGATGATACCGCCGACCAGAGTGACCAGGATGCCCTGCTCCTGATAGGATTTAACAAGAGCGGCGCCCTCTTCTGCTGTCGGAGCGGCACCCAGGATAACTGCAACGCCAGGGATATCGCCGGTAACCAGCGGAACGCCCAGGGTACGGATGACTGCATCCGGCAGATGACCTGCGCAGGGAGCCTCATAGGGGGTCTCATTGTCGATATATTTCAGCACCTCGATAAACTCGGCACAGAGCGCAGTCGCAACACCGCTGAACAGTGCATCATTAAGCGCCGGCTCTCTTGTCATCAGCGTCTTAACGACACCAAGAGCTTCTTTCAGCTCGCCCAGGGTCCCGACCTTGATGCCGGTGACGGCATAGTAGCACGGAATACTGTATGCGGTGGCCGGAAAAGCGACTTTTTTGTCAGCGCCGTATTTCTCGATCGCGCCGTCAATCGCTCCCTCGGTAAGGCCGTATACAGCATCATTACCCTGGAAAATCACATCAAACAACGTCATTTTCACTCACCTCCACAATACTTGTTTCTATCCACACGCTTTACAGCGAAGTGTTCCTCCAAAATGGCTGCATCAAAGCCCAAGCTTTTTGATGATCTCCATCATGGCTGCGCGGACCGGAGAATCCTCCGGGATATTGACAGTCGCCTTGCCGTCACAGTCATATTCATAGACGGTGTCATCTGCAGGAACGACGCCGAGCAGCTCAAGGCCCTGCTTGTTAACCTCTTCCATCGTGCCGGCATTGATCTCGCCGTTCGGTGCACGGTTGACGATCAGGCCGATCTTCTGGGGATGGAAATCGCACTCCTTGATCAGTTCGTTGATCCTGCCGGCTGCCTGTACGCCTCTTCTGGAGCAGTCGCTGACCAGGATGGCCGTCTCCATGCTCGGAAGAATGCCGCGGCTGATGTGCTCCATGCCAGCCTCATTATCAACAACGATATAATTGTATCCGTTCTGCAGCTTCTGGAGCTGGGTCTGAAGAAGACCATTCACGAAGCAATAGCAGCCCTTTCCCTGGGTTCTGCCCATGACCAGAAGGTCAAAATCATCGTCCTCCTGAAGCGCACCCTGAAGCTTGAACTGGGCATATTCTGCCTTGTTCATGCCCGGCGGCAGAGCACTGCCAAGAGCCTTTGCATGGTTGATCTCCTCGCGGATCTCACCAAGGGTCGGGGGAGCCTCGATGCCGAGGACCTCATTCAGATTTGAATTTGCGTCTGCGTCAACAGCAAGGACCGGGCCTTTGCCTGTACGGCACAGATACTGGATCAGCAGGCCGGTAAGCGTGGTCTTTCCGACGCCGCCCTTGCCTGCAACAGCGATAACGTGAGCCATAGGTGACTGCACCTTCCTTTCTTATTCATTCATTATCGTCTGCACCAGAAGCTGTATGCGGATCATTTCCAAATAAAACGCTCCGCTCCGTGCGCTGCCGGAGTGATGTCCGCCTGCCATCTGATGCATGATCTTCTGCCTGGATCGATCTGATCAGTCGCAGACGATGGCGACTTCACTGTTGGCCAGGTCGACCCACAGGATCTTTCCTTCGATCCGGGTCTTGTCCCCGATGATGTCCTCGATCACGACAAAATCACCGTCCACATCGATCCTGGCCGCATTGCGCATGAGGACCGTATGATCACTTTCCTTATAAACGGTTGCCAGACACATGATTACTGCTCCTTTCCGCCGTGTGCTTCCGTCAGATGAGACTTGTAAAGGGAAAGGGCCAGAGAAAGATACATATTGCCCTTCTCATAATTCATGACGCCCTCACGCATCTGCTTTGCCACATCGCCAAGGCCCTTCTCTTCGAGCTCCTTTGCCATCTTATCTGTCTCTGCTGCATGCTGCTTGTTGTGATTGATCATGTAGGTCAGAAGAGCCAGTGTCTCATCCTTGCAGCTGCCGCCGTCAGGATCACAGTGTCCGCAGTGGGCATGTACATCCCCGTCATGATCATGGTGATGATGATGCTCATGCTCGTGATCGTGATCATGGCTATGCTCATGGTCATGATCCGCGCCGTGCGGGATCAGATTCCCGTTTTCATCCCTTAAAATGTGCATGTATATTTTCCTCCTGTCTGGTGATCATCCGTTGGATCACGCGATATTATAATTGGAATAGCCACACAATCCGGCTATTTTCTGTATTATAAACGAATGGAAAACACAAATCAAGTAAGCTGCCTTTCCGGGGGCTTCATTTCTGGTATACTTTGTCTTTTTTTCTGAACAATTCGGAAGATTATCCGTGCAAAACTTCCAAAAAAAAGCCGCGCGGCAGCATGAGGGATTTTCCCCCTGCAAAATGCCTTGAGCGGCTTTCATTACTGGATACAGAGAACAAAAACGCTGGCAGGACCGATACGGCCCAAAAAACTCCCCCGGAAGACATTTAAGCAAACATTCTGCAGACCCGACAGGGTCGAAGCCGTTTGCGTAATGCCTTCCCGGGGGAGTTTTTAAATGCCGTCTGCGGAAACCATTTAAGCAAATACCTGGCAAGTCCCAAAGTCCTTAAGCCTTTGCCTTAATGTCTTCCTGGGCGTGTGTTTTTACGGTACTTCTTCCGGAACTCTCACTTGTCCGTTTTGTTTTTCTTGAACAGGTAGGTCTTTCTCTCATTTCCGGCCATGAGCCTTTTGATATTCTCCCGGTGTCCCCAGAAGGCCAAAATCGTCAGCAGCAGAACGATGATATACATCTCGATCAGCCTTGGCGTCGTCATGCCGTAATGTCCCATGCTTCCGAATACGATCATAAAAATCAGGAATGCCACATACATGGACATCGAGCAGAAGGAAACGTAATGGGTCAGATTGAACAGGATGAGGAAGGTTATGATGCAGATGGCCAGGAGCCTCATATCTCCGAAGCCTGCCAGCATTCCTGCCGTCGCAGCAATGCCCTTTCCTCCCTTAAAATTAAGGTAAAAGGGGAAATCGTGTCCCAGGACCACACCTGCACCGGTCCAGATCTTGAGCAGGGGAAACAGCTCGGGGCTGCTGCCCTGGAAGATCAGGGTCGTGACCAGTACGGCAAGAAGGCCTTTGATCATATCTCCAACCAGGGTGATGATTCCCGCCTTGAAGCCCAGCGTGCGCAGGGCGTTTGTCGTCCCCGCATTTCCGCTTCCCTTCGTCCGGATATCGATCCCGTTCAGTCTTCCATATATATATGAGGTCTGGATCAGCCCGAAGCCGTAGCCGATCGCCAGACACAACAATCTTTGCAGCATGTCTTCTCTCCTGTCCTGGCACACTTTTGCGTCACATATAATGCCTTTCAGAAGCCGGCTGCACCGTATGCCGAAAAATGCAGCCGAAGGCGTTCCTGCCTATTATACCACGTTCGTGCCAAAGTGCGCGAAAATCTTACGACCCCTTAGGATGGGGAATCCTTTTCCTGCCGCTCGCGGATCAGGAAACGCAGCGGCGTCCCGCGGAAGCCGAAGGAATCGCGGATGCGGTTCTCCAGATACCGCTGATAGGAAAAATGCATCAGTTTCTTGTCGTTAACAAAGATAACGAAGGTCGGCGGCTTGACCGACACCTGTGTCATGTAGAAGATCTTCAGCCGTTTGCCCTTGTCTGACGGAGGCTGCTGCAGCGCAACGGCCTCGGTCAGGATCTCATTGAGTACGCCGGTCGCGACTCTCTGCGCCTGGTTTTCCAGAATGGCATCCACCGTATCAAACAGCTTGGGCAGACGCTGTCCGCTCAGGGCGGAGATAAAGATCAGCTCAGCATAGTAGGCAAAGGAAAGGGTGGACCGCACCTTGTCGGTGAACTCTTTCATGGTCTTGTCGTTCTTCTCGATGGCATCCCATTTGTTGACCGCTATGATCAGGCCCTTGCCCTCCTCATGGGCAATGCCTGCGATCTTGGCATCCTGCTCTGTGATTCCTTCCACGGCATCAATGACCACGACAGCCACGTCACAGCGCTCCACGGCAGAGACCGTACGGATGATGCTGTAGCGCTCCAGATCCTCTTTGATCTTGCTTTTTCTGCGCAGGCCGGCCGTATCGATGAACGTATAATCCCGGCCGTTTCTGGTGATCACGGTGTCGATGGCATCTCTTGTCGTGCCGGCAATATCCGATACGATCACACGGTTTTTGCCAAGAAGCTTGTTGATGATCGAGGATTTGCCAACGTTCGGCTTGCCCACGATGGCGATCTTTGGATTCTCGTCGGTCTCCTCTGTGCCTGCCCCCTCGGGGAAATGGCTGATGACTGCATCCAGCAGATCACCAAGCCCCTGCTTGCCCTCAGCCGAGATCGGATAGGGCTCGCCGATGCCAAGGTTATAAAACTCATAGACATCCATGGACTGGGAAAGGAAATTATCTACTTTGTTGACGGCAAGCACCACCGGCTTGCTGCTCTTGCGGAGCATATTGGCCACCTGCATATCAGAGTCCACCAGTCCCTGCCGCACGTCCGTCATAAAGATAATGACATCCGCCGTCTCCATGGCGATCATGGCCTGCTCCCGCATCTGGGAAAGAATGATATCGCTGCTGTCCGGCTCTATACCGCCGGTATCGATCACGGTAAACTCCCGGTCGAGCCAGGTCACATCCGTATAGATACGGTCCCTGGTCACACCAGGTGTATCCTTTACGATCGAGATCCTCTGGCCTGCCAGCGAATTAAACAGCGTGGATTTGCCTACGTTAGGCCTCCCGACTATCGCTACGATCGGTCTGCTCATACATCTGCCTCCTTCTATGTGTATCGTCCTGCTTCTCGCCAAAGATCGCCCGGACAAGGTCTTCACCTTCCGGATCCACGACGATAACAGGAACCTCCAGCTCTTCTATTACCTGCTCCACGGTCACATCGTCCAGGAAAACATTTTCCCCGGACCGGAGCATATTGCAGGGGATCAGCAGCGCATCGCCAAGCGCCCGTCCCTTTAGCTGCCGGATCAGGTCCTGACCTGTGATCAGACCGGAGACCGTGATCAGTTCTCCAAAAAAGTCATTGCGGACCGGAAAGACCGTAATGGTTGTATCCGGCTCTGCCTCCATGGCCATCCTGGCAAGCTCTTCCAGCGTACCGGCTGCCAGAAGCCCTGTGGCAATAGTGATCTGCCGCATTTTCTTTGCGCCGCCCTGCACCATCTTACCGTCCGTAAGAGCGTCCGTTCGTTCAGCTTCCCTGCCTCTGTTCCGGGTCCTTTCCTCCAGCGCTTCCGCAAATTCACTGCGCAGAAGCCGCAGCATGCCGACGCCGTTTTCCAGCTGAAGATAGCCGTCATAAGATTCTTCCTCCGGAAGTTCTTCGCCGGCCAAAAGGTACCACTCATCCGACGCATGCACAAAATGCAGCCCCCACTGGGCAGCTGCCTTTTCCTGCCAGCGGTGAATAATGGCAAGCACTTCCCTGGCATCCTCCCTGGTAAAGGGCTCCAGCGGGTACAGACCCTCCCGGTATTTGGACAGTCCGACCGGCACGACCGACACACTGCGCAGCGCCGGCAGATATTCGTAAAGATCCGAGATACTCCGCTCCAGCTCTGCCCCGTCATTGATCCCGCGGCAAAGTACGATCTGCCCGTTCATCTCGATTCCGGCTTCCGCCAGGCGCTTAACCTTTGGGAAGACCTCGCCGGCATGACGGTTGTGCAGCATCTTTACACGCAGCTCCGGATTTGTCGTCTGGAAGGAAATGTTGATCGGCTCCATGCGGTAGCGGATGATCCTGTCGATATCGTGATCGTTCATGTTGGTAAGCGTCACGTAATTACCCTGCAGAAAGCTGAGTCTGGAATCATCATCCTTGAAATACAGCGTATCCCGCATGCCCTTTGGCATCTGATCGATAAAGCAGAAGATGCAGCGGTTCCGGCAGGAACGATAGTCGTCCATCAGACTGCTGGCAAAGGTGATGCCCAGCTCCTCGTCCGCATCCTTTTCGATCTCCAGAAGCCACTCCTCGCCGCTCTCCTTTTTCTTCAGCAGCACTTCGATATACTCGTCGCTGCAAAGATACCGGTAATCAAAGATATCCTCGATGGGCATATCGTTGATGCGCAGGAGCTCATCTCCCGGTTCCATATTCAGTTCTTCGGCAATGCTTCCCGGCATGACCGCTTCGATCACATGGCGGCTGCGTTTCATCCCGATCCCTCCTGAAAAAAAATGTACCTCGGTCCTCTGCCCGCGGAAATACTGGTAAGACCAATGCTTTTTCTGTTGATGCCGGCGATCCGCCGGCTCGATATATCTTAGCAATTCGTCTGTGAAAAAGCAAGTTAATCCCGCCCTTTTTATTGACACTAATTACCCATGATGGTAAGATTGTTTCGCCAAACTATACAGGTTTGTCCAACTTCTTTCGCCAAGTCTAATTCTAATCTGGAGGATTCAATGGCAAATACAAAATATCTTCTTCACTCGAATGCCGTAGCACCGCTCAAGATCGTCGCCCTGCCGGGCTGCGAGGCAATGGCACGGCAGATCGATGAATATCTCGTGCAGTTCCGCCGCGAGATGGTCAACGCCAATCCGGAGAAAAAAGACCTCTATGGCTACAGTGCCGACAGCTTTCTTCTGGAAGCTGAGCTGCCTCGTTTCGGCACCGGTGAGGCCAAAGGTTTTCTCAAGGAATCCGTCCGTGGTGTCGATCTGTTCCTTCTGGTCGATGTCTGCAACTACAGCATTACCTATAAAGAGTTCGGCATGGAGAACCACATGTCTCCGGACGATCATTTCCAGAACCTGAAGCGTGTCATCTCTGCCGTCAACGGCAAGGCACACCGTATAAATGTCATCATGCCCTTCCTCTATGAAGGACGCCAGCACAAAAGGACCAGCCGGGAATCCCTCGACTGCGCCCTTGCCCTGCAGGAGCTGCAGGCGATGGGTGTCACCAACATCCTGACCTTCGACGCCCATGACCCCCGCGTCATGAACGCGATCCCGCTCCACGGCTTCGACAACTTCTTCCCGACCTATCAGTTCCTGAAAGCTCTGCTGAAAGATGAGCCGGACATGCAGATCAACAACGAGCATCTGATGATCATCAGCCCCGATGAGGGCGCCATGTCCCGTGCCGTCTACTTCTCCAACGTCCTTGGCGTAGACATGGGCATGTTCTATAAGAGAAGAGACTACTCCGTGGTCGTCAACGGCAAAAACCCCATCGTCGCCCACGAATTCCTGGGTGATTCCGTCGAGGGCAAAGACTGCGTCATCATCGACGATATGATCGCCTCCGGCGGCAGCATGCTGGACTGTGCAAAACAGCTGAAAGACCGCGGCGCGCGCAACGTCTACGTATGCACCACCTTCGGCCTGTTCACCGAGGGCCTCGCCAAATTTGATGAAGCCTATGGCAACGGCACGATCAAAAAGATCATCACCACCAATCTGGTCTACCAGACACCAGAGCTCCTCTCCCGTCCCTGGTACACCACCGCCCGGATGGGCAAATACATGGCCAGCATCATTGACACGCTGAACCATGACGTCTCCATCAACAAGGTACGTGACAACACCCTGAAGATCAACCGCATGCTTCGCCGCCACAGGTAAGCAGAAGATCCGGAAAGCCAGGGCAAACTGCACAGGCACCGAAATCAAATAAGATGATAAAATACGCAGCGCGGCTATTCAAAGCCGCGCTGTTTTTTCATGCTTGATAGGGAAACGCATCCTTGAACCAGCGGATGCTTTCCCGTTTTTCTGCCGGATCACCGCTGATAGCGATCACGTCGAACCGGATGCGGATGCGTCCCTCTTCTGCCAGTCTCCACAACCGGGAGCACAGCAGGTAGTACCTGGCTGTCCTGCAGATCGTCCTCTGCTTTGCCGGTCCTACGGCCTCCTCCGGATGGCCGTAACGCTCGCTCTGCCGGTATTTTACCTCGACAAAGCAGATCGTACCGGCAGGATCTTTGCTGATGATGTCGATCTCTCCGGTCCGGGAGCGGAAATTGCGTTCCAGGATCCGGCAGCCGGCCATCTTCAGGTATTCGGCAGCTGCCTCCTCATAGAACGCACCTGTTATTCTTTTGTTCATGCCTGTGCCCTATATGCAGAGCAGGTGCAGAAATATCAAAATGCGGGAAGGATCTGGTCTGCCTGCCCGCCGCCTATTGCGGCTTAGTCTGCCTCCTGGACAAAGTGGCCAATAAAGCTTCTCCGGTGGATCGGCGTCGGGCCGTATTTTTTCAGCGCCTCGATATGTGCTGCGGTTCCATAGCCCTTGTTTGATGCAAAGGCATACTCCGGAAAACGCCGGTCGTATTCTTCCATCAGATGGTCTCTGGTCACCTTTGCGATGATGCTGGCCGCGGCAATGCTCTGGCTTCTGGCATCTCCCTTGATGATGGAGACCTGCCGGATGGTTAGATCCGGGATATGTACGGCATCCACCAGCAGCAGATCTGGGGATGGCGTAAGGGATCCGACCGCCTGCCGCATGGCCTCGTAGGTTGCCTGCAGGATGTTGATCTCATCGATGCGCTCCGGTGTGGCCGTCCCGATCCCTACGGCAATGGCTTCCCGCATGATCACCTCGTACAGTTCTTCTCTTCGCTTTTCCGAAAGCTTTTTGGAGTCGTTGATCCACTGGATGCGCAGATCCTTTGGCAGAATGACGGCACCCGCCATGACCGGCCCGGCCAGGGGGCCTCGGCCGACCTCATCGATACCGCAGATCAGCGCGGCGTCCGGATATTTCTTTTCGAATTCACAGAGCGCCTCCACCCGTTCCATTTCCTTTTGAAGCCTCAGGGCTCTTTTCTGCTCTGCCTCTTCCTTTTTTGTCATAACGATCTTTTGTCTCCGTATCTGCAAACCTGTACGTTACTCTGCACTATGGTGTTTCCAGGGTGATCCTTCCGATGGCGCCTCCCCGGAAATCATCCAGAAGGATGCCGGCTGCCTTCTCGTAGGAAAGAGCGCCGCCCTTTGTCAGGCATTTCCGGCTTTCCGCCACTTTTTCCAGAAGCTCTGCCGGTGTGCCGGTCTCTTCAATATTGTACCGGGCAGACAGCAGCCCCGGATATTCTGCGGTCAGGAACTCCAGCAGCTTCAGGCTCAGCTCTTCTGTCTGCAGGATCTCATCCCTTACCGATCCCACAAGTGCAAGGCGGACGCCTGCCTCAGGGTCATCAAATTTGGGCCAGAGGATCCCTGGCGTATCCAGAAGCTCCAGGCCCTTGCTGAGCCGGATCCACTGCCGGCCCTTGGTCACGCCGGGCTTGTTGCCTGTCTTTGCAGAAGCTCGTCCGGCGATGGAATTGATAAACGTAGACTTGCCTACATTTGGGATCCCGGCGACCATGGCGCGGATCGGCCGGTTTTTGATGCCTCTCCTGGCATCCCGCTCCAGCTTTTCCTTGCAGGCAGACAGCACCAGCGGCTGGACCGTCTTCAGACTTGCTCTGCTGCGGGAGTCCGCAAGCATGACCTCGGCGCCGGTGCTCTTGTAATAGTTCAGCCACTGCTGGTTCTTTTTTTCATCCGCCAGATCGGCCTTGTTCAGGATGATCAGCCGTCCCTTTTGCTGTCCCATCGTCCGGATATCAGGGTTCCGACCCGATTCAGGGATCCTTGCGTCGATCAGCTCGATGATCAGATCGATCAGCTTCAGGTCTTCCTGCATCTGACGCTTTGCTTTCGTCATATGCCCGGGATACCATTGAATGTCCATATATCTCCTTTACAGCAGCCCGAAGCTTCCTAACGGAAGGATCCGAAGCCACAGTTTTCCCTTGATCTGTTTGATTTCTATGTTACCTACGGCCGTGGAACGGCTGTCCTCGCTGCCGTTTCGGTTGTCACCCAGGACAAAGTATTCGCCGCTTCCCAAAAGGACCGGTTCTTTTGCAATGCCCCCGTCGATGATCGCCGGAAAGCGCTCACCCTCCACGTAGGTCGTTCCGTTGATCAGGATATTTCCGTCGATGATCTGTACGGTCTCGCCCGGAAGGCCGATCAGCCGTTTTACATGCATAGTCGCGTCTGTTCCGGATCCGGTCTCATAGGCAATGAGATCGCCCCGTTTGGGGGAGCCGAATACATAGGCCGCGCTGTTGATCAGGCACACCTCGCCGCGTGCCACGGTCGGCTCCATGGAGCTCTCCTCGATATCGATGGTGCGGCAGAATCCGTGGGAAAATCCAAAAGCAGCCATAATGACCAGCAGGATCGCCATCAGCCAGAGAACGCCGCGCAGGATAAGCGACTGTCCGTGAGCGATCTGACGCTCCTCGAGGAGCTCGTCCGGCGTCTTATCCTTTTCCTTACGGTACTTTTCCGGATCGCTCTCCTCCAGAAGGCGCTGCTCCAGAGCCAGCTGCTCCACCGTTTTTACCTGACCTGCCGGCTTTTGCTTTTTCTTTTTGGGAGCCGTACTTCCTGTCTTTTTGTTATCTCCATGGGCAGAACCGTCCTTGCCGCCTCCGGCGCGCCGGAACAGCTTTCCGATCCCGGATACTTTCTTTGCCATGGTCCTATCCTCTCGTTTGCTGCAGGGACAGAAAAGCGTTTCTATCTGTCCGCTGAATAAGCAAGGAGCTGCCGCACTAAGTATGTTTTCTTAATGCGACAGCTCCTGTCATCTCTAAGCGTATCGTTTAATTATTTTACAAGTGCTTTGACCTTAGCAGCCTTGCCGACACGGCCTCTCAGGTAGTTCAGCTTAGCACGTCTTGCCTTACCGTGGCGGACAACTTCGATCTTCTCCACGTTCGGGGAGTGCAGCGGCCAGGTCTTCTCTACGCCGATACCATTGGAAATCTTACGAACAGTGAAGGTCTCACGGTTGGAACCACCCTGTCTCTTGATGACGATGCCCTCAAAGACCTGGATTCTCTCACGGTTTCCCTCTTTGATCTTGCCATATACCTTTACGGTGTCACCGATACGGAAATCGGCGATCTCGCTCTTGAGCTGCTCTGCTTCGATCTGTCTGATAATCTCGTTCATTTCTATCTCTCCTTGATCTATCGAAAAATGGATGTTCATACCACCGATAAACGTGACAGCGGACCATCATCTGCGGCACTCCGGTCCACAGACTGTTAAATTATACATCGGCGGACAATGGAATGCAAGGAATATTTTAAGAAATTATACTTATACGCTCCGGTCGATCCTCTCCCGCAGCCCGAGTGCTGTCGCGGCCACCCTGTCATCCGCAAGGTCACTTTCCGGGATCTGCGCCAGAACGGAAAATCCTTTGTTTTCCAGGAAAGCTTTCTCTCCTTTGTCCTCCCCGCAGGTGATAAGAACAGCCAGCGGCTTTCTCCCCTCGGTATCTGTCACGATGAGATTACGGAAGCGCTCCGCAAAGGAGATCTCCGTCTCCAGACCAGTGGGGATGACGTACAGATCCAGATAGTGGACCGTGCGCCTGGTCTTCTGCAGCTTTTTCCGGTCATAATCCAGAACGGCCCCGTAGCGGCTCATCTCGCTGATCAGGCGCTCTGCTCTCTGCCTTGTTTCCTCCGGTCCATAGACCAGCGCTGAGATCCGGTAGCTCTTTTCCAGAAGATCCGGCCGGCGCTCCTTCGTCCGTTTCAGGGATTCGCTGCGCCGGTAGGCCTCGATCTTTGCATGGTCGCCGGTGAGCAGCACGCCCGGAACCGCCTTGTCATGCCAGACCTCCGGCCTCGTATACTGGGGATACTCCAGAAGATTGTCCTGCAGCGATTCAAACTGGGAGGATTCCTCGTTGTTCAGCACGCCCGGGACAAATCTTGACACCGCATCGATGAGGACAGCTGCACCCAGCTCGCCGCCGGTCAGCACATAATCCCCGATGGAGATATAGTCGGTAACGACCTCCTCAAGAACACGGTCATCGATCCCCTCATAGTGGCCGCACAAAAGGATCAGCTCCTCCTCACCTGCCAGCTCCTCCACCTTGGTCTGGGTAAGGACCTGGGCCTGGGGGGTCAGATAGACGACTCTGGTCTTCTGTGATGTTTTCTTTCGCACGGATTCGACCGCCTGAAAGACCGGCTCGGCCTCGATCACCAGGCCCGCACCGCCGCCATAGGGGTAATCGTCGATCCTGCCGGTCTTGCGCACGGCGAAGTCGCGGATATCGACGGTATCCACGGTAATGGTCCCGTTTTTGATGGCCCGGCCGGTGATGCTGGTGCCTGCGATGGTATGGATCAGATCAGGAAATAATGTAAGTACGTAAAAATGCATGCGGTCACCTGAAGATCATGGCGTTCTGGATCTGGTCCATGTACTCCTGGAAAAAGGAGGCAAATTCCGGATCCTGAAGCAGCCAGAATGCATATGCAAATAGGATAATATAGACCAGCAGAAATACACCGCCAAGGGCAATGCCGGTAATACCCATCCATTTCCCCTTGTACAGGTCCTTGTGTCTGGAACACTGCACGATGGCGATGATCCCGAAGGTAATGGCAAGGATCGAGGGCGCCAGATAAAAGCCGTTAAAGATCGGCGCAATGATCCCAAGGACAAAGGAGGCGATGGCGTAGCCGCTGGTCCTTCTCTCCTGCCCGTATCCAAAGCCTTCCGGCATGGGACGCATACCGCCCCCGAAAGGATCCGCATTCGGCTGTCTCTGGCCCCAGGGATCACTCTCCGGACGGCTCCACAGATCATCACTGCCGGATCCATCGACCGGCCTGCTCCAGGTTCCGCTTTTCTCTTTGCGCTCTGCATTTTCGAAGCTGCCGGTATTCCAGGAGCTGTCCTCGCCGGCTTTTGACGCATCGCTTCCGGAGTCCACAGCTTCCGGCGCTGTCTTTTTTTCTTCGGGCGCTTTCACCGGCACATATCCGGTAGGCCGGCCGCAGTTGCTGCAGGCCCTGGCGTCGTCAGGGAGCATTGCTCCGCAATACTTGCAATTTTTCATGGCTTCCTCTGTTACTTCCTGTTGAGGTCCACAAGTCCCGGAAGGAGATGCACGACCATCGTTCCTGCTTCGATATCCACCTTCATGATACACGGTTTGATATTGGGAATCAACACTTCCCCGTACGTCTCTGTCTCCACGGCGTACACGTCGTTTGCGCCTGTCTCAATGATATCCCGCACGATGCCGAAATGGGAACCATCCTCCAGAAGGACTTCCATATCGATCAGATCCGCCTGATAATATTCTCCCTCCGCAAGCGGCACGCCCTTTTCCCTGGGGATCATCAGATCCCACTGGCGAAAGCGCTCGGCATCGTTCATGGAATCGATGCCCTCCAGCTTCAGGATCACCATATTTTTGAAAAACTTTACGCCACGGATGGCATGCTCCTCGCGTTTTCCGCCCTTTTCCAGAATGACCGCATCCAGATCCAGAAAACGCTCCGGATCATCGGTGGTCGGATAGACCTTGACCTCCCCGCGGACACCGTGTGCCGATGTGATCACGCCGACCTTCAGAAATTTTTCCATGCTTTTCTCCCTTCGGCTGCAAAGCCCGCCGGTTAGATGCCGGCGGTTTAAAAGGGGCTGCACGACTCTTCTGTTCGGCAGCCCCAAGTGGATTCTCTTATGTGCGTTACTCCAGGATATCTACGGTTACTCTTGTGTCGGTCTTCGAAGAAGCAGCCTTTACCACGGAGCGGATCGCCTTTGCGATCCTTCCCTGCCGCCCGATAACCTTGCCCATGTCCGACGGCGCGACCTTCAGTTCAATGCGCAGATCCTTGCCTTCTTCGGTCTGGGTGACGACCACCTCGTCCGGATTATCGACCAGAGCCTTGGCGATCACTTCAACCAATTCTCTCATACAATGCACCTCCGGTCAGGCAATTATTTCTCTACGCCAGCGAGCTTGAAGATCTTTGCGACAACATCTGTCGGCTGTGCGCCGTTGCCGAGCCACTTCTTTGCCTTCTCCTCATCAACCTTGAATACGCTGGGATCCTTGGTGGGATCATAGTAGCCGATCTCCTCGATGAATCTGCCGTCTCTCGGAGAATTCGCATCTGCGACTACGATTCTATAGAAAGGTGCTTTCTTCTTTCCCATTCTTTTCAGACGAATTTTAACTGCCATTTTTCTGTTCCTCCCTGATTAAATAAAATACTTTGTTTTTTTATATGAGAACAATCTTCCATTGTCAGTATTCCGGGCAGGATGCGCATCCTGTGTGCCTGGTCCTGCATCAGAACGGAAAATTGAAGCCTCCGCGTCTCTTGCCCTTCTTTAACATGCCGGGCATCTGCTTCATCATCTTTCTGGTCTGCTCAAACTGCTTGACAAAGCGGTTTACATCGTTGATGGATACGCCGGCGCCCTTCGCGATGCGCTGCTTGCGCTTCATGTTGATCAGGTCGGGATTTGCTCTCTCCTCCCTGGTCATGGAAAGCACGATCGCCTCCTGGCGGGCCATCTGTTTTTCATCCACCATGCCCTCGAGATCCTTCATCTTGCCGCCCATGCCGGGAAGCATATTGAGGACAGACGACATGCCGCCCATGTTGCGCATCTGCTCCATGCTGGCCAGATAATCGTCATAGGTGAACTGAGCCTTGCGTACACGCTGCTCCATCTCCCTGGCCTTTTCCTCATCGATGTTGGCCTGGGCCTTTTCGATCAGGCTGAGCACATCGCCCATGCCCAGGATCCGGTTTGCCATACGGTCCGGATAAAACTGTTCCAGATCGGAAAGCTTCTCGCCCATACCTACATACAGGATGGGTTTCCCGCAGATCGCACGGATCGAAAGGGCTGCACCGCCTCTGGTATCGCCGTCCAGCTTTGTGAGGATGACGCCGTCGATACCGACCCTATCCTGGAAGGTCTTGGCCACATTGACCGCTTCCTGACCGGTCATGGCGTCTACGACCAGGATCGATGCGTCGACAGTGACGGCACCGCGGATGCTGACCAGCTCCTCCATCATGCTGTCATCGATCTGCAGACGTCCTGCCGTATCCAGAAGGACGACATTGAAGCCGTTATTTTTTGCATAGGCAAGGGCTGCCTTTGCGATCTCCACCGGCTTTTTGCTGTTTTCCAGCACAAAGACCTCGACGCCCTGCTTCTCTCCGTTGACCTGCAGCTGTTTGACCGCACCGGGACGATATACGTCACAGGCTGCCAGCAGCGGCTTTCTGCCGGCTGCTTTCAGCTTTCCTGCAAGCTTTGCGGCGGTGGTGGTCTTACCTGCGCCCTGCAGACCGATCATCATCAGCACGGTGATCTCGGATGAGGGACGAAGCGGAAGCTCAACGGTCTCGCTGCCCATCAGGCTGATGAGCTCGTCGTGCACGATCTTGATGACCGTCTGGCCGGGATTCAGTCCGTTCATGACCTCCTGACCGATCGCCCGCTCCTGGACCGTCTTGACAAAATTCCGGACGACCTTGAAGTTGACATCGGCCTCAAGAAGGGCCATCTTGACTTCCTTGAGGGCGGCCTTTACGTCGCTCTCGGTAAGCACACCCTTGCTTCTGAGGTTTTTGAATACATTCTGCAGCTTATCGGTTAAGCTTTCAAAAGCCATTTTTCAGAGTTCCTCCAAAATCTGCGATGAGATCCGGCTGATCTCATGCATGCGCTCCTCCGTATTTCTGCTGACCTCCCCGGTAAGTTCCTGTATGGTGCGTATATTCTTACGGATATTCAGGAACTTCTCAACCAGATGCAGACGTTTCTCATAATCCGCCAGGATCCTGTCACAGCGGCGGATCATGTCGTGGACCCCCTGCCTGCTGATCCCTTCCTCCTTGGCAAGCTCGGAGGGGGAAAGGTCTTCAAAGATCACGGCCGTGTAGATCCGGCGCTGATGCTCGGTCAGAAGCTCGCCGTAAAAATCAAACAGATAGGATTTTTCAACAAATTCTTCCATTTACCTGAAGACTTCCTTCGCCAAAAGGATGCATGACAAAAGCGGGTACCGCAAACGTACCCGCTTATCATATAGCAGCGCATTCCTGATGTCAAGCATTTTTCCTTGACAAAATGTGTTTCTTTTTTGCGCCTGTTATTTTGCGATGCGGTCCTCAAGCTCCACATAGCGCCTGTGATGGCCGACGTACTTGTAGGCCGGACGGATGATCTTGCCGCCGTTGACCATCTCCTCGATGCGGTGGGCCGACCAGCCCGAGATACGGGCGATGGCGAACAGAGGTGTGAAAAGCTCTGGCGGGAAATTCATCATGGTGTAAACAAAGCCGCTGTAGAAGTCCACGTTGGCACAGATGGGCTTGACCAGGCTGCGCTTCTGCATCATGCACTCCTTGCCGATGCGCTCGACATTTTCGTAGAGATGGAATTCCTCCTCCACATCCTTTTCGATGGACAGTTTTCTGGCGTATTCCTTCAGGATCACGGCACGGGGATCCGACAGAGTATAGACTGCATGGCCCATTCCGTAGATCAGGCCGGACTGGTCAAAAGCATCCTTATCCAGGATCCGGTTCATGTAGGCGCGGATCTCGTCCTCGCTCTCCCAGTTCCGCACATTCTCCTTGATATCCTCAAACATCTGCAGGACCTTCAGGTTCGCGCCGCCGTGCTTGGGACCTTTTAAGGAGCCCAGCGATGCGGCTACGGCCGAATAGCTGTCCGTGCCTGTGGAGGATACGACGTGTGTGGTAAAGGTCGAATTGTTACCGCCGCCGTGCTCGGCATGCAGGATCAGGGCGATATCCAGTACCTTTGCCTCCAGCTGGGTGTACTGGCCGTCCGGATGCAGCATCTGCAGCAGGTTCTCGGAAAGCGAAAGCTCGGGCTTCGGATTGCGGATGATCAGGTTCTGTCCCCGGTGGTAATGCCGGAAGGTATGATAGCTGTAGACAGCCAGAAGCGGCATCTTTGCGATCATGCTCAGGGACTGGCGCAGGATGTTCTGAATGGAGGTATCCTCTGCCTGCTCATCATAGGAGTACAGAGTCAGGATACACTTCTGCAGCGAATTCATCATATTTGCGCTGGGCGCCTTCATGATGACATCGCGGGTGAACTCCCCGGGGAGCTCGCGGAAGCTGGTCAGGATATCGATAAATTCCTCCAGCTCCTCGCTGGTGGGAAGGGAACCAAACAGGAGCAGATAGGTGATCTCCTCGAAACCGAAACGGCGGTTTGCGCTGCCCCGGATCAGATCATTGACATTGTAGCCCTGGTAGTACAGCCGGCCCTCGGCAGGGATACGGTTGCCGTCATCGGTGACGGAGGTACCGTCTACATCTGAGATCTCGGTAAGGCCGGTGAGGACGCCTTTTCCGGAAGAGTCACGCAAGCCCCGCTTGACGTCATATTCCTGGTACAGCCTCAGGTCGATCCGTCCGGATCTGCGGCTGTATTCCACCAGCTTGTTCATGTTCTCTTCCATCTTTGCAGGATCAAAACGCATAAATACTACACTTCCTTTGTTGCGGTAAAACCATTAATGCCTGTGCGCAAAACGCGGTCTGCTTTTGCGTATACAAAAACACCCATAAAAAGATCGTCTCGCTTTTTATGGGTGTCCGTATGAAAGCCGGAAATCAGACTCGAACTGACGACCCCTTCATTACGAGTGAAGTGCTCTACCGACTGAGCTATTCCGGCATGTGCAGCAGCACAATGTCCATTATACATGAAACCTTCTGAAATTCAAGAACAAATTTTTAATTGATTTTGTGCCGGCTGCCGCTCCATCTGCCCGCCGGGTCCCTCCCAAAATGGGGCGGAAACTTCCCGGCAAAAGCAGATGATTTCAGACGTTATTCATCCGCCTCGCTGCCGGATGCTTCGGAACTTTCAGAAGAGGGCTCTCCTGCTTCACCCGGATCCTGCGAACTGCTCTCGCTGTCCGCATCCTTCTCGTCTCCGGCTTCCTTCTCTGCCTGATGCGCAAAATACAGGTCGATGCCGTCAGCAATTCCCTTTACCATCTGGACCTGATTCTTTTCATCGGCCATCCACTGATCCTCCGCAGGATTCGTCATATATCCCATCTCCAGGATCGTTGCCGGCACAGTGCTCCAGTTGTTGCCGGACATGGAATCGGTCTCCCAGACGCCACCAGTGTTCTTTATGCCGGTGACTTCACAGTAGGTATTCAGGATATCATCCGTGAGCATCCTGGAATCCTTGTACAGTTCCGGATGGAAGGCGTTGCCTGGGGTGATGCAAAGGCCCATCGCACCGGATACCTCCGTATTTCCGGATCCGTTCGCATGGATACGGACAAAGATATCCGCGCCGGCGTCTGTGGCAACAGCTGCCCGCTCGGCACAGCTGACCGGCGTCTCATTGTCCTCCCTGGTCAGCACGACCTCATAGCCTCTCTTCTCCAGCTCTGTGCGCAGGGCAAGGCTTACCTGCAGCACCAGCTCATACTCTGCCAGTCCGCTGGCATTTCCGTGGGTGCCGGAAGCATCTGCCGCCTTATACTCCCCGGAGCCGGGGCCAAGGGGCTCGGACCCAAAGGAGGGCATGACCGAGGAATGGCCCGGGTCAATGCAGACGATATGCCCGTTTGGCTGTATCTTTTCAGCATCACCGGATACCGAGGCTTCCTGCGTATCCTCCTTTGCTTTTACAGGATCACCGGAAGCATCTGCCTTATCCTCCGTCTGCTCTTTGACAGGCTCCGCTTCTGCTTCCGTCTCCTCCATGGAAACGGCTGCCTGGGCCTGGGTGCTTTCTGCAGCAACGACTGCGGTATCCTCTCCGACGGTTTCCTTCCTGCCGCAGCCGCCAAGAAGCATACTGATCACCAGCAGGGAGGCTGCCATACATGCCATATGTTTTTTCATTACTTTCTGTCCTAACTATTCTGTAAACAAAGGATGCACAGAACCCTCTTAAATACGAACCTTCGTGCCCTTGCTGTCCCTCTTCATCAGCTTGATCTTGTTGAGGACAAGCGTTTTCTCTTTGTACTCGACGACCGTCTCACTGCGGTTCGGATGGATATAAGCCCCCTCTGCCGCATCTCCGTCGTTCAGCCGGATGCCGCGCACGCCGACGGCGCCCTTCTTCTTTTCCGGCACCTCGGAAAGAGGCATACGGAGGAAATAGCCGTCCTTTGTGCGGATGACCAGGAAATCGCCGTCCTCATCAAAGCCGATAAAGACTACCTGGTCGTCGTCTCCGCCAAGCTTTGTCGCAGCCACAGTCCGCTTGCTGACATCAAACTCCTCGCCGGCCACCTTCTTTATCATACCCTGGGAGCTGACAAAGATCAGATGCTTTGCCCGTACCTCGGCCATCGGGACCGCCAGCACGATCTGCTCTTTTTCCGCGGAGTAATTGCAGAGATTGTCGATGGGTGTGCCCTTATCCCTGAATTTTTTCTGCGGAATATCCCTGACACGGATCGTATGCATCATGCCCTGGGCGGTAAAGATGCAGATCTTATCTGTGCTCATACAGCGGAACAGCCAGCGGTTTTCGGCTGCAGCCGCCTCCTTGTTCCGCTCGTAGGCCGACAGATCGATGCATCTGGCGTAGCCAAAGCGGTCCATAAGGAAGACAAGCTCTGTCTCCTCCTCTTCCGGCTCGGCAAGAACGACCTCCCCGGCATTCTCCAGCACGGTGCGCCTGGGTCTTCCGTACTCCTTGCCGATGGCTGCCAGATCATCGTCGATGACCTTTGCCATGGTATCGTAGTCATTGAGGATGGCCTCGTACCGCTCGATCTTCTTCAGTGTCTCCTGGTTTTCCTTATACAGGGCTTCCAGCTCCAGACCGATCAGCTTTGCCAGCCGCATCTCCAGGATCGCCGTTGCCTGGCGCTGGGTAAAGCAGAGCTCTCTGGCCATCTTTTCACTGTTTTTATGTTTGAACTTGATGCCGTCCGTAACGCCCATGGTAAGGCAGTCCCGGACCTGCTGCTGGCTTCTTGAGCCTCGCAGGATCTCGATGATCAGATCGATCACATCGACGGCCTTGATCAGGCCTTCCTGGATCTCCTTGCGCTCCAGCTCCTTGGACAGCAGGGTCTGGTACTTTCTGGTGGTCAGGTCAAACTGGAAATCCACGAAATGGTCCAGGATGCGCGGAAGACTAAGTGTCTCCGGACGTCCGTCGGCCACCGCCAGCATGTTGACGCCAAAGGTATCCTCCAGCCGGGTCTTTTTGTACAGAAGGTTTTTGAGCCGCTCCACATCCGCGCCCTTTTTCAGCTCGAGCACGATGCGGATGCCCTCCTTCGAGGACTGGTTGGAAATATCCACGATCTCGGGCGCCTGGCGGCTCTCCACCAGGTCAGCCACATCGCAGAGGAATTTTCCGATATTGGCGCCGATCATGGTATAGGGGATC
>DFFG01000079.1:0-2293 GCA_002368795.1 Eubacterium sp. UBA3782
ATCAAGGTCTCTGCCATCCAAAAGATGACGCGGGAATTGCTGGATTCTCTGGGAGTCAACTTATTACGTAAAAACTAAGGGTTCAGTGATACAAGAGAAAGAAGGTTGAGGGTTCATGAAGACCACTTATCGCATCCCCGCGCCGTACGCGGAACAGTTTTTACACATGGCGGACAGTTTTGTCTGCGAATCCCCCGCACGTCCCGAACGCTTTATGGAAAAGATGAAGCGCAATCGCGGCGCGGTCGCCGGCTTCACGCAGAACGGACTGGACGAAAACGGTCTGGAGCGGAAAAACCCCGTCATCGTGGCGCTGGGCGACAGCGTCACGGCCGGGCATTTCGAAACGCTGCTTCCGAAGGACCCGGAGGCGCTGCGCACCCATTTTGAGCGCATGCTGCGCGGAGACGACGTGCTGGGAGAGATCACTGACGCACGGGAGAGCTATATTGAGAAATTCCGCCTTGCGCTGATCGACAAATATGAGCAGACCTCCGTCAGCATCCTCAACGCCGGCATCGCGGGCGACGTGCTCCCCATGATGTGCAAACGCGCCGACCGCGACGTGCTGCGCTATGACCCGGATCTGGTCCTGATCAACGGCTCATTAAACTGGGACGATGAGACTATGGGCGACGCGAGTGCCTATAAAGCCCTGCTGAAGGGCCTGGTGCAGAAGCTGAAAGCGGAAACCACGGCGGACATTATCCTGCTCACCCCCAACGGCGATCTGCCGAACAATCTTTTGGAGCCCATCGGCATCCCTGCAAAGCCCGTGACCACCCCGGCGCGCTGCGAGGCCATCCGGGAAGTCGCCTGGGAGGAGCATGTGTGCCTGGCCGATGTGCGCGCCGTCTGGGATCAGGCCAAAGAGGCCGGGATCCCCTGGGAGGCGCTGCTCTCCAACGGCGTCAACCACCCCAGTGTGGAGGGACATGAGGTATACGCAAGAGTTTTGATGAAGCTCTTTGAGGACTGAACCAGGAGGTATAAAAATGAAAGCTGTCAGCCTTCAATGCAATTACCGGGTCAACCCGTTGGGGATCGACGATCTGACGCCCCGGCTCAGCTGGATCTGTCAGGACGGGAAAAAGCAGAGCGCGTATCAGATCACCGCTCGCGGCGAAGACGGGGCTCTGCTCTGGACAAGCGGAAAAGTCGACACCGACCGGATGCACGGTGAATACGACGGGCCGAAGCTGAAAAGCGCACAGCGCGTGCATTGGTCTGTCCGGCTTTGGGATGAAAACGGACAGATTGAGGACTCGGAGAGCGCGTGGTTTGAAACAGGGCTGCTGGAGTCCTCGGAATGGACGGCCAAGTGGATCGCCGGCGTGGACACGGACCGGAAAGAGCGTCTGAGCGCTGACTGCTTCCAAAAGCGCTTCACGCTCCGGGGCGAGGTCAAGCATGCGCGGCTCTATGCCACGGCCTGCGGCGTTTACAGCGCCGAAGTCAACGGCGCGCGGCTCCCCGGCGTCCTCGCTCCCGGCTGCACGGAATACGACAAGCGCCTGTATTACCAGGTCTATGACCTGACCGCGCTTCTGAAAGAGAACAACGAGCTGACTTTCACCGTGGCCGACGGCTGGTTCAAGGGAAAGCTCGGCAGCACCAACGAGGAATACGTCTTCGGCACCCAGCTCAAGCTCCTGGCGCAGCTGGTGATCGAATATGCCGACGGCAGCCGTGAGACCGTCGGCACGGACGAGAGCTGGCGCTGGAGCAATGATGGGCCGGTCCGGTATGCGGATCTGATGGACGGCGAGGTCTATGACGCGAGAAAAGTTCCGAGTTTTTCTCAAAACGCCGTTCCGACCTCCTACCCGCTCTGCCCCACTGTCTCCCCGGCTGACGGGATCCTGGAGCAGGAAGTCTTTAGCCCTGAACTGCTCATCAGCCCCAGCGGCGCGAAAATCCTGGATTTCAAGCAGAATCTGGCCGGTTATGTCCGCTTCCGGGTGCATGGTGAGGCCGGGCAGCAGATCCGGCTGCGCCTGGGCGAGGCGCTGGATCACGGGGAATTCAGCGACCTGACCTTGCAGATGGACATGCCGGGTCTGCCCGTCAAGCGGCAGGAAATCGTCTACACCTGCGCGGGCGGTGAAGAAAACTTCCGGCCGGACTTCTTCTACGCCGGTTTCCGCTACGCGCTGGTGGAAGGCCTCGACACCGTGGATCCGGCGGATTTTGAGGCGGTGGCGGTGTACAGCGCGCTGCGCTTTACCGGGAGCTTTACCTGCTCCAATCCAAAGCTGACGCAGTTTGCCCGCAACACGCTCTGGAGCCTCAA
>DFFG01000079.1:2424-3490 GCA_002368795.1 Eubacterium sp. UBA3782
CAGATCTTTGCGAAAACCGCCTGCTATTTTGCCGATCCCGCGGCCTTTTACCGCAAGTGGCTGCGGGACGTGCGGGACTGCCAGGAGCCGGGCGGCCGCGTGCCCAACGTCTGCCCCCGCATCCGCAGCGCCGAGGGAAACCGCGACGCTCTCAATGGCGCGATCGGTTGGGCGGACGCCGCGGTCATCCTGCCCTATACGCTGTGGAAGCTCTACGGGGATGAGCGCTTCATCCGCGATAATCTGGAGCTCATGCTCGGCTGGCGGGACTATATGATCCAGGCGGCCGCCGACAAGAGCTTTTACCATCTGCCTGACTCCATGCCCGTCAAGGCTCAGATTGCGCCCTATCTGCTGGGCGATTCTCCCTACGCCAAATACATCATTGAGAGCGGCCTGCACTGGGGTGAGTGGTGCGAACCGAAAAGGGGCTGTCGCATTAAACAAAGCGTGCATAAATATTCTTGCGGGAAGCGCTCGCGCTCTGTCCTCACGCAGCGGTACTAAGTCGGATTGTTCCATTCCTCCAAGTACCGGCGTTGCGGATGTTCCCTCCAGAATGTTTATGCACGCTTTTTGCTTAATGCGACAACCCCTTTTTCTTCAGATTGCAATCTCTTTATGAAGATGCTCAGCGATGACGCGGTTTCCCAACTCGTTGGGATGCACGCCGTCGCCGAAGGTGATGCTGTCGCCGATGCAGGCGATGCGGCGTCTGCTTTTGTCTGCCCGCTCCGGCGGCATCAGCGTTTTGGCCATCCATAAAACGAAATTCATCTTTCCGTCTCCTCCCAGAAGGTATAGCTTCCGGCTTCCAGCTGCTGCTCGATATGGCCAAGGCGTACGGTCACAGGCACCGGCGTGTGCAGCTCGCAGCGAATGCCGTCGCCTTCACAGCGCCAGCTCGCGCGGATCCTGCCGCGGCGGGTGTCCAGCTCTGCCTTGAGAAAGCCGATCCGGGGATCGGGATGGGGCTCGTAAACAAGAGTGGCAAAGCCCGGGGCGTTCTCCTCGTGCCGGATGCCAGCCGCCTTTTCAAACACCCAGTCCGCCACCGCGCCGTAGG
>DFFG01000079.1:3548-6266 GCA_002368795.1 Eubacterium sp. UBA3782
GTAGTGGTTGAAGGAGTTCATGTCCGTGCTCCAGAAGCTGCCGTCCTCTTTCGCGCCGTCCCAGTGCTCCCAGATCGTGGTGGCGCCTTTCGTAACGGAGTAGAGCCAGCCGGGATAGGCTCTGCGCAGCAGCAGATCCCAGGCCAGATCCGCGTGTCCGTAGTCTGAGAGCGCATGCAGCAAGTAGGGCGTGCCCACAAAGCCGGTGCGCAGCTGCTTCCCGTCGGCGCAGACCAGGTCGGCCAGAGCGTCGGCGGTCTTCTGCGGATCTTCCGCCAAGCTGAAATGCACCGCCAGCACATGCTCCGTCTGGGTACGGCAGTCGGGATAGTCTTTTCGGAAGCGTTCGATAAAGACCTTGTACAAGTCCCGATAGGCGTTCATATCTTTGCCCAGCAGATCTCCTGCCTTGCAGAGCAGCTCGATCGCGTGGAGGCGGAAGGCGGCGGCGACGAAGCCGTCCCGGGTGGAGCCCTTGTAGCTGCCGCTGGGGGCGTCCAGCCCCAGCCAGTCGCCAAAGTGGAAGTGTTCTTCCCAGCCGTCGCCGGAAATGTAGTCCACCCACTTTTTCATGCTCTCGAACTGCTCGTCCAGAACGCTCCGATCGCCGTAGGTCTGATAGATCGTCCAGGGGCAGATGACCGCCGCGTCCCCCCAGGCGGCGCTGCCGGGATACGTGGGCAGCAGATCGGGGATCACTTCACCCACTTCGCCGCTCTCGCGCTGGTCGGCGGCCAGATCCCTCAGCCATTTGCGGAAGAAACGCTCCACATCGTAGAGATACGATGCGGTGCGGACGAAGACCTGGGCGTCGCCTGTCCAGCCCAGGCGCTCATCCCGCTGTGGGCAGTCGGTGGGCACGTCCAGGAAATTCCCGCGCTGGCCCCAGACGATGTTGGAAAAGAGCTGATTGAGCATCGGATCGCCGGATTCCAGCCACCCGATGCGCTTCATGTCCGAGTGGACGACGACGGCGGTGAAGCACTCGGCCCGAACCTCGCCGGGCCATGAGAGCAGCTTGATATAACGAAAGCCGAAGAAGGTCAGCCGCGGGTGCCAGGTCTGGCTTCCGTCTTTGCAGCAGTAGCAGACATCAGCCTTAGCGGTGCGGTAATTGGCGTTATAGAAATTGCCCTCCGCGTCCAGCATCTCCCCGTGGGTAAAGCGGATCTCATCGCCCCCCCGCGCGGTCACGGAAAACTCCACGTAGCCCGTGACCTCCTGTCCGAAGTCGATCACCGTCTCCCCGGCAGGGGTATGCAGCACGGCCCTGGCGGCCACGCGCTCCGTCTCCCGGACGATCTCGCCCTCCTGGGGGATCAGGATCTCCTTCGACCAGTTCAGCAGACGGGCAGCCTCCCAATTTTGGGGAGCAAAGGCCGCGTCATAACGCTCGCCGTCATAGATCTCGCTGAAACGGACCGGGCTCTCGGCAAACTCCCAGCTCCGGTCCGTACTGAGAACATGCTCGCTGCCATCGGTATAGCGGATGCAAAGCCTCGCGATCAGGCCGCAGGGCTGATCGTAGCGGCGCTGCTTGTCCTTCGAATCCACAAAGCCCGGCATGGGAGAGCGGAACCAACCGCGCCCGACCGTGACACGCAGCTCGTTTTTGTTCCGGAGCAACTCCGTCACATCATAGGTCTGCACCTGCAGGCGGTGGTCGTAGCTGGTCCAGCCCGGGGCCAGCACGAAGTCACCTACACGCCGTCCGTTCAGCTCCGCCTCATAGACGCCAAGAGCCGTGATTTCCAGGGCGGCGGAGGCCACTTCTTTTTCCGCACAAAAGCACTTGCGGAAAACCGGGCACACGTCGCCCAGCTCCCGCGCTGTGGTGATCCATTGACTGCTTTTCAGTTCCATTGAAGATTCCTCGTCTTATTCGATCTCAGCCCGGGCATAGAAGGCGCGGTTTCGGCCCTCGAGCCAGGCATCTTTTGTCACAAAATAGCTGCCGTTAAGCCGGATATCCTCGGAGGATGAGCCGAGCTGAATCTCGATCTCGCCCTTCTCGATCTTCCACCGGCCGTCCTCGTCCACAAAGGCCATCTGGCTGGGAGCGACGGTAAAGCATACCATTTTCTGCTCTCCCGGCTGCAGTTCGACACGGGCGAAGCCCTGCAGCTCCTTGACGGGGCGGGTCATGGAGGCGTGCACGTCCCGCAGATAGAGCTGTACGATCTCCGTACCGGCGACGCTGCCGGTGTTCTTGACACGCAAAGATACCGTCAAAGTCTCGTCAGGAGCCACTTCCTGTTTGTTGATGACCAGATCGCTGTATGTAAACGTGGTATAGCTCAGACCGTGGCCAAAGCACCAGCGGGGCTTGTGGGAGCAGTCCACATAGTCCTGGAAACCGATGCTCGGGCCCTGGTGCCAGCCGGAGCCATTGGGGTGGTTATAGTAAATGGGGATCTGCCCGGCGTTGCGGGCAACGCTGAGAGGCAGCTTGCCGGAGGGATTAACCTTGCCCAGCAGCACATTGGTCACCGCCTCGCCGCCAAACTTGGCGGGAGTAAAGGCCTCGATCAGCGCGTCCAAAAGCTCGTCCGCTGTGTCGGAGGACACGGGGCGGCCGTCAAAGTGTACGCCGATCATGGGCTTGCCGTATTTCGCCGCCTCGCGGATAAAGGCGTCCTGGCAGGCGGGCAGATTGATGTCCGTGCCGTCCACGCCCTCGGCCATGGTGGCGATGGAGCCGGAGCCGTTCTTGCCGCC
>DFFG01000079.1:6329-26101 GCA_002368795.1 Eubacterium sp. UBA3782
AGGGTCAGGATCACCACGTCGGCCTGCTTCACGATCTCCAGCGCCTCGGGGAAGAGCGATTCATCCGCGCCGGCCTTGTGGTAGCCGGGAGCATAGAGGATCCTCGTCCCGGGCAGCTCGTCGTGCAGCACCTGCAGGAGATTGCGGCACTTAGGCTCCAGCTTGCGCAGCACCCCGTTGAATTCTTCCGTCTCGTCCACCTGCACATTGGTGCCGGGGACGCGCTCCATCTCGGCCTTGCTGCTGTCTCCGCCGCCGCCCGTTCCCGCCATGGAGTTCATGGCGGCATACATGGCCTCCACCATACTCAGATGGGTGTAGCCGCCGAAATAATAGCGGGCGTTGTTGGCGGCCGGGCCGATGACCGCGATGGTCTTTTCCTTGCCGCTCAGCGGCAGGACGCCGTTGTTCTTCAGCAGGACGATGCTCTGCTGCGCGGCGCGGAAGGATACCTCGTCGTCATGGCTGTGGTGGATCGTTATTTCCAGCTCCGTGCCCTCGAGCGCATAGGGATTTTCAAACAGACCCATGCGGAACTTGGCCTCGAGCACCCGCAGAACGGTCTCGTTCAGAACGCTCTCTTCTGCCTCTCCCTTTTCAAAGAGCTCCTTCATGGCGGCAAAGGCTGCGGGCATAGGCAGTTCCACATCGAGGCCTGCCTTTAGGCAGCGATAGCCGTCCTCAGCGAGGCTCTCGCCAGTGCCCTGTACGGCATAGGTGTTTTCCGCTCCGCTGTAGTCTGAGACGGTAACGCCGTCAAAGCCCATCTCCTCCCGGAGAAGCCCGGTCAGGATCTTTCGGCTCGCATGCACGGGCAGACCGTTGATGGAGCAGTAGCAGGGCATCACGCCCCGCAGCTTTGCCTCCGTGATGGCGGCCTGGAAGGGCTTGGCGTAGACCTCCCGCAGCAGGCCATCGCCGATCTCCACGTCCGCGCCGTGAATGCCCGCCGCGCCCCGGTGAAAGCCCAGAAAGTGCTTGGCGGCGGATTCGGGATGGCGGCCCGCCGTCCCGGTCTCCTGAATACCGCGGGTATACGCCGCGCCTAACGCCGCGGCCAGAGTGGGATCCTCGCCGTAGGCCTCGGACTGGCGGCCGAAGCGGGAATCCCGGGAGATGTCCAGCACCGGAGCCAGAATCTGGGTAAAGCCGAAGGCGGCCTCCTGGCGGGAGACGATCTCGCCGATCTCCTGCTCCAGCTCGGGGTCAAAGCCCGCACCGCGGTTCACGCCGGAGGGGAAGGCCGTGGTGTCCTGCAGCAGCGCCCCGTTCACACCCTCCATGTGGAAAACGGCGGGGATGTGCAGGCGGCTGGACTCCATCACCATCGTCTGCAGCTCCCGCTGCCAGGCAGCCGCCTCCTCGATGCTCCCGCACATGCGAAAGCCCAGAGTGCTGATCTGGCCGATGCCGTTTTTGAAGAATTCGGCCATCTTATCTTCGTGGCCCCTGACGGAAAAAACGCCCGTCAGTTGGGCGATCTTCTCATCCAGCGTCATTTCCTTCAGCAGCAGCTCCGCCCGCTCCCGGGCGGTCAGAGCGGTATCCATATAGTTTTTCATTCCGTTCTCCTTAATCGATTCTCGTTGCCAGCACCGCCAGCCCCTCTTTCCCGGGCAGGCGGAGCTTTGTGGCCCCGCGGGCATTCTCTTCCAGGACGGTTCTTGTCATGTTCCACACGTCGATCAGCTCCACACGGTAGCGCTTGTCCTCCGGCAAGGGCAGCGTCTGCTCGCCGAAGCACTGCCGGTCGTTGAACCAGAGGTAGGCGTCCTCGCCCGCGTGGGCGGCCCACTCGTGCTCACCGGCGATATGGGCGGTGCGGTCGTCGACCTCCATACGGCGCATGCTCGCCGCGATGGAGCGGACAAAGTCGCGCAGCTTCTCCGGCACCGGCTCAAGCGCTGTCTCCATTTCTTCGTCATTCATCTGCGCCAGCGTCAGCATGCCGCCGTTTGCCAGGGACGTCAGCGGCCCGGGCAGACTCTCAACCAGTTCACGCAGGAAGGCGATGCGCTCCGGGCTCTCGCCCTTCAGTAGGCCGCCCTTGGCCCACCAGAGCACTTCGTCCTCCGCAAGGAAGGTCTCACCGTGAGTGCAGTATGCCCCGCTGGCCACACAGCGCCAGAAGCGGTAGACCATCTCCTGCGCGGAGATGCTGCCCCAGAAGTGAGGGAGGTTGCCCTCGTAGCAGCACTCGTCGATGATGACGGGCTTCTTGTATTTGTCGATCCAACGCGGGAGCTCGGTCAGAGCCTTGGTCTGGATGCTGGCGTGGGTGATGTTGGGGCGCTCGGCGTCCCAGAAGCAGAAGCAGTTGTGGCAGGAAAGCAGATGTCCATAGGGGTCGTTTTCTGCCACATAACGTTCGATCTCATCCCAATCGGAGAGGCTTTTTCCCTGGCTCAGGTCGTACTCATTGGCAAGGCTCCACCAGATGCCGGGCTTGGCCGAAAGCCTGCGCAGCAGATAATTAAGATAGGTAAGGTTGTCTTTCTGGCTCATGGTGTCAAAGCCCCAGCGGTCATAGGGGTGGAAAAGGATCAGATCCACCTGGATGCCCATGTCGGTGATCCTGTCCAGGATCGCCTCGAAGCGGTGCCAGAAGGCCAGACAGGGGCGATTCACATCCCAGCTCCCATCCGCCTTTTTCTCGAAGGCGTAGTACGGCGGCTCGTTGTGGTTGTAATCATAGTCTTTGGGAAAGACGCACATACGCACTTTGTTGAAAGGCGCGGCCTTCAGCGTCTGCAGAGTCTGCTCCACCAGTGCGTTCTCCTGATGGGCCAGGGCATAGACGGTGGTGCCGAAGGGCACGAACAGCTTGCCGTCCTCAAATTCAAAATGCGTATCCACTGCCTTGACCAGGCCGTGGTGCTCGCCGTCCGCCGCTTCGCAGATCTCATGCCCCTCGGCGTTCACCGCACCGCTGACCTTCCAGATGTATTCGCCCGGCTTCTCGGGCAGAAAACGGATCTTATAAACGCCCTCTCCGTCATAGAAGCCGTATACCTTCTTGCTCTCAGCGCTATTCGTAAATTCCGCAACAAGCGGAATGACTGCATAGTCCGCAGTCAGAACTTCTCCCACAAACTGCAGTTCAAAGGTCTCATACTGTCTCATCGTGCACGCTCCTGTTTTTATTCTGTATTTGCTATTATATGATTAACTCGCCAAAAGCACCGGGAATGATTTAAACGGATTGCTCCGCACTCCGTGCTCCCACAATCCGTCCCAACATTCGGACTTTCGTGGTGTTTAAACACCACTTCGTCCTCATGTTGGGGCACGCCATAAAGTCTTTCTCCCACGGCCATGCAAGCATGGCGTGGGTTCGGACTTTTGGCGTTTAAATCATTATATTATCTTTTCTTCCGAAGGCACAGATAGGATTTGGGTATTTCTTGTCAAATTTCGCTCTGTTTTCTGCCCGGCATCTTCTGAGTGACGAAAACAGATCATAATTCGCAGTTTATGGAATAGACTCCTGTGTCTGCTCGTAACATAATGGATCTATCATACGAAAGATCTCATAACAGGAGGAATACTCATGAACGCGGAACAGATTTTAAAAGAAATGACGCTGGAAATGAGTGCCTTGCGGTTATTAGGCTGCGCAGTTATGCTGACAATCTATCTTGGTCTTCTTTTTCGCACATAATTTTTCAAAAACAGCCGCCTTGTCGTGAGTTCCAGGTTTTCCGCACGCACACGAGAGAGATAGAAATGCCACGCCGTCTGGCTGCGGCTTTTCTTTTTGCCGTCTGGGTAGCCAAAACGGTAGACCGCAAAGGTCCGCTCTCGGCGCGGCAGATCGAGCAGTGAATAAAAGATCCACTGTGAATGATCATGCCGAATAGCGATCTCCTCCGGGCCGTGCTGGAGAGGATCGAAGTAGGTCTCCCGGTAGGTAAGCTGATCTTCTGTTCCCGCATAGCGATCCAGGCTCGATCCAGCACCTTCGAACGTGTTTTCTACAATCAGCTCCCGGAGAACAGCCTGCTGGTCTCTTTCTTTCGCAAGGCGCTGAGCGGAGAAAACAACGCCTCCTGGCTGTATTTTGATACCGCAGAAGACGACAGGCTGTTTCATCTCACAGAGCGTATGGACCGTGAGTATCAGAAGCCCGGCAGCTACAGCGCCCAGCTGATGAACGCGCTGCTGACTGAATTCTTTATCCTCACGCTGATGGACTACGAGAGTACCGCGCGGCTGTCACGAACCGGGGATTTTTACTGGAAGCACGAATACTCCGCGATCCTCAGCTATATCCAGCAGCACTATACCGAGGCCACGCTGGAGGACGTGGGAAGGACGTTCCATTACAGTTCCCGGCAGATCAGCCGGGTCGTCAAGAGCTGCCTGGGATTGACTTACGCACAGCTGGTGATGAAGCTGAAAATGGAAAAAGCAGCGGAACTGCTCGACCGTGGTACCGTACTGATCCATGCGGTCAGCCGTTCTCTCGGCTATTCAGAGCCCAGCAGTTTCTACCACGCCTTTACAAGCTATTACGGGAAGACACCGCGTGAATTTACGGGATTCCAATGAGATCAACCGCTGCAACATGGAACGCTCCGGCATAGCCATCAGCTAAAAACAAGAATAAAAATCAATAAGCGCCGTTCCCGCGCTGCATTCTTACATGCACGGGAAGGCGCCTATTTTTTTCATAAACGATCAAACAATGAACTCAATCTGTGATCCGGATAGACTCGATCACCGGCTGTGCTTCCGGCGGGATCGTACCGTTTCCATCAATCGGTTCGGCATCCTTTGCGATCTGCAGGGCCACATCCATCCCCTCAGTCACATGCCCGAAAGCCGCATACTGCCCATCCAGAAATTCCGAATCCGCAACTGTGATAAAGAACTGTGAAGAAGCACTGTCGGGATCCTGCGCTCTGGCCATGGAGATGACCCCCGCCTTGTGGGAGATCGGGTTGTCCACACCGTTGGCAGCAAACTCACCCTTTATCGTTTTATCCGAGCCGCCGGTTCCATTGCCGCTGGGATCTCCGCCCTGGATCATAAAGCCATCCATGATCCGATGGAAGGTCAGGCCATCATAGAATCCGTCCTTCGCCAGTGTAATAAAGTTTTCTACCGTGATCGGTGCGGTATCGCCATCCAGCTCCACGGTGATCGTCCCATAATCCTTGACGGTGATCTCTGCGTGATGGATTCCCGCTGCACTGCTGCTTACAGCCTCTTCCGCTCCGGCATCCCCGGATGCTGTTTCATTATCCTCAGGTGCTTTCTCAGCATCTGCCGCTTCTCCCGACACTGCAGTCGTCTCTGCCGAAGCAGCCTCTGCATCCGCTGTTCCGCCTCCGCATGCCGCAAGGCTCATCCCCATGGTCAGTGCGAAAACGATTGCCAGTATTTTCTTCATGTAGCTTTTCTCCTGTCGCTCAAACAGCTTTTCTGAGTATACCAAAAAAGCACGGCAAAAGCAAAATGGTTCGTCTGATATACCTTTGCCTGATCAAAATATAACTTCCGGCCGGCAACCGCCTTCCTCCGCCGGCGATATCGTTTATGCCGCCTGATGCGGCAGCCTTCTGTCACTGAGCGGATTTCATCCGGCATCCCTTCCGCCGCGCCGGAAATATAGTTCCCGAAAAAATATACTATATATAATCTTGACAAATCACACCGATTTGAGTAAACTAACGATGCAATTATAAATTCTTCAGGGTGTGGCTTTACGTCACTTAATAGGGAATGCGGTGCAAAACCGCAGCAGCCCCCGCTACTGTAAGAATGAAGACCGATCCCGGCGGCAGCAGCCGCCGAAGGAAGCATCGGCATCCGCGTCATAAATGTCCGGCGATCACCGGACACCGAATAAGCGGATCGGCGGTCCTTCCTGTGTCACTGGCCGCACGGCCGGGAAGACGGAGAGGAAACAGCATTCAAGTCAGGAGACCTGCCCGGAAGGATCCGATGCAGTTTTTTCGGTGGGAGAAAACGAGATCAGATACACGGAAAGGTCTGTCCTTTCCGGTATTTCCATTTCTCATCGATCTGCCGCTCCGGCAGATCTTTTTTTTCCTGCCTCCGGGAGCCTGTCCACACATTTTTATTCAGAAAAAGCATTTGTCTGTGAGGTTGGAACATGCTGCGATATATCATCATCCGCCTGCTTCATACCATCCCCGTCCTGTTCGGCGTGACCTTCCTGACCTTCCTGCTGCTTTCCTTTGCGCCATCCGACCCGGTCACCATGAAGTATATCCGCATGGGCGTATCCGGCGACGCGCAGGTCATGGAAGCCGAGCGGGAAGAGCTCGGGCTGAACGACCCGATCCTTGTACGCTACGGCCGCTGGCTCAGAAACGCCGTCCACGGTGATTTCGGCGAATCTGTCTCCTACAACCATTCTGTCCGGGAAGAAATGCTCAAGCGCCTGCCGCGTACGATCAGACTGGCCTTCTGGTCTCTGATCCTCACTGTCGTTTTCTCCATCCCATTGGGAATCCTTTCCGCCGTGTACAAAAACCGCATTGCGGACTATATCATCCGTTTCCTGTCCTTTATCGGAGTCTCGATGCCGAGCTTCTGGCTGGGCATGCTCCTGATCTACTTCTTCTCCATCCGCCTGAATCTGCTGCCGTCGATCAGCGGCAATGACGTGATCGGACTGATCCTGCCCGCCATTACCCTGGCGGTCTGGATGACCGCGACCTATATCCGCCGGATCCGCGCCAACGTCCTGGAGGAAATCAACAAGGAATACGTGATCGGGCTGCTGTCCAAGGGCATTCCGCAGTGGAAGGTCAACCTGAGACATGTTCTTCCGAACGCGCTCCTGTCGATCATCACGATGTTCGGCATGTCGATCGGCAGCGTCCTGGGCGGCGCTACCATCGTGGAGACCGTTTTCAGCTATCAGGGCGTGGGAAAAATGGCGGCGGACGCAGTTACGGCCCGCGATTACAACCTGATGCAGGCCTATGTCGTCTGGATGGCGCTGATCTTCGTCTTTGTCAATCTTGCCGTCGATATCCTTTACCGTTTCCTGGATCCCAGGATCCGCATCGGGGAGAACTGAATCTATGCATTATGTCCGGATCGCTTTGCGAGATAAAAAATTCATGTTTATATTTGCGGTGACCGTCCTCTTTGTCCTGGTCACGGTCTTTGCGGGCGCGGTTGCGCCGCACGATCCGCTCGCACAGGACTATGACGCGATGCTGCAGGCACCGTCGGCTGTCTATCCCTTCGGGACCGACCAGGTTGGACGCTGCCTTCTTTCGAGGATCCTTTACGGCGGGAAAAGCTCCCTGCTGATCGCCATCGCCGTGACCGGCCTGATGGCGGTCATCGGAACGATCATCGGCATGATCTCAGGCTTCACCGGCGGTATCGTCGATACGGTCCTTATGCGGATCACGGATATGCTGCTGGCCTTCCCGCACATCGTTTTTGTCATTGCGATCGTCAGTGTCCTTGGAACAGGCACCATCAACCTGATCATAGCGATGACTCTGATCAGCTGGACCATGTATGCCCGGGTCAGCCGCTCCATGGTCATGACGATCCGGAACGAGGATTACGTGGAGCAGGCGCGTCTGGGCGGCGCAAGCCGGCCTGCCATTATGTTCCGCTACATCATGCCGAATGTTATCCCCTACCTGATCGTCCTGATCACGCAGGACATCGGCAGCAACCTGCTGACGCTGGCCAGCCTTTCTCTGCTGGGACTGGGTTCACAGCCGCCGACGCCGGAATGGGGCTTTATGCTCAGCGAAGGCAAGCGCTATATGCAGACCGCGCCCTGGATGATCCTTTTCCCCGGCATGGCGATACTTGTCAGCGTCATTATTTTTAATCTTATGGGCGACAGTCTCCGGGATATTCTTGATCCCAGAGGCATCACCAGGCAGGATGACCTGCCTTATAAAAAACGTTTCTCAAAACACAATAAATAATGAAAGAGAGGATCCTACAGACAATGAAAAAGAAATGGCTCAGTTCCATGATGGCGATCGCTCTGACCGGGACGATGATCCTGGCCGGCTGCGGCGGAAGCAGCAGCCCGTCCGGAAGTGCTGCGGAAAGCACAGCTTCCGCGGCTGCAGAAGCCGCAAGTGCCGCGGAAGAGGAAGCAGCTGCGGAAAGCGAGTCCGCTGCCGAGAGCGAAGCACCGGCGGAAGAAGCAGCTTCCGGTGAAGAGAAGCATCTCAACTTCGGTATCTACTGGTTCGGCGACGACCTGGATCCGGGCAACGGCTGGAACGGCTGGACCCTGACCCGCGCGGCTGTCGGCGAGACGCTGGTCACCGTTAACGAGAACCTGGAATTCGTCGGCCAGCTCGCCGACGAATGGGAGACAGAGGATGACAACGTCACCTGGAGATTCCACATCCGTGACGGCGTGACCTTCCAGAACGGCAATGTCTGCGACGCGGAAGCGGTCGTAGGCTCCATCAAGCGTTCCCTGGAGGTCAACGAAAGAGGCCAGACCAACCTGAAGCTCGAAAGCGTAGAGGCTGACGGGGACTGGGTCGTTTTCAAGACCGAAGCTCCCTACGGTGCGTTCCTGGCAAACCTGACCGAGCCGCTGTTCACCATCGTGGACACCTCCGTCGACACCAGCGATTACGGCAATCATCCGATCTGCACCGGCCCGTACATGGTCACCTCCTTTGAGCCGGATGTATCCTTCGACGCAGTTGCATACCCCGGCTACTGGGGCGGCAAGCCTGGCCTGGATTCCATCACCTGCTACAATCTTCCGGATGACAACTCCAGAGCGATGGCCCTGCAGTCCGGCGAACTGGATATGATGCAGCGCGTCACCTCCACCGACCTGACTCTTTTCGAGGGAAATGATGAGTACGAGGTCCAGATGTCGACCGGCACACGTGTCCGCTTCCTGTTCATGAATGCGGCGAAGGCTCCCTTCGACGACGCCAACATCCGTCACGCATTCAGCGCGGCTGTCAACTATGACGCAATCGCGGCTTCTGTCGGCGGCGGCGTCAGCGGCGTAGGCAGCCCGTTCCCGCCAAGTGCCACCTTCTACACCAACCTGAACCGCCAGGCATATGATCCGGACGCGGCAGCAGATTATCTGGAGAAGGCCGGCTACACCGACAGCGACGGCGACGGCTTTGTCGACAAAGACGGCGAAAAGCTGACGGTCACCGTACTGGTAAGCTCTTCCGCTACCGCTTCCGGCGATGACAAAACACTGGCAGAGATGGTCCAGAACCAGGTAAAGGAGTGCGGCATCGACCTGCAGATCTCCATGAGCGAGAATGTCTCCGACGCCGAAGCTGCGGGCGACTTCCAGCTGGTATTCGGAAACTGGCAGACCCTTTCCACCGGCGATCCGCAGTGGTTCCTGGATCAGGTCTTCAAGACCGGCGCGACCGACAACTACGGCGGCTACAGCAACGCCGATCTTGACGAGCAGATCGATCAGCTGTCCAATACCTTCGATGTAGACGGCAGAATGGCACTTGCAGAGAAGGCCAGCCAGATCATCATCGACGAAGCGTTCGGCTCCTACCTGATCGACGTCACAAACATCAACGTCTGCCACAGCTATGTGAAGAATATGTCCACTTTCCCGATCGACTATTATTTCCTGACTCCGCAGACAACCGTCGAGAAATAAAACACCGGATAACGATCCACTGGAAAAAAATTGTGTATACACACGCGGGACCGGGCTTTCCGCCTGGTCCCGCGCCGACAGATGAGGATGCCAGACAATGACCCTTCTGGAAGTAAAAAACCTAACGATTGGTTACGGCAGTAAATCACCGGCGGTGAAAAATGTCAGTTTTTCGCTGGAAAGAGGACAGATCCTGTCCCTCGTCGGGGAAAGCGGCAGCGGAAAAACAACGGTCATCCGCGGGATTCTCGGGCTCCTTTCGGGGACCGGCAGGATCACGGACGGCGAGCTGCGTTTCGACGGGACCGATCTGCGCGCCCTTAGCAAAAAACAGATGCAGCATCTGCGCGGAAGGGATATTGCCATGATCTTCCAGGACGCCGGCCTGGCCATGGATCCGATCGTTCCGATCGGAAAACAATTCGTGGAATACATTCAGGTCCACCAGGACCTGGCCGATTCCGCAGCAAAGGAACTGGCCTGCGAATGGCTCTCGCGCATGAACCTGGATGATCCGCATCGTGTCATGGAATCCTACCCGTTCGAGCTTTCGGGCGGTATGAAGCAGCGCGCGGCGATTGCCATGGCCATGGCGCAGAACCCGAAGCTTCTTCTGGCAGACGAACCCACAAGTGCGCTGGACGTAACCGTACAGGCACAGGTGGTCCGCGAACTGCAAAAGCTCACAGAAGAATATGATACAGCGATTATCCTGGTCACCCACAACATGGGCGTAGCCTCATATCTTTCGGATCAGATCGCGGTCATGAAGACCGGCGAGATCGTTGAATACGGTTCCAGGGACCAGGTTATTTTCCATCCGGAAAGCGATTATACAAAGATGCTCCTCTCTTCGGTACCGAAGCTGGAGCTTTCGGAGGATAAGCTGCGCGCGGAAATCTCCCGCAGCGAGACCCTGTTGTCTGCTTCCGGCGTCCGCAAGGAATTTGCCGCCAAACAGAAAAAGCACAGGGGTGTCGTCGCTGTGGATGGCGTGGATTTCCGCCTGTTTCAGGGAGAATGTCTGGGGATCGTCGGGGAAAGCGGCTGCGGAAAAAGTACGCTGGCCCGGATGATCATCGGCAGCTATCCGCCTTCCGGCGGACAGATTGCGCTGCGCGGCAGACAGATCTCGGAGATGAACCGGAAGGAACAGCGGCAGTTCTGCCGCCATGTCCAGATGGTCTTCCAGAATCCGATCTCGTCCTTCAGCCCGCGGATGACGATCGGCGAATACCTGTACGAACCGCTGCGAAATTACGAAAAACAATCCAGGGCAGAGGCCAGGAAACGCATCGAGAAATACATGGACGCCGTGGGGCTTCCCATGGAGTTTATGGACCGCTATCCGCACGAGCTCTCCGGCGGTCAGCTCCAGCGCGTGGTCATCGCGAGGGCTGCTCTGCTGGAACCGGAACTGATCGTATGTGACGAGGCGACCAGCGCTCTGGACGTTTCGATCCAGAACCAGGTCGCGGACATGCTTGTAGATCTGCAGGGGCAGGAAAATCTGTCCTACATCTTTATCGGTCATGATCTTGCCCTGGTACGGCAGATCAGTCACCGGATCATTATCATGTACCGCGGGGAGATCGTGGAGATCCTGAACAGCCGGAGGCTGACCGAAGAAGCTGTGCACCCCTATACGAAGGTGCTGCTGGAATCGGTCTTTGAAATCTATGAGGACCGGGAGAACCGGCGGAAGATCCTCGAGAAAAATGCGAACGAATCGAGGGAATCCGTTCCGGGATGCAAGTTTTCCCCACGCTGCCGCTATGCCACGGACCGCTGCAAAGCCGAACGGCCTGAACTTCGGCAGATCGGCGAAGAACACTTTGCAGCCTGCCACCTGTTCGGAAAGGAACAATCTCAAACATCATAAGTCCAAGTAATAACAGAAGAGCCCCGGAGAGACATCCCCCGCAAGGATGTCACTCTGGGGCTCTTCTTATGTCATGTCTGGTGTTCACACCCTACGCCGGACCATGTTTACATCCATGTTGGAAGGCAAAATCCCAGCCAAGGATGTGCAGCAGTGGGCCGGTCATCGGGATTTCCAGACCACCAAAAAATACTATGACATGCCCGCCGACAGACCCAGACCTTCTGATGCAGAGGCGGTTTCCAGAGCACTTTGGGGTGTATAAAACAGGATGGGGACAAATATTTACGTATGGGGACAATTTTCCGAATAATAAAGAAAGTCCGAAAACGTTGATTTCTCAACATTTCCGGACTTCTAAGCACATGGAGACGGTGGGAGTCGAACCCATGACCTCTTGAATGCCATTCAAGCGCTCTCCCAACTGAGCTACGCCCCCGTACCCATATACAATAGCAGGATTTCTCCTGTCTTGCAAGCATGATTTTAAGATTTTTTCATCTTCATTTCTTCTTTTTCCTTCGCATTTCCTCTATAATGGTATAAAGCGCAGCCTCAGAGGATCTGCCATCTGCTGCCGGTGCCGAAGCAATACCCCTGTGACAGTTTTTCCGGAAGGCCGTGTCTGTAATGGACCGGAACGGCTTCCGAGCTGGGCATGCGGGTCTCCAATATCTCTTACCCGCCTGCGGGTGTGGCCAACTATGCCGTCATGCTGACGCTGATGATGCTCCGGAAGATCGTTCCCAATCCTGCGCAGCATGCCTAATGTCATTTTCTTGTCTCACACGGCCTTCTACACCGATGATGCGATCCGCTTCATGGTGGGCGGCCAGTTTAAAAGCGCAAAATGTTACATGGAAGGAAAACCAAAGCCCCGGGAGCTGTTCTGGAAGGATTAAAAGGCATACGCTTCCGGAGAAACCAAAGAAAGGAGTACAAAATTCATGGGAAATGTCCTGGATTATCTGGCATGGAGAGGCGATCTGTCCTTTGCCGTGTCGCCCTTTAATGAAGTCGACAACGTTATCCTTTCCGCCGTTTCCTATGTGGACTTTACGGACTGTGTTCCCGGAATCGGTGAAGGTTCTGTCACGCTGAAGGAAGCCTCAGAAAAATTCTTCTCCCTGCACGACGAGAAGGAGCTGAGGGAAAGCCGCTCGTTCATCCGCTTTGCTCCCTTCCTGCTGCATGCCATGATGGATACTGACCGCTTTAGCCAGATGAAACTGCAGAACTTCTATGATGTTGTCGACCATGAAAAGGAGCTTCAATTCTCTGCGGTCGAGCTCCTCACCAGTGACGGCATCAGCTATGTCTCCTTCCGGGGCACGGACGATACCATCGTCGGCTGGAAGGAGGATTTCAACCTCAGCTACCGCATCGTTCCTGCAGAGCTGGAGGCCATCCGCTACCTGAACCGCATCCATGCAGGACGGTCAGAGAAGATCCGCGCCGGCGGACATTCCAAAGGCGGACATATGGCGGTATTTGCCGCTGCCCAGTGTGACGAGGCGATCCGTCAGAGGATCATCGCCATCTATAACAATGACGGTCCCGGATGCAATGAGACATTCATCGATGATCCGGCGCTGGAAAAAATCTCCCACCTGATCCATCGTTACGTGCCGGATACATCGATCATCGGCACCCTCATGGATCACATCTCAAAGCCGATCATACTGAAGAGCTCGGCCAAGGGCGTCATGCAGCATCGTCCCACTACGTGGGATGTGCTTGGTACTTCTTTCGTCAGGCAGCCCGATTTCAGCACCACCGGAAAGGTTCTGCAGACGGCCCTGCACGACTGGATCTACCAGGTCAATATAAAGGACCGCCGCCAGGTCGTGGACGATCTGTTTTCCGTTCTGGAAGCATCCGGCTTTGATACCGTATCCGAGCTGCAGGAAAACGGCCTGAAGGCCGCGCTTCCCATGCTGGACCGGCTGGATGAACTGGATCCAAAGACACAGGAGTCGACACGGCTCCTCTTCCGCACACTGGCAGACGCCCTGGAGGAGGCAGATCCTCTGGCACAGCTTAGGGAAAAGCTGAAGACCCGGCTCCAGGCGGCAAAGGAACTGCGCCATGAGAAAAAGGAAGCCGCAGAAAAACAGCGCCAGGAGCAGAAAGAAGCGGAAGAAAAACAGCGGTCAGAACAAAAAGAAGCCGCGGAAAAGCAGACCCAGGAACAGAAAGAAGCGGTGGAAAAGCTGCGCCAGGAGCAGCGGGACGCAGCCGTGGAAAAGCTCCAGGAGCAGGCCGAGGCCGCGGTAGAAAAACTGCAGGCTCATGCGGAGGCCGCAGTTGAAAAGTTAAGCGATACGCTGGAAGCGATGAAGGAGCAGTATGTTGCAATGAAGGAGCAGCGCGAAGCACAGACTGCAGAAGCTAATCCTGATCCCGCAGACAAGACATAACACACAAAAAGGGCTGCCGGCAGGCAGCCCTACTTTATTTTTATATCCGTTCTGGCAGGATAGTTTTTGCCGGGAGATCTTTTTCTCCCTGTTATCCTTCGATCGTGATGTATTTCTTCTCCTCGACCTCGGGCTTTCTTTCTTCGGGTTTCGGGAACTCAAGGCTCAAAACACCGTTCTCATATTTTGCAGTGATGTCTTCCTGCTTCAGGTTCTCGCCTACATAGAAGGTACGGCTTGCGGTACCGTAGTAGCGCTCTCTGCGGATGTAGCGGCCTTTCTGATCCTGCTCATCCTTTTCCTGCTTATTGGATGCCTTGACGGTCAGGTAGCCGTCCTTGAGCTCGGCCTGGATGTTTTCCTTCTGTACGCCGGGCATAGCGATCGAAAGCTCGTAGGTGTGCTCCTTCTCTTTTACGTCAGTCTTGAGCAGATCGTTTCTTGCCGGAGCGGTCCGGTGTACGGCGGGCATATCAAAAAAGCTGTCAAATAAGTCATCACCAAAAATACTGGGCATATACATGATTTTTTCCTCCAATTAATAAAATCAGCTATTTCACTTGTCTGTGATCTTTTGCGGGTGCCCCTTTGCGGGCATCTTTGCTTATCCTTCGATCAGGATGTGCTGCTTCTCCGGAATCTTCTTCGCGTCCTTGCGCGGGATGGTCAGCTGCAGCACGCCATCTTCAAATCTGGCTTTGATCTCGCCGTCGGTGACGTTTTCGCCGACGTAGAAGCTTCTCTGCATGGAACCGGCGTAGCGCTCCTGGCGGAGCAGCCTGCCTTCTTTATCCTTTTCGTCCTTGTCCAGGCCTTTCGCAGCGGTCACTGTCAGGTAACCCTTCTGAAGCTCCAGCGTGATCTCGTCCTTCTTGAATCCCGGCAGGTCAATGGCGACCTCATAGCAGTCATCCTTCTCCCTGACATCGGTCTTCATCATGCGGGCTGCATGTTTTCCATAAAGCTTTTTCTCGGTATCGCCAAAATCCGGAAATGCCGGAAAATCAAAATCCATCAGATCATCAAACAGGTCCTCACCAAATAATCTCGGGTACAACATAGGTCATTCCTCCTTCTACTCATCACATGATCATTCAATGTACTGAGCAATGGGACGGAGGGTTCGGATCCGGACTGCCGGATTCCTGCTCCGGCGCTCCCCGTATCTTCTCTGTTCCTTTGTTCTGAATCTGTTATACCACCGTTATTAGCACTCGTCAAGAGTGAGTGCTAATATTTTTTGTGAAGTTTTTGCGAACTCTTTTTCTTATGGAGGATTCTTCCTATCAGCCAGTCAGTCGATGCAGTAATAGGTAAAGGTACCGATAAATACCACCTCCGAGGCGGTATTGTATACCTTGACATCGATGATGCAGGTCTTCCGCCCTCTGTGCACCACCTGGGCAACGCCGGTGATCCTGCCCTCCTTTACGGCACGCAGGTAGGATACGCTGGCTCCCTGGGTGACCCAGCGCCTGCCGTCACTCCTGGCGGCTCCTCCGGCACAGTTGTCTGCGATGGTGAAAAACAGACCGCCATGGATCGTATCGTAGGGATTGTAGGAATTCTCGTTCGGGTCGACATAGACGATATACCGGCCGTCCTGGGATTCCTGAAATACGATGCCGTTGTGGCGGGCAAAGGTGTTGTGGCTGATCAGCTCTTCAATATTCTGCGACATTCTTGCAGTTCCTTTCTGCGGGAGAAAATTTCCTGTCCCGCTCAGGCCTGTAGGATGAACAGGATTGCCATCGCGATTCCGTAAAGAACGACCTGGTGCAGCATATAGATCAGCAGCGAATGCCGCCCGATCCAGTCAAATACCGGGATCTTCACCGTAAGATACGGATGCGGCACCCGTCCATCTGCCAGGCCTGTACACCGGTAAATGAAATACCCGGTCAGATACAGGAATAACCAGGGAAGCAGCGAAAAATAATCCGATGAAACAAAGCCGGGCTTTGGAAAGCCGAAATAGGTGGAGATCCAGCCGCTGTACAGACTCTCCGGCAGGCGGATCAGCGGCCGGCCAAAAAAGCCCAGGTACCCGCTGTTGACATGACGGAAAAACAGAAACAAGAACAGGGAACAAAAAAGACCTGCCAGCGGAGGGATCTTCTCAAGAACCGGCTTGCAGACGGCCAGGATCAGCATGCAGGAGCCAAGCAGCGTCAATACCCCGCAGATCACCGGCTCATCCGGCATGGCGACCAGCGTCACCGCCGTCACCAGAAGCCCGCAGCCAAAGACCAGGCAGCCGTTTCTTACCGGTCTTCTGGAAAGATTCAGGCAGAAGCCCGAAATCAGGATAAAGCTGCAGCAGATGCTCTGCTGCCAGAGATAGGCGCCATAGCTGCCATACCAGGCCATGGGAAACCCGCAGATATAGACCAGATCCCAGCAGAAATGGTACAGGATCATGCTGACAATGGTGATCCCACGGATCCCGTCTATGGTGGATAATCGTTTATTTGCCTTCATCTCTTTTTGATTCTTTCTTGTATACATTGCAAAACTTGCGCTGCATTGGTAAACTGGATGTGTTGGAGCGGAAAGCTCCTGCATTTCTGAAAGGAAGGGACCCCCATGAAGCTGGACCGACGCATGCCCTTTGAACGACGGCAGTACCTGCTGGAAAAGGATTTCGAGCTTTTTTATTACAATGACCTGCATTTTACACCGGTCGGCCGCCATGCCCACGAGCATTACGAGCTTTACTTTTTTATGAACGGCGATGTCTCCATGGCTCTGGAGGGAAAGGAGACCCGCCTTTCTGAGGGCGACCTGATCATCGTGCCGCCGGGCACCTTTCATCAGGCGATCCTGCATGGCAGCAAGATCCCCTATCAGCGCTTCGTCTTCTGGATCACACCGGACTATATCCGGACCTTCCAGTCCGAGCATGAGGAATACGGCTATATGTTCACCCATGCGGCCAAGGAGGGGAAATACATCTACCACTTCGACCGGATCGCCTTTCAGGCGCTGCTGTCTGTGCTGTTCGACCTGATCGATGAGCTCAACTCGGCACGCTTTGGCAAGGAGGCGATGATCCACCTTCTGTTCGGCAACCTGCTCCTCTCCCTGAACCGCAGCATTTATGAGATGGAGAACCCGGTCAATATCACCGAGGAGAAAAACCTGTACCGGAGCATCGAGCGGTACGTGGAGGATCATCTCAGCGAAGATCTGACCCTGGACCGGATCGCAGGAGAATTCTTTGTCAGCAAATTTTACATCTCCCATCTTTTTAAGGACATGTCTGGACTGAGCCTGCACCAGTACATCGTCAAGAAACGGCTGGATGCCTGCCGTAGCGCGATCCGCAGCGGGGCGGATATCACCAAGGCCTGCCGGGAGATGGGTTTTAAAGATTATTCGACCTTTTACCGTGCCTTCCAGAAGGAGTACGGCATGTCTCCAAAACAATACAGAGAGCTCGGCGCATCCAAGTGATGTTCCGGGCTCTCTGTATGTTTCGGACTTCTTTGGCTGCTCTTAAGCGCAGGCAGCGATCCGCTCCTCGATCCGATGCTTGACCAGATCGGCGATCTCCCTGGTGCTCTTGTCCCGGTAATCCTCGTAATAGATGGGATCCAGGAAGTGGACCTGGGTGAACACCGGCCCAAGCGACAGGCCGGAAAATGATTATTCATGCAGCTCATATGGCTCTGCATAGTAAATAATGACCGGAGTCGTTTCGTCGATATAATTGTAGATCTGCATCGCCACATCCAGCGGCAGATTCAGGCAGCCGTGGGAGCCGTAATCGATGTAGATATCCCCGCCAAAATACTCCCTCCAGGTCGCATCGTGCAGGCCGATTCCTTCGTCGTTCAGGCGCATCCAGTAGTACACATACTCTGCATAGCCGTATACGCCTTCCTCGTTGATGTCTCCCAGAAGCGTGGTATCTGTCTCCTTGTAATCCAGGATCCAGACGCCGTCGGGCGTGTGGGAGTATTCGGTCATCACTCCGGAGACCAGATCTGACTCCAGGATCACCTCACCGTCCTGATACACCCAGAGATGCTGGGCCGTCAGGTCTGCCTCGATGAAGCTGCCGCCAAGGCCGCTGTGATCATCCATACCGGCCAGCTCCTGTTTTGCCCAGACCGGCTGGCGGTTCATTGTCTCGCCGCTTCGCACCGCTTCCTTCAGCCACTCAAACTCTGCTCTGCGGTCGATCGCCCATCCATAGTCCGATGTTCCGGAGAGTGTGACCGTCCCTGCATGAGCCGATTCAAAGGTTCTCTCTTTCCCCACCGTATCCACATGGTCGGCAAAATCAGCAAGCCAGGCGGAGATCCCTTCATCCCAGGTCTTTTCATCCAGGGAATAGTTGCCCTCCGCATCCTTTGCCAGCCACTTTTCCATGACCTTGCCATCCAGGACCTCCTGGCCGGATGGAAGGTCGTAGGTGATAACCGTCTTTGGCAGCAGACTGTCAAGCTGCTCTGCCTGCCGCTGCAGCAGCGCATCATCGCTGCGGACGGCGGCCAGCGTATAGGCACCCTCCACGGCCGTCACATCAAGTGCTGCCGCCTTGCTCCGGGCTGCCTCGTAGACAGCCTCATAGATGACCGCCGGATCCGGCTTGTACCCGTCGTCCTCGGGGGTGATCACAAAACGGCTGCCGTCCCAGGAAAGAGCCGCATCGACAGGTTCCTTTATCCGGTCCGCCTGGAGCTCAGGCAGGCTGTAGACGGTTTCGGCCAGCTCTTCATAGGAAAAGCCTGTCGTGACCGTAACCTTATGATCTGTGGTATCTGTCATGTGCAGGAACCACCAGGACGGCTCCTGCGCGCCCATCAGCTCCAGCACCTCCTGATTCGGGATCCGGGCATAGCCCATGCTGTCACCGGAAAGTGTTTCCTGTTCCCCGTCCCTGAAAGTAAGTGTCAGAGAATACGCATCTATACTGCCGTCCAGCAGCTTCTCGACCTCACCTACCGTAAGGCCCCCAACGTCCATGCCGTTGATCCGCGTTCCGGGGAAGAAATGGCTCGCATAAAACTGCTGCTGCCACAGGTAGATGACCTCTGCCCCCACCAGCAGCACCAGAAATAGGACGAAAACCGTAATCTTCAGTATAAGTGACTTCTTTCGTCTGTTTTTCATAAGATCTCCTGTATTGCCATTCGATCGTTTCAGCTTCTTCATCATAGCGTAAAACAGCCAAAAAGGGAAGAACAAGATGAAAAAGGGCTGCCGGCATCGGCAGCCCTTAAAATACATACTCTCTTTTGTTTGTCTTACAGCTCGTCGACGGAGCCGATCAGCTCGAGGCTGTGCTCGCTGTTCATCTTGCGGCACATCGCAAGCAGAGTATCCAGCGGCACATCGTGCAGCTGCTGCTTCTGTCCGCGGACCGTGATCGATACGGTGCGGGTCTCGACTTCCTTGTCGCCGATGACCAGGATGTAGGGATCCTTCATGGTCTTGTAGAACTTGATCTTCTCGTTCATGTTCTTGTCGGCGTAGTCGACCTCGGTGCGGATGCCCATATTCTCGAGAGCCTCCACGACCTCCTTTGCGTAGTCGTTGTGCTCTACGCGGATCGGAACGACCGCTACCTGGTAAGGAGACAGCCAGAAGGGGAATGCGCCTTTGTAGTTCTCGATCAGGATGCCGATAAACCGCTCCAGTGAGCCAAAGATCGCGCGGTGGATAACGACCGGCTGCTTCATGGCGCCGTCGCTGTCCTGATAGGTCAGGCCAAAGTTGTGAGGCAGCTGGAAGTCAAGCTGGATCGTACCGCACTGCCACTCTCTGCCAAGAGCATCCTTCATCTGCAGGTCGATCTTCGGACCGTAGAAGGCGCCGTCACCCTCGTTGA
>DFFG01000017.1:0-11392 GCA_002368795.1 Eubacterium sp. UBA3782
ATGTTGTGGATTTTATCTATTTTTCGCTGATCGACTTCCCGGTATTCAACGTGGCAGACATCTATGTCACCGTGTCAGTAACGGTTCTGGTCATTCTTGTGCTTTTCTTTTACAAGGAAAGCGAGATCAATGAGATCTTCGATAATGAGAAGAAATCATAAATTTGATTATTTCTAATGCTTTCTGTGCATCAGGACAGATACAGAAAAGGAGCCATTAATTTTGAAGGAACTGGATTTTATCATCGAAACAGAAGATGAAGACAGCCGGATCGACAGCTATCTGGCTTCGGTCTGTCCTTCCATGTCCCGCTCCTATCTGCAGAAGATATTAAAGGCTGGAGGTGTACTGGCAGACGGAAAGGCGGTCAAACCCAACTACCGCATCAAAGAAGGAGACCGCATCCACCTGTCTGTGCCGGATGAGCAGGAACCGGACATCGAGCCGGAGGATATCCCACTGGATATTCTCTATGAAGATAACGATATCCTGATAGTGAACAAACCAAAGGATATGGTGGTCCACCCGGCTGCCGGTCATTACAGCCACACGCTGGTCAACGCACTGATGTACCACTGCAAAGACAGTTTGTCGGGCATCAACGGGGTTCTTCGGCCAGGTATCGTGCACAGGATCGACAAGGACACCACGGGTTCTCTAATCGTCTGCAAAAATGATGAGGCTCACCGGGCTCTGGCCGCACAGCTGGCGGTACACAGCATTACCAGGAAATACCGTGCCATCGTGCATGGCGTGATCCATGAAGATACACTGACCGTGCAGGGCAATATCGGCCGAAGTCCAAGCGACCGCAAAAAAATGGCCATCGTACCGGATGGAAAGGGCAAGCCTGCTGTCACCCACGTCACTGTACTGGAACGGCTGAAGGGCTATACCTACGTCGAGTGCCAGCTGGAGACAGGCAGGACTCATCAGATCCGTGTACATATGGCCTCCATCGGCCACCCGGTCCTTGGGGACGAGATCTACGGACCGAAAAAATCTCCGGTAAAAGGGACACAGGGGCAGACTCTGCACGCCATGGTCATCGGATTTGTTCATCCCGGAACAGGAGAGTACGTGGAATTCTCAAGTCCACTGCCAGCGTATTTTGAAGATCTGCTGAGGAAGCTGCGATAAGAAATACGCACGTACATCCGTCAATCATGAGTGTTATGTTTCTTGTCTTTAAATTCTTGTCCATATTTCTTGTCTTTGAATTCTTGCCTTTGCTTTTTTCGTTCGATTTATTAAGCCTTACCGGCAGGCCTTTGGTCTTTACCGGTAAGGCTTTTTCTTTTGTCCGAGAGGAAAAGATCATTCTGCCAAGTTAAATATGTTGTACTATTTTGTGATTTTTCCTAATTTGATAAATAATAAACATTGTTTTTTATGCAAATCTGGTAAAACTATGGTATAATATTAAAAAATATTGAATTCATTTCCGGATGAATATAAAGGGAGGTTCGCAGCATGAAAACGATCATCAGTATTGGACGTGAGTTTGGAAGTGGCGGTCATCTGGTGGGAAAGCTTCTGGCTGAACAGCTGGGTATTCCGCTTTATGACAAAGAGCTTCTTGACCGCGCCGCAAAAGACAGTGGATTTGCAAAAGAAATATTTGAAAATCAGGATGAGAAGCCGACCAACAGCTTCCTGTATTCCCTTGTCATGGATACCTATTCCTTCGGGTATTCTTCAAATGTGATGAACGACATGCCGTTAAATCAGAAGGTATTCCTGGCTCAGTTCGACAGCATCAAGATGCTGGCCAAAGAGGGTCCCTGCGTCATCATCGGTCGCTGCGCCGATTATGCCCTGGAGGATGATCCGAACCTTCTTTCCGTATTCATTCATGCTGATATCGAGGACAGAGTACACCGGATCTCTGCGATCTATGGCCTTACTCCCAACAAGGCAAGAGACCGTATCCGCAAGAATGACAAGAGCCGCTCCAGCTATTATAACTATTACACCAGCAAGGAGTGGGGCGCTGTTGACAGCTACGATATTTCTCTGTCCAGCTCCAAATACGGTATCGACGGCTGCGTAGATCTTCTGAAATACGCCATCGAGCGCAAGGAAGCCGGCATCGATCACAACATTTACGAGAAAGATTGATCCAAAAAAGTATTGCATAACTTCACTGCACGGTCCACAGCGGCCGTGCAGTTTTTGTTTTGGCTTATTTTATCATCTAAAAGGCGATTTATAAGTTAATTTAGAAAAACGAGAATTATATACTAAGCCGCATGTAATTATCCTCAGCAGAAAACATGTCATTACCGAATTGCCTCTAGTATACATAAGAATTTTATGTAGAGTAATCATGCTGAATTTCATTAAATTATTACGAATCAATTGTAAAATATTAATAAATTATTACAAATTCACTTGATTTTTATATTTTCTGCGTTATGATAGCTCCTGTACCATTTTAATTGAGAAAGGAGCTGTTTATTTGTTTAACAAGAAAAGCAGCATTAAGTTACTAATGACTGGCACTTTAGCCGCAACCATGTTTGTAATTCCGGTTTTTGGCGCAGTCAATCTGCAGGCTGACAGCAGCGCGGTATCTTCCATCAGCACAATTTCTGCAGATGCGAAAGCGGCCAAAGCTTCCAATTCTCTTTCCGCATCCAGTTCGGTTTCTTCATCCAGCGTATCTACCGTATCCCAGGTTTTTGAAGATCTTAGCACAAATAATGTCAGTGCTTCTTCCGTATCGGAAAAAGCACAGGAGAGCAGCGTCGATCCCTATACCGTCATTGCTTCCTCTTCCGCAGAAGAAATCGCTGTTGTTAAAGATGAAAAAAATACAGCCGCTGATTCCGATCTCTGGCTGGCAACTTCCAGCTCAGAAGGTGTGGAGGACACCGAGAGCAAGGAAGGCGCCGAAAACACAGATAGCGCAAAGAACAGTGAGAGTGCTGCGAACACTGCAGCCGAAAACGCTGCAGAAAATGAGGTGCGCTCCACGGTAAAGAGCGATACCGTCCGCAAGGCGAATGAATCCTATGCAGAAAACGCTGCGGCAAGCATCGAAAAGATCGCTTCCCAGACAAAGCTGCTGAACGGGACAAAAACCTATACGTTCATTCCCTGTGAGGATACCGATGATATCGAGCACAGTGAGACCTACAAAATCGTCCAGAGCGTTTGCGAATGGGACGGCACAAAGCTGACCAGAAGCGCAGGCCGCATCAACGGTCCGAACGGCCAGGAGACCTACTATAACCTGGATATGTCCGGCGTACTGAATATTATGGCAGGTCTGGGATATACGGATCCTTACTGGGTACGCAGCGACGGCGTAAAGATGATCGGCAATTATATTATGATCGCCGCAGATCTTTCGAACCGTCCAAAGGGAACCATTGTTGAGACAAGCCTTGGCCTTGGACTGGTATGCGATACCGGAAGCCTGGCATATACTCAGTCGGATATTGCCGTAAACTGGTAACCAACGAAACGCAGCGAAAACAAACGACACCAAAAGCAAAACACACATAACCACGCTGTATGGCGCATATTCAAAAAAAAGCATCTGACATTCGAATTGGAATGCCGGATGCTTTTTCTTATTTATCATTTTTCTTTAGGAAGATGCCCGATTTTATACAATCCGTTTTGGCATATATTTTCGTGCTGAGGTGATCTTAATTTGCTTTCTCGCTTCTTTTTTATTGAATATTGAGCATCACTTTTCTATAATATGCATAAATCCTTTGATCTATTTTGCATACAGCACTCGATAAGGAGAGTTTTATGAATATCCGAGAAGAAGCCCACAAGATGAAACTGGCATCGCCAAAGCTGGCTGCCTGCAGTGCAGAGCAGAAGAACCAGGCGCTTTCCGCCATCGCAGATGCACTGCTGGCCGGAAGAGAGGAGATCTTTGCCGCAAACCAGGCAGACCTTTCCGCCGCAAAGGAAGCTGGGATTTCTGATGCCGTATACAAGAGACTAAAATTTGATGAGGGCAAGCTGGATTCTGTCATTGAGGGAATCCACCAGCTGATCTCTCTCGAGGATCCGGTGGGAAAGGTTCTTTTGGCCAGAGAGCTGGATGAGGGCCTGGTCCTGAAGCGCATTTCCTGCCCCATAGGCGTCATAGGCGTCATTTTTGAGGCCAGACCGGATGCACTGGTACAGATTTCCACCCTGTGCCTGAAAAGCGGAAACTGCGCCATTCTGAAGGGCGGAAAGGAGACTGCTGCAACAAACCGCGTGCTGTTTCGCATCATCCATCAGACTGCCATATCCTGCGGTCTTCCGGAGAGCTGCCTGCTGCAGGCGGAGCTGCACAACGAGATTGACGAGCTTCTTTCCTGCGACAAGGATGTAGATCTGCTGATCCCCAGAGGCTCTAATGCCTTTGTTCAGTATATCATGAACCATACCAAGATCCCGGTTATGGGCCATGCCGATGGCATCTGCCACGTCTACGTGGATAAAGATGCAGATTTTGAAAAGGCCATTCCGATCCTTGTGGATGCAAAGACCCAGTACACAGCTGCATGCAACGCGGCAGAGACGCTGCTGGTGAATCGCAGCATTGCCGCAGAGTTCCTGCCAAAGGCTGCCAGGGCGCTGAAGGATGCCGGTGTAACGATCCGCGGTACAAAAGAGGTCACTGACCTCATCCAGGCCGAGGAAATCGCTGACAATGATTTCCATAACGAATATCTGGACCTTGTGTTGGCTGTAAAGCTGGTCGATGGGGTAGAAGAGGCAGTAGATCACATCAATGCCTACGGCTCCCATCATACGGATGCCATCATCACGGAGAATGCAGCCACTGCTGAATATTTCATGCAGATGGTCGACTCGGCCGGTGTGTACCAGAATTGCTCCACACGCTTCGCTGACGGCTTCCGCTATGGCTTTGGCGCTGAGGTCGGTATCAGTACCGGCAAGATCCATGCTCGCGGTCCTGTGGGCCTTGAGGGGCTGATCACCTACAAATACCGTCTGTTTGGAAACGGCCAGACCGTCGGCGATTATGCCTCCGGCAGACGAAGCTTCCATTTCCGCGATCTGGAGAATTGAGACCGACTTTACATCCGGAAACCTTCACATCTGGAAAAGAAAACTGGAATGCAGATCGAGCAAAATTTCAAAGCAGACTTATTTCGTAGACTATGAAAAATAAAGCTCCCGGTCACCGGCTTTAAACCGATGCTCGGGAGCGTTTAATTTGCAATAGTTCTTTTATCCCTTGATATCCGAGATCTGCGGTGTGCTGCCGAAGATGTTGGTGTACGTGTAGGTGTAGGACCAGCACTCTGGCAGAGCGGAAGAGAGGGCGGAACGGGTATGATCCTGACTGATCACCTCGTCAGGCAGATTGAAATATGTGTAGACGTTCGTGCCGTATGCTTCGCTGACCGTATCATCCCAGGACACGTCGACGTTGTAATATTCGCCGGCCATGTTGACAAGATTCCACGCATGGTTGCTGCCGTCGGCCGTTCCTGTGACATAGTAGACGGTGATACCCATCCGCTGGCACAGATACTGGAAAGCCCGCGAATAGCCGGCACACACGGATCGTCCGTTTACCAGGGCGCTGTAGGCACTCTGGTTCATCGGTGCGGATTCATCATAGACCGTCCGTGCGCCGATCGCATCGTGGATAAACCATTCCTTTTCGATATCCGTTCCATAATTATAGGCGCCGTTGATGATCTCCTGGGCAGCCGTCTCAAACGCATACTGTGCCTCACCGAGGTTATTCACCAGATCATAGTAGGATAGGGTAACACTGCTGACCGCGCCGCCATCCATATAATAATTGAAGGAATAGGCAGTATCCAGCCAGAACAGTTCAGCATGGTCATTGAGCAGAGCTGCCATGGTCTCCGCCAGCTGATCCGGCGTGATCTCCGCCACAAGGGCAAAGGTATCATTTACCACCACGGCATTGGCATAGATCTGGTTGTATACAGCCTGCTGCGGCTCGGAAAGGAGAGCGCGGTAGGGGTAAACGTAAGGATCAAAGTAATACTCCGTGCCGGGATTGAGGACTTCCGCAGTTTCAACACCGCTGATGACCGAGCCGGAACCGAAAACATCCAGATCAGAAACGTCGAGATCCTTTGTATAATCGATGACCGTGGAGAGATTTTGCCCCATCTCACCAAGGCCTTCTACGGCATGGGTAAGGGCAGAAGTGCTCTCTACTCTGGCGGCTGTTTCCGTCCAGAGTTCATCATTAACCGCAAACGCGGACAAGCCGGCCAACAATGCTGCCAGCAGCACAAATACTATCTTTTTCACGCAATGTCCTCCTTAAGGGAACACATACTGCATCAGATTTAATCTAACGCATTTCCAGCTATAATGCCATACTTTAATTCACAAAAGTTTCACAAGGCATTTTTGTAAAATAAATGTAATTTTTAATATACTCAGAATAGATTTTGATGCATTTGTGCATATGAAAGCAATTGTAAATAAAATCTATGTATGTTATATTTACCTTTGCTGGCTAACATAGAGAGGAGACACAATATGGACGTGTTTTACAATGTCGTAGCCTTGTTCGGCGGTCTGTCGCTGTTCCTTTACGGCATGCGCATAATGGGAGACAGCCTGAAAAGTTCTTCCGGCGGCGCAATGAAGGCATCTCTTGAAAAGGTAACGAATAATCCGGTCATCGGGTTTATTTTCGGTATGCTGGTCACCTGCATGATCCAGAGTTCGACCGCTACGATCGTTCTGACCGTTGGTCTGGTCGGCGCAGGTTTTCTGTCGTTCCGGCAGTCGGTCGGCATCGTCATGGGTGCCAATGTAGGTACAGCAATCACCGCGCAGATCATCCGGCTGATGGATGTCCAGGCCGGCGCCGGCAGCCTGCTGTATTTCTTCAAAGCAGACAACCTGGCTCCGATGGCCCTGATCGTCGGTATCATCCTAATCATGTTCGTCAAAGGCGATCATTCCAGCAATACCGGCACGATCTTTATGGGCTTTGGTATCCTGTTCGTTGGTCTGATCAATATGAGCAGTGCCGTTGGTACCATGGGTGACGCACTGAGCGGTATGCTGACAGCCTTTGAGGATAATTACTTCCTTGGCTTCCTGTCTGGTGTACTGGTCACCGGCGTTATCCAGAGCTCGTCCGCGGTCATCGGTATTCTGCAGTCTGTGGCAAGCTCGGTGGGCGTAACCTTTGCCAGTGTCTTTGCTGTTATCATCGGTGTCAACATCGGCGACTGCCTGACGACCTTTATCGTCAGCCGGATCGGCGCAAAGCCTTCACAGATCCGTACAGCGCTGGTGCACGTAATCTACAATATTTTCGCAGCGATCCTGATCATCGTGGTCGTTTCCGTTGCCCGGATGACCGGCCTGCTTTCGGATGAATTCTGGACCATGCCCCTGAATTCCGGCGGTGTCGCCAACATCCACGGTGTTTTCCGTCTGGTTCCCGCCGTATGCCTCCTTCCGTTCTCCAATGTCTTTGCAAATCTCGCTGAGAAGATCGTAAAGGATGAGCCGGTGGAAGAGGAGGATGCCGAGATCGAGGCAAATCTTCGCGAGCTGGATTACCATCTGGTTACCAACCCTGGCCTTGCACAACCTCAGGTCGCTCACCTGATCAACCATATGGCCGACACGGCGCTGCACAATTACCAGGCTGCCGTGGATCAGATCTACCGCTACGAGGAAAAGCGGGACGCACGCATCTCCCAGAGAGAGGATCTTCTGGACCGTATGGCCGACGCCTGCAACCGGTATATCGTGGAGCTGTCCCATTACACCGTACGTGAATCGGATTCGGTCTACCAGCAGTTCCTGATCCAGGCGCTGACCAAATTTGAGCGGATCGGCGATCTTGCTGTCAACATCAACAAAAGCGTAAAGAGTCTGCGCAGCGAGGGCGGTGTCCTGTCCGAGGCTGCCATGGCTGAGCTGAACGTCTGCATGCAGGCCGTCAGCGATATCCTGAACCTGACTGCATCGGCATACAAATCCCTCAACATGGAGGATGCCCGCCGGGTAGAGCCCATGGAGGAAGTGATTGATGAGCTCACCGAAGCTCTGCGGCACAACCATATCGAGCGGATGACAGCGCATATCTGTGAGATCACCACCGGTATCCATTACGAAAACATCGTATCCAACCTGGAAAGGATCTCCGACCAGTGCTCCGATCTGGCCGTATACGTCATCAGCCGCACAGATATTAGCGTGAGAGGAAACGAGCACCAGTATATCCACAACCTGCATCATTCCAACAATGCGGTCTATCTGGAGCAGTTCAAGGACTACTACGACAAGTACTTCGGCATGATGTACTCCGCACTTCTGACCGTCGGAAACGAGGAAGAGGAGAAGGACGCTGCCGCAGCTGAGGCAGAAGAAACAGCTGACCAGCAGACCAGCACAGAAGATCTCCGCAAGCGCGCAGAAAAGAAAAAGCAGAAGGATAAGGAAAAAGCCAGAGAAAAGGCCAAAGAAAAAGAGAAGGAAAAGGAGAAGGAGAAAGAAAAAGAGCGGAAAAAGAAATCCGCAAAGAAATAGAACTCCTGCCTGATCCACTGATAACTGCAGCAACAATTCAAAATAAAAATAGCATCCTGATCCATGGGAAATTCCCGAAGATCAAGGATGCTATTTTTTATCTGTATCTGATCAATTTATTTTTTGTCTGGATCTGGTCAATTCATCTACACCAGACTGCGGTCCACATGCCTTGTGTTTTCATCTGGCGAATTCATTTCATGCTATGTGTTCGCATCTGACGAATTCATTTATAAAAGGTTATGGCTTCCAGGCATAATCATTTTCTTTCTCAAATTCCAGGATCAGCTTGTAGTTATATTTTTCGTACTTATTGAATTTTGCCTTGGCATCGGCAGCTTCATCATATTTTGGCTTGTACCATTTATACCCGGAATAAAAGTTTTTGTACCATTTATTGGAATAGTTGAAGCCGCGGCGGGCATACATCTCCGCCCTTGCCAGCCTGCAAAGCTTATCGGCGTTGTAATAACGGTTTTTCTTCAGCTTTTTCAGATCGGCATTTGTCAGGTAGCGGGTATTGCTGTCATCAAACACCTGTCCGTCCTCGACCAGGTCATCCACAACAAAGTTTTTCTGACAGTTTGTTCCCTGCATATAATACTTTCCATAGCTCTTCGGTGCTTTTGACGCGATAACAGGGATCTCATCCGCCGAATCACGGATATGAACCGAATTTCCCATGGGAACAAACCATGAACCGTTATACAAGGTATATTTGAAATTATTCGCATACTTGAAATTATTAAGATAGGAAGTCGGCACCATGAACAGATAGTGAGTAGTTTTTGCCATTGCAGCCGCATCGTTTGCAAGGCTTGCTCCTGCCTGATAAGAATACCAGCCATCCTTTTCCGGTTCAAAATCATCCCAGGTGACATCGATCTCATACCACATGCCGCCGATCTTGACCATATTCCACATATGTCCAGAGGCATCATTTTTATCGCTTCCAGCATCTCCGGAGACAACAATCGCCTTCAGGCCAGCCTGCTGCATGAGATAAGTAAATGCAAAGGAATACCCGGAGCATACCGGATCATGCGTGACAAGTGCACTGTACGCAGTCCGCGCATAAGTTGGCCCCTTGTTTAATGCATCATAATTATAACTGCATGTTTGAAGCAGCTTATCATGGATCTGCAGTGCGATATTTGCATCACTCTGTGACAGATCCAGTGAATTCATGAATTTGTTCACTGCCTTATTAAAGGCTGAAAATTCTTTCTGTGCATGCTTATAAGGCTCTTTAATCTGGAATTGTACACGGTACATGTCATCCTTTTCTCTGACGTTGGAATAGTAATACCACACACCATCAAAAGACACATGCTGATAGGCAAAATAAAATTCCGGATGATCATAAAGCAAAGCAAATCTTGCATTTGTAAACTGGTCTTGAAATTCCTGGCTGGCCGGATGGGCAGATACATAAATAGGAGCTCCTTTTTCCGTGGAATCCGGATAAAGGTAGATCTGATAAAGCCCGTTATAGATCTTCTTTTCTTCCTTTGACAGCTTTGTGTAATAATAAAAATATTCTGCGTCATTTTTCAGAAGAGTAGGTCTGGACGCTCTGGCACGCATCTGTGCCGCGGTAGGCACCTCGATCTCACCTTCGATCGCCTCAGGAACCTCCTCTTCAGGCTTCATGAACTCATCGACGGGAAGACTATGCTCGATATAGCCGTCATCTCCAGAAGCCTCTGAGCTGACATCTTCAGCCGTATCCGTAACTGCAGTCTCACCGGTAAAAACATTGATCTCAGGAAAATCCTCTTCCTCAACCTCTTCATACAGCCATTCAGAGGTAGAACTTACAGCAGAGGCATCTTCCGACTCTTCAAACTCCGCGCCATATGCAGGAAAACTCATAGTGTTCGCAGAAAGCAGAAGAGTAAGGCAAAGCCCTATAGAAACTGCACTTGTCTTAAAATCAAATTTTCTATTCAAGAGCCACCTCCATGATCCAATCGGATTTTCATATATTCATGATTCAATTTTACCAAAAACATACATATCTGTATACCGCTTACTTAAAGGTGAATTATGATGTGTGATGCTTGATATGTTATGTTTTATATGTGATATCTAAGTTATCTACAGCATACGTATAGATAGTAATTTAAGCCAGGGAAATGAAATCGATTGACTCGCTATGAGAGAATCGTGATTCAAGTCATTCTCTGCAAATAGATCGTTGAAATATGAATGACTAAATTTGATAAAATCTACATTCAAGTCACCCTCTACAGACCGACCGTCTAAATTCGAGTGACTAATTTTGATGATGTCCGCATTCAAGTCACTCTCTACAGACCGACCGTCGAAATTCGAGTGACTAATTTTGATGATGTCCGCATTCAAGTCACCCTATACAGACCAACCGTCGAAATTTGAGTGACTAATTTTTGATGAAGTCCGCATTCAAGTCACCCTACACAGACCGACCGTCTAAATTCGAGTGACTAATTTTTGATGAAGTCCGCATTCAAGTCACTCTCTACAGACCGACCGTCTAAATTCGAGTGACTAATTTTGATGAAATCTATATTAAAGTCACCCGCTAAAGACCGAACGTCAAAATTGGAGTGACTAAATTTGATAAAATCCAAAATCAAGTTTATTTTTTCTAAGCTAAAATTTGATTTGAACCAATCCAAAATAGAATAGATAGGCATAATATAATTATGCCTATCTATTCTATAAAAGTGGTTATTTTTATCTTCCTATATGCCGTCCGACACCATATTCATGCCGTACGGTGTTCTCGATTTTATTCCTCCCGCAGCTTTACCGCCTTTGCAGCGCTTCGGCGACGCTGGTCGCTCATGGCTGCGTAATGCTTCCGGGTCGTGTT
>DFFG01000017.1:11519-22570 GCA_002368795.1 Eubacterium sp. UBA3782
TAGGTGCTGCGCAGCTTGTGGGGCGTTATTTTCTTTGTTGTGGTGACCTGGCTGCTGTATTTCTTTACCAGGTTTTCCACTGTTTTTACGTTGATCCGCTTGCGCTGGGAAGAGTAGAAGAGGGCGTGCTCATGGCCGGCCACCGGAGTGATTCCGGATCGGATCTCCAGATAATCATCCAGTGCTTTTTCCACCTCCGGACCATAGTAAACCATCATTTCATTTCCGCCTTTGCGGAAAACCTTGATCCCGCTGTTGTTGAAGTCGATGTCTTCAACGTCCAGACCAACCAATTCTGATACACGGATCCCGGTGCCAAGAAGTAAGGTGATGATGGCGATATCACGGTATTTTGTCTTTTCGTAATAGGCGCGCTGATGAGGATTGATATTATTTTCACAATTCTCAATATAATCCAGGAGCCTGGCCACCTCATCGGCATCCAGACGAATTATTTCTTTTTCATGAAGCTTTGGCATTTCAACCAGCACAGTGGGATTGTTTTTTATCAGCTCATGTTTATAATAATAAGCGTAGAACGTCCGCAGAGCTGATAATTTCTGTTTGATGCCTCGTTCACCGTTGGATACGTATTCCTCATTGTCTGCGGGCTTGTAGAGCTTCAGATACTCAATATATTCCTCGATATCAAGTGCAGTGACGCGGTCCAGATCGTCAAGCGTGAATTCCTTGATCGAGCGGTCGCGGTACAAGGGATTTGCCTGCTGCAGGAATTCAAAGAAGATCCGCATGCAGTAAGCATATTTAATGCGTGTATTTGTAGACGTTGTGGTAGATGTACCTCGGAAAAAATCCTTTGCAAATTCGGGAAGCGTATCGAGAACACCGCGCAGCATGAGTGTGTTGTTCTGATCGCGTAATTCGTGATAAGTTATGCGTTTTTCCATAATTGAAGATGAACCCCCTGAAAACCCCTTTAAAATAGCCCCAACTATTCGAAAAACCTGCGTTTTCCGAATAGTTGTACCGATAAGCTCACTATACTCCATTCCAACATAATTGTCAAATAAAAAGCATCTGTGCCAAGGCAGATGCTTTTTTCATGTGTTACATATGTTGATTTTATTTAATTCAGCAGATCGATTTCATTTCCGAATATCGTGTCCGTTCCTTTTGCTGTATACCGGTTGATCCTGTACCAGGCCGCTGTGGCTGTGTGTGTTTCCATATTGTCGTATAAATGGATACTTACATAATCCCCATCGATACTGTCGATTTCTGCAATGCCTGGCCGATAGTTTTCGTGCTTTTCGTAATAATCCAGGGCCATCTCACAGAGTTCGTCATCGGTGTAACCGCTATCAGCTGATGTCGTTACATTGGTTGTTTCCGCTTTACTGCTGATAGCTGCCGTGGTATCGGTGTTAATTTTGATCATTGATATGAAACGTTTCATATCCTCTTTTGCCGCAGAATTTACATGATCGACTTCATCGTATTCAAAGTAATACAGTGTGCTGCCTATGGCCATATAATAGAAATCTGCTTCCATGGTCTGGCTTTCATAGGGATACTGCAAAACAATGTGATAAGCCGGATAACCGGAAATCGTCAGCTGCTCCTTCTCTTTCAGCGTATACCCTTCTGAATTTGAATATGTGTCTGCAAGATTCATGTAACCATTGTACAGATCGTCATCTGTGTAATCAGCCACAGAATAGCTAAGTGCTTCTGTTGTGACAAGTATATACGCCTGATCAAAGACGCCGTATGCATAATATGCCGTGCTGTTTTCTGTATTTGTGCTGCTGTCTGTCAGCCAGTTTGACGGTGCATAATACGTCACGTCTCCAATGGTTACAGCTTCTGTAAACTCTGCAGAGGTGTAAGGCAGTTCATAGGCCGTATCAATCGTGAGCGAATTCATCATTGTCTGGAAATCATCAATGATCTTTTGATGATTTTCTTCCGTCCCCATACAATAAAACTGATAGAACTTGTTGGCGCTTCCGATCAGATAACCCTCTCCAATTGTCTTTTGTCCGTTTTCATCCGCTGAGAAGGAAATATACATACACCGCTGACCGGAAAGCTCTGTGGTTTCTAAGCGCTCAACAGTGAATGCACTCAAATCTTCATCCTGCAAAAGCGAATCGATTGCAGTTTCGTATCGATCATCAAGTTCTTCTTCTGTGCAGTTGTCGATATTGTAGTTCGCCGTGTTGACAGTGACTACTATAAACGTATTCTCATCCGATGCCATTGGAAAGTAGAAAACCTGCTCATACCCATCACCGCTCTCTTTGCTCGCGCCCCAGTTGCTCGGGTATTTATAAGAAAACGGTCCGTCTGTCGTTGTTTCTGAGAAAACTCCCGATACATACTTTTCCGTAAGGGTAACGGTGGGAATGATGTTTTTAGAGGACGAAGTCTGCGTACCGGCCGAACCGCCATTGTTCGGATTCAGTCCGGAATCTCCCGCAGACTGCCAGATCATATAGCCGCCGATGCCAAGGACTGCGGCAATGATCAGGGCGATGATCGTGCGTTTGCTGCCAGATGACTTTGCTGGTTTTCCAGAACCTGAACCCTTGCCGGAGCCGGTGGTTCCTCCTCTGCCCGTTTCGCTGGTTCCGGTACCTGCTCCTGCTGCCCTTGTGCCGGACGATGCGCCTTCTCCTGCCCATCCTGCAGATCTGCCTGTGCTTCCTGCCGAACGAAAGCCTCCGTGTGCAGAGCTGTCACTGCCTGCTGCCTGGGTTCCGCCAGCTGTTCTCTGCGAAGATGCAGAACCATACCCTGCTTCATGCACACTGGATCTGTCATAGGAGGAAGAACCGCCGTTATAGGATGAATCTGTCCTGCCATAGGAGGACGTATCTCTGCTATAGGAGGAATCCGATCTTCCGTAGGAGGACGTATCTCTGCTATAAGAGGAATCCGATCTTCCGTAGGAGGATGTCTCTCTGCTATAGGACGAATCCGATCTTCCATAGGAGGACGCTCCACCGCTGTGGGACGTGCCTGCCCTGCTTCTGGAATTGTCTGCATAACCTGAGGTTTTTTGACTGTCGGAATAACCATCGTCCAGGCTGTCTTTCAACGCTGTAAGAAACGCTGTGTCAGAACTGTACCGGTCTGCCGGTTTAAAGGAAAGTGCTTTCAGCAGACAGGAAATCAGACGGATCGAACCAGAGGATGGCGGAGGCACTGTCCTTCCGGTCATCCTGAGGCGGACGGCTTCTACCCCTTCTTCCGGTGTCGACATCCTGTTTTTCAAAAAGGGAAGGCTGTCATTGTTCAGCTGTTCATAAAGGATCAGTGCAAGGGAATAGATATCAGCCGATGCACCGATCTCCTTCCCCCGATACATCTCCGGCGCAGAATAGTCATAAACGCCTTGTTCCAGGCGCTCTTCTGTCGTAAAACGGCTGTCAAACTTAGACCGGTCTGGATCTCCAGGGAAAAAGCTGTTATTCTGCACATCATAATAGATATTGTTCGGGCAGATATCCAGATGCAGCATATTTTGCTCATGGAGCCTTCGAATGGCATTTCCAAGATCACTTCCGAGCTTTACAACAGCTGCTTCCGTCATCGGATAGCGCGAAACATATTCCCGCAGTGGCACTGCGGATGAGTAAGTCGTTGGCATAGTTATCGTTCCTTATCGTCGTTATCGGATCATGTCATTCAGAAAATTTCTTGCGTGGTACAGGTCAAATGCCGTCCAGTACTTCTCCGGATCCGGATCATCCGGTACTTCGTCTTTTGCAGAGGAAATGCTGACCCTGATCTTCAGATCTGCGATCTTATTATCGTCATCAACGGCAAACCAAAGACTGGACTGGACATTTGTTTTTGGATCATCATCCTTATCGTCATAGGTGAGAACGATCGTGCCATTGCCGGCATTGCCATCCTCTCCTGCAGGTGTCCAATCCAGTTCGGAATTGTCCGCGATATCCATCATGCGCACCGTCACAGATTTTCCCAGATACTCTTCTCTTAGCGTATTCTCATAACTCATCACTATGTCCTCCTTTTTCCGGCAGAACTGCCTGATGTTGTTACATATCCCATATAATCGATAATTATATGATGCCACGGAAAGAAAATGAATTCTATAGTTATTCTAAAAGCCAACCTGTTTTTTGCCTTATTCTGCAGACATTATTCTTATCTTTTGCCGCCATGTGTTTATTGCCCACTTCTCTCCGCCGCGGTATAATAATTTTATTATATGCGGCATTCTGTCTGTTTTTCCAGAATATAAAGCTGACATTTCCCGCATCTGCGATCTGATGAAAGGACTGGTCATTTGCTCATGCTTCTGAACAACGAATTGAATCTGTCTTATCCCGAAAGCTTTCACATCATGGACGAGGAGGAACGAAGCCGTCTGCAATTTATGACAAAGGGTGCCGGCGAGTGCATTGCCGACCCGGAGAGGCACATGATCCTCTCTGTTGGCTGGCAGACGCTTGGCCTGATGCCCTCTCTCCTGCTGAAAACGGAAGATATCGCTAAAAAAATGTGTGACAGCATCCGTCGTTCGATGGAGCCCTATGGATATAAAAATGAGGCGCTTCTGTCCCGAAATCTGGACGGTTCTCCTGCCCAGGGCATCCGGTATCAGTATGCTGCTTCGGAGATCGAAATGACCGGCGAATCCTATGTGGTCAAACACAAACGTACTCTGTATTATTTCCACTGCTATTCCCGCACAGCGCTCGAGGAAGGGAATGCCGGTATTCTGGACGGGATCCTGGATTCCATCCACTGGTCATGAAAAGGCTCCGTGCGATATATGTCGATCTCTTCTTCATGGATAGTTTCCCTGAAGTACATACAATGAGATTATTTCTAAAAATCTCACTGCTGCAGCCTCGTGAGGCTTAATGGAGTAACAAGATGAATGAGACAGTATACTGGAATGGACCTGCCAGGAGTTGTGATGCTTCGGTCTGCCTGATCCTGCAGGATGGCACGGTAGAATCTCACCCTCTGAATATCCAGACGATAATCGGAAGAGATAAACCGGATTCCACTGCAGATATCCGCATCGCCTCCAGCATCGTCTCCAGCCGGCACGGCCAGTTTTATTACGATCCGGCACGCGGCTATATCTACACCGATCTGGGAAGTCTGAACGGCACCTTTATCAATGGCTCGCTGTTTGGCAAGGATTCTCCTCTGGGAAATTCATCCTGTGTGCTCAGCCATGGAGATGTCCTCCGGATCGACCAGAAAAATCTGCATTATGCGCACAAGGATGCCGTGCTGCTGCTCTTCTTTTACAGCACTCAGGCATTTAACTGGAATACCCAGATGATCACGGATGATATGGGCGATATCGTGGTCGGCAGGGAGGCCAGAGCTGCCGGAGATATGCGGTTTAATGACGCTGCCATGTCCAGAAAGCACGCAACCTTTCACCGCAGTATGAACGGCTGGACAATCGTTGACAACAATTCCACAAATGGCGTCTATGTCAACAACCAGCGGATCACGCAGCCCTGTCCCCTGAAGATCCTGGATACAATCCGGATTGCTGATACCACCTTTGTTTTTATGAAGGACCGGCTGCTGTACAACGCAGATGAAGCGATCGCATCCGGCGGAGATCTGGTCATCGATATTCAGCGGCGTACCGTGCGCTCTCTGTTCAGCCGTAAGGTCCTGCTCCAGGACATCCGTCTGACGGTCCATCCCGGAGAAATGGTCCTTATCCTTGGCGGCTCCGGTGCCGGAAAGACCACCTTCATCAACGCCGTCATGGGCTACGAAAAGGCGGAAGGTTCAATCAATGTCGGGGACGTTGACCTTTATCGGGAATATGCCTCCATGCGCAGTGAGATCGGCTTTGTGCCGCAAAAGGATCTCCTGCGGGACGATGATTCGGTCTTTGATACGCTGAATAATGCGGCGGAGCTGAAAATGCCGAAAGGCACCGACAAGAAACAGCGGCTCCTTCGCATCGACGCCGTAATGGAACAGCTTGGCCTGCAGCGGGAAAAGGATTCACTGGTACGAAAGCTCAGCGGCGGCCAGAAAAAACGGCTTAGCATTGCAACGGAGTTCATCTCGGATCCAAGCCTCTTTTTCCTGGATGAGCCGGACTCCGGCCTTGACGGCGTCATGGCACGTTCACTTATGGAAAACCTTCGCGTGATCGCGGATGACGGCAAGATCGTTATGGTGATCACCCACCAGCCTGACCGCGTTGCCGACCTCTTTGACAAGGTCATCGTTCTCGCCAAAAGTGCGCAGACAAACAGCGGCCGCCTGGCTTTTTACGGGTCGATCCGTGAGGCTATGAACTTTTTTGATACCGAATCACTGGAAGGCATCGTCCGCAAGATCAACCGTCCGGATGAGGGCGGCGAAGGGATGAGCGATTACTTTATTGAAAAATACAAGCAATATGCAGAGGGACAGCACATATGAACGCATCCAGATTAAAACAGGTCCGGATCTATATTGGCAAACACTTCCGGGTATTTATGAATGAAAAAGGCTGGTTTATCTTTGTCTTTGCAGCGATCATCGCGTTTGCCGTATCGTATGTCCAGAATCCGCAGATGTTTGTCTTCAATCTGGCGACACGAAGCGGCTTCCTGACCCTGTGCTTTGCCTGCACCTATATCGGCATCTTCAATTCGATTCAGACGATCTGCAAAGAGCGTGATATCATCAAAAGGGAACACCGGGCCGGACTGCATATGTCTGCCTACGTTATTTCCCATGTGATCTGGCAGGGGATCGTGTGCCTGATCGAGGCCGTGATCTTCCTGGGGATCAGTGCGATATTTCTGCATTATCCTCCCTACTCTCTCCTGCCTGGGCCTTCCCTGCTGTGCTACTTTATTACCTACTTCCTGATCATATTTGCGGCCGATATGCTGGCGCTCATGGTCTCCGCTGTTGTGAAAACACCAAACGCAGCCATGACGGTCATGCCATTTCTGCTCATTCTGGAAATAATCTTCTCAGGGGCTCTCTTCCCGCTAAATCCGCCGACAGACAAGATCGCCGGACTGACAGTATGCAATTACGGCATGAAGGCTGCCTGCATCTCCGCTGATTATAATCATCTGAAGGATACGGAAAAAGAAAAATTCTCTGTCATTCTGGAGGATGAACTAAAGGAAGAAGGCTGGCCCGTAGAAAAGAAGGATATCGATACCATTCTCGATGAGCATTATGAAGCCGCCATCAATCCGGCCTATGAGTACACAACCGCAAACCTGGTGCGTCAGTGGCTGTTTATGGTGCTCCATTCCGCCGTCTGCGCAGGAATAGCTATTGTATCCCTTGAATTTATTGACAGGGACAGACGATAACGAAAAACGAAAAAACGAGTAATGCAATAATAAAGATCCCCTTCATATGAGTCTGCGAAAGCTCATGGAAAGGGATCTTTTTATTCCTCTTAATTGGCCCTGTAAGCCACAAAATACTTTCCAGAACGCCTCAGCGTTCATGCAGCCTATAGATGCGGGGGACACCCGAATGAGTTGTAGCATAATCGACTGTCCAAAACAAAACAAGCCCCCGGAAGACATTTAAGCAAACATTCTGCAGGCTGATATAGCCGAAGCCGTCTGCGTAATATCTTCCGGGGGCAAATCTTATTTGACTTAATTTGTCTTAAGCCCACATGCCGGATCCCATATCAGGGATCATATCGTGTTGATCAATTCATCCCAAGGCGAAAACGAATATCGACTCTGCGTGAAGCCGCCATATCGACATTTCCTTCTGCATCATAGATCGGGTTGGAATAGGAATAGCCGACAGCCCGGGATCTCTCTGTAATGAAGGCTCTCTCGTCGTCTTTCAGGTCATTCGAGGTACTGGTGCAGCAATACTCCATGACTGCTTCCGCTCTGTTCTGAGAAAGTGTCAGATTGTATGCATAGGTATTCTGGGTATCTGTATTTCCTTCATAGACGATCTCTGCGACATAATTTCTGTATTCCGGATCCATAAGAACACCGGAGAAAACCTTGATGAATGTATCAAGGAATTCTTTTCCTTCCTCGGTGACCTCATATTCATCCATCTCAAACAGGACTGCATTGTTGACAGAAACTACACCGGTGGAATGATCAATCTCGAAATCAAGGGTGGTGCGCTCAAGGGCATTTAACAGATCATCCACGATATGATTCCGCAGGTCGATGGCTGTGATGACCTCAGCCGGCTCCATCGCCTCGATCTCTTCCTCTTCAAATACATCCTGCAGGCCGAAATACAGAAGCCAGGGCGCATTCAGTGTTACTTTCTCCGGTAATCCGTTATTGCCAAACTCCAGGATCAGTTCTGCGTATCCATGGGTATCCAGAAGAAGCACTCCATGATTTGACGTTGCCGGACCGACTTCCTTGCGGATCTCGGGCACATAGTACCGATAGACCAGAGAATGGTCGTCTGACTCATAGACAGCCGGGAAGTATTCCAGGAACTCATCTCTGCTCATATTTGCAATGGGCAGATCATTGATCATCAGATCCGCATCTGCACCTTCTTCTTTCGAGAAAGAGATCGATCCGACCAGCGCTTTGCCGATCTCGATCGGCTCATTATATGGATTGATCAGCTTGATTACGATCGTCTTGCCATTGAATTCGATCACCACATCCTCTGTGGAGGAAAGGGCATCCAGCATCTCTGTTGTGTCGATATCGGTGGTAAATCCGCCGTCCAGCAGATCCTTCAGAACCATGCCCAGCTTTAACTCGACATCCGTACCCTCAAATTTAATGGAAGCATCCCGCAGGATCTTTGCCCAGCCATACGCATCCGACAGAAGCTCCAGCTTATCCTTGTCTTCCAGAAAATCCTTCGCCACCTCGACCAGGGCTTCCTTGTCTACCAGGTCAGACAGGGAGGGATCCTTCGTAGAAGAAGTCGAAACTGCCGGATTGCTGACGCTCTCCCCCTCCAGTTCAACGCTTTCTTCGATCGATTCCGTCACTTCTGAAGAAGCAGCTGCAGCATCTTCCGCCGGAGCAGCAGCTTCTGCTGTTTCGGAAATGGATGCCGCCGCCGATGAAGAGGCGGTTTCTGTAACTACGGTATCCGAGCTGCAGGCGCTTGCCAGGAGCATCATTGCTGTAAGTAGGCAGATCAGTTTTCTTTTCATTTTCCTTCTCCTTCATTCTTCCGCGTGGAAAAGATCATTATCCCTTGCCACTACGGCAGAGCAAATACCAAACACTGTCCTGCCACGCATGTGCAGGCCATAGGTATAAGTTATTATAATATAAAACCATCCGTGCCTGCAAGAAAAGCCGTGCAAAGATCCCGAAGTTCATACGAAAATGATAAAATCCTTTGTGTAAAGATAGCATGGTCCTCCTTGTCTACATATAGCTACTTCGTCTATAATAAGAACATCATTATTCTGTTAATCTATATCATGCAGAAAAGTGTTTTTGCTCATTTGATCGTATTGTAATTACGTATTTGAATTACGTATTTTGAATTACTTATTTTTAATTGCATATTGTAAGTTCGTTTTTTGCAGGTTGCGGTCATTGTAATCTACAGACCGGCTTTTGCGATAATTTGAACGAAAACACAAAAATAGCATCACAGCATATAGAAAGGACGATTCGTACAGTGGAGATTCGTACACTTCGCTATTTCCTGGCTGTCGCACGGGAAGAAAACATGACACGTGCAGCAAATGTACTTCACGTAACACAGCCTACTCTGTCAAAGGCATTAAAGTCTCTGGAGGATGAACTGGGCAAAAAACTGTTTGTTCGCCACAGCTTCAGTATCGCGCTTACAGAGGAAGGCGCTCTTCTGCGCGACCGTGCCGAGGATCTGATCACCATGGCTGATAAGATCGAGAAAGAGTTCCTCTCTCTTGATGAGATCACAGGTGGTGACCTGTATTTTGGTCTTGCGGAATCCTATCAGATCCGCTATCTGGCCAGAGAGCTTCGCACCCTCAAAGAACAGTATCCTGGTCTCCGGTATCACATCACCAGCGGCGATACCGAACAGGTCACGGAAAAACTGGATAAAGGCCTGCTTGATTTTGCCGTCATCTGCGATGCGCCAAATACGCGGAAGTATGAATCGCTCGAGTTTCCCGAAGGGGATATCTGGGGTCTGATAATGCCGGCAGATTCCCCTCTGGCGAATAAGGAGGAAATCCGAATCGAGGATCTTGCCGGTCTTCCATTGTTAACTTCTGAACAGGGATGGGATGGAGATATAAAAGAATGGGCAGGGGAGGATTTTCCAAAGCTTCATCTGGAGGGTTCCTTCCGCCTTGCCTACAATGCGTCCATGTTTGTTAAGGAAGGCCTTGGCTATCAGCTTTCCTTCCGCAACCTGGTCGATGTATCGGAAGACAGCGGTCTGGTATTCCGTCCTCTCATACCCAGGCTTGAGGTAAAGCTTTATCTCATCTGGAACCGATACCAGGCATTCACACCTATTGCAGAACGTTTCCTGAAACAGGTAAGAAACAGCTTTGCTCCTAAAGAATAACGAATAATGTGTGCGCGCATATGGCGTTTCAGCCATGGCACACCTCAAACCTCCGATATGAACGCGAAGCATCACGCAAAGCTTTTTTCCAAGACAAGCAGAGATCTGATATGAAAAAAGAATCCCGGCTGCCGGATAAAACCAATGGCCGGGATTCCTTTTTATGAATCAAATAACTGATCTATTCGCTTATCTCATCTCTTCCTGCAGCAATCATAAAAAAAATATTGTTTTCAAATTTTCTGCATGCTTGCTGCTTTAATGCCTGTCTGGATCTTTGTATCCCAATTACTTCAGATACTCATTGAAGAACGTCTCAAGCTTATCGAAGGGGATCACATTCTTTCCGCCGCCATCATACAGATCGGTATGGGAAGCACCGGGAATGATGAGCAGTTCTTTGTTGTCCGCATATTTGCTGTCCTTTACCATGTCAGCGTAAGCATCTTTTCCGAAATAGCAGGAATGAGCGGCATCGCCATGCATGACCAGAACCGCGCTGCGGATCTCGTTGGAGTACTTCAGGATCGGCTGGTTCATAAAGGACTCACAGCCGATCACGTTCCAGCCGCCGT
>DFFG01000017.1:22644-56087 GCA_002368795.1 Eubacterium sp. UBA3782
CCGCCGTTGGAATTGAGCGAGCGTGCATGATAGCCGCGGTCTGTCTTGTAATAATCATAATAATCTTTGACAAAATAAGGAGCATCCTCCGGCAGCGGATCCACAACACCGCCGCCCAGTGTATATTCGCCTGCCTTCAGATCAGCCAGACGCTGGGCACACATGGCCGCCTTCTTGGCATAACGCTGTTCCTCGCTGTCCTCCGAATCGAAGTATCCTTTTGCATTTATACGGGTCATGTCATACATGGTAGAAACGACCGTTGCTTTGATGCGTGTATCCAGGGCTGCTGTATTAAGCGCCATACCGCCCCATCCGCAGATACCGATGATACCGATACGCTCTGGATCAACTCTGTCGCAGAGAGAAAGGAAATCAACGGCTGCCATGAAATCCTCCGTATTGATATCCGGAGAAGCCATATATCGAACATTTCCACCGCTCTCACCGGTAAAGGAAGGATCAAAAGCGATCGTCAGAAAGCCGCGCTCTGCCATTGTCTGTGCGTAGAGGCCGGAGCACTGCTCTTTCACTGCTCCAAAGGGGCCGCAAACAGCGAGAGCCGGAAGCTTTCCTTCTGCATCCTTCGGCACATACATGTCGGCTGCGAGCGTGATGCCATAGCGGTTCACAAATGTCACCTTGCAGTGATCAACTTTCTCGCTCTTCTTAAAGGTTTTGTCCCATTCCTGTGTCAGCGTAAGCTCTTCTTTTCTGATCATGACTTATATTCCTTTCTATGCTTCTTTAAAACTGTTTTTCTGTCTGCCGGATCAGATAATCCATACGGTCTACCCGCTTCTGCGTCTCATGCAGATCATCCATCAGGTCACACCGGCAAAGCCGCAGATGACGGATCAGATCATCCGTGCGTCCGGCCTGCAGCAGCATTTCCGCCCGATTTATGGCTTCCTGCTTCAACCCGGCATCCGCCAATGTGATTTTCATGTCTTCCATTGTTTGTTTCATCTGGTCACCTGTGTACATTTCTTTGTTGTCTGCAATTACAGTATGCTACGAGAGCGCGTGTCGTGCTAATGGTTATAACGAATATCGTATTATTCTCATATCGAATAACACAGCATTTGTTTCCTGATAAATAAAAAAAGAGAAGCAAAGCATCTGTAAATGCTCTGCTTCCCTGTCTTACGGGAACTGTAAACCTATAAACAACTGTGAATAATCTTTTATTAAAAGGAATCTAAACTCCTGCTTGTATTTGGATATACATAAACCGATTGTCTGCCTGCAATATCGAATGCCGTATAGATATCGTGTCATTGATCAGGATATTATTTCTTGCAGAAACGTCGGGCCGTCAGTGCAGGATCATGTTCTTGAAGGTCTCCAGGACGCTTAACATGTGATATTTGATTAGAAATACCGCGTCATGGTATTCCATGTGCTCGTCCTTCAGGTAATCCAGCAGCGGAATCACGTAGGTCTCGGTTTCGTCGATATATTCGATCTGTTTCTCGCGGCTGAAGGCAGCTGCCATGGTAGAAATGTTGTTGCAGCGGTCGATAACCTTGACGATAGCAGCGATCTTATCCTTCCGGATTTCCTGGAAATAGAGGGCCTTGGCCTCTGCTTTGGTGAGGCCTTCCGGTGTCTGGAAGGTCAGGAGACGTACCGCATCCTGTACCCTTTTGCTCACAGGCAATTCTTCGGGAGTGACGCCGCAATCCTCACAGACATCATGCAGAAGGATCGCTGCCAGTATATTATCGTCGATCAGCCCAAGTGCATGCGCCTGGCAGGCCATCATCAGCGGATGTGTGATATACGGAATCCGTTTGGATGAGAACCAGACCTTTTTCCGGTACATGCCTTCATGGGCGTTTTTCATGAAAACAAGAGCTTTGTGCGTCTGTGGAAGGTTCTCGATCTCGGTATACCCCTTCAGTCTGCTGTACATATGCTCAGCAGAAAAGATGCTTTCCTTCAGCACCCATTTGGGCTGATAGTTTTCTTCTCCTGTGATCAATTCACGGATATCGCAATGCAATGCGTCCGCGATCAGCGGGATCCGGTCGACGTCCGGAATCGTTCTGCCTCTCTCCCACTGGCTGACCGCCTGGGCCGTCACACACACCTCTGCCGCCAGCTCTTCCTGTGTCATTCCCATTTCTGTCCGCTTTGCGATGATCTTCTCCCCGATCTGCACCTGGTGCTCCTCCGTAATATGCTTTCCAGCAGTTTCTGAAGTGGTTTTCCTCTGTATACTTATCATAACAGATGCAGAATAGCATTTCCATCAAGCCGCCCTTTAGTTCTTCCGTATTTTTGTAAAGTGCGGGCTCTGGTACGTATGTACCGCCATCTCCAAAAGCAAAAATCCGCATTACGCTATCACAATTAGTCATTATGACCCCTTATGCATACGGTCCAGTATATCTCCGGCACGTGTACCCTCAGCAGTCTGATTCTTTCCCGTACTTTCAAAAACTGTGCTATACTTTTCTTCAGATCATACTGTGAGGTTGTTATGACAGCATTTGTTCTGAAACTGATCGCATGTCTGACCATGCTGATCGACCATGTCGGCTATATCTTTTTCCCTCGAACGTATCTGCTGCGCTTTATCGGCAGGATCGCCTTTCCGATCTACTGCTTTCAGATCGTTCAGGGTTACCGGCACACGTCAAACTTCCGTGGATACCTGGGACGTGTCGCCCTGTTTTCCCTTATCTCTGAGGTCTGCTACGATCTGGCCTTCCATAATACCTGGTTTGATCCCACCGATCAGAATGTTTACTTTACCCTCTTTCTGGGACTTCTGTGTATCTGGTGCACCGACCATATGCATACATATCTGGCGGACCATGACCGCGCCCTGCACGCAGATCTGCTGGCACTGCTGGTGATCGCCATGTTCTGCATGGCCGCAAGGTTTATGCAGACAGACTACGATGCAGTAGGCATCCTCTACATCATGGCATTTTATTATGCCGACAGAATGCGGCCTGCCCATCCTGCCTGCGCATCAGCGTTCCTCTGTGTGGTATTTGCCCTGATCTTCCTGGCCATGCCGATAAAGCTGCACGGCGCTCTGCCGCTTCCTGACTACATAGGCTCGATGCAGCGCGTATACTGGGTCTACTCCGGCACTTTTCTATCTTTGATCCTGGTCCATTTCGCCAACGGCAAATATGGGTTCCGTTCAAAGCTGCTAAAGCTTGCCTTCTATCTGTTTTATCCAGGACATCTGATGGCCCTGTACCTGATCCATCGGGCCGTCATGCTCCCTTAAGCTAGTTGTCAGCATCTAAATTGTAAAAAGCCTGAGCCATTCCGGAGATCAAGTCTCCATGGCTCAGGCTTTTTCTCGTTCAAAGAAAATGATCAATGTGTTTTGATGCACGCAATTAGAAAACTGCTCTATACGGTCTAAGTTTAGAAAAACGACTCTATCCGGTCTTAGTTCAGGAGGATATCCTCCAGACGGCGTTTGGGTACGTAATGCACATCATTCTCATCCCTGTAATAGGCCGTATCGCCATCCACGCCGACTTCGGTCAGAACGATGGTCTCAGCTGGTTTGCCGAGGGCGACCACAAGCAGGGGCTGGATGCTCTCCGGAAGCTCCAGCGCTTCCCTGATCTTTTCCGGGCTGAAATTTCCGATCATACATCCGCCAAGGCCTTCTTCAACTGCCAGAAGAAGGATCGACTGGGCACAGATCCCCACGTCCTTCTGAAAGCGGTTCAGATTGTCATTGATCTCTTTGTCCTGGCAGATCACCACAAAACCGGTGGGCGCCATGCCCGGATGGGGAAGCTGCAGCTGCGGGAGCTGCCGGGCCCATTTGATCCGCTCATTGATCAGAGCCACCGGACCATCCTCCCAGGCGATAAAGTATTTCAGCGGCTGCATATTGACGCTGGAAGCGGACAATCTGGCGCCATCCACATAGGCGGCCAGCTGCTCTCTGGTAAAACGGTACGTTCCGTCATAGCCTCTGTAGCTGCGGTTTTTTACGATAAGATCTTTTACTGCCATGGTTGTTTCCTTACTCTTTCCTTACTCTTTTATTACATGATTAACTCGCCAAAAGCACCTGTAATGATTTAAACGGATTGCTCCGCACTCCGTGCTCCCACAATCCGTCCCAGCATTCGGACTTTCGTGGTGTTTAAACACCACTTCGTCCTCATGTTGGGGCACGCCATAAAGTCTTTCTCCCACGGCCATGCAAGCATGGCGTGGGTTCGGACTTTTGGCGTTTAAATCATTACATTAATAATTGTACTCGTTGGTTATATTACCCTCTGCATCGTAATATACGGCTTTTTTCAGATCGCCACTGCCGTCATAATCATATTCGACACGATATTCCATGACATTCTCTTCTTCATCATATACAGTCTCAACGGACTGATAATAATAGCCGTTGATCTTTTTATATTCCGTCTCATATCGGCGGACCAGCTTTCCATCACTGTCATGGTGCAGTGTCGTCACGGCATTGCCGTTTTCATCATAAAACGTTTCGTAAAAATACTTCACATTTCCGGAATTGTCATAATACCAGGTCGTCATCGCCTCCGGATCATTGCTGCTTCCTTCATAGACGCTGCGCTGGTGCATCCGGCCGTCCTCTTCATAATTACGTTCTTCGATAATGCCGCCATCTGCATCCCGATCATATTCATTCGCGTAAAAGAGGCTGCCATCCTCATTGTATGACGTTCTTCTTAAAGTATAGCTATTTTCATATTCCGTAAACCACCGGAGGTGAAAATCACTGTAACTGGCATCATACAGGGGCGTCCATGTATCGTCATCCTCGTAGATCGTGATGGAACTTGGCACCTCCCCGTAATCATAATAGATCGTATAGATCCTGTTCTCGTCAGAGCTGTAGCCATCCTCTCTCTCGACGGAACCAAAAATTCCCTTAGTGACTTCCGTATGGTCAGCTTCGTCCATATATTCCGCAAGGATCGCTTCCGCCTGCTCAACGGACGGGATCTCACTATTGGCCAGCGGATCCGACTCGTCCACAAATTCCTCGGTGTATTCGTAGGTGGGAGTGTACTGATAATCATTATCACTGCTAACCGCACTAAAGACAGTAGCCAGCCCTATAACTCCAGCGGTAATTCCCGCAGCCAGCATTGCGGCCTTTCTGCCTCGTCTGCGCTTATCTGCCTTTTCCTGCGCAGCAGGGTCCACCGAAGTCCTGCGCCAGGCGGTCTCACTGCCCGGATAACCGGAAGGATTGGAAGATCCGGAGGTACCTGTAGTATTTCCGGCACTGTATGTACTGCCGCTCTCTCTTTTTCCCTCTTCGTAAGCGGTATTCCAGGGATCCCGCCCGCTTTCTCTGCCTGTCGTTTTTCCGGCAGCTGGCCAGGTATCCCTTCTTCGGCTTGCTGTATCCCGGGCTGTCTTTCTCTGTGTGCGATTTCCACTCTGACCGGCAAAGGGATCGTGACTCTGCTCCGGCGCCGCCTGCGCTGCTGCCTGCGCACTGCTGTCTCCGCTCTCACGCGCTTCTCTTTCCCTCCTGGCACGCTCCTCCTGTTCCCGTCTTCGCTGTTCTGCCTGGAGCTTCCGCTCTCTTTCCCGGAGAGCCGCCCTCAGCCTCTGCTCTTCTTCCGCAAAACTGCTGTCCGTACGGCTGGTGGAAGCAGCACTGCCTCTGTGCTGTCTCGCCTCCTGATTCTGCGCGTTCAGGCTCCTCAATTCGTTGACCAGCGCGTTCAGCGCATCATCGTCCTCCTTGGAGCTGCAGCGGGCGTCTACGAGCCTTCTGAGGCCAAATCCGCCCAGTTTAAAGCTGTGATCGTTCTCATCGATATAAATACTGTCCAAAGAAACATCGCCATGAATGATCCCAGCGGAATGGCATTTGGCCAGTGCATTGCTGATCTCATAATAGAGACGGAAAATATCTTCATCCGACAACACATGATCTACCATATACTGGAGGATCGGCGTCAGCAGCTCCATGCGGATGACAACATCCCAGCTTCCGTTCTCCGGATACTCCACGACCTCACATTCATAATACGTAACGATCGGGTTCTTGACGCTCAGCTCGCCAACGGCGGATATCTCCTGATAAATGTCATCGACGATTCCCTGATAAAAAGAGCGACGGATATCGTCCGGCATATTCTGTCCGCCCTGGAAATTCTCCCCGGGAACAGAAATCACCTTCAGGGCATAGCTTCTGCCCTGCAGATTGTCTTTCTTCTTTATTTCATAGATCCGGCTGTAAGTCCCGTTTGCCAGAAGGCGAAGGGTCACAAAACCAGGCCATTGCTTTAACTCAGCCATACCTATTGTCTCCTGCCGTGATATAAGTGTCGGCATAAGCCTGAACTGATTATAGCATACTTCCTGTAAAAAAAGACTGTGCAAATAAGGATCGCTCCTCTTTTGCACAGTCTGTAATGTCTGATCTTCTTTGCTTATCCGATTACTTGTTGACAGCGTCCTTCAGAGCCTTGCCAGCTTTGAACTTAACGGACTTGGAAGCCGGAATGGTAACCTGCTCATTGGTTCGGGGATTGCGGCCGAGACGCTCTGCTCTCTCGGAAACCTCGAAGGTACCGAAGCCAACCAGAGAAACCTTCTCACCCTCAGCAACAGCCTCAGCGATAGATGCAGTAACAGCAGCGATAGCAACTGCAGCGTCCTTCTTGGAAAGGCCAGCCTTCTCAGCAACGGATGCAATAAAATCAGCTTTAGTCATGATAACATTATCTCCTTTATTCAAATATTGTCTTTTTCATCTGCCTGCAAATAATACCGCATTTCCGGTAAAATGTCGAGACAAATCGTCAACTTTTTTCTTTTTTCTGTTTTTGGTACATTCCCGCATTTGCACTTTTCTATTTTCCGCTTGATCCTGCGCAGAGCCTGCCCTGGTTTTTCAATATTTCCGGTTTTTCAGCATTCCTACACAGGTTCCCTACTTAAAGAACATATCACTCGATCCTGCGCGTTGGACGTGCATCCAGCATATCGGGATCCATGGACAGCTCCTTTTCGGCCTGATCCTTAGCCAGCTGATCCATCTTGCGCGCCCTGGACTGAAATTCCATCCGGTGCTGCCTGCGTCTCTCCCTCCGAAGAACCTCATTGATCTCTCCGCCGATAAACAGGATAAACATACAAAAATACAGCCAGACCATCAAAAAGACGATCGTCGCCAGGCTGCCGTACATTGAACCCGAGGCAACCATATTAACATACATGTAGAAAAACTCCGAAAAGATCAGCCACCCCAGAGACGTAAACAGGGCTCCCGGCAGATTATGCACCGTGGACATCTTCCTCGAAGGAAAGACCCGGAACATAATAATGAAAAACAGGGTCATGATCACAAAATCAAACACCATCTTGGCCCCATGGCTGAACAGGCCGGAAAGAACAGACGAAGAAAAAGCCTCCTCAACAGGCGTAATAATGCTCTTCCAGAAAATCGTACTGACCAGGATAAAAATGATCAGCAGAGCAAAAACGATCGTATACAGAAGCGCCCATCCACGGATCTGAAACCAGCTCCTCTTCTTCTTGATGCCGCTAATGCAGTCAAGCCCATAGCAGATGGTATGCATCGCCTTGCTCGAGCCCCAGATCGCAAGAAACGTAGTAATCCAGAACAGATTAACCGGAATCGAATACAGCTCATCCAGAATAGACGTCAAAAGAGGCAGCAGATACTCCGGCATCAGTACTTCAAAAAAAGTATAGACATCCTGCCTGCCATAAGGAAGAAACTGCAGAAGCTGCAAAAGAAGAATCAGAAAAGGAATCGTCGACATCAGGATAAAAAAAGCAGACTGGGCCGCATACACGCCGATATCATCAACGATCACCTTCCCGATAACCGTTTGAACGATTCTGGTTTTTTCGCCCTGCTTCTCCATCCTGTACATGCCCCTAAATCTGAAAATAAAAGATGCGGATACACGTGCCGCCATCCCTTCTGTCTATGCATTTATACCACAAAAAAGCCCTTATTTCAATAACATGAGAGGCTCCCGTCATCAGCGCCGCAGCATCAACGAGGAGGCTGTAGGTGAGCCGGCATATCGTCCTTCATTGCAGCAGGCGACGGCAGGAAGAAGACATGTCAGGCGAACGTCAGGCAGTCGACGACGGAGGCGCGAGCATAGCTCGGGCGCAGGAGGGACTGTCTGAGGGCACTTCGATCAATTTCATTTTAATGAAAATAAGATGTGCCCGAGTTTCCTGACGCGCCCGTAATCAGCGGCGCAGCGCCTACAAGGAGACAACGAGTGAGCCGTCATATCTTCTTCCTGCCGTTGCCCTTTATATGCTATACTAAGCTCATCACATATGTTCAATCTCCTGAAAGGACCACCCATGAAATTATTCAATCCCGTTAAGCTTTTTATCGAGCATGACTGCATTTCCAATCATGCCTCTGATCTGTGTGTTCTTGGCTCTCGTGCCTTTATTGTGACCGGCCGCTCTTCTGCCTCGAATGGTTCTCTTGCTGACGTTTGCAGTGTACTCGAGGCCGGCGGTATTCCCTATGCCATTTTTAACGCGGTTGAGGAGAATCCTTCTGTCGAGACCTGCGTTCAGGCTGCGAAGGAAAGCCTTGCTTTTCAGGCAGACTTTGTGATCGGCATCGGCGGCGGTTCGCCTCTTGATGCTGCTAAGGCGGTCTGTGTTCTTGCTTCAGATGCTGCTCTGGATGAAAGCTGTATGTATGAAAAGCTTCCTGGAATCACGCCGCTTCCGCTGGCTGCAGTGCCCACGACCTGCGGTACCGGCTCTGAGGTTACTCCCAATGGAGTTCTCACCTATCACCGTTTCCATACAAAGAGCAGCATGCCTTACACCGTATTCACAGCCATTGCTCTGGTGGATGGGAAATACCTTGCCGGCGCACCGGAATCCCTTCTGATCAATACCTCTGTGGACGCGCTGGCTCACCTGATCGAAAGCTACCTGTCCGCCAAGGCAGACAGTCTGAACCGGATGTATTCGTCCTATGGTCTTCAGCTGTGGGGCATACTGAAAGATACTCTTTTTGCCCGCGAGGCGTCGGAGGAAGAAGGATTGCACATCACAGCTGCAATGGCCCAGCAGCTGATGCTAACCTCAACGATCGGAGGTCTTGCTATCTCACATACAGGAACATCCCTGCCCCATGCCATGAGCTACGGCCTGACCTATGAAAAAGGCATCCCCCACGGCAAGGCCTGCGGTATATTCCTGGCTGCCTACATGGAGCAGTATGCACGCCGCAATCCCTCCGACACCGAGGATGTCTGCTTCTTCCTGGGATTTGACTCCATCGAAGAATTTGGTCAGTGGATCACAGACCATCTCGGCACCGTCAGCATAACCAAGGCAGAAGCCGCAGCCTTTGCTGAAGGCCTCGCTCAAAACACAGGAAAGCTGGCTACCTTCCCCTTCGCCCTGGAATACGCCGACATCCAGGAGATGTACACCAAATCTCTCAAAATTACGGAATAGCCAAATAATAATGCCCTCGTAAGACATTTAAGCAAACAATCTGCAGGCGCTTTTGCGCCGAAGCCGTTTGCGTAATGCCTTACGAGGGCATGCGCTATTAGCAATCTGAAAATATATTAAAGCAATCAATCTGCAAGCGTTTTTGCGCCGAAGCCGTTTGCGTAATGCCTTACGAGGGCATGCGCTGTAAACAATCAGATAAATATACTAAAGCAAACATTTTCGGGCATACAAAATCCCGGTGAAATCATCTGTGCCGTCTGGCCTTTCATCAACTTCTCTGAGTTAATGGAATTTAACAGATGATCCCACCGCGATCTGTGTTTTTTATTCATTTTTCTTACGATTCATCCTGTGCCTGAGAAGAATACAGGCTTAATCCTCCAGTCTGAACCAGGTCTTAATGATGCTAAGCATTCTTTCCTTTGATTCAACCGGCATTTTTTCTGCCGAAGCCAAAATCTTCTGGTCGATAAGGGGAAGCTCGTCCCTGTCCACGTTTCCGCAGACAAGATCATCCATCGTAATCTTTCCGATTTTGCAGTAATAGGAGATCACGCGGAACGATACAGCAGTATTGCTATTCTCCACATTGCTGATATACCCAGGTGTCACGCCAAGCTCTTCTGCTACTTCTGACTGAGTCTTCCGAAGACCTTTTCTGATCTTTTTCAGATTGTTTCCGAGATTGTCAAAATCAAACTCAGTTCCAATTCTTTTTGGAGAGCTCATACAATGTTAAACCTCATCAGTATTTTTCGCAGTTTTACTGATTATCACTACTAATAATATTAGTTTAACATTCTGTTACTGCCACCACAAAGGACTAATTACATGGTATACAGCAAATTCATGTTCAATCGGTATCAAAACTATGAATTTCTTGTGATTTCACTACACAAAATGGTAGGTAATTTTGCCATTCTGTCTATCGGGTGTAATATTTTGGAATATTTGATTATCTAATCGGTATATATTTTACTTTGTCCAATTTCCTCAATATTTAGGAAGAACAAGTCGTTTATCCACTGCCTCTACAACCATCTGCAGGGTGTTCCGAAACCCGGTCTTTGCCAGCAGATTTTTGACATGAAACTTGACCGTATTGACAGAAATGCTGAGCCGCTCTGCGATCTCCTCGTATTTGTCACCGTTCGCCAGCATCCGCAGAACCTCCAGCTCTCTTCTTGTCAGCACGGTACTCGGAATGTTGCCAATCATTACCTGCGGTGTTTCATCCGGATAAATGTGTTCCCCATGCATCGTACGGTTCACAATATCCTGGAATTCGCTTTGGCCGATCTGCTTGTACAAAAAGCTATCTGCTCCAGCCTGGCGCGCCTTTTCCAGAAATGAATATTCCGGCATCGAAGTCATCATAATGATCTTGATCTCGGGGTAATGCTTTTTTATCGAAGCAGCAGCCGTGATCCCCGATTCATCATCTGCAGTACAGATATCCATGAGTACAAGATCAACATTTCCTCCCATGCAGATGATCTCTGCATTGGCGGCATTTTCAATCAGGGCAGTCACCTGATAACGATATGTTTTTTCCAGCGATTCCTGAAGGCCTTTGGCCACGATAATGGAATCTTCCACGATCAAGACATTAATCATACGACAAAATCCTTTTCTCGAAAGCCTATATATAAAGTGATTCTTCCGTCGCATACCACATCAAGTGAGATGTGATCCTCTTCCAGTCTTCTTCTAAGACTGCCTAGTCCGCTTCCTTCCCGGAAAGATGCGACATATGCGCTTCCATTATCTGTGATGCGCACAATGACCTTCCCGGTGGGTTCCGGATCCAGCGTTTCAACCGTGAGCTCTGTTGCCTTATGGTGGCGTACGGCATTGATCAAAGCCTCACGTACAGCCGCATAATACAGCTGCTGCGCAGTCCTCCTGACCGGCCGGCGTCCGATAAAGCAGATCTGACAACCGATCATTCCGGCTGCTTTCATAAGCTCTGCCTCTGTTTCGTGTTTATTTTCAATATCTTCCTTTGCATGTCCCGGCAGACTTGTATCCAGGGATTTTAATGCGTCATGCCAGAATTCCAAGAGTCTCTGACGTTCCTTGCGTCTGACATCTTCCGTCTGTCCCTCATCCTGGCCAACCTCAAGATACACTCGAGTTGCAGCCAGACAATTGCCAAAAGCACCGTGTATATCCATCTTAACTGCAAGCAGATCTTTCTGCCTGTTCTTTCTTACAATGCTCCAAAGCAGTTCCTTTTGTCTTCGCATCTGGGAAGAAAGATGCTCATTTTCAAATTGCAGATTTTGCTGCAGCAAAAATATATCGGTATCATCAAATGCTGTGATCTGCAGGATTCTGCCTTTATCTAAATCAAGCTCATCCCTGTGAAACGTCCAGATCTGTCCGTTTTTTAGCCTAATCCGGTATATTCTGGGTGCCAGCACGGCTTCTCCATTTAGTTTCAGATAATGCCAGAACAGTTCTGCATTCATGATAGAAGCCCCGAAAAGCGAGGATACGATACGGTTCATGACCTGATTCGTCAGGATCGGCGTTCCATCCTCCTCCGCCATACAAAGACCGGCATCGATCCGGTTGATGGCATCCCGCAGCAGATGTCCGGATAACCTTTGCTCTCTCCTCATGCGCTTACCTCCCCGGATAAGTTTTCTGTTCTGCAGGGCATGGAAACAGAAAAGACAGCGTTTCCGTAAGCATTCTTATGCAGGCGGATCCGGACAGCATCCGGCGCAAGATCTGCCTTTTCCATCAATTGCTCATACAGATCCAGGCAGCGGATCGCAAAGTCGGCCTCTGGTAAAATATCACTGTCCAAAACGATATCCTGTGTGATACCGACTTTATCCAGAGCGTGGCCGATCTCCCGGAAGCACAGCTGCAGATCCAGACTGCTGACCAGATCGCCTGCTTCCTTCTGCAGAAGAAAATTACAGCGTCTCTTCACATAGGTCCCAATCAGGCAGACTTTTTTCATGCAGGCATGAAAGACTTCATCCGACGCTGCCGCTTCCGCTTCACTTAGCAGTTTCTGCATATACAGAATCTGGGGATGGATATCCCGCGACATCGTATCATACAGCAGATTCTGATCCAGTACACGCCGCTCTTCTGCCTGGGCAGCCGCCTCCTGACTTTGGAGAGCCAATTCACTCTTCAGCTCCTCCCGCGTTTGGTCGAGTGCCTTTGTAATTTCATTTAAGGCACCGATATCCTTTTCCCATATGATCTCGCCGCCGGAAAAAGCAGACCTGTGATATTCGTGGTCTCCATCTTCCAGACAGCCGTCTTCCTTAAGCTTCCGGTACATTTCCGGCGTAAGATCCCTGGCTCCCGCGGAACGCCAGGCATGCTTCCCCGTGCTGTCGATGATCTGCATATTCATTGTTGAATTAACAAACGCGAATGCATAATCTCTGGTCAGCGGAACTGTGCCGATTCCTACACAGTACATGTACAGTTCAAATTCATAGTAAAAGAAAATAATACAGAATGAAACACAGCCGTCGATCCGATACAGATGATACCAAAAGTAAACGACAGCAAAAACAGCAAAAACCAAAAGCAGTATGAGGGGAATGACCGGATTCTGATACAACCGCTTCAGTCTTTTGCCTAATCGCATTGAAATAATAACTTTCGTCAGTTCCGTAGAAATGAACCAAAGCAGCATTAAATAAAAAATGATTCCGCCCTGAAAAGCCGGACGATATACGATCTCGTTTCCTTCAAATGGAAAAACAAGCTTGTATTGGTCGTTGAGCAGCGTCGACAGGCTGAAAAAGGCCGAAGGGATAAGAAGAAGCCATATGCAGGCCGGCGGCTGATAGTCCTCATGTTTTCCCATACAAAGTACGGACATGAGGGTAAGCACCGGTATAAAGATCAAAAGAACCATGATCAGGTAATAGCACATCCGCAGCTGCGCAGCATTCTGCACATGACTGGCGTCACGAAGTGCACAGATCACAATGAGAAGAATCATCAGCAGAATACTTGCCTGGGTGAAGCTCCGCATGGCCTTCTGGGAGAAAAAGAGTCGAACAGCGGCGATCCACATGTTCAGGCAAATAATAATCAGGATGCTTACCAGAAGAATGCCTGGAACACGGAACCTTTCATAGTTCAGTGCCTGATCATAAAGAATAGCTAAAATAAGCAGTACCGCAAGCAGGAGAAAGGCTTTGATAAATGAATTCTTTTCCTGTCTCATCTTTGCTCTCCTGCTTATCGTTACTGCCTATATGCTGCCTAAGCAGCCGCCATTGTTATTGTAATATAATCGTCAGTAATGGCAAATATATACCCGTTTTTTTCGAAAGTAGCCTCTTCCGGAAGGCCGTCCATCAGCTCCTGGAAATCGACATTCGTCTCGATTCCCGCAGCATCCATCACATAGCCCGCGATCTCGTTCAGATCCCGGATCTGCCGGCTGATGCTGATCGCCGCGATCTGGTTTTTATCCGAACAGACAACGATGACATCCTGGGGGGATCCATCCTTGCCTTCAAAGGTATAGATATAGGCGGTGCCCAGCTCATCCTTTCTGGATTCGATCACATGCCCCGCGGCAAGGATCCTGGAAAAAGAAGAAACAAAGGTACCTGCATCTACCTTAAAGTTCTCGTAATCCGTCAGATCCAGCTGATCCAGCCCGCTGAAGTCACCTTCCTTCAGGGCATTGACTGCTTTCACAATACGCTCCGAATGCTCGCTGATGCTCTGCTTCAGATCGTTGATCGTATCAACCGTATCCTCGGCCGTCCCTGTGGCAGAATCCCAATGCTCCACTGCCGCATCGTGAAGATCGTCCACGGTGCCCCAGGCCTTTTCGACCGCTTCATCCACGGTCAGCTCTCCGATATCCCCGCAGCCGGCCAGCACAAGGCCTGCAAGCAGCGCAAGGATTAGCGTCCGGTATGCTTTCATTTTTACTTTCCTGTTCTACCGTAGAGCACGGCAAGCTGGCGTATACTGGAGGCAAGCTCGTGGGAAAGGAAGTTCGGAGGCAGTCTCCACTGCCAGTTTCCGCCGGCCGTTCCAGGCTCGTTTATCCTCGCCTCATTGCCCTTGACCAGATAATCCTGCAGCGGGATCACACACAGGTCTGCGCAGGATCGGTAAGCCTCGCGGATCATATCCCACACAAAGCCGCCGTAATCGGAATTTTCCGAATGGATAAACCGTCTGGCAAAATCCCTGTCATGATCGCTGCAGCTCTCGATCCATGCCCGTGTCGTCGGATTGTCATGGGTACCTGTATAAACCACACTGTTTTTCCTGTGATTATAGGTCAGATAATAGCTGCTCTCACTCCAGTCAAAGGCATACTGCAGCACGTTCATGCCCGGGAATCCGGAATCTGCCAGGAGTTTCTCGGTCTCGGGGGTATTGTTGCCCAGATCCTCAGCGATAATGCGGATATCCGGCAGTTTTTCCCTGACGACGCGGAAGAAGTCCATACCGGGACCTTCCATCTGCTTTCCGTGTTCCGCCGTTTTGTCCTTGTAGGGAATCGCATAGTATTCGGCAAAGCCGTGGAAATGATCGATACGGATGATATCAAACATCTCCTGATTGCGGGCAAAACGCCGGATCCACCAGCTGTAGCCGTCCTTTTTGCGGGATTCCCAGTCATAGACCGGATTGCCCCAGAGCTGTCCGGTGGGCGAGAATGCATCCGGCGGGCAGCCGGCCACCAGCTCCGGTACACGGTCTTTGTCAAAGCAGAAAGCCTCCGGATGCGACCAGGCATCCGCACTGTCCATGGCAACATAAAACGGAATGTCGCCGATGATATCGATACCCTTCTCTCCTGCATAAGTCTTCAGCTTATCCCACTGGACACTGAACATATACTGCATAAACCGGCAGAAACGGATCGTATCTGCATACTCCTCTTCGGCAGCCTTCAGGGCTTTTGCCTCCCTGAGGCGGTCTGCCTCCTCCCAATCAAGCCAGGAGGCGCCATTGTACTTCTGCTTCAGCGCGTAAAACAGCGCATAGTCCTCCAGCCAGAATTCCTCTCTCTTGCAGAACTCCAGATAATCTGCTGAGGAAAACCCGCCTTTTGCGGCAAACCGCTCACAGGCAAGGGAAAGAAGCGCATACCGGCTGTTATAAAGCGCACCGTAATCCACCCGTTCTCTGTCCTTCCCAAAGTCGAAGCCATCCGCCTCTGCCGCGGTAAGAAGCCCGTCCTCGATCAGTCCTACCGGATCGATAAAGTAGGGGTTTCCGGCAAATGCCGAAAAGGGCTGGTAAGGAGAATCTCCAAAGCCAGTAGGTCCAAGCGGGAGGATCTGCCAGCAGTTCTGGCCGGCCTCCTTCAGGAAATCGACAAATCGGTAGGCTTCCTTTGAAAAGCAGCCGATACCGTAACGGGATGACAGGGAAAAAATCGGAAACAGGATTCCGCTTTTGCGCATAACAATAACCTCCGTGAATCTTTAATCCATATCTTCAAAGGCTTCCAGGCCTTTTTTTGCTGCCGCGTGGCTGTCACCATGCCGGACAAACTGCATCGTAACGAATGCCAGAGCTACGGCGATGCCCGCATAGGGGAACAGAGACATGTAGCCCACCCGGTTCAGCAGAGCGCCGGCAAGGATCGGGGTGACTGTCTGTGCCGCCATGCTGAAGGTATAGTAGTAACCGGTAAATTTGCCCACATCACTGCCCTTGCACATCTCCACGACCATCGGGAGGCTGTTGACATTGATAAATGCCCAGGCCACACCGACCAGAACAAACAGCGCATACAGCGCCGGATGGAACTTATTTGAAAGGAAGCTGTACACCATGGCAGCAAAAAAGCAGGAAGCCAGAAGGACGACACCGGTAAGGATCGTCTTTTTCCTTCCGATCTTTGATGCAAGTGTTCCGGACGGAATATAGGTGACGATAGCGCCTGCCGTCGCGATGGTCAGGCAAAGGGATGCCGAGCCAAGAGACATGCTCCACATGTGATTCGCATACGTGGTAAACCAGGTCTCGATGGCATTGTAGCCGATGAACCAGAAGGCGATCGACAGAAGCAGGAAGGCCAGGCTCTTTTTTACCGGTGCAGGCAGGCTCTCCTCTCCGCTCTCATCCACCACCGTCAGGCTGTCCTCGGGATGTGCCGCTTCATAATCCTGGGCCGCCTGGTACATCTTTGGCTCGTCCACCAGCGTCATCAGGACAAGCAGCGCCACCAGCATGATGCCGGCGACGACAGAGAACAGCAGCAGATAGCTTACGTGCGTCTTTCCTGCGGTCCTGGCTTCCGAATAGAGCACAGTGGCGACCAGCAGATAAATGATGCCGCCAAGGGCGCCCATCAGGTTGATGATGGCATTGGCCTGGCTGCGCAGCGGCTTTGGCGTAACATCGGGCATCAGGGCAACGGCCGGGCTCCGGTAGGTGCCCATGGCGATCAGCAAAAGGCCCAGGATTCCAATGAAAAGGACCAGCTTCCAGGTTGCCGCCGCATTGAAATAGCTGTCATCCAAAAGAGGAAGCATCAGCATAAGGACCACGGCCGAGATGGTGCCGAACAGAATAAATGGCCTTCTTCTGCCGATCCTGGTCTTTGTACGGTCGCTGATACCGCCAAAAAGCGGCAGCAAAAACAGGGCCAGGACATTGTCCAGCGCCATGATCACACCGGACCAGGTCTCGTTCAGATGAAAGGTGTTGGTCAGGATCAGCGGGATCACACTGTTGTACATCTGCCAGAAGGCACAGATGGACAGAAATGCCATGCCGACCAGGACAGTATCCTTTACATTAAGCTTTGCTTTTTCCATATTGACCCCCTTCATTTTCTATCCGCATGCAGCCTGAATATACAGTCTGTTTTGCGTCAGCAGTTTCTTTTATTTTTGTTTCACGCACAGCGTCCCATGAACGATCTATAGATCTAAATCTCTTCGCCCGCAAGGCGTTTCAGCATTGCTGCACGATACACATTTTCCGTCTGCAGATTCAACTCCTGATACTGAGCGGCAATGGCCCGGATCTGCTCATCGGTCAATCCGGGATGCAGCTGGGCAAACCGTTCCTCCAGACTGCAGGGATAGATCTCCTCCAGCGTTTCCAGACAGATCGCACTGAGCATACAGGGAAATTCCGGAAACTGTCTGCTGTACACACATCCGCTGTCCACGTTGATGCTGTTCTTTCGGTAGCCGATCATTCCCGCCGGTGCACTTTCGCTGCGGTAATCGGACAGTGTCGGTGTATGCCCATGAACAATAATACAATCATCGCCTTTATAGCCTTTGTACTCATTCTCTCTGTCCCAGACACAGAAAAAGGTGCGGCTGTCAAGGTCCAGATTTGGATCAGCGGTATACCAGGCATGGCCGATCTGGTAGGTCAGAAGGCCGGTCATCTTCCCGGTGGGAACCGTCACGGTGAGCCAGCCCGGCAGTGTTTTCAGAAAACCGATGACCGGCAGCAGATGATCGAGATCCAGCTCTCCTCTAGCCGCCATCGTCAGTGCAAAATCATACTGGGTTGCCGGACAGGTGTCGATATTCTTCTCTACCCGGTATTCCTCCCGCCACCATCGTTTGAATTCCTTGAACCATTCGATGATCAGGTACTCGTGGTTGCCCATCAGACACTGGTACTTTCCTTCCGGAGTGATATGCTCCTGCATCCACTGCAGGGTCTCCCACACCTTCGGTCCCCGGTCAAGGAAATCTCCGATAAAGATGATCCTGGCGTCCGGATCCTTGTTCTCGATCTTATCCAGCAGGGCTGTCATTTCATCAAAGCAGCCATGCACATCTCCAATCACGTAATGCATATATCTTTCTCCGGGATTGTTATCACCTGAAAGGTCTAAAAAAGGGCGCCGCCCTGTAAAACTGCAGGTGTTTTGTTATTCTCCTGTATCTGATACTGCTTATGACAGAAGAAGTTTGTATGCGTTCAGCCATATCTGATCCGCCTCCTCGGCCGGATCATCTGCAGAACGGTCAATAAACATAGGAATGCCAAGGGTCGTCATGGTGTCGGCCAGCTCCAGCCAGGTCTCTCCCTCTTCCGGCTCATCCGGAAGCCACACGCCACCTGCCAGAAGCAGGTCCGTATGATCGGAGATCAGACTCCGATAATCCGGCAGTCCATCTCCGGTTTTCAGCCGGTCCTCGTTGACAAGATCCTGAATCGCTGCATGAGCCGCATCGGAGTCCGAATAAATACTTTCTGCCGGCAGCTTAACCACTACCAGAAGTTTTTCCATACCGGCCGGTATTTCCATATCCTCGCTCACCAGAAGATACTTGATTACTGGTCTTAGATACGGACTGCGCTCCTGCATCCGCTCCTCTGCCAGTTCTTCAAAGCGATCCGCCATGCCGGTATCCAGCTCGATCAGATGTCCTTCGTTCCCATAGGAAAAGATCCGCAGCAGACCGGACTCTGCCACAAGTTCTCCTTCTTCCGGAAGGCCTGTGATCAGAGGCGGGGCATCATCCAGAACGTCATAGGTATCTCCGGCTGTTGTCACGGCAGAAATGCCGCTTCCCTCCTCGGCGCAGCCGATATAGATCTGGTAGGTGATCTCATGACCGGCAGACATCGCCGTGGTCATGCCGGTCAGGTCGATATTCCGGTTGATCGGTGCCGGCACCAGGGCATAGGAGCTGTCCTCTCCGTGGGCGGTATAGTACGTCAGCCCGTCAATGGTGTAATAATCATAATGGCTGCTGTCAAAGCGGATCATGGCATACATGCCGTCATCCTCTCCCGGCAGCACATCATCTGCAGTCAGCGAGAACAATTGCTCAAGCACACTGTGGTCTGCCAGATACAGACAGCTGATGGAGGCCCGGCCGGTCCCGCCGGAAAAGGAAAAGTAATCCGGCATCCTGGCGCCTTCCGGCACATCTTCTCCCAGCTTTTCCAGATCTTCTATGCTCCAGGGCAGCTCCGCCGGTGTGAGCAGGGTTTCCTCCTCTACCGGATCCGTAACAGCCGTATTCTCTTCTCCCGCATCTTCCATCGCCGTATCCGATGGGGCATCTTCCTGTGACAGGGATTCTGCTGACGCTCCATCGGAAGTTACAGGAGCGATCCCTTCTTCCAACTTTTCCTCCACGGAAAGGGAAGCCTCCGTATCTACTGAAGAAGCGGATGTCGGTGTCGGCTCTTTTGCCGTCTCTCCCGCACCGCAGGCGGAGAATAAAAGTGCAGCTGCAAGAAGTCCGGCGATGCTGCGGCTGGCAATGCTACGGCCGGCGATGCCGCGGGCAGCCATGCCTGTTTTCTGTTTCATTTTTGCCCCATTTGGGGCTTTGTGCTCGTTTTCGATTTCACTTGTCATTTCTGTCGCTCTCTTTTGTCTCGGCTTTTGCAGGCCATATTTTATATTTTGATGCGCATGATCCTCAGAGGAATGGCATCTGACTTTGATGCCATGCGCTTTGCATGCAATATGAAAAAAGGGAGATCTCTGCAGATGAAAGATCCCCCTTATTATCCTTGCCACGGAAGGTGCACACCTGCAGACCTTCCTCCTGATGCGACGTCTGCCGTATGCAGGCAGCGTCAGCCAGCGTCTGCCGTATCCTCTGCCGGAGCTTCCTCTGAAGCTGTATCCTCAGCGGTTGTTTCCTCAGCAGCAGCCTCAGTCGCAGTCTCATCAGCTTCTGTGCTTCCGCCAGCACTGTCCAGCTTATCGAGATAGCCGAGCGCATTCAGCTTGTCAAACAGTGCCTGCGCGATCTGTCTGTGGCCTGCCTCATAGAAGCCGGGCTGATCCAGATATCCATAGTTCAGCGGCATATAATGATCGCCAAAGGCATTGTACATTGCCTCGTCATAAGCATCTCTGTTGTCATAGTAGGCCGGATCCGGATACATGCCAAGGACAACGTAATCATCCTGCTGGCTGTAGGTATTCAGCATCTTCTGGATCTGCTGAGCCAGCTCGACCGGATCCTTGTTCCATCCGCCGTAGAAGCCCATGCAGATGACCGGCAGAGAATTGACATCATCACGCTCGGTCCTGACCTCATCGATATCGTCACGGACGATGGTATCGACAGCCGAAAGCTCATTGCCGGATGCATAATGGTTGGAAACATATGCATCGATCGTCTCATCATCAATGCCTGCAAGAGACATCTGGGAAAGTGTGCCGGCATTGAGCCAGGTCTTATCCTGAACAGTCACGGAATAGCCGGCCTCGTCGATGAGCTGCTGAAGCAGATCCGGATACTTCGGTGTCTCAGTATCCGCATCCTCCATCAGACGGTCGCCGCGGATGCTGATGGCCGACGGTTTCGGATCCGGTGTGGGTTCCGGCGTTGGCTCAGGTGTCGGTTCCGGTGTGGGTTCGGGTGTCGGCTCCTCGGTGGGTTCGGGTGTCGGCTCCGGGGTTGCAGCTGCTGCTGCAGCTGCGGCCTCTGCGGCTGCAGCCTCCTCAGCTTCCTTCTCAGCCTGAAGCGCTGCTTCCGCACGGAATGCTTCGGATTCCTGCCTGCTTTCCCGCACGCGGTATCCGACATAGCCGATCACACCGACAGCCAGGAGCAGACAGAAGATAAACAGAAGTACTCTTCCTACTTTTTTCATCTTGCTCTACCATTCCTTATCTTTTAAAAATACTCGCCTGATATACTCTGATATGCTCTTATCAGAACTCCGGACGGATCAAAGATCAGCAGATACCCTGGATATGCCCGGTCCTCTCCAAAAGATTTCCGGTGATTTCCAAAATCTCTACCGAAGATCGGTGACGGGCGTGCCCTCAGGGATCACATATCCACAGGCATCGCAGGTCTCATCCGCGGTCGTACGGCCGGTTTTGTCCGCAGCGCCGCCCATGGCAATAAAGACCTCCATATCCTCGCCGCAGTGGGGACAACGGATCTCCTCAAGTTTCGGGGTATGCTTGCCCTCCTGGCATCCGCTGAGAATAGCCATAGCCTTTTCCTCCTATCCAAACAACATATCCAGAATAGTTTACTCTATTTTACAAAAAAATTCAACACAGATGGATGATCTCCGCTGTATACCTGTGTATCAGCCATATGGTACCTTCATGACTTCCTATATGTGTATGCTGTCCGTGCCATCAGGACAAAAGGAATCGCATACGTATCATACAGATGCCATCCTTGCCATCAGTCTTCTGCACTGAAATCTTCGGTCGATCCGTCCTTCTTGACCACGGAGATCCGGCAGTCAAAACCAAAGCCGGCGATAGCCGCGGCGATCATGGCAGCCGGAGCTGTATACAGACCGATCAGACCTCCGATCACGCCAACGCTCACCGGAATGCTAAGGAGTGTCTCTCCCTTCCGTGTGATCTGGATCCGGTCCACATTGCCCGTGCGGATCAGTTCCTTTACTTTATCGATGATCTGATCGATCTTCTGCTTGTCCACACGGTTGCCATCTTCATCCACAACCTCCGGCTGCAGGTTGGCGATCGCGATATCCGGGTCGCCGTCACACGCCAGCAGCGCTTCCTTTGCCGTTTTATAATCTACGTTTGCCTCGTTCATGACCTTTTCAATGGAATCGATCGTGATATTCATTCTTGTATTTCTCCTTCCTTTCCATCCTTCTGGCTTTCGGCATCCACCTTATTCCAGAAGTCCTCTACCTGAGCGCTGATGGTGCGCAGCGTACATGTCTGGATATCCTGCCATTCCCGTGGAAACAGCGCGCGATAATCGGCAGTCCCAAACCGGTCGTCCAGAAGGGCGATCACCCCGGTATCCGTCGTGGTGCGGATCACGCGCCCTGCAGCCTGCAGAACCTTGTTCATGCCAGGATACAGATACGCATACCGGAAGCCGTCCATGCTTTTTCTGTCGTAATACTGCCGGAGAAGCTCCCGTTCGTTTCCGATCTGGGGCAGCCCTGTCCCGATGATGACCGCACCGATCAGCCGCTCGCCGGTCAGGTCGATCCCTTCGGAAAAGATCCCTCCCATCACGCAGAAGCCGATCAGTGTACCGGGATGATCTTCGCGGAAATGTCCAAGAAATTCTTCTCTCTCCCGCTCCGTCATACCCGGTGTCTGGGCAATGCAGGCACATCCTTCGTGTTCCATTATATCACTGATCTGGTCTGATGCGGTATCGTATTCTTCCTCATCGGAGGCAAATGCCGAAAGATAAATATCCAGCACCTCATTCAGCAGACGATAGGACGGAAAGAATACCAGATAATTGCCCTTTTTCTGTTCCGTGATCAGCCGGATATAGGATGCCATCCGGACATATTCCTCATGCGTTCTCCTTGTATACCGGCTGCTGACATCCCTGCCAAAGGTGATCAGCCGCCTGGACGGATCAAAGGGAGAATCGATATAGACCGCATAGTTGTCCGTTCTGGTCGTCAGAAGGCGCTGATAATACTGCACCGGAAGCATGGTCGCCGAATAGAAAACCGCACTCCTGCCCCGGTTCAGGCATTCCTGAAGATTGGCTGCAGGGTTTACGCAGTACAGGCAGACCATCAGATCGTCCTCTTCGTCGGGCTGACGGTAGGCAATGTAGTTTTCGTCCACCAGCTCATAGATGCTGACAAAGGTCCGCACACGGAAATACAAATTCAGAAGGGCTTTTCTGGTCTCCTCATCCGAAAGCTCGGGAAGAAGCTCCTCCAGTTCCCCCATCAGTACCAGAAGCAGATTGACCAGAGGTCCAGGCACAGCCGTTTCCTCGCATTCCATGCATTCCTTCCGGTATTCCAGCATCAGACGGTTTATGGCCGATAGCGTGCGGGACGTTTTTTCGAGCGTCGATGCAACGCCGCCCTTTTCTGCTGCTGCGGGCAATTCTTCCTCAATTTGCGCTGCCGGCTTCTCAGGCTGCACCTTGGCCGGCTCCAAAAAATCAAAGATCGTCAGTTCCGACGGATCCGTCTTTTTCTTTTTTCGCTTTCTTTTGCCGCCTGCATCACTTTCATTCTCTTTTTCCTGAAATGCTTTTATGGCACGCCTGGCTTCCAGGATCTCGGATTTGCGGATATCCGCGCTGAACATCTCCCTTCCGCGCTCTACCAGATTGTGCGCCTCGTCGATCAGGAACAGGTAATCACCTTTTCTGGTCCCTTCTCCGAAAAAGCGTTTCAGCCGCGCCTGGGGATCAAAGACATAGTTGTAATCGCAGATCACGGCATCCATAAATTCAGCGACATCCAGCTGCATTTCATGGGGACAGACCTGCCATTTCTCTGCCTGGGCCAGGATACTCTCCCGGCTGTAATCCTGCCCGGTTGTCACCATTTCAAATACCGCGTCATTGACCCGGTCATAGTGCCCTTTTGCCCTCGGGCAGCGGGCCGGATCGCAGTCCGGCTCCTCCAGGATGCACACCTTGTCCTTGGCCGTCAGGGTAATATTTTTACAGCACAGCCCTTTTTCCCGCAGGATGGAAAAGGCCTCCTCCGCCACTGTACGGGTGATGGTCTTTGCCGTAAGATAAAAGATCTTTTCCGCCTTTCCCTCGCCCAGAGCCCGCACAGAGGGAAAAACCGCGGATATGGTCTTGCCGATCCCGGTCGGCGCCTGTACGAACAGCTGCTTTGACCGGAGGATCGTGCGGTAGATATCGATGACCAGCTGGTGCTGCCCCTTCCGGTATGCAAAAGGAAACTCCAGCCCCTGCATGGACGCGTTTCGCTTTAGCTCCCAGCTGACACGAAAATCCGCCCACCGCCGGTAATCATCCAGAAGATCAGAAAACCATGCATCCAGCTCTGCATAGGAATATTCTTCAAAAAAGCGGCGCTCATGCTCGGTCTCCAGGTTGACGTAGGTCATCTGCACCCGCATGTTTTCTTTCCTATTCTGCATAGCATAGATACATGCATAGCATTTTGCCTGGGCAAGATGCACCGGGACCGGTCCTTCCAGCCGCTCCGGATCTGCATAGATCCCCTTGATCTCCTCGATCACCGTGATCGGGCCGTCTGCAGTCTCCTCCTCAAAGATCCCGTCCGCCCGTCCTTCGATCACCAGGGTATAGTTTTCTTCCTCAGTAACGTAACGAAGAGAAACCTCCGGCCGGTAGAGCGCGCCGCGCCTCTTCTGAAGCTTCCGGTGGATCCGTCCCCCTGCCAGCATTGCCTCCCGGTCGGCAAAGCCGCCGTGTCCGGCAGTAAGATCGCCGGACCGCAGCAGAAATTCCACCAGCGCACGGACGGAAATGCGGATCTCTTTATTCAGTTGTTTATCCGTTCTGTCTCCGCCGTTCTCAGCCACACCTTGCTCCTTATCCCTTTGGTTTACTTTGGTTTCCTTCGTTTTGTATGATGTCCTCCTTGTCACATCCATCCGGCCGGTGGTACACTGTTTCTGAAAAGGAGGCACGTAAACATGAAATTTTATTATCCTGCCGTCATCAGCCGGAACAGTGACGGAACCTACCACGCACGTTTCCCCGATCTGGCCATGTGCGAGGCTGACGGCGAAGACCTGATGGATGTCATCGAAAATGCAAAGGCCGCAGCCTATGACTGGATCGACCTCGAATGGAAAGAGCCCGATCCTGATCTGCCCGCAGCCACCGATCCGGCGGATATCCCGCTGAAGGAGGGGGAGGCCGTCCACCGCATCCTCATCATCTACCGGTTCCTGGAAGGCTGGGACGAATAGACCGGATCACGCCTGTAGGCGCCGGGCACATGCCAAAAGCATGGAAGCGTCATAAAACGTAAAGCACATATACGATGGAGCTGCCGCACGTTACATTACGTGCATAAGCATTCTTTCGGGAAGCGCTCTCGCTCGGTCCAAAGCGCAGTGGTTTTAAGTCGGAATCTATGAATAGATTCCTCCTAGAACCATCGCTGCGGATGTTCCCTCCAGAATGTTTATGCACGATTCATGTTTCGTGTGGCAGCTCCTTTGCCGTTACGGAATTATTATTTAGTACAGCCGGTCGTTGTTGATCATGTACAGCAGTGCATTGCAGATGCATGCCGCGATGTTGCTGCCGCCTTTTCTGCCTCTGGCCACGATGTAGGGAACGTCTGTCTGCATGATGAGCTCCTTTGAGGGCACCACGTTGACAAAACCTACAGGAACGCCGATGACCAGCTCGGGTGAAAGGGTTCCGGCTTCGATCATCTCATAGAGGGCAACCAGTGCTGTCGGTGCATTACCGATGGCAAAAATCACCTTTTTGTCCAGCTTTGCAGCCTTTTCCATGCTGACGACGGCCCGGGTCACGCCCCGTGCCCTTGCTTCCGCCGCGACATCCTCATCCGACATAAAGCAGTACACCTCGCCGCCGTATCTGGCCAGGGCCTTTTTGTTGATGCCGCTTCTGGCCATCTGGGTGTCGGTCACGATGCAGGCACCTTCCTTTATGGCCTGCATGGCCTTCTGGACTGCCTGGTCGGAAAAGCACAGGTTGTCTGCGTAGTCAAAGTCGGCGCTGGTGTGGATGCAGCGCTTGACGATCAGCTCGGTGCCGGGGATCAGCTTTTCGTTTTTCTCTCCCAGCTCCTCTGTGATGATCTCAAAGCTTCTCGTCTCGATATCCATTGGCTTTACATTTTCAAGCTCTATCTTTTTATTCATCCTGCTTTCCTCCTGTCCCGGTGTCTGTCAGACACCTTCCTCAAGGATCTGGTAGATCCGCTTCATGTCCATATGCTTCCGCAGCTCTGCCGCAAGGATGTCGTACTGGGTCTCCTTGAAGGTCTGGTAGTCTACACCGGTCATGGCCGATGTGTCGATGCCCTTCTTCTTGCCCAGCGCCTCCACGATCCGGTCGGCCACCATTTCCTTGTCGAACACACTGTGCACGTAAGTGCCGTAGACATTGCCAAACTGTGCGCCGTCGGCCTTACGGTCTGCGTCTTCCCGGTTGGTATCTACGATATCGGTGAGACCCTTCGCGCCGTCCCGCAGGGTGGATACGCCCATGTGGATCTCATAGCCTTCCAGCTCTGTTCCGGAAAGCCCTGCGAGGTCGCCCTCCACCTGGCCAAAGCAGCCATCCACTCTGGTCCTGGTCTTGTCACCGGCAAAGACGGTATCCATCGGGATCAGGCCAATGCCGCTGATGGTGCCGCCAGCCTCTACGCCTAAGGGATCGGAAAGGGTCGCGCCGAGCATCTGATAGCCGCCGCAGACACCAAAGATCACCGTGCCGGCTGCAGCTGCCTTCAGGACGGCAGCCTCCAGTCCGTTCTGACGCATCCACAGAAGATCTTCCATGGTGTTTTTCGTTCCGGGAAGAATGATCATATCGGGCTGCTTCAGATCGCTGACGCGGTCTACATAGCGGAGGGAAACACCATCCATTTTTTCAAAGGGATTGAAATCCGTAAAATTCGAGATCCTCGGTACACGGATCACGGCAATGTCGATCTGGCCGACGGTCTGGTCACGGTCAAAGCGCTCGGTCAGGCTGTCCTCATCCTCCACCTCGATGTACAGGTAGGGAGCAACACCCACGACCGGGATGCCGGCCAGCTTCTCCAGCATCTCGATGCCGGGATCTAGGATCGTCTTGTCGCCGCGGAATTTGTTGATGACGAGGCCCTTCACCATGGCCCGCTCATCCGGCTCCAGAAGCTCTACGGTACCGACCAGCTGGGCAAACACGCCGCCTCTGTCGATATCGCCCACCAGAAGGACCGGTGCGCCGGCCAGCTTGGCCATACCCATATTGACGAAACAGTCCGCATCCTTCAGATTGATCTCTGCGGGGCTTCCGGCACCCTCGATGACAATGATGTCGTTTTCCGCGGCAAGCGCATTATAGGCCTTCATCACATCGGGGATCAGCTGCGGCTTGTAGGCAAAGTATTCCCGGGCGCCCATGTTTCCGATCACCTCGCCGTTGACGATGACCTGGGATCCGGTATCGTTGGTGGGCTTGAGCAGGATGGGGTTCATAAGCACCGACGGCTCCACGCCGGCGCACTCTGCCTGCATGACCTGGGCTCTGCCCATCTCCAGCCCTTCCCGGGTGATAAAGGAATTCAGCGCCATATTCTGCGCCTTAAAGGGAGCTACGCGGTAGCCGTCCTGGTGAAAGATCCGGCAAAGGCCGGCGGCCAGAAGGCTCTTTCCCGCGTTGGACATCGTTCCCTGTATCATAATTGCTTTTGCCATATCTCTCACCTCAATGCTTCGATCAGCTTCATATTGTCTTCATGCCTGCGGACTGCCACGCGGTAATACCCTCTGCCAAGCCCGTGATAGTTGGAGCAATCCCGGATCAGGATGCCTGACTTTAGAGCATGCTCCACAAGTCCCTCTGGCCCCCGGAAGAAGATGTAGTTTGCCATGGAATCGTACACGGTAAATCCGAGTCTTGCAAGCTCCTGCTTCAGGAATGCCCGCTCTTCCTTTACGATCCTGCGTGCCTCTTCCACATAGGCCGTCTCCTTCAGGGCTGCGATTCCAGCCTCCTGGGCCGGGATCGAGACATTCCAGGGCTGCACGGTCCGGCGCATGGCATCCATCATTTTTTCATCAGCACACAGACCGTAGCCAAGCCTTATCCCTGCCATGGCATAGCGCTTGGTGAAGGCCTTCAGCAGAAAAAGCTTTGGCGCGTCGGCCAGCCGGTCCTTTGCCGACAGGGCCGTCCATGCATCACAGAAATCCTGGAAGCATTCATCGATCATCAGCCAGATCCCAAGCTCTTTGCACCGGTCAATGATCCGTCCCAGAAGCTCCGGATCGACAAGGCGTCCGGTCGGATTGTTCGGATTGCAGAGGATCACCACATCCAGACGGCTGTTGATATCACCAAGAATGCTCTCGGTCAGGGTAAAGCCATTCTGCTCCCGCAGGGTATGGAGCCGCACGCCGCAGCCTGCGCTGTGCAGGGCCTGCTCGTACTCGGCAAAGGTCGGTGCCAGGATCAGCGCCTGCTTTGGACGAAGGGCCGCAGCAAACATGAAGATCAGCTCTGCTGCGCCATTGCCGCAGATGATCTGCTCTGCCGGTACGCCTTCATACGCCGCAATGCTTTCGATCAGCTCCGTCTGGAACACATCCGGATAGTTGCTGATCCGCGTCATGCTCTCCTGAGCAGCGCGTATCACCCCCTCCGGCGTGCCGAGGGGATTCATGTTGGAAGAAAAATCGATGACACCTTTGTGGCGATAGATATCGCCGCCGTGTACCTGTGTCAGCATAAGCTCTGCCTTCTTTCAGAAAATGACAAGCACCACGATGCGGATCAGCACCCCAAACAAGAGGGCAAGGACCGCCGTGGCCAGTGTCAGATTGTTTGCGTGAATAATATCGTCCGGACGGATCGGACGGTTCGGGTCGCCAAGCGTCTGCTTCTTTTTCAGCTTTCCAAAATAATAGGCATCGCCGGCGAGCTGGATATTCAATGCCCCCGCCATGGCCGCTTCCGTATGGGCGGAGTTCGGGCTGGCATGCTTTTTCCGGTCACGGAGGAAGATCCTCCAGCTGTTTTTTGCATCAAAGCCGCTCATCAGACTGGCCAGCACCATGAGGAGGCCGGCGATCCTTGCAGGAATGAAGTTCACGACATCATCCAGCTTTGCCGCAAAGGTACCGAAGTATTGATACTTGTCGTTTTTGTAGCCGATCATGGAATCCATCGTGTTGATGGACTTGTAGAAAAAGCCGCCCAGAGCGCCGCCGATCAGCATGAACAGCAGCGGTGCAACGATACCGTCCGAGGTGCTCTCGGCGATGGTCTCGACGCAGGCCTTTGTCACGCCAGTCTCGTCCAGCCGCTCCGTATCCCGGCCGACGATCATGGATACCGCATACCTGGCATCGTCCAGGCTTCCGGTGGTCAGCGCATGATGGACCTTCATGCTCTCTGTCCGGAGAGACTTTACCGCCAGCAGCTGCCAGCACCAGAAGGTCTCCAGCGCAAAGCCCAGCCAGAAGTTGATGCGGTAGGCGCCGAACAGCAGGCCCCCTGTCACCAGCATCGTGACCAGGATCACCGTCAGTGCACAGCATACACCTGCTATGCGTTCGCCTTTTTTATCTTTGGAAAAACGGCGGCGCCAGAAGGCCTCACTGATGTCGATCAGCTTTCCGATCAGCCGCACCGGATGGTAGAGCCATGCCGGGTCGCCGATCAGAAGATCCAGGATAAAGCCCAGCACGACCGCCGGAAAGATCCGGTCAAAGGAAAACAAGATCATAATGTCTCTCCCATCCTGCGTTTTCTGAATTTCTCTGCTGTGTCAAGGAAGACCCCGGCCAGCTTTGGATTGGCGTAAAAATAAAGATGCGGAAATCCGATGTGCATGGACGGTCCCGAACGGACTGCCCGCCAGGAGCGGTTCCCCGAGGGCTTCTTTGCCAGGAAGGTATCCCCGGGATCCTCGGAATCATAATAATGGAATTCATGGGACCGCACCGGTCCGATCTCCTCGCCAAAATAGGTGCCATCGCTCATGGTCATATAGCCAAAGCGCTGCAGCCTGCCGGTATAGAAGGCTTTCTCCGGAATTACGCCGGCCATAGGCCAGATGTTACCGTCACTGTCCTTCAGCTCGCTGTGAAGGTACAGAAAGCCGCCGCACTCCGCAAGAAGCGGAAGGCCACAAGATACGGCCGCGCGGATCTCCTCCCGCATGGTCACGTTTTCCGCCAGCTCTTTGCCATAGAGCTCCGGATAGCCGCCATGCAGCCAGAGGCCGTCCAGATCCTCCGGCAGATGGGCATCGTGGATGGGTGAAAACTCCACAAGTTCTGCTCCCATCTCCCGCATCAGCTGCAGATTATCCTCATAGAAAAAGCAGAAGGCCTCATCCCTGGCAAGGCCGATGCGCACGGGTTTTCTTTTTTCCGCCGCAGGCAGGCAGTCGGTGATCTCCGGCGCCGTCTGGGCGATGGAGAGCATCAGATTGACATCCAGAGACTTCTCCAGATGGTCTGCCAGAAGGTCCAGTTTGTCCTGGAGGGATGCGATCTCATCGGGCATCAGAAGGCCCAGATGGCGGCTCTCCAGGGCGCACTCGTTGACCACAGGCACATAGCCCACCACCGGGACATCCACCTCGTTCTCGATCATTTCCTTCATGCGGGGATACAGCATCGGTGAGACCCTGTTCAGGATCAGCCCCTTGATACAGGGCTTCTCCTGGAAGTCCAGAAAGCCTTTGATCATCGGCAGCACTGAGCGGCTGACGCCCTTGGCCGGTATGATCAGGAACACCGGCGTATCTGTGATCTGGGCAAGGTCCGAGGCGCCGGCCCTGGAGCTGTCCAGGCCGATGCCGTCAAAATATCCCATGACACCCTCCATCACGGCCAGGTCACAGTCCGCGGCATTTTTTGCCAGAAGGGCTCTTGTTGTCTTCTCATCCGTAAAAAAGGTATCCAGATTGCGGCTTTTTGTCCCCAGAACCCGTGTGTGGAACATCGGATCGATAAAGTCCGGCCCGCACTTGAAGGAGGCGATCTTCAGCCCTCTTCGTTTCAGCAGGTTCAGGATACCGCAGGTAATCAGCGTTTTGCCGCTTCCCGAAGCGGGCGCGGCGATCATAAACCGAGGGATCTGCATATGCTCACCTGTCCTTAGCATCGGCAGCAAAGATGTAGACCGGATTCTGGCCCATCATCATATGATATCTGCCGACGGTTTTTGATTTTGCCGTGGAAACGGCAGCGATATCGAGCCCGGTAAACGGCTCCTTCCCAAGAAGTGCCAGGGCTTCATCCACCGTCTCCAGCGTGATCGCGTTGACCACGACACGGATATGCGGATTTTTCTCCAAAAGAACCTGCAGGATCTCCTTCATGTTTCCGGAGCTCCCGCCGATGAAGGCATGGGTCGGCACAGGCAGATCCGCCATGGCAGACGGTGCCTCGCCCTCGATGATCTCCATGTTGTCCACGGCAAATTTCCGCTTATTTTTATGCAGAAGCTCTACGGCCACCGGGTTCTTCTCGATGGCGTAAACCTTTCCCTGCACAGCCATCAGCGCCATCTCCACGGAGCAGGAGCCGCTTCCCGCACCGATATCATAGATGACCGAATCCTCGGCGAGCTGCAGCTTGGAGACAGAGATCTCCCGGACCTCCTCCTTGGTCATCGGCACCTTGTCGCGGATAAATTCCTCGTCAGGAATGCCGTGGACCACGGTCCGTCTGGGCGACGGATTTTCGATCAGCATCACCGACAGGGGTGTGCCAGCATGCTCGGCAAAGTCCTCCGGCACTCCGGAAAGAAGCCGTTCCTCCGGGTAGCCAAGGTTCTCACCGATGTGGATCCGGATCCCGTCCAGCCCATAGTATACCAGCTTGCGGCAGATCTCTGCGGCGGCATCCTTCGTGCCCAGGATCGTAAAGACCTTTTTGTTCCTTGTGATCTCGCCGATCAGGTTGCAGTGCCGTCCATGGGAACTGGTCAGCTTCCAGTCCTCCCAGGACATCCGAAGCCGCCCGGCAAAACAGACAGCAGAGGATATCCCGGAATAAACGGCCGCATCCGGGATCGCCTCCAGAAGTTTTTTGGCGCCGCTGAAAAAGCCTACGTCGCCGGAAAGCAAAATGGCGACCCGCTCTGCCTCCGGATGGGCCTCGATGCAGGCACAGACCTTATCCGGCAGATATTCCACGCAGCGGATCTGTCCTTCCCGCATTTCAACGGCACCGAGCATCCGCTCGGCACCGATCAGCAGCTGTGCGCCGCGGCAAAAATCTGCCGCCTCCACTGTCATTGAACCCGGCGTACCCATGCCGACGCCGATCACCGCTATCTCACGCATTGTTTCTCCTTCAGGAATGCCAGGCATTCCTCAACAGATATTCCCTCTTCCTCCAGGGGACGTCCGATGACCACCAGGCAGATCCCGCATTTTTCGGCCGCGCTGGCCTTTTCCGGAAATCCGCCGGCTGCACCGGTATCCTTGGAAACCAGGTACTTTGCCCCGGTCTGATGGATCAGAGCAATGTTCATTTCTTCTGAAAACGGCCCCTGCATGCAGATCAGGTTCTTTCCGGAAAATCCAAGCTCTGCGCATTCGCATACGACCTTTGGCAGGGAAAGCACCCTGGCATAGACCCGGCTTTTGTATTCCGGGATCCTGCTAAAGACCGGCAGTTCCTTGCTGCCTGTGGTAAGAAGGATATTACCCTCCCTCTGGCACAGCCAGTTGGCGGCTGCCTCTGTGGAATCCACAAGAATCACACGGCCGCCGTTTTCATCCTCGGACTGCATGGCGGAAAGGTCCGCTCCGGCACGCAGCACCCGAAGGTACGGCAAACCGGCCGCCTCGCAGGCCTCACAGATGTTTTCCGTAACCACGGCCGCATAAGGATGAGTGGCATCCACAACCACGGCACCCGGTGCTGCGTGCTCCCGGAAAAACAGGGTCATCTCTTCTGCCGTCATACGTCCGCTTTTTACATCCAGGTCCGGCCCCTCGCCGATCAGACTTCCACCGTACTCTGTAGCAGTGAATACGCAGGCGGGGATCCCGAGCTTCCGGATGCCCTCTGCCGTCTCTCTGCCCTCGGAGGTCCCGGCAAAAAGCAGGACCTTATACATCGCGGTATCCCCTGGGGGTGACCATTTTTCCGTCGATCACCTTGGTCTGGGAATTGCCGATAAATACGGTCGTGAACATGTTGACCTTGGTCTCCTTCAGCTCGCCCAGGGTCATGACCTTCATGGTCTCGCCCTCTCTGCCGATATTCTCGACCGTACCGCAGACCGTCTCCGGGCTCCGGTCTTCCAGAAGGATCTCGCAGGCCTTCTCCAGATAATCGCTCCGCTTGTGGCTGGAGGGATTGTAGAGAACGATACAGAAATCCGCCTCGCCGGCAGCTTTCAGACGTTTCTTTATCTTCTCGATGGGGGTGAGCAGATCGCTCAGGCTGATCAGACAGAAATCATGGATCAGGGGCGCGCCAAGAACGGCACCGCCGCCGATGGCTGCCGTAACACCCGGAATGATCTTCAGGTCGATGTCCGGATAATCGACGCCAACCTCATACATCAGACCGCTCATGCCGTATACGCCGGCGTCTCCGCTGCAGATCA
>DFFG01000054.1 GCA_002368795.1 Eubacterium sp. UBA3782
ATCATAAGCGCCGAACTGGCGCACAGCCGTCCAGCGTGTCAGCCGGTGTCTGCAGCAGAAGCAGCATGGCACGGGACGCAAACAGGCCAAAAATGGTCAGCGCGCAGCCGATCAGGCCAAATACGGCGATGGCGTTGCCTGCTGCCTTCTGCACGTCCTCCGTGCGCCCGGCACCGTAGATCTGGGCGATAACAACGGAGGCTCCGGCGGTCGCTGCCACGAAAAAGCCGATCAGCAGGTTGATGATCTGGGCTGCGCTGCCGCCCACCGCAGCCAGCGCGGCAGTGCCGACAAACCGGCCCACGATCAGACCGTCAAAGGTATTGTACAGCTGCTGGATACATGTCCCCGCCGCAATCGGCAGGAAAAACAGGAGCAGCTGCTTCCAGATGACCCCCTCGGTCAGGGGGAGTTTTTCTTTTTGTTTACTCATTCTGTTCTGTCCTCAAACCAGTGGATGGAAAAATCCGCCAGCGCAGCGGCAAGTTTTTTCAGATCTCTTCCGGATGCATTCACGCTCAGGTCAAAACCGCTGCTATCCCCCAGGCTCCTGCCCGTCAGAATCTCCCTGGTGCGCATGCGGTTCTTATCGATCCGTCGGATATTCCGGAGGATGGCACGCTCGGAAAGCCGCTCGGACGGCTCCTTTCGCTCCTCATACTTCATGCACCTGGCAAGACGGGACTCCATATCGGCACAGATCTGCAGACGGAAAGGCGCATACTCCTGGAGCAGCACATCCGCATCCCTCCCGACGATTACACAGTCATGACCGGCCTCGGCGATCTCCCGGATGATCTGACTCTGCCGGCGCAGAACACTGGTATGAAAGGTCGGGTTGACCAGCGGCTGGGAAAAAGTGGTACGGTAATTCAGCTGGACCTGGTCCCAGCCGTGCCTCGAAAGCACTTCCCGGACAAACTCCTCATCCAGATCATGCCGCTCCGTCAGCATCTGGATGATCTCTTTATCGTAATAGTCAAAGCCAAGCGCTCTGGCCAGACGCTCGCCAAGCTCGCGTCCGCCGCTGCCAAACTGCCGGCTGATCGTAATAATGCGCATATAAAATCCCTTCCGTACGGCAGGCGCCGTGCACAAAATGCAGTTGATGCGAAAAAAATCTCCCATGGAGGCCATAGGAGCAGTTTCGCGCAGCATATGTAGTTATACTCTCTTCTGCCGGAAAGTGCAAGCAGACAATGGGGCTGTCGCCTTTTACAAAGGTTACCGTGAGCCATGGCAGGACCAGCATGATCCCTGCTGCCACGAGCATCCAGAGAAGCAGTTTTTTCATCTTTTCTCTCCTTCGCCCGGGGGAACGATCTCCGCCACGCTGGCTTCTCCATTTACCGGGGAACAGCTCCGGTAATCGAACCGCAGGTGCAAGGTTTCTCCCGGAAAATGGAAGGCCTCCGCTGCCGTCATGCGGCGGCTTTGATGGGTGTGCAGACAGCGGTCCAGCCGCACCGTCTCCAGGATCAGCGGCAGCGCCTCTTCTCTGGTGACCTTCAGTGCATCTGCGGCGGCCTGCTGCGCATCCTCCCCCAGCGCAGCCCATCGCTCCTGCAGAAACGCGGAAAAAATATCATACCGCTGGAAGACGGAAGGCCGTTTTTGCTCATATCCCTCCCGGCGGTAGTACGCCGCCAAAGCTTCAAACAGCGCAAAGGCGTCCGGGAACAGCTTCTCTGCCAAAGGAAGGCTTCGCCGGAACCCCTGGCTGTTTACCGTTTCCTCCACCCGGTCGCTGATGCGGTGCAGGATCTCCAGCTCCCCGTAGCTCATCCACCGGGTCTTCAGCACCTCATAAGGGATGTCGCCGGAGCAGACCAGGCCATACTCCTCCCGCCGGTCGTACAGCTCCGTCCCCTTAAGCAGCTTCAAAAAGCCGACCTGGAACTGGTGCGGCTGCATCGCGTATACCGTATTAAAAGAGTGCCGGAAGCTTTCCATCCCCTCATAGGGAAGGCCCGCGATCAGATCCAGATGCAGGTTGATGTTCTGTGCCGGTACCAGCGCCGCCATCACCTCCGCAATACGGGTAAGCTCCGGCCGCCGGTGCACGCTTCGCAGGGTCTCGGGATTTGCCGACTGCACGCCGATCTCCATCTGGATCAGGCCCGGCCGCAGCCCCTGCAGCAGCGCCAGCTCCTCCCCGGTCATCCGGTCTGCTTCGATCTCAAAATGAAAATTCGTCACCCCGTTGTCGTGCTCCTGCAGGTACCGCCAGATCGCCATCGCAAAATCCGGGTCAGAGTTAAAGGTCCGGTCGATGAATTTTACCTGCCGGACCCGCTGGTCCAGGAAAAACTGCAGCTCCTGCCTTACCGTATTCAGATTCCGCCGGCGGATCCCCCTCTCCCGGCCGGACAGGCAGTAGGCACAGGAAAACGGGCAGCCCCGGCTGGATTCATAGTACAGGATCCGGTCGGAAAACAGCGTCAGATCCCGATAAAGAAACGGGATCCCATCCATATCCACCGGCGCCGCAAGGCCCGTGGAAACCAGATCGCCCTCCCGCAGAAAAGCGATCCCGCGAAGACAGCTGTCGGCCTCGCGCTCGGCAATCGGGGATGCGCCTTTGTCCTTTCCAGCATAATCTGCCGCCAGAGCGGAAAAAGCATCCTCCCCCTCGCCCAGCATGCAGAGATCCGCGCCGTCCTCCCGAAGGAACCGTTCCGGATAATAGGTCGCCTCCGGGCCGCCGGCCCACAGCCGGACGCTCCCGCCCCTGACCAGACGAATATCCCGGATCAGCCGTCGGATCCGGTCCGTATTCCAGATATAAGAAGAAAAAGCGATCACATCCGCATCCTGGGCCAGGATCCCCGCCAGAACATCCTGATAGCGGTCATTGATCGTAAACTCCAGGACCGCGATCGTCAGGCCATCGATATTCTGAAGCTCCGCACAGGCCTTCAGACTGTAAACCGCAGGACAGGTATGAATAAACTTAGCGTTCACCGCCACCAAAAGGATCTTCATGAGATTCTCAAAACTCCCTTAAAGATTTTGCACATCATCAACATGCACACAGGCTCGTTATCCCCTGCAGACCAATTATCGCCCGCAGGACCGTAATCACCCACAGGGCCGTCACCCCTCTCCGCAGAAAAACGGCAGACAATGGAAACTGCCACACATCCCTCATAACGTGCCCCAAAAATGCATTCAAGACATAAAGCGCCTTCATCCCGGATGAAGCCGCGCTTTGCCTGCATTGTACCCCATAAAAGACCCGGTGTCATCGGTTCCCGGGAAAAAGCGGGCAAAAGGCAGACGAAAGGGCAGACAAAAGGGGCTGTCGCATTAAACAAAGCGTGCATAAATATTCTTGCGGGAAGCGCTCGCGCTCTGTCCTCACGCAGCGGTACTAAGTCGGAATGTTCCATTCCTCCAAGTACCGGCGTTGCGGATGTTCCCTCCAGAATACTTATGCACACCTTTTGCTTAGTGCGACAGCCCCAACTGTCCCCCGACTGTCACCCGGACAGCCCGGTCGTATCAGTATCCGAATACCCGGACGGCTTCTTTCATGTTTTCGCGAATGGCGACGCCGAAGGGACATCTGGTCTCGCAGGTGCCGCACTGGATGCATTCTTCTGCATGATGCGGCAGGACCTTATAATGCTCGCGGACCGTCTCTGGCACTTCTCCCTGTGTTTTGGCCAGGTGCAGGAATTTTGTCACGTCTGCCACGCTGATCTTTTCCGGACAGGGTGCGCAGTGGCTGCAGTACATGCAGTGACCCTCCCAGTGGATGCGCGGGAAGGATGCCAGTGCAGCTGCATAATCGCGCGCCGCATCGTCTGCGTCACAGTATGCGGCGCTTTCCTCCAGCTCTCTGACGGTATGCGCGCCTGCCAGGACCACAGACACCGCCGGGCGTGAAAGCGCATAGGCAATGCACTGGTTTGCCGTCAAAGCAGCGCCTGCAGGGGAAAGCTCGGCGCTCAGCAGATCTCCGCCGCCAAAGGCTTTCATGACCGTGATACCGACGCCCATGCGCTGGCAGGTCTCGTACAGCCGCTGTCGGTCCGGATCCATATTGGTGAGGGTCCCGGCATAGGCGTCCTCGTTCCAGAGCTGCTCCACATCCTCATTTGCCGGCTGCAGATCATAGCAGGGATTGACGGAAAACATCAGTACTTCGATGCCGCCCTCGACAACCGCCCGCTCCGCGACCAGCGGATTGTGGCTCGACAGTCCAATATGGCGGATACGCCCCTCCGCCTTCAGCTCCTTCGCAAAATCCAGGATCCCGTTATTCACGATCTCCTCCCAGTCTCCCATCGCGTCACAATAATGGATCATGCCGACGTCGATGAAATCTGTATCAAGAAGAGAAAGCATCTCCTCAAAGCCCTTCTTCGTCTCCTCCAGCTTACGGGTACGGCAATACTGGCCGTTCTTCCAGACCGAGCACAGATGAGACTGGATGATAAACTTATCCCGCCTCCCCTGCAGCGCCCGTCCCACCGCAGCACGCAGCTGTGGGTCCGGGGCATACAGATCAAAATAATTGATACCGAGCCGCTCAGCCGCATCGAACAGCTCCTTCGTCATTCCATAGTTATCCTCACTCATGCCCTCACAGCCCATGCCGATCACACTGGCCCTGAGCCCGGTATTCCCAAGTTCACGAAATTCCATCATCTTCCGCCTTTCAAAATTCTTTCCTCATCACAGACAAATCCGCCGGCCAGACACTTGGGCCAGACACTTGGGATGGTTGTGCGCCAGTTCGGCGCTTAT
>DFFG01000094.1:0-438 GCA_002368795.1 Eubacterium sp. UBA3782
AATGCGCCAGCTGTACTTTCAAGGCAGCGCTTCGATCGCCATGATCGGCATTGTTTCGGGTGCTGTGCTTAATATTGTGCTGGATCCTATTCTGATCTTCGGGCTGGATCTTGGCGTGACTGGCGCCGCCCTTGCCACGGTGCTGAGCCAGGTGGTCAGCTTTCTTTTGCTTTTGTTCCTGAATATCCGCAGAGCGGCCATCCGGGTCGATCTCCGGCTGGTCACACCATCCATGCATTACTTCCGTCATATGTTTCTCGGCGGTATTCCTTCACTCTGCCGCCAAGGCATCGGCGGTGTGGCCACGGTTCTTCTGAATGTCGCGGCAAAGACCTGGGGCGCTCCTTCGGCGGATGCCGCCATTGCAGCGATGAGCATCGTCAGCCGCATCACCATGTTTGCTTACTCCGCTCTTATTGGCTTCGGCCAGGGCTTCCA
>DFFG01000094.1:485-3713 GCA_002368795.1 Eubacterium sp. UBA3782
TTCGGCCAGGGCTTCCAGCCGGTCTGCGGCACAAACTACGGTGCCGGCCTCTACCGTCGCTCTTCGGCCTGCTGGGTGTGCAGATCGCGCAGCCAGTCGCAGATATCCTCAGCCTGTTTCTGGCGATCCCCATGTGCCGGCCCGTTCTTCAATCCATGCGGACCGACCGGGTAAAGCCGGAAGGCAGCTCATGACCCGGACATTACCGATAGTTTTCCTCTGATGAAAGACCAATTGCAGTATACGGATGTAAAAATACGCGATAAAGAAAGGCAGCATTATGAATAAGATCGCCGTCATCGGCAGCATCAATATGGATATGACCGCTTCGGTATCCCGAATTCCAAGCCCCGGCGAGACCGTCTCCGCCGGAGGCGTCCAATATCTCCCGGGAGGCAAGGGGGCCAATCAGGCCGTCGCTGCAGCCCGGCTCGGCGGGGATGTCACGATGTTTGGCTGTGTCGGTACGGACACCTTTGGCGGTCCGCTTATCGAAAACCTGAAGAAAAACGGGGTGCAGACCGGACACATTGAGGCCATAGAAGGAGAAAGCTCCGGCCTGGCCATGATCTTTGCCGCAGATAACGACAATGCCATCACCGTCATCGCCGGCGCAAACAGCTGCGTCACGCCTGCCTACATCGACAGGCATCAGGCGGCCATCCTGGAGGCAGACATCGTCCTGCTCCAGAACGAGATCCCGATGGAAACGGTAGAATATGCCGCGCATCTGCTGCACAGCGCAGGAAAAACCGTCATCTACAATCCGGCGCCGGCGAAGCCGGCCACGCAGGACCTGCTGGAAAATGTAACGTACCTTACACCGAACGAGCACGAGGTGCGGATCGTATTCGCCGATAACCATACACCGATCGAAGATATGGTCGTCCGCCAGAACGGAAAACTGATCGTCACCCTCGGCGAAAAAGGAGCCGCAGGCTGCGCCGACGGCCAGCTGCTGCAGATTCCTGCCCTGCCGTCAAACGTTGTCGATACCACCGGCGCCGGAGACACCTGCAACGGCGCATTCGCCTACGCCCTCTCCCAGGAAATGCCCCTGCCAGACGCCCTGCGCTTCGCCAATGCCGCAGCCGCCCTCTCCACCGAAGGAGCCGGCGCACAGGGCGCCATGCCAGGGCTCGAAGCCGTCGAGCAAAAGCTAAACATCCGCTGACCAGGGGCTGTCGCACTAAGCAAAAGGTGTGCATAAATATTCTGAAGGGAACACCCCGCAGCGCTGGCACTTGGAGGAATCTTCTGATTCCGACTTAGTGCCACTGCGCGAGGACAGAGCGGGAGCGCTTCCCGTAAGAATATTTATGTATCAAATGCTTAGTGCGACAGCCCCCTGTTTTGCCTGGATCAACGTGTCACTCAGCCAAAGGCCCATCCTGCTCTCTGGTATATCTTTCGGTATCATCCACAACTCCGGTTATGCATATGCGGTCGGCCTCCACGCTGCAGCCATAGCATACAACCCTTACGCCCGCTTTTACGGCACGAACCAAAGCCTGCCCAAATTCCGGATGGGTGCTGTCATTTGGCAGCACAACGGGAATCCCGTTCATCTGGATCACAAAGGCGATCTGGCAATGGTATCCTTCCCGCGCCGCAGCCGCCAGCTCATCCAAATGCTTTACCCCGCGCTGCGTCGGGGCATCCGGGAACAATCCGATCCTCTGCTCCAGGTCAGGCGCCAATGTACAGCCCTTGACCTCCGTCAGATATCTCTCCTCATCCATTCCCCACGCGGGCTTGGTGCGGAAAAGGCCTGCAGCTGCCGTGGGATTTGTTCCTGTTGGCGCAATGCCCGGGGCAGGAAGTTTTCCAGAACCGTTGTGTCCACTGTTCACCTCCTGCAGTCCTTCTGCACAATCTGCGCCTGCAGGGTGCACACGCTTCATCATATAAAAATCAAACCTTGATTCACCGTAAGTGAACTCTGGCTTGACCACATCATAATCCTGCTGCAGGAGCAGCCGCTTCATCAGTTCATTTGGCGCAAGGCTGTCGATATTCACCCATTCCAGGCCGGGTCTCCACACCGAGATCAGATCGTAGGCCGTCTTCCGGTTTGGATCCGCTGCCTTCTGCAGCATGACCCTCGCATCCGGCAGCAGCAGTTCCTTCAAGCGGCCGGTGTTTTTTACGTGGACCCGCTCCGTCCGGCCATCGACCAGCACTTCAGCCACAAAACGGTTGATCCGGCGCACAAAGGCAGCCGGAACCGTATTCTCATAAATCAACATCGCCAGCGGCGTTTTCTCGCTCATTTTCTTCCCTTCCCCGGAACCTTCGTACGGATAAAGACATAATCCCGGTCGGTGGACCGGGCCGGATCAAACCGGTAGCCGCTCCAGGCAAAGCTTTTCAGCTGCTCCGGCTCCTCCGCATGGATCTCAGCCATATATCGCACCATTTCCCCCCGGGCCATCTTTGCATAAACGCCCTTCTGCACGATCTTGCCGCCTTCTATCTCCCCGAAAATGCACGTGATGAACCGATCCTCCGGCTGCAGATATTTCTCAATGCACCGGGAATACTCCTTTGAGGCAAGATTGATGATGGTCCTGCTCTGCGGTAACCCCTGACCATCCGCATCCGCTGTCACTTCCCGGTACAAGCTGTCGCCCCAAAAATCATACAGGCTCCCCTCGTCTGGCGCACCTGTACCCGCATTTGCCTGCAGGGTATAACCGCTCCCTCTGGATCCCATCTCCAGCCGATGGGGCACAACACCGTCCATGGGCTTTAGCACACCATAAAACCCGGACAGGATCCGCAGATGCTCCTGCACATACGCAAACTGACCATCCTCAAAAACCGCCGGCGCCATATAGGTATACTGAATGCCGTCATAGGCCAGCAAAGCCGGCGTCAGATTGCTTCGCAGATCCATACGAACAAACCGCCCGGCATTCTCCCTGGCGATCTTATCGCTGCAGTTCCAGAGTTTTTTCTGTTCCTCATAGGACATGCTCCGTATCCAATGCATCAGACATTCCGTCTTCTCCAGAAAAACCGGCAGTGAACTGCAGGCAAAAACATCGGTATTTGTCCGCATCTGTTTAGCCGGTGAGATAATAATCCGCATTTCTACTCCCCTATGATAACTATCCTTCTAAGCTGCATCTCCGGCAGCACCTGCCTCGAAAACCAGACAAATGTCTCCCCAAATGTCTCCTCCCCGGAATACCAGACAGATAGAACCGTCCCAATGGCGTTAAG
>DFFG01000101.1 GCA_002368795.1 Eubacterium sp. UBA3782
AGCGATGCCAGCCGTCTACTCGACCCACCCTGTACCTTCAGATCTATTTCCTGGGTGTGCCTTTTGTGCTGATCCTGAACATGGAATCCAACATCCTGCGCTCCGTCGGTGACTCGGTCGGCCCCTTCCTGTTTATGGTGGCAGGCTGTGTGGCAAACATCGTGCTGGATCTGCTGTTTGTCCTGCTTTTCCAGTGGGGCATTGCGGGCGTGGCCATCGCCACCGTCATTTCCCAGGTCGTCAACATGGCCCTGCTCACGGCAAGACTCCTGCGGACAAAGGAGAGCTACCGCCTGAGCCTTCGCAGCCTGCGGCTGAACGGCGTGTACCTGGCCAACATGATGCGCCTGGGGATCCCTTCTGGCCTCCAGTCCTCCATGTATGCCGTCTCCAACATCATCATCCAGGTTGGCATCAATTCGCTGGGTACGGTTGTTGTGGCCTCCTGGGCGATGACATCCAAGGTCGACGGCATCTTTTGGGCGGTAAGCAATGCCCTGGGCGCCGCTATCACCAGCTTTATCGGCCAGAATATTGGCGCAGGTAAAAAAGACCGCGCCAGGGAATGCGTCCGTCAGAGTCTGCTCCTGCATCTGGTCATCACGGTGACCATCAGCTCGCTGATCATCCTTGTCGGGCGGCCGCTTCTTGGTCTGCTGACAAAAGATCCGGCCGTGCAGGAAACAACCTTCCTGATCATGCTGTACTTTGTCCCGTTCTACTTCCTGTGGACGATCATCGAAGTCCTCTCCGCCGTGCTGCGCGGCGCCGGCGATACGCTGCGGCCCTTTATCATTATCAGCCTGGGTATCTGCATTTTCCGGATCATCTGGATGGGAACGCTGTTCCTGTACTTCCATACCCTGTTCGTGCTCTGCATGAGCTATCTGGCTTCCTGGTTTGTCACCGACGTGGCCATGGTCATCTATTATCGGAAAGGAAAATGGATGGACCGCGGCAACAGGATCCTGGAAAAATAACCCACCGGGAGGAGCACCGAAATTTTGGAAGCCTGTTTCTCATGGAATTGAAGGCTCTATCTTCGGTAAACAGACAGTAAAAACAAAACTTTTGGCAAGGGGGCTGTCGCACTAAGCAATTGATACATAAATATTCTTACGGGAAGCGCTCTCGCTTGTCCAAAGCGCAGTGGCACTTAGTCGGAATCAGAAGATTCCTCCAAGTGCCAGCTGAGGTCTGTTCCCTTCAGAATATTTATGTACACTTTTGCTTAGTGCGACAGCCCCTTTTTGTTAGGCCAAAAAAACATCTGCATCCGATTTTGGATGCATGGAAAACGAAAGGAGGTTAGCTTTCATGCCCCCCTAGAGGGGCCGGCTTGCAAATACCTGCCCAAAACAGTACAATGATTTTAGGTAAGACAGCGTGCACATCGCACAGAATTCAGGTGGAATGCAGCTGGAATGCAGCTGCACTCCATGAAAAAGCAGCACACAGGCTGCAGCACATTGCAAGACAAAAATTCTGTTTTGGGGAGGGCTTTCTATGAATCAGTCAACGGACAGCAATTTTGAAATAAACATGGATACACATCCGCCGGTCGTGATCACGGCCGACAGCACGGTAGATCTGACAGCAGAGCTTCTGGAGCGTTTTCAGATAAAAACGATCCCGCTGACCATCGTCCTGGATGGCAAAAGCTACCTCGACGGGCAGGATTTCGCCCCGGACGACATTTACCGGCACTATCACGAAAGCGGCATGCTGCCAAAGACGGCAGCTCCCGGCATCCAGGACATGACCGACTTTTTTGAAAGCTTTACGAAAAAGGGCTTCGAGGTCGTGCATCTGGATATCAGCGCAGAGCTGTCCAACATTTGCAACGCCGCACGCCTGGCCGCGCAGGATCTGGAAGGCGTCTACGTCGTGGACAGCCGGATGCTCTCCACCGGCATCGGCCTGCTGGCCATCGAGGCAGCTGAGTGCAGAGACAAAGGCATGAGCGCCCGGGACATCTACGAGCATCTGCAGGTCCTGAAGGAAAAAGTCTCCTCGACCTTCGTCATCGACAACCTGGAATTCCTGTGGAAAGGAGGCCGGTGCTCCGGCATCGTCGCCCTCGGCGCAAACCTGCTGAAAATCAAGCCCGAGCTCAAGCTCGTAGACGGCAAGATCGTCGTCTTCAAAAAATACCGCGGAAACATGAAACAGGTCTACCGGCAATACGTAAAAGACGAGCTCACAGACAGAAAGATCCGGCCAAACCACATCTTTCTGACCGAATCCGGCGAGATCGAGCCGCAGATCATCGAAGATCTGCTGCAATACATCAAAGAAACCTCCGGATGCCGCGAAGTCCATCACACCCGCGCCGGCTGCACCGTATCCTCCCACTGCGGCCCCAAGACACTGGGCGTACTCTTCATCGAAGAATAAGCAGACCAGACAGTGTCTCCCAGGCAAAGGGGTCGGTTCTCTTTTCCTTCTTCCTTCCGATTCGCAAATAAAAGAGAACTGTTTCCGATAAAACGGCCAGCTATGTGTGAGCAACATTGCACATGGCTGGCTATTTTATTGTGGAAACAATTCGTATCTTAAGAATGAAAAATGTCCCGGCTATCTGTCTTGATATTTCCGGCGGGAAGGTTTATATTACTGGTAGTTAGTTTAATCTAACCCTAAAAACTCGGTCCCAAGGTTCTGCACTGGCTTTTTGCCTGTTTTTGTGGGGAGTCCTGGCCTGCAGATCTTCGAAAAGAACGGAGCCTTCACCTGGAGGGGTGTGCATTATGACGAGAAAAGAGCAGATTAAAAGTGCGTATAAGCTGGCTGGCAGCACCGCCAGTTTTTATGACGGGATGATGACGTATTCCACGCTCCCCGGCAAGGCGAT
>DFFG01000027.1:0-4281 GCA_002368795.1 Eubacterium sp. UBA3782
TATTCCCACCGCCTATAGAGGCGGGAGACACCCCGAGTGAGTTGTTTCAGCCTCATCTGCTGACGAGGGTTTTCGTTCTTTTTCATCCATGAAACAGGAGGCAGGAACAGCCATATCCACCTTATCCGCCGTATCCGCTAAAACAGCTTTCGCTCTGCTTTTTTCGTGCAAGGACTGCATCCTGCTGTTTACGGGACAAAACGCGCGGCGGCTGCGGCTTCTATCCTACTCAACCGTAACCGATTTAGCCAGGTTCTTTGGCTTGTCGATATCGCATCCGTTTTCCTTTGCCACATAGTAGGCTAAAAGCTGCAGCGGGACGATCTCGATGACCGCCGAGAACAGCGGATCCATATCCGGGATGAACAGGAGATCGTCGGCCTCGGCCAGGATCTTGTGGTTGTTCCGGAAGGTCAGCGCCAGGACCTCAGCGCCGCGGGCCTTGACCTCTACGATGTTGCTGAGGGTCTTCTCCATGATATGCGGGTTGCAGCACAGGGCGATCACCGGCTGATGATCCTCGATCAGGGCGATCGTGCCGTGCTTGAGCTCACCGGCGGCATAGGCTTCCGAATGCAGATAGGAGATCTCCTTCATCTTCAGCGCGCCCTCCAGGGCGACGGCGTAGTCCGTGTTTCTTCCAATGAAGAACAGCGCTTTGCTCTTGTGGTATTTTTTTGCCAGGGCAGGGATGGAGGCATTCATATCGATTGCCTGCTGGATCCGGCGGGGCAGCTGCTGCAGGGCTTTCAGAAGCTCGGCATAGGCATCGCCTGCCAGACCGAGCTGGTCGGCAAAGTACAGGGCCAGCATGTAAAGGGCCGTGACCTGGGTGGTGTAGCCCTTGGTGGTGGCGACGGCGATCTCCGGACCCGCCCAGGTGTAGACGGTATCATCCGCCAGCTTGGCAACGGAACTGCCGACCACATTGACGATTGCCAGGGTGCGGGCGCCCCGGGCCTTGCATTCCTTCATCGCAGCTATCGTATCTGCCGTCTCGCCGGACTGGGAGATGACGATCAGCAGGGTGTGCGCATCGATCAGGGGATCGCTGTAGCGCAGCTCGCTGGCCAGCTCCGTTTCCACGGGGATGCGGCAGAGCCGCTCCAGGGCATAGCGTCCGGCACAGCCGGCATAGTAGGCCGAGCCGCAGGCGGTGATGACGATCTTCCGGATGCCGGAGAGGATCTCGCGATCGATGGTCAGCTCGTCAAAGACGATGCGGCCATCACGCACCCTGGGGGCAATGGTCGCTTTGACAGCGCCGGGCTGCTCCATGATCTCCTTGAGCATGAAATGCTCGAAGCCGCCCTTTTCTGCTGCCTGGACATTCCAGGAGATGCGGGTGATCTTTTTATCGATGGTCCGGCCTGTGATATCAAAGATCTGGACAGAGTCAGGCGTCAGCTCGGCAAACTCACCGTCATCCAGGTAGATCACATTTCGGGTATGGCTGACCAGGGCCGTCACATCCGAGGCAAAGAAATTCTCCCCAATACCGATGCCCAGGATCAGAGGGCTGGCCTCCCGCACGGCATAGAGCCGGCCGGGCTCCTCCGTGCAGATCACACCCAGGGCGTAGGAGCCGGACAGCCGGTTGGTCGTTTTGGCCAGAGCCTCCCGCATATCGCCCCGGTAATACATCTCGATCAGATGAACGATGACCTCGGTGTCAGTCTCACTGTCAAAATGGTAGCCATCGCGGATGAGCTCCTCACGGAGCGTCAGATAATTTTCGATGATGCCGTTGTGGACCACGGCAAACCTTCCGTCATTGCTCAGGTGCGGGTGGGCATTCTCCTCCGTCGGCGCACCATGGGTCGCCCAGCGAGTGTGGCCGATCCCGGCCTGTCCCTGAACAGAGCGGCCGTCATCGGTCCGCTCACAAAGATTGGCAATCCGCCCGGAGGCCTTGATGACCGAGATCTCCCCGTTGTACATGCAGGCGATGCCCGCCGAATCATAGCCCCTGTACTCCAGCTTCTTCAGGCCGTCCAGCAGGACGGGTGCCGCGTTCTGTTCTCCTGTAAAACCAACGATTCCGCACATAGTAACGCCTCCGTATTCCGTATGCCCATGCAGTCAGTGGCAGCCATGTGGCTGTGCACATGTCTATCTGCCATATTCCATATGCTCATGCAGCCAGTGGCAGCCATGTGGCTGTGTACATGTCTATCTGCCATATTCCGTATGCCTGTGCAGCCAGGCTGAAAAAAGATGCTTTTGCATCAGGTTTGCTGAACAAAAAAAGACAAAGAGGTCTTTTGCGTGTCACAAAAGACGCCTTTGTCTTTACCAACAGAAATTTTACTCCAGAGGGTTCCCCTTTGTCAATTGCAAACGCGGAAGAGGGGCGCACACCAAAGGGGGAGCATGCAGGGCTTGCAGGCGGATATAGGAAGGAGAGAGGCAGCAGAATACAAACTTTTTAGGAGCGGATGCACTAATCTTGCCTTGGGTGAGTGCAGGATGAGCACATCTGGAAGGGGCAGGAAAAAGATAGCATAACCGGATAAATGGCATACGAAAAAGGTATGGTACCGCGATTGACAGTGGTTTTTCATCAGAGTATCGTAGACCTGTAAAGGACAAGGACGTCGGACTGCCGCGGGCAGACCGGCAGCTTGTCCTTTTTTTCATAATGACAGACGGATCGGATCCCGCACGGAGGATGACAGACGGCCTGTGCCGGTAGTCAGGGGGATCCAGGAGCCGGTATTTGATGGATGCAGGAGGGGCAGAGCAGATGGCAAAATTTGTATTTGTGACCGGAGGTGTTGTATCCGGTCTTGGAAAAGGAATCACGGCAGCGTCACTGGGGCGCCTTTTGAAGATGAGAGGATTGAAGGTAGCTTCACAGAAGCTGGATCCCTACATGAATGTGGATCCGGGAACGATGAGCCCCTTTCAGCACGGCGAGGTATTTGTGACCGATGACGGCGCGGAGACCGATCTGGATCTTGGGCATTACGAGCGGTTTATCGACGAGAACCTGACCCGCTACTCCAATCTGACCAGCGGCAAGGTCTACTGGAACGTGCTGAACCGGGAGCGGAAGGGCGAATACCTGGGGCAGACGGTCCAGGTCATTCCCCATGTGACCGATGAGATCAAGAATTTCATATATAAAGGTGCGGAAAGCACGGGCGCAGATGTCCTGATCACCGAGATCGGCGGCACCATCGGTGACATCGAAGGCCAGCCCTTCATCGAGGCGATCCGCCAGATCTCTCTGGAGGAGCCGGGAAACTGCCTGTTCATCCATGTGACACTGGTGCCGTACCTCAGCGGCTCCAACGAGCTCAAATCCAAACCGACCCAGCATTCGGTCAAGGAGCTGCAGGCCCTGGGCATCCATCCGGACATCATCGTGACGAGGGTGGACCGGCCGCTGGAGCAGAGCATAAAGGACAAGATCGCCCTGTTCTGCAACGTCAAGAAGGACTGCGTCATCGAGAACAATACCATGGACTGCCTGTATGAGGCGCCGCTGATGCTGCACAGCCATGGGCTGGATACCGTTGTCTGCCGTGAGCTTGGCCTTGAAGGAGAAATGGACGGCTTGTCCGACTGGGAGGCCATGGTGGACAGGATCCATCACTTAAGCCGCCGCACTCGGATCGCCATCGTCGGAAAATACGTTGGCCTGCACGACTCCTATCTGTCCGTACGGGAAGCCCTCTACCACGGCGGCTATGAAAATGATGCCGATGTGGAGGTGCTCTGGATCGATTCCGAGCAGCTCTCGGAGGACACGCTGGAGGAGCAGCTGGGCAAAGCAGACGGCATCCTGGTCCCGGGCGGCTTTGGCGTCCGCGGCATTGAGGGCATGATCCTGGCCTGCCGCTATGCAAGAGAACATGACATTCCCTACTTTGGCATTTGCCTGGGCATGCAGGTCTCCGTCATCGAGTACGCCCGCAGCGTCCTGGGGATCCCGGATGCAAACAGCCGCGAATTCGCGGAAAATGGCGAATACTGCGTCATCGACCTGATGGAAGAGCAGACAAAGGTGCAGAGCAAGGGCGGTACCATGCGTCTGGGCGCCTACCCCTGCAAAATCTATCCGGGAACCATGATGGAGAAGGCCTATGGGGCAGAGCAGATCTCCGAGCGGCACAGGCACCGCTTTGAATACAGCAACGCCTACCGCGAAGCCCTTGTGAAAGCAGGACTGGCCATCGCCGGCACATCCCCGGACGGCACACTGGTCGAAGCCGTCGAGGTCCCGGAAAACCGCTTCCACGTCGGCGTGCAGTTCCACCCGGAATTCAAATCCAG
>DFFG01000027.1:4405-10279 GCA_002368795.1 Eubacterium sp. UBA3782
CAGAAGCAGGGCTAAGGAATAGGGTTAAGAAGCGGAGGTAAGAAACAGGGCTACGGAATAAGACTAAGGAGCAGAGCTGAGAAGAAGGGCAAGGGAACAGAGCTAAGGAGTAGGCCTAAGGACCAGGCCTAAAGAGCAGGGAAGAGGCGCAGAGTCGGAGTTTATAGCCAGAATGTGGCGATAAAGAAAGCAGGAATCAAACCAAATCAAGGTATTCTCCTAGTCAGAAATAAGAAGGCGTGACTTGGATCGGGCTGAAACCATATCTTAGTCAACTCTTCAGAGAAAGAATTCTTAAAGCGGATGACTAAGAATAGCTCACCCCGCATGCTTAGCCACACTTTCAGGAGTACGCATCGAAAAATGAGAGACTAAGAATGGATCACCCCGCATGCTTAGCCACACTTTCAGGAATAAGCGTCGGAAGAAGAGTGCCTAAGACTGGCAGGATGTTGTATCTTAGCTACCTATTTGAATAAAGAATTCTTAAAGCGGATGGCTAAGAATGGTTCGACCTGCATGCTTAGCCACACTTTCAGGAATAAGCGTCGGAAGAAAAGTGCCTAAGGGTGGCATGATGCCATATCTTAGCCACATATTTGAATGAAGAATTCTTAAAGTGGATGACTAAGACTGGCCTGACTCGCATGCTTAGCCACACTTTCAGGAGTAAGCGGCGAAAAAGAGAGACTAAGACTGGCCCGACCAGCATATTTAGTCAAACTCCCAGGAGAAAGCACCGAAAATAGAATGACTAAGATCGGCCCGATCCTGCTTCTTAGTCAACCGACCTGATTAGTAGGAGAGATAGTCTGGTAGTAGGAGAGAGATTCTAATAGTAGTAGGAGGAGAGAGGCTAATAGTTGGCGAGAGTAAGCCTTATATTATTAAACTAATAAACTAATAAAACAACTAATAAAACAAGTGAAAGGGCTGCCGCGGCAGCCCTTTTTGCTTTATCTGTCTTCATTTGTCTTCATTTGGCTCTTCTTCCATGGGCAGCATGACGACGGCGGTGAAGTATCCGTTTTCCATGGAGGTCTGATAGATGCCGCCGGCATCGCGGACGGCTTTCCGGATGATCGGGATGCCCATGCCGTGGTCGGCGGCATCGGGCTTGGTGGTGTGCAGCTCTGGGTTTTCTGCCAGGACATCGGCGGAGACCCGGTTGGCTACGCGGCAGACCAGGTAGTGATTGCGGCAGTCCAGGCTGATCTGAATATCTTTTTCTTCTTCTTTCCGGCTGGCCTCGATGGCATTGTTCAGGAGGTTTAGCAGGATGCGGCAGAAGAGGGTGTCATCCACGGGCAGCTTTTTGGGGACCAGGATGTTGGTCATGAATTTGATCCCGTCTTTCTGGGCTTCGGCGATCTTCTGGTTGAGCACGTAGTCGATCAGCGGGTTTCCTGTGGATACCCGGCTGATGGCGTCCATCTGCTCTCCGATGACTGTATCCAGATATTCTTTCAGCTCTTCGGTCCGTCCCTGGGAGAGCAGCATGCGGATGTAGAAGTAATTGTTCTTCAACTCGTGCCGCTCATGGCGGATCCGTTTTTCAAGGTCGATCATGCCTTCATAGCCTGCCAGCTCGGCGTTGACATAGGCGATCGACCGCTCCAGGCGGACGCGGTCTTCATAGGCCCGGATGATCCGGCTGAAGGTTATGTAGATGACCGGCAGGTTCAGGAGAATGATAAGGGCAATCAGCGGCAGGTACCAGAGGGGCGGAATCAGACCTGTCGAGTACGCGATGAAGAATAGCAGAAAGCTGAAGGGAAGAAGCAGGCCGCCAAGATACGACCACAAAAGAAACGGGATCTGCAGATTCAAGGCATAGTGATGGAACAGATAGGTCATGACGACCAGCATGACGCAGGTCAGCAGGATAGTGCCAATGTCCAGAACGGCGTAGATCCGGTGATCCATGACCGGCTCCTGCTGATAGAGGAGAGACAGGATGATCTTGGTCAGGATCAGGAACAGGATGTAGAACATCAGATAGCCGGCACTCTCCCGATAAAAGAAACGCAGGAAGATGCGGGAGAGGACCAGGCACAGGAAGATGAGCATGACAAAAAAGAACCAGAGCGCGTTTCCCTGGGTATCAAACAGGGGCCGGAAAGGGAGCGCCAGGGTGGCCGGAAGAAGCAGGGCAGCGCCAAAACCGTGAAGCATGGCGTATTCCCAGCGGGCGATCCTGGGCTCCTGCCGGTCGCTGGCAAGACGGTGAAGGGATCCGCCGAGGATGATGGCATACAGGACCCATTCAACCATCAGCTCCCGGAATAATTCAAATAGTGTCAGCATAGGCTTATCCTTTTATGCACCAGGCGGTGAAGGCTTCGCGGACAGCGTCCCGGCGGCCGCGGCTGACCGGGATCTCATCCTTGTTATCCATGATCACGGCATCCCGGCCGATCCGCAGGATATGGCTGCAGTTGATGAGGTAAGAACGATGGCAGCGGATAAACGGCTCGTCGGCCAGCAGCTTTTCGACATCCATGAAGCGGTACTGCAAGGTATAATCAGCATCTTTAAGCACGAACCGGCAGTTGTGCAGCTGCGCCTCCACATACAGGAGGTCTTCCACAGGAAAGGAGTAGATGGTCCCCAGATGCTGTTCCGTGATCCGGAGGATCCTCTTTTCCCGGCGGCTTAAGCGGTCTGCAATGTCCCGGGCAAGGGTATCGGAAAAGTCGGCAAAGTGGCTCTTCCGGATAAAGCGGAAGGGCTGCACCTCGAAGGACTGAAAGACCAGTTCCTCCCGGTTGGAGATGAATACGACGAGGGCATCCTCGCGAAGCTGCCGGATGCGCCGGCATACCGACAGACCGTCCGTTCCGGGCATCTCAATATCCAGGAAAATCATGTCATAATGGATTCGGTCCTCAAAATTGTCCAGAAAATCTTCACCGCTTCCAAACAAGTCGAAATCCACGGCGATCCCCAAAGCGGAAAAACTCTCCGCCAGATGGTCCTTCAGATAGTTTCGGACATCTTTCTCATCTTCAACGATCGCTGCCTGATACATAACTCTTATCCTTTCATGCCTGCCGGCAAGCTGCATGCTGCCTTATCGAGTTCCGGCATCTTCCGGCCTGCTGTCATCCGTTGTGGCATTTCCAATTCCAGCCGCTTCCGTTCCGGCCTCTTTCGGGTTCCGTATCTTCTGGGATTATTGCCGCTATACGGCTCTGCCGTATGGATATTCTACCCCATACTCATCATAACGCAGACTGCCGGAGAAACGGCTGACCATTCGTGCAATATGCATGCTGTTCGTGCTGGTGTTATAGAATTAGTAGTATACTCTTAGTATACAGCATTTCGGCAGACATTTGACATGAAAATGGAAAAGGAGGAGAAAAGATGGCCGGAAAAAAACTGTGGCGCGGACTGACCACGATCACCGGATCACTGCTGATCATTTCCCTGACAGCAACGGGCGTGGCTGAATCCCGTGCCAGCTTTCTCAACACAAGGCTTGGGACAAGCAACTATGTGATGACTGGAGGAGACCCGGAGGCAGATTCGAATTATTTCGAGGCTGAGTTTGCTTCTGTGGAAGAGGTGATGGCTGCAAAGCAGGAGCTTGCTGAGCAGATCGGCGCTGAGGGTGCTGTTCTTCTGAAGAACAACGGCGCGCTGCCGCTGGACAAATCCTCTGAAAAGGTGACCCTCTGGGGCTTCAATTCCGCCAGCCCGATCCTGGGCGGCATGATGGGTTCCTCTCCGGTAGCGGCAGAGGGCCAGACCGCATACGGCATCGAGGAGGCTCTGCTCGAGAGAGGCTATTCTGTTAATGAGGACATGATGGCTTTCTACGCAGATTCTTCCATGGATCAGTTCCGTATGCAGTCCAACCTGTTTGGAAACGTTATGTACGGACATGCGCTGGCAGTTGCATTTGATGCGACCTATGAGCCGGCAGCAACCTATTTTGTCGGTGAGGCTCCTGTCTCCCTGTATTCGGATGAGCTGACCTCTTCCGCCGACGGATCGGCAGCGATCGTGGTGATCTCCCGAGACAGCTCCGAGGCAGCGGATTATGAGCCTGGCATGACCTGCTCCTCTCCGGAGGATTCCTTTGAGCGTCCGCTGGCTCTTTCCGAGAATGAGAAGGCAGTCATCGAGCTGGCAAAGGCTCATTCCACAAAGGTCATCGTCGTTCTCAATGCGGACAATCCGCTGGAGATCGATGAGCTGAAGAAGGATGAGGATGTCGATGCGATCCTCTGGGCAGGCGAGCCCGGCAACTATGGCTTCCTGGGCGTTGCGGATGTCCTGGACGGCACCGTATCTCCTTCTGGTCATCTGCCGGATACCTATGCGGTCAGCTCCCTTTCCGCACCGGCTATGGTCAACTACGGCCTGTTTATGTATGAGAACAATTCTCAGGTCTCCACAGACATGACCGATCATGTGCACTACGGCGACTGGTATCTTGCCGAGACCGAGGGCATCTATGTCGGCTACAAGTACTATGAGACCAGATACGAGGATGCAGTCCTTGGCCAGGGCAGCGCAGATTCCGCAGCCGGCTCCTCCACAGGCAAGGCCTGGAGCTATGCTGACGAGATCTCCTATCCCTTCGGCTATGGTCTGTCCTATACGACCTTCGAGCAGAAGCTGGACAGCATCGACCTCAAGGTCGGTGAAGTCGGCACCGCTACTGTCACCGTCACCAACACCGGTGATGTAGCCGGCAAGAGCGTTGCACAGGTCTATGTGCAGGCACCCTATACCGCAGGCGGCCTGGAGAAGGCAGCTGTACAGCTGGTTAACTTCGGCAAGACCGGCATCCTGCAGCCCGGCGAGAGCGAGACGCTGACCATCGAGATCGATCCGCAGTATTTCGCAAGCTATGACGACACCCTGACAAAGGCTGACGGTACAACCGGTGCATGGGTTCTGGATGCAGGTGATTACTACTTTGCACTGGGCAACGGCGCTCACGAAGCCATCAACAACATACTGGCTGTTAAGCGCGGCACAGAGGATGGCCTGGTCATGAGCACAGACGCCGAGCAGATCAATACCGAGGCTGTTGCCGTCTGGAACCTTGCAGAGACCGATTCCGAGACCTACTCCGTAAACGTACAGAATGCACTGCAGGATATGGAGCTGGAGAACCAGATCGGCGAAGCAGTTGAGTACACCACCAGAAGCGACTGGAATCTTGGCTGGAATCCGGTTACCGGCATCACCGCAAACGAGAAGATGCTGGTCGACCTCCGCAACGAGACCTGGAAGTTCACCGAGAACGGTGAGGGACTGGTCTATGGCGCAGACAACGGCCTTGCCCTGATCGATTTCATCGAGCTGGATGAGAACGGAAAGGCAGCCGGCGCTCTGGATATCAATGATGAGAAATGGGACAAGCTGCTTGAGCAGCTGACGCTGGACGAGACGATCAACTTCGTGGAGAACGGCGGAGACGATTTCGAGAACCTGGATACTGTAGGCTACAAGAGAACCTTCGCACAGGACGGCCCGGTCGGTATCGCCTATGACCAGGTAGCCGGCTACTCCGTCAAGTGGAACCCGTCTCAGTCCTCCATGCCGACCTATGTTGCACCGGATCATCCGGCAGCACATGCTTCCATGGCAGTTATGCCCACCGAGCCTGTCGTTGCAGCTACCTTCAACCAGGAACTGGTAGAGAGAGAGGGCGAGCTGTTTGGTGAGGATGGCCTCTGGGCCAATGTTCAGGCACAGTTCGCACCCGGACTGAACCTGCACCGCGCTGTTTACTGCGCAAGAAACCATGAGTACTATTCCGAGGATCCGATGCTTACCTGCATGATGGGTATCGCGGTCTGCAAGGGCGGCCTTTCCAAGGGCATGATGATGGAGCCCAAGCACTTTGCTTTC
>DFFG01000075.1:0-183 GCA_002368795.1 Eubacterium sp. UBA3782
CGTGACCGATACCGTACAGAACCGCATTTTCACGGGTACGGTTCTTTTTCATGATGGTTTTCAGAACTATATATCTTCCGCATTCCTCAAAAACCCCAGCCATAATGATTCCATAAAGGACAAAAGCTGCTGTATTTCCGTTGATGAATCGAGAAAAATGATTCATTGTATCAAAGTACTGTT
>DFFG01000075.1:251-93147 GCA_002368795.1 Eubacterium sp. UBA3782
TTGCCAAAGAAAAGAGGGGCGCCGCAATAATATCTATTGCGACAGGCCCTACTTTTTAGTGAAAACCTTTTGCTTTCTTCCGTATCGTTGATGTACCTGTTTTTCTTTCCGGTACGCACTGGGGAGCATGCCGGTAACCTCCCGGAAGCGTGTTCCAAAATGTGTTGTGGAGCAATAGTGCAAAAGTCCTGCAGCCTTATTACAGTTGCGGAGAAGCCTTTCTCTTTTTTGACCGTATCCTGCCTTGCCGGATCTGCACCTTATGGCAGCCGGATCAGTCCGGTCTCAAGCATGTCTTCGGTAAAGAAATGACCGGAGCCGTCGGTCGCGAGGTAGAGCTGATCGGCTTCGTCCTCAAAGAGGATCCAGGCCACATGGATGATCTGGCTTTCGCCGGCCTTCAGGGATGGGATATAGTTGTTGTTACGGTCACCACCGGTCACATCAAAATACTGCATTTCATCTCCGCCGATGTGCCAGGCAAAATCTACATTGTCTGCTCCCTTCAGATCCGGAGCGATGACCTGATATTGTCCGGCCGGTTCGTCAAAGGAAAGACGCAGCAGGCAGGTGTAGAATAAGACATCCGTCAGATCCTGGTCGGATTCATTGGTGTATTCCAGCGTCACTTCTACAAGCTTCAGGCCGACCTCTTCCTCTGATACGAGTTCCGGGAAGGTGTTGACGCCGTCTCCGTCCGTATAATATTTGCGGGTGGCAGTCCCAAGCTTTCCGTCTGCGGTCAGCAGAGCGTTCCACTCCTCCGGGATATAGTCGGCATTCAGCAGCGAGAAGTCATCGGCTGTCTGGACCTCCAGTGCTTTTACGCTGATTGGATAACTGACGCCCTCTTGCCAGACTTCTGACACAGCCTTCTCGCCCAGCTCATGGAGATTTCCCATCTCCGCCGTCGTGGCTGTCGTTTTTTCTTCCGGCGGGACAGTGTTTGCTGCATCCTCGACCATAGCCGCCTTATTTGCCATGATCTGGCTCCATGTCGGCAGCCCTCCATCGACGGGAATCATGTCCTCGCCCTTTGTCATAACGATCCCCTCACCGATCCGGATCAGCTCTTCCTTTGGCGCATAGCCCCAGGCAGTCAGCTGCACGATGCGGTTGACCTCCGGGTAAAGGATATAGAGGTCTTTCCACAGCCAGTCCGAATCCAGACCATTTTGCTTAGACGTATAGACGGCATCCTTTCCGCCGATGGAAAGTGTTTCATACTCGGTGACGAATTTCTCTGTCCAGGAGGAGACGGGCATGTCCAGGATAATCGGATTGCCGATAAAGTACCCCCCATTATCATCCGCCTGTTTATAGGAGATCTGCCCTTTTTCATCGGAATTGTCGATGAGTCCCTCCGGCAGATAGCTGATCTCCATCATGACCGAAGGCACTTCGGTGATGGCCTCAGCCGGTTCTGCGGACTGGCTGCTGGAGGCAGCCGTTTCATCAGCGGAAAGAGTCACCTCGATCTGATGCGGAGCCTGCTGGTCGACGCGGAACTGCCAGAGCTTTGCGGCAGCAAAGGCGGTAAACCCCGTACAGGCAACCAGAGCTGCGGCTATGGCAGCCACCCGCCAGCGGCGGGATCCGGTACGTCTCCCGGAGGTCTTCCGGCTGCGCCGACTTGTTCGGACATTCTGGATGTCAGAGATGACTGGATCATCCTGCATGGATTCTTTATTTTCAAGTGCTGCATCTCCTGCAGCGATCTGCTCATCCGACGCTGTGAGCTGCGCATCCGCTTTAAGCGGAGAGGCAGCTTTTTCGTTGTAGGCCTCTTCAGACGCGGCGGCGGATCGGTTTGCGGCTGCAGCGTGTACGGCTGTTCTTTCGGCAGCAGTGTTGTCCTGCAGTATCCGCTCGGGATCGGTGCCGGCGCTCAGGCGGACAGCAGCGGTCACCTTTGCGATCCTGGCCTCGACCTCTGCCGGGATCTCAGCATTTTTCATGGTTTCTTCTATATATCGATCGAACTCTCTATCGTTCATCTGGCTGCTCCTTTCCGAAAATACTTCTCTTTGATCTCCCTGCGTCCCCGGGACAGCCGCTGACGGACAGCAGCCTCGCTTATGCCAAGCAGTCCGGCAATCTCCGCAGTGGAATATCCCTCTCCATAGTATAGGACGAAAATCTTCCGGACGGGCTCATCCAGCAGCCGCATCATGTCCTCAAACTCCAGGCCATATCCTGGCTGCCACTCTTTGCGTTCGCTGGCTCTCTGTGCAAAGGAGATCGTCTTTTCACCCGCTCCATCCTCCTTTTGAAAGGACTCCTCATAGGGGATCTCATATCGGTTCTTTTTCTGTATCTTCAGGCATTCCCGTATCAGGATCCGAATCATCCACGTCCGGAAATACTCCGGCTGCTTCAGACCGGATATATTCTTCCAGCCATTCAGGATGGTCTCCTGCAGGGCATCTGCAATATCGGATTCCGATACGAGGTAAGCCCTGGCGATACGGTACAGTGACGCCTGCATCTCGGTAACGGCCTCCGCAAAGGCATCGCCGTCGCCCTGGCGGGCACGCTCTGCAAGCTGTTTCATGGCAGCTTACCACTTCCTTTCTGGTCATATTCCATGTAAATCTAGTTCTACATACCGGCTTCTGCATGTATCAACGGGAAAAGTACTTTGGCCAGGCCGCGACGTATGATGCCTGCCCGCATGCAGGATGTCTCCAGCTACGGCATGACCTTTGAGCAGATCCAGGAATGTGCCTGACTGCAAGCGGGATAGCTGCCTAAATGGAGGATGCCTGCCGGTGGAAGAACGGTACTTGCGGTAAAACGATCGTTTCTACTGTATTAGATACGATCATTATAAAAAATGTGACAGGGAACGAAAAGAAATTTGAGAAAGCAAATTTTAGAAAGCTCCTGTTTCTGACTTCACATTTTTCTCACAGTTTTATCAAAAACAGAACACAGAAATCACAAAAAGTGATCACAGTTTCTGCGTATCATCATCTGTGTAAACACAAAAGAAGGCTTTTGCTGCAGGCTGAAAGATTTCCGGTATAAGAATCCCAAACAGGGAAAAGAAATCCTGAGCTGGGAAAGGAGTCCCGAGCAGGGAAAAGAAATCCTGAGTTGGGAAAAGGAATCCTGAGCTGGGAAAAAGGAATTCTGCAAAAGGGATCCGATCCACAGAAACCCGGGAAAGTATATTAGCCAGACAGAGCAGAAGCTTCCATGATAGAAAAGGGGTAATGACAGATGAGCGATATGTTCGATGACAGATTTTTCGAGGAGAGTGAGAGTGAGGTGCTTGACCAGGACGAGATGAGCGGACTGGCCGGACTGACTGGGGATACATTCCGGCAGAAGCCCGCAGGAGGGCAGAAGAAAAAGAAAACCCGGAAGAAACATCCGATGGTTGGTGTGGTAGCTTCTGCACTGGTTTTCGGCCTGGTAGCGGGTTCCGCGACCTACGCGGTTAATTATACAGAGGCGGCTCTGGCATCCAGAATGGCAGAAAACACAGAGACTGCAGAGTCGGCTCAGACATCTGAGGCGCAGCTGGCGGTTCAGGAGAACACAGCCGGCAGTTCGTCCGCTGCACTGACATCCGTGGCGACGACGGAGACTGGTGGGGACATGACGGTATCCGAGGTCGCCGAGGCAGCAATGCCTTCGATGGTGACGATCTCCACGATGTCCGTGCAGGAGATGCAGAGCTTCTTTGGCTTTGGCCAGTCACAGGCATATGAGGTAGAAGGCGCCGGGACTGGCATCCTCGTCGGGGAGACAGACGAGGAGCTGCTGATCGCGACCAATGAACACGTCATCAACGGAGCAACCTCCGTATCAGTTGGTTTTGTTGATGAATCTGTGGCAGAGGCTTATATCAAGGGTTCAGATGATGAAAACGACCTGGCCGTGATCGCAGTGGCAAAGAGCGATGTTTCCGAAGAGACACTAAACCAGATCCGTGTGGTGGCCATCGGCGACTCCGATGCACTGGCACTGGGCGAGCAGGTCGTGGCCATCGGCAATGCCCTGGGCTACGGACAGTCAGTCACCAGCGGCTATGTCAGCGCACTGAACCGTGATCTGGACCTTGGTGAGTACACATCTTCCGGTCTGATCCAGACAGATGCAGCCATCAACGCCGGCAACAGCGGCGGCGCACTGCTGAACATGCAGGGCGAACTGGTCGGCATCAATGAGGCAAAGAGCTCTTCCTCCTACGGAGAGGCGACCGTCGACAACATGAGCTTCGCCATCCCGGTCTCCAAGGCCCTGCCGATCCTGCAGGAGCTGATGGAGAAGGAAGCACGGACCAGAGCTGAGACCCAGGGATACCTCGGTGTATCCATTGCCGATGTGACAGAGGAATATTCCCAGGTCTACGGAATGCCGGTAGGCGTATGCTTCACTGGTGTACAGGAAGGCGGTGCAGCAGAGCAGGCAGGCATCCTGCAGGGCGACGTACTGATACGCGTAAATGACGAGAAGATCACGACATCCGAGGACTTGAAGGAAGAAATGACCTACCACAGCGCAGGCGAGACAGTGACACTGACCGTGATGCGCGCAGACAACGGAGTCTATGTAGAGAAAACAATCGAAGTGACTCTGCAGGATAAGCTCTCCTAAATGGAAGCGCCCACAAAGGGCAAGCGATTCCAGGACGCGGCCATTTTTTAGAGCAGGGGAACCTGAAGAATGGTAATGGTGACGGACAGAAATAAATAAGACAAATAGAGTTACAGAACCAGACAGAGTTTAAAGAACCAAATAGAACAAATCGTTAAAAGGGAGTATTTAAAACGATAAAGACCGGCAGCACAGACTTCCGTCCGTAAAGACGAAAGTGGTGCTGCCGGTCCCTTTTTTATCATACAATCAGTTTTTTCGACTAAGTGAAAGCCCCTTACCGGTTCCATCCCGAAAAGGCGAAAATCCCTTACTGTGCTCATCCAGAAAAAGAGAATGACCTTTATCGGTTTCATCCGGAAAAGCAGAAGCCTATATTACAGGATCGGGGCAAGTGTGCGCTTTGCCAGAGCCATGCGTTCCTCAAACCAGGCGTAGAATTCATCCTCCGGGCAGCTGCCCTCATAGAACAGGCGGAGGATATATTCAGTCACCTGTCGGCCGCTCTCCTCCGTCAGGTCCGGAATCCGTTCTCCGAGCCTTTTGGTAAAATAATGCCATGTGTTAATAAAGGAATGCCAGGCCTTGGGATCCTTTTCATCGATCCACTGTTTCAGACGGACCTTGTAACGGTTTTTCTTTTCACACTCATAAACCTGCAGGAAATAGCGAAAATCCTCATTTTCATAAAAACGGCCAAGAGGGAAGATACGGCAGATACCCGGCCGGAAGGCATGGATGCTGCAGCGGCCTTCTGAATTCAGAAAGACGCAGGCCGTGTCCCCTGCAGCTTGTGCAGACGGATTCAGGGTGCGGCCCATCCGCATTTTAGGAAGGACGAGGCCATCTACCCGGGTCAGCTCAAGCTCTTCATCGATCATGTCATCAAAGCTTTTTCCAAGTCCGTTCTTCAGCCGGCAGACATCCAGAGGATCCAGGATCAGGGCCTCCATGTCATGGCAGCAAGCCGAGCAGCCCCGGCAGTCATTGCAGCCAACCTTGACCATATCATTCAGACCGTAGAAGCGGCCATCCGAAATATCTTTAATATCCACATCTCTCTGCATGAGTGTTCTCCCTGTCGTTTGAGAAAGGTGCAGGACTTCCTGCCGATAACCAAAAGAAACCGCCCCGGAGCGGTACCGGCCGGAGGTCTCTCCTGCCATTATACACGCAGATCTGGGCGGTTTCATCTGATTCTTTTTTTAATTGGCCTCCGCAGCTCCATGCGGATTGGCCTCCGCAGCTCCATGCGGATTAGCTTCCGCAGATTCATGCGGGTTGGCTTCCGCAGATTCAAGCGGATTGGCTTCCGCAGATCCATTCGGATTGGCCTCCACAGATTCATGCGGATTGGATTCCGCAGATTCATGCGGAGTGGCTTCCGCAGATCTTTTTGCCGATCTGCAGAAAGCGGATGGATGATATTACATCAGCAAATCATACGTCAGTATATATTACATCAGCTGACGGAACATGCCGATGACCTGCTCCAGAGTAGCCTCTCTCGGATTGCCCGGATAGCATGCATCTGCCAGAGCGTCCTTGGCCAGGATCTCCAGATCCTCTTCTTTGATCTTCTCGTTCTTAGCCGGGATACCAACATCCTCAGACAGCTTGCGGACAGCGTCGATAGCAGCCTGCTTGTACTCCTCAGCGGACATAGCATCTACACCCTCAACGCCCATGGCTCTTGCGATCTCACGATAACGCTCGCCGCAGCAGTCTCTGTTGAACTCCATGGTCAGGGGCAGGAACATAGCGCAGGCTACGCCGTGCGGTGTGTCATAGTGAGCGCTCAGGGTATGAGCCATAGCATGGTCGATGCCAAGGCCAACGTTGGAGAAGCCCATGCCGGCGATGTACTGTGCCAGAGCCATGCCCTTGCGGCCTTCCGGATCATTGGCAACAGCTGCACGCAGATTCTGGGAGATCAGCTTGATAGCCTCCAGATGGAACATATCGGTCAGCTCCCATGCAGCTCTGGTGGTGTAACCCTCGATAGCGTGGGTCAGAGCATCCATACCGGTAGCAGCGGTCAGACCCTTGGGCATGGAGGACATCATATCGGGATCGATAACGGCGATAGCCGGGATATCGTTGGTGTCAACACAGACGAACTTACGCTGCTTCTCAACATCAGTGATAACGTAGTTGATGGTAACCTCAGCTGCAGTGCCGGCAGTTGTCGGAACAGCGATGGTCGGAACAGCATGGTTCTTGGTCGGAGCAACGCCCTCGAGAGAACGAACATCCTCAAACTCCGGATTGGTGATGATCACGCCGATAGCCTTAGCGGTATCCATGGAAGAGCCGCCGCCGATGGCAACGATCGCATCTGCGCCGCAGGCCTTGAATGCTGCAACACCGTCCTGCACATTCTGGATGGTCGGATTGGGTTTGATACCGGAATAAACGGTATAAGCGATGCCTGCCTCATCCAGCAGATCAGTGACCTTAGAGGTAACACCAAACTTGATCAGGTCCGGATCGGAGGTAACAAAGATATGCTTGTAACCGCCTCTCTGGATCTCGGGAACGATCTCCTTGATCGCGCCTGAGCCGTGATAGGAAACATTATTAAGTACGATTCTGTCAGCCATTGGAAAAGCCCTCCTATAAATTTACACTGCTTTATAGCTGGTTCATTTGAATTGTTTACAAGTGATACTATACAACAATCCCATCGGCTTGACAATAGTTTAACGAAGCATCAAAAATATTTCCTCCTATTCGAAAAAAATTACCCTCAGAATTTAGGCTTCCTCTCTTTTTTCCGGTAGTGGGAGACTAAGAATTAGATAATCAGAAGCTTAGCCACTGTATTATCTTCCGTATATTCCCAGTGGGTGGCTAAGAAAAGAATAATCAAAGCCTTAGTCACAGTATTTCCTCGCGAATACGCACAGTGGGTGGCTAAGGAAAGAATAATCAGAGCCTTAGTCATCATATTTCCTCCCTAATACGCACAGTGGGTGGCTAGGAAAAGAATGATCAGAGCCTTAGTCACAGGATTTCCTCCCGAATATCCACAGTGGGTGGCTAGGGAAAGAATGATCAAAGTCTTAGTCACAGGATTTTCTCCCGAATACCCACAGTGGGTGGCTAAGGAAAAGAATGATCAGAGGCTTAGTCACAGTATTTCCTCGCGAATACCCACAGTGGGTGGCTAAGGAAAAGAATGATCAGAGCCTTAGTCACAGGATTTCCTCCCGAATATCCACAGTGGGTGGCTAGGGAAAGAATGATCAAAGTCTTAGTCACAGGATTTCTTCCCGAATATCCACAGTGGGTGGCTAAAGAAAAGAATGATCAGAGTCTTAGTCACAGGATTTCCTCGCGAATACGCACAGTGGGTGGCTAAGAATTGGTCATCCAGAAACTTAGTCATCAGGGCACGTCCGGAATCATGAATTTACATCAATAGAGTTGACTCAAATGATGAGTTTTCCGTATCTGAGTCAACCGCCGGCGCAGAGTGTGTCCATCTGGGCCATGTTTATTAATCAGAGAATTGTGGGAAAGACAAAAAAACTCCTGGCCAGCGATTTCCATTGAGATAAGATCACTGGCCAGGGGGTTATTGTTTAGCAAGTTTGAATTTCTTTTGTTGTTTTTTTGCTGTTTAGTCAGCCATGGCTGCTTTGATGGCGGCGAGGAGCTCGCTGTATTCTTCGTATGCGGGCAGGTCTGGATTGTCGGCTTTGATCTGCTCTGTGCTGCGGAAGAGGAAGCCGGCCTTGCTGGCCCGGATCATGCCCAGGTCGTTGTAGCTGTCGCCGCTGGCTATGGTCTCGAAGCCGATGGACTGGAGTGCTTTTACGGTGCTGAGCTTGGAGTTTGCTATACGCATCTTAAAGCCGGTGATGGTGCCGTTTTCGGCCACTTCCAGTGTGTTGCAGAAGAGGGTCGGCCAGCCGAGCTTTTCCATCAGGGGTGTTGCAAACTGGGTAAAGGTGTCGCTGATCAGGATGACCTGGGAGAAGGAGCGGAGCTCATCCAGGAACTCTCTTGCGCCGGGGAGCGGCTCGATCTTTGCGATGGTATCCTGGATCTCTTTGAGGCCGAGACCATGCTCCTTCAGGATGCCAAGTCTCCAATTCATCAGCTTGTTGTAGTCCGGCTCATCACGTGTCGTGCGTTTCAGCTCGGGGATCCCGCTGGCTTCAGAAAATGCGATCCAGATCTCGGGAACCAGTACGCCTTCTACATCAAGACAAGTTATATACATTATGTCACCTCGTTCTTTCTAAATAGGTTTGTGATAAGCATCTGCCTGAACTATATGCAGGCATCTTGGCAAGCCGTACAAGCATCTGTCCAAGCTCTATGGCAGCTTAGCAAGCCATATGGGCATCTGTCCAAGCTTTATGGCAGCTTAGCAAGCCATATGGGCATCTGTCCAGGTTTTATGGTAGGCATTTTAGTAACCCATATGGGCATCTGTCCAGGTTTTATGGCAGGCATCTTGGCAAGCCGTACAGGCGTCTAAGCTTTATGACAGGCATCTGGACCAGCCATATTGGATGCTTTGTGCTTATCCTTTTGACATGCAGATCGTTCCGGTGCGCTGGACTTCCAGGATGCCGAAGCTTCTGACCAGCTCGACGAAGTCTGAGAGGACTTCGGGTTCTGCGTGAAGCTCGATCACCATGTTTTTCTGAGAGACGTGGAGGATCTTTGCCCCCATTACGCTGCAGATCTCGATCAGGGATGCGCGGTTTGCCGGAGAGTAGGATACCTTGATCAGCATCATCTCCAGGGATACGCAGCGCACTTCATCCAGGCGGCGTACCTTGATGACGTCGAGCTTTTTGTTCAGCTGTTTTTCAATCTGGTCGATCGTTCTCTGGTCTCCGGTCGAGACGATCGTCATGCTGGATACATCGTGCTTGTCGGTCTCACCCACGGCCAGGCTGTCGATGTTGAAGCCGCGCCGGGCGAACAGGCCGGAAATGCCGGAGAGTACACCGTCTTTATTTTCTACTAATACAGAAAAAACACCTTTCATGACGCTCTCCTTTCTCAGATGACGACGTTGCTGCTGTCGATGTTGCAGACCATAATGCAGGCGTTTTTGCAGGAGAGGAAGGCATCGAGGGTGCCGTCCAGCTCCTCATTGGAGCTGCACTCGAAGTAGTCCATATCGTAAGCTGCTGCGATCTTGTCATAGTGCGGATAGTCGTACAGCTGTACGCCGGAGTAATGGCCTTCGTAGACCTTCTGCTGGTGCTCCCGCACAAGTCCGAGGTATTCGTTGCGCATGACCAGGATCTTCAGGCCGACCTTGTTGATGGTGATAGTTGCCAGCTCGTACATGGACATCTGGAAGGAGCCGTCGCCGCAGACTGCCACGACCTGCTTGTCGGGCTCACACATCTTGGCACCGACTGCAGCCGGGATGGAATAGCCCATGGTGCCCATGCCGCCGGTGGTCATGTACCGGCCGTTTTTCATGACGTAGTTGTCCGCAGACCAGAGCTGGTTCTGGCCTACGTCAGCGACGTAGATGGCATCATCTTCCATCTTTTCGGAGAGGGTCTGGACCAGGATCATGGGATTGACCAGTTTGTCACTCCAGGTCCGGTGATCGACGGTGCTGTGCTTGATCTCTTCCAGTGTCTGGATCCACTCGGTGGTATCGATGTGGATGTCTGCCTCGGCAAGAGCGGTGAAGATGTTCTTGACATCACCAACCAGGGGAAGCGTGGGACCAAGGTTTTTGCCGATCTCGGCGGAGTCGATATCAATATGGATGACAGAGAGCTGACGCTCCAGGTTTTCGGGCTTGGGCACTGCGCGGTCTGCTATACGGGCGCCGACGACGATCAGCAGGTCGCATTTGGATACTGCCCGGTTCGCGTAGGGCTTGCCGTTGTTTCCGAGCATGCCGAAATACAGCGGATGGCTCTTGGCCATGACGCCGATGCCCATCATGGTGTGGACCAGCGGGATGTTGAACTTCTCGCAGAAATTCTGCACGCATTTCTCGCCGTCGCCCAGGATGACGCCGCCGCCTGCGCAGATCAGAGGCTTCTTTGCCTTGTTGATGGCATGGATCACCTTGGCCATCTGCTGGGCGTTGCCCTTTGTGCTGGGCTTATAGCCGCGGAGGTTGACCTCTTCGGGATAACGGAATTCTTTTTTCAGTTTTGTCTTTTGAACATCACAGGGAATATCGATCAGCACCGGACCCTTCCGGCCGCTGTTGGCGATGTGGAAAGCTTCCTTGAAGATGCGGGGAATGTCATCCGCATTCTTTACCAGATAGCTGTATTTGACGAAGGACTCGGTCGCTCCGCGCATATCCGCTTCCTGGAATACGTCCCTGCCAAGGAGACTGCTGTCCACCTGACCCGTGATCGCGATGATCGGGATACTGTCTGCGTAGGCTGTCGCCAGCGCAGTGATCAGGTTGGTTGCTCCGGGACCGGAAGAGGTCACGCAGACCGCCGGTTTTCTCGAGATCCTGGCGTAGCCGTTTGCCGCATGTCCCGCAGCCTGCTCCTGCCGTACCAGAATGTGCTCGATCTGTTCAGAGTTGTACAATGCCTCGTAAAAGGGCGCGATCGCCACCCCCGGGTATCCAAAGATCCGGGTGATGCCCTCGGCCTCCAGGCATTTGACCATTGCTTCAGCACCGTTCATATTCAATTTTCCTCCTGCTTAAAGCGTGAACTGTGGTGAGCAGGATAGGACTCCTGATGTAGTACCCGTATCCGCGGAAAGGATCCGCCATGCATTACATTACCTGCATATGCGTATCCCTGCTCTGTTTTTGCAGAGCCTTCCGGACCGGATGCTTTTGGCAGGATTCTGCTCACTCGTCCGAATGTGTACCAATTATTATAGTGCATGAGGGAAATGCGCGCAATCACAATCGGAATAAAATGTTTTTGCCGGAAATTTTACAGTTTGCGAATTGGAACATGGATGGTATTATGGTAGCGATGCAGATCTGCACACAGCCAGATTTTTGGCATATGCAGAGCCGGGGCTGGAGAGGAACCAGAGAATGCGCGCGAATGCACGCTGCATGCGGTCAGTTTCCGTTGACTCATGCCGGGATCAGACAGCGGCAAGACTGCAGAAATTATGAAGAGTGAATAATGAAATAAGAAGGGATAGACATATTATGGAGACAGCACTGATCATCCTGAATCAGATCCTGCTGATGTTTTTGCTCAGCGCGATCGGCTTTTACCTGTTTAAAAAGAGCTATATCACGAAGGAAGGCCTCCGATCCATTGGAAATATCCTGATCCACCTGGTTCTTCCCTGTGTGATCATCAAAGGCTTTCTGGTGGAGCGGGATGCTGCCCATCTGACCGGGCTGGCTGTGTCGGGTCTTGCCGGCGTGGGCTCTGTGCTGCTTTCGATCGTGATCTCCCGGCTGCTTTTCCGGAAGGATGCGATCGCCAGCTTTGCCTCTTCCTTTTCCAACCCGGGCTTTTTTGGTGTTCCGCTGGTCGTTGCCGCATTTTCTGACGGGGCGGTCTTCTATATGGCCAGCTTTATTGCAGCGATCAATATCGGCCAGTTTACCTACGGTGTTGCCATCATGACCGGAAGTTCGGATTCCATCCGCCCGAAGGCGATCCTGAAGGCGCCTTTCTTTGGGGCGACAGCGCTTGGCCTTCTGTTGTTTTTCCTGCGAGTTCCGGTACCGGGCATTGCCATGCGCGTGCTGGATACAGTTACCGGCATCAACACACCCCTGGCGATGTTTACCATCGGCTGCTACCTGGCAGCGGCGGATCTTCCGTCTATTTTCGGAAGACGGGAGGTCTATCTGGTTACGCTGGTCAGACTGATCGTCATTCCTCTGATTACGATGGGACTGCTGCTCCTGCTGATTCCGGACATCTATGCAGACATTCGTATGGTAGTGATGATCACGGCTACCTGCCCGGTGGGCTCCAACGTGGCGGTGTATGCTCAGCTGCATAACAAGGATTATGCGTATTCTGTCGGAACGGTCATTGTCTCGACGCTCCTGTCGGTCATCACGATCCCGGCAATTATCTATCTGTACCAAATGCTTGCCGCCATGTAATGTCACATCAGGGCTGCAGACTGCAGATAATCGGAACGACTGGATTTTAGTCAAAAGCATGTAACTTTACAACGCGATTGCAGATTTCGGATAATCGAAATCACAGCCCTTTGCTTCTGACCACGCAGCTTTATACCGCGGCTGCCGGTTCCGGCTGCACAAGGTGCTGCCGGAGCATTTTGCGGTAGCGCGGCAGCAGCAGGAAGAGCATCAGGAAGAAACTGATGTCATAGCTTAGGTAGACGACCCGCATGGTGGGGAAGAAGGGGATGAGCAGATGGCACCAGATGACGCGGAAGAGGCTGTAGCACAGAAGGGTGCAGACCATGGGCCAGGCCGTGTCGCCCAGACCCTTGATGGCGCCGAGGTACACCTGATTGATGGCATAGATGATGTAGACGGGGAACGTCAAAAGGGCGGCTTCCAGTGCATTGTCCAGGATGCCCTGCTGGTTGGTAAACAGCCGGAGGGAATATGGCGCCGTCCACATGAGAACGATGCTTAAGGGGATCATGATCAGACACATGATCCGAAGACTCAGCTGTACGGAGTCTCGGATCCGGTCATAGCGTCCCGCGCCCGCGTTCTGGCTGATAAAGGCGGTCAGCGCGATGCCGTAGGCAAAGGAGGGCAGATACAGACAGCCCTCGATCCTGGCATACACGGTCATGTCGGCAACTGCGTCGGCACCAAAGCTGTTGATGGAGATCTGGACCAGCAGGGAGGAGATGCTCATAAAGAGCGCCTGCATGCCGGCGGGAACACCTTTTTGCAGGAGCTTCAGAAGTCCGGTGGTGGACAGTGCCGGTCCGGTAAAACGAAGTGCCCAGGTGGGATCTGCCCGGCGAAGCCGCCGGATGATCAGAACTGCCAGGAAGAGCTGGGCCAGCAGCGTGGCCAGCGCCGCACCACGGATCCCCATGGAAAGAATGACGACAAAAAACAGATCCAGGATCAGGTTGGAAAGCGAAGAATAGAGAAACAGAATCAGCGGCGTCCGGGTATCACCCACCGACCGGAGAATGGCGATGCCGATGTTGCTGATCAGCTGGGCCGACAGGCCGGGCAGGATGATGCCAAGGTAGGCCAGAGCATCCGGCATGACTTCTGCAGGGCAGTTTAGCAGGCGAAGAATAGGCCCGGCGCACAGATACAGGATAAGGGTCATCGCCAGACCGGACAGAAGGGCAAAGCGGAAGACCGCCGTGATCACCTTTTTCAGGTCAGCATAGCGGAAGGCGCCGAAGAGTTGGCCGGTGATGACACTGATGCCGGAGGAGAATCCGACAAAAAAGTTGATCATCGTGGACAGCAGAAGAGCGGAGGAGCCGGCAGCGGCCAGGGCAAAATTGCCGCAGAAATGACCGACGACAGCACAGTCAGCTGCGCTGTAAAGCTCCTGCAGGAGCTGTGTCAGCAGGACCGGAACGGCAAAATAGAGAAGCGTTCTGCCGATTGGCCCGTTTTCAACATGTATGGGATCTGTAGCGTTTGCCTTCATTGCACTGCCCCGCATTTCAAAAAACAAAAAAACTGAAAAAAGATCGAACCGCCGCATCGCATACCGCCATGCCGGCTTAGAAAAAAACAAAGCCGGTTGTTGTGCATAGTACTGCGGCCATAACACATAGCACATAGACACGCAGCTAACATAACATACAGACGCACAGCTCACACAGCATACACAGCACACATGGGCACACTGCGCACTGTCCGCAATGTGGTGTTATAACCTTATTATAGATGAAATAGAAAAAAGCCGGATATTCCGGCTTTTTTATGTGGAGCATATAAGGTTTTGTTATGGGTCAGCCTTCCTGGATAACACGTTCGATCATGGCAAGGAAGGGAAGGACTTCCGGGCGGAGAGGCTGGTCTTTTGCGTGCAGATAGCCAAAGGAGATCTGCTGCTGAAAACCGTCGATGACGGACATGGAGAAGCCGTGGAGTGAATAATCTCTGGTCTGCCAGTAGGTGCCCAGGTTGCACAGACCGGTCTCCTGCAGCATGTGGATCATCAGATGGTCACTGTTGGTGCGGATGACCTTTCGGAGTGCGCATTTTCCGCTGCGGAAGGCCGGATCGTCCATCAGAAGTTCTTCAACGGAAAAGAAATCATCCTCCAGCTGGATGCAGGCACATCCATCCAGTTCTTCGGGCCGGATCAGCGGCCGGCCATAGAATGGGCTTTTGCTGCCGGCGTGCAGCACCAGATCTGAGAGGCGCAGCGGCGTGTAGACCAGATGATGGCGTTCTGCCAGACGGTCCAGGGCAGCCAGCTTGCTGACAGCCACGAACAGCAGGCCGAGATCGTAACGGCTCTCCTCAAGCAGACCGAGCATCTGCTCGATTCCGCATTCGGTGTACTGCAAAGACAGCTCCTGCTTCATCTGGCTCTGGAAAAACTGCTCCACCAGAAAGGCCAGGCTGCTGCTGGGATTGACAGCGATGCGCAGCCGTCCGGCGGAGGAATCCTCGGCCACCTCCCGGATCAGGTCAGTGTTCTTTGCAATGTTCCGTGCATAGACCAGGATCCGCTCGCCGTCAGCGGTGAGGGCGATTCCCCGTGCGGTGCGGTCGAACAGCGTCACGCCAAGGTCCTTTTCCAGAGCATGGATGACCTGGCTGACGTGGGGCTGTGTCGTAAACAAAGCCTCAGCCGCCTTGGTCAGGGAGCCTTTTTCTGCGCTGACGAGGAAGTACTGCAGCTGCTGCATATCCATTGTGTGTTCTTCCTTTCCTGGTGCTCTTGTTTCCTGGTATCCTATCCGATCCTGACGGCATGACTATTTGGTGCGCAGCATGCACCGGAGGTGCTGCCGGCAGGACCTGTTCAATAATAAAACATTATAGCACAGGGAGGCATGGATAGGGAAATGTCTGCTCCGTCAGATAGAAATGGGCAGCGCTTCATCCGATAGAAAAAGACAGAAAAGAAAAGTGACGGAAATTCAGATTTCCCTGCGACGGGATGGCAGATGTATGATATACTGGTAGAACAGAAATATCCCGGTATGTGTAACACTTCAGGATCGCCGGGACTCCGGGGGATGACATGAGCTATATTCAACAGCTGCTGGCAAACCGCATATTGATTACCGGCCTTGTTGGGTGGGCAGTTGCGCAGGTCGTAAAGACGGTTCTGTATGCGATCGTCAACCGTACGCTCAATTTTGAGCGGCTTGTGGGGGACGGCGGCATGCCGAGCGCCCATTCGGCTACAGTCTCGAGTGTTGCACTGTCGACAGGCTTCGAGATGGGGTTCAACTCGGCCGTGTTTGCGGTCGCACTTATCCTGGCGATCATCGTCATGCATGATGCCATGGGTGTGCGAAGAGAATCGGGCAGGCATGCGTCTGCTATCAATGAGCTTTGGGATGCACTGACCTTTACCAACGCGGATTACGAAAACCTAAGTCCCGATGAACAGCTAAAGGAATTTATCGGTCACTCGCCGACCCAGGTCGTGGCCGGCTGTGTGCTGGGCATCGTGATTGCCTGCATCAGCTATCTGCTGTAGGAAAGAAAAAACACCGGCTTTTGGACGGAACTGATCTGTCCGAAGGCCGGTGTTTTTTTGGGGGGGGTATTACTCCGATTGCCTGATAGGCAAGGCAATCTGCAAGGAACTGCTATCAGAGTTTACATAATAGCAGTTCCTGCTTATTCTGTATGATAATATTTCCTGCTTATTCTATAGTATAGCACTTCTTGCTTATCCTATATTATAACGTTTCCTGCTTATTCTCCGATCACCGTGAGCTTCAGCTCTGCTTCGGGCAGTCCCTCTGCCTTTACGCGCAGGACGACTTCGCCTTCTGTATATCCTGTCCGCAGGATGGCCATGGCTTTCCCGCGGAAGGTGGCTGCTTTCCCCTGTGTATAGTTTTCTGTGGTCTGCGGGTTCGCGGAACCATATCCGGCAAGCACTGCCGCGCCTTCGGCCTGGGCAGTGGTCTGCAGCACGGCATCCGGAACGACCTGGCCGTCGGCGTCAACGACCTCGACAGCTACGTACTGCAGGTCGCTGCCATTTGCCCGGAGAATGCCGGGATGGAGAGCCATCGTCTCTGCCGCAAGGCGAATCGCTGCGGGTGTTCCTGCCGTGGAGAGGCGGCTTCTGGAGATCTCTTTGCCGTCGGTGATGCTGACTGCCTCCAGAACACCCGGCTCGTAGGTCACGTTGAAGGATGCCGTAAAACGGTTTTCCTCGCCGGCTGCCTGTCTGCCAAGGCTCTTTCCGTTCAGGAAAAGCTCTACTTCGGGAGCAGCAGAGTAGACGACGACCTTTACCGGCTGGCCTTCTGCACCGCGCCAGGTCCAGGAGGCAGTGATGTCATCCCAGCCCCAGCCGCTGATGAGCTCTGTTTTGCCGAAGTGCTCCGGTGCCTGTACAAACAGGCCGGTGCGCTCCGAGCCCCATACGATGTGACGATAGACGCCCTGAGGCATCAGACCGCCATTCACATCGTGGTCGGCGTCATTTGCCAGCCGCCACGGATAGGGTGAATTGTGTGAGGCGACCAGAGCAAGAGGGTTGGCCAGGCGGGGATCCTCCGGATCAAAGAAACCGGATTTGCCGATGCCGGCCTCGCCGATGTAGTCATAACAGGTCCAGGTAAAGTCGCCGATAACGTGCGCATTCTTCTTTACCAGCGCCCAGATGCGGTCGATCTCCTTCGGATAGCTTTCTGTGCCCAGGATGACCCGGTCCGGGAACATCTCATGGTCCTTTTCATAATTCTGATCCAGATAATTGTAGCCGACGATATCCAGGGGAGCGGCAAAGGGAATCGTGCGCTCCTCCCAGAAGATGCTGTCTTTGTCCGGTGCCAGGTTCTGGACATCCTGGGCATTTTTTCCATCCTCCCGGGAGAGCAGGGATTCCTCAAACAGCCGCAGCTGGTTCTTGTCGTCCAGGCCGCACCAGAAGGAGCAGATGCCGTTGGTGACCGGGCGGGAGGGATCAAGGGAGCGCATATAGTTAGCAAGCTCTGCAGCCAGTGCATAGCCGTCGGCCATGCCGGCGCGCTCGGGGATCTCATTTCCGGTGGACCACAGGATGACGGAGGGATGTGTGCGGTCCCGCAGCAGCAGGGAGCGCATGTCCGCTTTCCAGTCAGAGGCAAAGAACTGGTTGTAGTCACCGGGCTGCTTTGCCACAGACCATGCGTCAAAAACCTCGTCAAACACATAGACGCCAAGGCGGTCACAGACCTCCAGAAGGACGGCGCTCGGCGGATTGTGAGCCGTGCGGATGGCGTTGAAGCCGCATTCTTTCAGACGGCTGACCTTGCGGTATTCCGCATCATACAGACTTGCTGCGCCAAGGAGGCCGTTGTCATGGTGGACACAGCCGCCTTTCAGCTTGACGCTCCGGCCGTTGATCAAAAGGCCTCTGACTGCGTCTGCAGAGATGGTGCGCACACCAAAGAGGACAGAGGTCTGATCTGCCGGGATCCGGCAGGCATCGGAGGGCTGCAGGCAGGTCGTAAAGACACCAAGATCCTTTGCCTCGGCCTCCAGGCGGTAGAGGTCAGGTTTTTCATCGGACCAAAGCCTGGGATCCGGCAGGGCAAAGGGAATACGTGCGGAAGCCGTCTCGCCGGCACGGACCATGATCTGTGTGCTGCGGACAAGAACCGGACGGGCTTCGGGATCGTCGTCCGGAATCAGCCGTACGGTAACCTCTACCAGATGCTTTTTCATCGTGCAGTTGCGTACGGCGGTCTCCGTATGGATAAATGCAGTGCGCATGCTGCCGCCGTCCGGGCAGGGAATATCCGCGATCTCCTTCGTCCAGGCACTGATGCCGTCCGGTGCGATGTGGACGGCCGGCACATGGACAAGCTCGATGTCCCGGTATAGTCCGGCACCGGAATACCAGCGGCTGTTGGGCTGCATGGAAGGATTGACCGTGATGGTGATCCGGTTTTCGGCGCCATAGTGCAGAACGTCGGTAAGATCTGTCCAGACAGGCGTGTATCCATAATGATGCTGGCAGACCTGGCTGCCGTTCACATCAATAGAAGCATTCATCATGATGCCGTCCGAATGCAGATAAATGCGTTCGCCCTCCCAGCAGGATGGAATATCCACATACTTTGTATAGTTTGCCACGCCGGCTGTAAAATATCCCATGGCAGCGCCTGCCGGGGCATCCGCCGCCGTATCGCTGGCGATCATGTAGTCGTGGGGGACGTTAACCGTCTGCGCATTCTTGCCCATGACTGCGCCGGGAGCAGGCGTATCCTCGCCGATCCCGTATTTTTTCATCAGCTTCGGGCCTTCTGCGGCCAGAAGATTAAAAAGACCCTCCCGAAGGATCCATCCCTGATTCAGACTGACAGCTCTCATCATTCAATCTCCTGTTGTTCGTTAAAGTACTCTGCACAAAGATGCGAGGCCTGGAGAAAAACAAAGCCGGCCGCACGCGTACAGGCAGTGGAAGTGACCAGATGCGGAAAAGGTCAAAAGATTCAAATTGAGCAAAAGCATTATGTCAAAAAACAGTGAATCAAAAGGCGTTGGGTACCAATTGTCGGTGCGTTTCTGAACAAATTGTCCGGAACGCGAAACCCTCTCCGCATATATCACAGGCATCATAGCATTTCTGTGGACTTATGTTAAGGAAAAAAGATGCGATGAGGGATATAAATTTGCGTTGCCCAAAAAAGAGCGGGCATCTGGCTGAGGTACAGTCCGTCTATAGCAGGGATACAGCCTGCCTACAGTCTTGGTACAGTCCGTCTATAGTAGGGATACGGCCTGCCTACAGCCGTTGGGCAGTTCACCTGGAGCCGGGGTACAGCCTGTATACAGCCGTTGGACAGCTCACCGAGAACCGGCTACAGCCCGTCCCCGGGCGTTCTTGAAAAGAAAGATATTATTCTGTAGAATAGGCCTGTAATAATTTGCTTTGCAGCAGGAGGTAACTCAGCTTGTCTTCGATCAATTATGCCCGGTCCGACCTGTCCGTCTTTGCGTCCTATATCTGGCCGCACCGGCGGGATTTTGCGGTGGACATGGGCCTTTCTCTGGCCATCTCGCTGATCGATCTGGCCTTTCCAATCATTTCCCGGCGGACGATGCAGACTCTGCTCCCGGCCAACCTGTACGGCACTTTTTTTGCCGTCATGGGCATCCTGGCAGCGGCCTATCTGCTTCGTGCCTTTTTCCAGTACATGGTCACGATCATCGGCCATCGTATGGGTACTATGGTAGAGGCCGACATGCGGCGGGATATCTTTATGCATATGCAGGATATGTCCTACAGCTTTTTCGACCATAACCGCACCGGTGTGCTGCTTTCCAGAGTAACCAACGATCTGTTTGAGATCGTGGAGCTGGCGCATCACGGCCCGGAAAACATTCTGACCTGCGGTGTTACGCTGCTGGGTTCGGTGGTGATTCTTCTGATGGTCAACTGGAAGCTGGCCATGGTGCTGATCATCATGCTGCCGGTCTGTGTCTGGTTTTCCATGAACCAGCGGATCGCCATGGGCAACGCCAACAAAGAGGTCAAGCGCAAGACCGGTGAGATCAACGCAGCCATCGAGAGCGGGATCTCGGGCATCCGGACCTCGAAGGCCTTTGCTAACGAGGAGGTCGAGCACGAAAAATTTGAGGATGCGAATGAAGCATTCAAGAAGAGCCGGGTCGGATATTACCGCGCCATGGGCCGGTTTATGGCCAGCGTGGAGGCGACGGTCAGCCTCATGCAGGTGGCGGTCATCACCTTTGGCGGCTGGCTGATCATGCGGGGAGAGATGGATTATATCGACCTGGTCACTTTTACGCTGTATATCTCTGCTTTTACCACGCCGATCCGGAAGCTGATGCAGTTTATGGAGATCTATGCCCAGGGAACGGCTGGATTTGGCCGGTTCCTCGAGATCATGCGTACCGAGCCGGAGATCCGGGATGCGGCCGACGCACAGCCCCTGGAGGAGGCAAAGGGCGAGATCACATTCGATCATGTCAGCTTTTCCTATGACGACGGGACAGAGGTCCTGCACGATGTCAGTCTGTGCATAAAGCCTGGAGAGACCTTTGCTCTGGCCGGCTCCTCCGGTGGCGGCAAGACGACCCTTTGCCATCTGATCCCTCGCTTTTATGATGTGACAGAAGGCAGTGTCCGGATCGACGGAAAGGACGTGCGGAGCCTGACCCAGGAGAGCCTGCGGCGGAATATCGGTATTATCCAGCAGGATGTCTTCCTGTTTGCCGGCACGATCATGGACAACATCCGCTACGGCAGGCCGGATGCCACCGACGAGGAGGTGGCATGGGCAGCGGCACAGGCAGAGATCCACGATGAGATCATGCAGATGCCGCAGCACTACCATACCTTTGTAGGTGAGCGGGGCATTGTCCTGTCCGGCGGACAGAAGCAGCGTATCTCCATCGCGCGGGTATTTTTGAAAAATCCGCCGATCCTGATCCTGGATGAGGCGACCTCAGCCCTGGATTCGGTAACAGAAGCAAAGATCCAGGCCAGCCTGGACCGGCTGTCAAAGGGAAAGACCTGTCTGGTGATCGCCCACCGGCTCTCCACGATCCGCGATGCCGATCAGATCGCTGTGATCGAGGGCAAGAGCATCCAGGAGATGGGCACGCGTCAGGAACTGTTGGCAAAAAATGGTGCGTACGCCGAACTGGAACGGGCGCAGATGCTCAGCCAGGGGGACTAAAACACGAAAGCCCCCCATCTCACTCAGGGGAGATATTACAAAATGGAATATACTTGCGGAGTATAGTGATTTACTATATAATACTTTGTAGTTAGAAACATTATACGGTATACGATGCATCTGCCGCAGGCAGCACATGCACTTTTCGGGATCCGAACGAGCCGGAATCCGTGCATGGCACAAAGGAAATGCCAGATGGCGGCAGCAGACAACTAAATAGAACGGACAGGTTCCTCGTAAAGAGGATGAAAAAGGAAAGCGGTGAAAATCCGCTGCGATCCCGTCACTGTAAGGCTGAGCGAGAGGCAGATTTGTCACTGGAGCAATTGCTCTGGGAAGGCGCCTCGAGCGACGACGCTAAGCCAGGAGACTTGCCTGTCTGTGTGCAGTGTGATTCTTACGGTCGATAGGATTAGCATGAAAACACTGACAGTGCGCACCATAACTGTCAGTGCTTTTCTGTTTGTATAAACGTCGGCGAATCGCCGGCGTTTTTTATTTGAGTCGCGCGCGCACCGCGAGGCGCAAGCGCCACACGCACCGCGCACGGAAGTTGCGATAAGGCCAGAGCGTATGCAGGCACAGTCGATGGCCAACGGACATCGAGCGTCTGTTGACGCGAGATGTCGGTATCGCACGGATTGGCCAGAAGGCGAAGCCTTCGAAGGCCAATCGTGAGTCGCGCGCGCACCGCGCACGAAAGGTTCACACTGCTTAGGAAAAGGAGACGACTTCCTTTCGGAAGATCTCAATAGAAAACACATAAAAGAAAGGAAACATGAAAATGAAAAGAACAGCAGCAATTTTCCTTAGCATCGTGATGGGTGCTTCATTGCTTGCAGGATGCGGCGGAAGCAGCAGCTCCACAGATGCAGGCGCTGCAGCAGCCAGCACGGAGGCAGCTGCGGCAGAGACCTCCTCTGACGCAAAGGTCCTCAACTTCGGATGCCAGATGTACGGCGATGGCCTGATCGATCCCACCAACCAGACCAATGCAGCATGGAACTGCATGCGTTTTGGTATCGGCGAGACTTTGTTCAGATTTGATGACAGCATGAGCGTACAGCCCTGGCTGGCAGAGAAGGCTGAGACCGAGGATTACACCACATGGGTAATCACTCTGAAAGAGGGTATTAAGTTCTCCAACGGCACCGACATGACCGCATCTGCAGTAAAGGCTTCCCTGGATCGCATGAAGACCGAGGGACCGAACGGCTCCTCCACTCCCGAGAAGTATCTGCCCTATGAGGCTGAGGTAACCGCTGACGACGCAGCCAACACCATCACCATCGTTCTTCCGGCTGCAAATGCCAACCTTCTGGGCAATCTGGCATATCCGGTCTGCGAGATCGTTGATGTCGAGGGAACCACGGACTGGAACAACGGCGTTATCGGCACCGGCCCCTATGCTGTCGTATCCTTCCAGGATCAGGTCGGCTATGAGATGAAGAAGAACGAGTATTATTATGAGGAAGTTCCTTATGATACCGTTAACATCATGTTCATGGGCGATGCTTCCGCAAAGGCCATGGCTCTGCAGAACGGCCAGGTAGACCTTGTCGAGAACATCACAAACGTTGCTGATATCCAGACCCTCCAGGAGGATCCGAACTTCACCGTTGATATCGCTTCTGGTGTACGCTGCGGATTTGCATGGATGAACCAGAACGGTATCCTGGCAAATGACACCCTGCGTCAGGCAATCCTGATGGCCATCGACTATGACACCATCTGCCAGTCCAACACCATCGGCGGCCTTTACACTGCCGGATTCTCTGTACTGCCCTCCACTCTGTCCTATGGATATGACAAGCTGGAGAACCCCTATGCTTACGATCCGGAAGCTGCTGTAAAGCTTCTTGATGATGCAGGTATTGTTGATACTGATGGCGACGGTATCCGTGAGCTGGACGGCCAGAACATCAACCTGAGATGCGTATCCTACGAGAACCGTCTGCTGAATGACTTCTCCGATGCTTTCGCTCAGTATCTTGGTGAGGTCGGTATCGGTGTGACTGCAGACTACGGCAGCTCCGATGATCAGTGGAGCAAGCTGGTTGCAGGCGAGTACGACCTGAACAACAACAACTGGACCACCGTGGGAACCGGTGACCCGAACGAGTACATGGCCAACTGGTACAGCAAGTCTGAGGCAAACTACTGTGGATATAAGAACGAAGAGTATGATGCCCTGTATGAGCAGCTGCAGACTGAGTTCGATACCGAGAAGAGAGCAGAGCTCATCCAGCAGATGCAGCAGATCCTGATCAATGACGCTGTAGCGATCATCGACGGCTACTACAACAGCTCCATGATCTATTCAAAGAAGGTTGGCTATGCCCACATCCACACCGCAGATTACTACTGGCTGTCTACGGAGATCGTACCGGCTGAGTAAGCAATAAAGACGGCTGACATCATAGGATGAGGCATACATAAAAAGCGGTCTTTTGGACCATCGGCTGCATAAATGCGGCCGGGGTCTGTGATCTTGTTAAGAGGCGGAGTCAGAAGATCCGCTTACAGCGGAGCTGTCGTGCCCTGGGCACGGCAGCTCTGTCACGCCGTTTTATGCGGCACCGTAACTATTGCTCGGAAGGGACGCAGGAAAGCAGCTGCAGCCCATCCACACCCCGCAAAACGGACAGGCGGACACGCCCGTACCGCTTTGCATAGGAATCGGCAGACCCCGCTGCGTCTGACGGAGCTGCCGAAGATGACGTTTTCGCCTCCCGCAAGGGATGGCGGAATGGAAGGTAATGAGAGGGACACTGTTTTGAGCAGAAAAAAGATTATTTCCAGACTGATTCAGATCGTGATCGTTCTCGCGGGAATCAGTTTTCTGACTTTCCTCCTGACCTATCTGGCACCTGGTGATCCGGCACAGATCATGCTGACATCCTCCGGCATCATGCCGACGGAATCGGCCGTGCAGGCGCTCCGCGAGCAGATGGGATTCAACGATCCGTTTTTAACCCAGTATTTCCGCTGGCTCGGAAATGCACTTCACGGCGATCTGGGCACCTCCTTTTCGCTGAACAAACCGGTCTATGATCTTCTGGTCGCCAGACTCTGGCCGACCCTGAAGCTGACAATATTTGCCATGATCCTCATGCTGATCATCTCGGTTCCGCTTGGCATGCTTTCGGCAGTCAAAAAGGATTCCTGGATCGATTATCTGGTCAGAGGAATCACCTTCTTCGGCGTTTCCCTGCCCAACTTCTGGGTAGGCCTTCTGCTGATGCTGCTTTTCTGTGTCCGGATCAATTATTTCCCGGTCATCAGCTCTGGCGGTGATTTCAAGAGCATGGTCCTGCCCAGCGTAACGCTGGCGATCGCCATGTCGGCCAAGTACACCAGGCAGGTGCGTACCGCGATCCTTGAGGAGCTGAGTTCCGACTATGTCACAGGCGCCCGCGCCCGCGGTGTCAAGGAATGGAAGATCCTCTGGCTGAACGTATTCCCCAATTCCCTGCTTCCGCTGATCACCATGCTGGGCCTTTCGGTGGGCTCTCTGCTCGGCGGAACCTCGGTCGTAGAAGTTATCTTCTCCTATCCGGGTCTGGGAAGTCTGGCCGTTGCTGCCATTACATCCAACGACTACAACCTGATCCAGGGCTATGTCCTGTGGATCGCGTTTATATACATGGTGATCAACCTGATCGTAGATATTTCCTACAACTTTGTTGATCCCAGACTGAGACTGGCGAGGTGATGGATATGGAACAGAAGAAAAATTTTTTCGCCAGATATAAAATGTTTACGTTCTTCCTGATCATGGCCATCATCCTGATCCTGGTGTCGATCTTTGCGCCTGTCGTGACCGGCGGCGTTGATCCGACAAAGGGCTCCCTGGCCGATGCCATTCAGCCGCCTTCAGCAGAGCACATTTTCGGGACGGACAAGATGGGCAGAGATATTTTTGCCCGTGTTATCTACGGCTCCCGTATTTCTCTGGTGGCATCCTTCTCCGTCGTGGGCCTTTCCTTTGTGATCGGCATGGTGCTGGGTATTATCGCCGGCTACTTCCGCGGCATCGTGGATGCTGTCATCATGCGTATTGCTGATATGATGGTTGCCTTCCCGGGTCTTGTCCTGGCTATGGCGGTTGCCGGTATCATGGGTGCCAGCATCCGGAATGCGGTCATCGCTATTTCTATCGTTACCTGGCCAAAGTATGCCCGGCTTGCCCGATCCCTTGTCCTCAAGATCAGAGACAGGGATTACGTCTCGGCGGCCATCGTTACCGGTTCAAAGACCATGTATATGCTGACCCGCTACATGCTGCCCAACGCGCTGCCGACTCTGGTCATCACAGCCGCTACCGATATCGGTTCCCTGATGCTTGAGCTGGCCGGCCTGTCCTTCCTGGGCTTCGGTGCCGTATCTCCCTCACCGGAGTGGGGCCTCATGCTGAGCGAGGGCAGAGCCTACATGCAGAAGGCTCCCTGGCTGATGGTCTTCCCCGGTCTTGCGATCTTTGTCACTGTCGTCATCTTCAACATGCTCGGAGACGGCCTGCGGGATATTCTGGATCCGAGAAGCAATGAGTAAGGGGGTGCAGTGATATGGCAATGCTTGACATTCAGAATATTACGATCTCCTATAAGAACCATCCGACGGTCGTTGATTTTTCCATGAGTCTGGAAAAAGGTCAGATCATTTCCATCGTCGGTGAATCCGGAAGCGGAAAAACCACCGTTATCCGTGCGGCCTTTGGCCTTCTGGCCGGCGGCGGAAAGGTTACAAAGGGAGATATTCTCTTTGAAGGAAAGTCCGTTCTCGGATTTTCTGACAGTGAGTGGAGGAAGATCCGCGGCACGGATATGTCCATGATCTTCCAGGATTCCGGTGCGATGATGAATCCCACAAAAAAGGTGGGATCCGCCTACATCGAGTACATCCAGACCCACGAACACATCTCAAAGCAGGACGCTTTCAACAAGGGCGTTACGATGCTGGAGCGCATGCGGCTCCCGTCCGGTGACAACGTCATGCGCAGCTATCCCTTCCAGCTCTCCGGCGGTATGCGCCAGAGGGTCGGTATCGCCATGGGTATGACCTATCAGCCCAAGCTGCTTTTTGCCGATGAGCCGACCTCAGCGCTGGATGTAACGACCCAGGCCCAGATCGTCCGGCAGATGATGGAGCTTCGTGACAACTATGGAACGAGCCTGGTCGTGGTTACCCACAACCTTGGCGTTGCCTGCTACATGTCCGATCATATCATCGTCATGAAAAACGGACAGATCGAGGACCAGGGCAGCAGGGATTACATGCTGCACGAGTCAACAAACGAGTACACGAAGAAGCTGCTTGACGCAGTACCGTCGATAGGAGGGAAGAGATATGTTTGACGAAAAGGATCTGATCCTTGAAGCTAAGCACGTGACCCGGATCTTCCCGGCCGCCGGCGGCAGGGAGCTGCGTGCCTGCAACGACATCAACCTGAAATTTTACAAGGGAAAGACGCTGGGTATCGTCGGTGAATCCGGATGCGGAAAATCGACTTTCATGCGATTCCTCGTCTCCCTGGATGTTCCGACCGAGGGAGAGATCCTCTTCCACGGCAAGGACATCACCAAACTGAAGGGTGAGGAGCTGCGCCAGAACCGGCAGCACATCCAGATGGTCTTCCAGGATCCGGCTCAGTCCTTCAATCCCAAGATGAAGATCCGAGACATCGTCTGCGAGCCGCTGCTCAACTTCAAGCGGATCAAGCCGTCCCAGAAAAACGAGACGGCCGCACGGCTGCTCGAGATGGTCGATCTTCCTGCAGAGATGGCAGACCGGTACATGCACAACATGTCCGGCGGCCAGAGACAGAGGGTAGCCATCGCCAGGGCCATTGCCCTGGAGCCGGAGATCATCCTTCTGGATGAGGCAACCAGCGCACTGGACGTGTCTGTCCAGAAGACGATCATCGAACTGATCACCAAGCTGCAGAAGGAAAAGAACATTACCATGGGCTTTATCTGTCATGACATCGGTCTGATCCAGTCCTTTGCGCATCAGATCGCGGTCATGTATCTGGGCAACATCGTCGAGGTCATGCCGGGCGAGGATATCGGCAGCCATGCGATGCACCCCTACACGCAGGCGCTCCTCGGCTCGATCTTTGATATCCGCATGGATTTCACAAAGAAGATCGAGAGCATCGAGAGTGAGGCGCCAAGCCCGCTGAATGTGCCGAAGGGCTGCCCCTTCTGTGACCGCTGTGACCGGTGTATGGACATCTGCAGAAACGAGAGACCTCTTTTGAAAAAAATTGCGGAGGATCATGAGGTCGCCTGTCATCTATTTGATCAGGAGGGAAGCGAGGCATGAAAAGATTGCTTGCAATGGCGCTGACTACATTACTTCTGACATCCCTTATGGCCTGCGGTTCCACAGGGGGGAGTGAGCCAGCTGCAGACAAATCATCCGCAGAAACTGTGTCTGAAGATACAGCCGCCGCTGACACTGCAGATGCTGTTTCCACAGAGGATGCATCTGCAGATACCGTATCCGCACAAAGCGCAGCCTCCGGAAGTTCTTTGATGGAGAATCTGGAGGAGCATACCATTGCGGTATTGATCTATGACAGGACAGATGACGAGGTCATCTCCTTCCGCAGGTATCTGCAGGATTATATCGGAAGTGTTTTTAATGTGAACTTCCTCTATTCAGACAGCATTGCATCTGAGGAAGAGGCGCTCGCCTTTATCCAGGAGGCTGCAGATTATGGCGCCGAGGGCGTGATGTCCTTCAACAGCTACGATCTGGAAGCCGAAACGGCTCTCTGCGAGCAGAACGGAATCTATTTCATGATGGCTTCCGGTACTGTATCAAATGAGGAGTTTGCAAAGGCCGAGAAGAACCCCTATTTCCTGGGCGTGGTCGGACCGGGCCGTTTCATTGAGTACAAGGCCGGTTCAGATATGCTGGGGTATTTTGTCGAGCAGGAAGAAGGAAATGAATACTTCATCCTGAGCGGCGGCGGATGCATGGGCAACGAGATGCACTATCTCCGTACGGTGGGCATCCTGGATACCCTGCAGAACGCCTATGACGTCACCTTTGACAAGACAACAGAGGAGATCGCCAGAAGCGAAGAACCCTACCATTTTGAGTCCGATGCCGTGAAGGTGGTCGTTGCTCCCGGATATCTTACGTTTCCAGAGGTCCTGGAGACCTGCGAAAAGGAATATGCGGAGCACCCCTATGGAAATGTACTCTCGGTCCTGCCCGCAGCAAAGATGCTGAATTCAATAAAGGGTGCAAAGCTGGGAATGGTCGACTGCTATTCCGAGGCGAATCTGCAGCTCTTTGCCAATGGACAGCTGCATTATCTGACCGGAAAATACAGTTCCATCATCGGCCCGTCCTTTGCCGCCATGTACAACGCAGTGACGGGACATGCCGACGTGATGCGGGAGAAGGGAAGACCCTTCTATGCGACCCAGGGCTTCTGGTCATCCACCAGCCTGGAGGATTACACGGAAAAATATGCGTATGCCTCCAGCCTTGAGAAAAATGCCTACAATTACGAAGACCTTTCTGCCGTAATGCTGGCATTCAACAAGGACGCTACCGTAGCTGACCTGAAAGAGCTGGCAAAGGCCTACAGCTTTGAAAAGGCTGTAGAGCGAAGAAGCACAGAATAAACAAACGCAGCATAAAAAACAGGCTGTGAAAAAACATAGCCTGAAAAAGCAAAGAAGGATCGAGGGCCTTATCAAAGCCCGAGATCCTTCTTTTGCGTAATAAAACTTACGAGGAAATAGGAAGCAGGATTAATTTTGATCCAAAGCAGGCAGACCTCAGTGCGGATGAAAGGGCACCAAAAACAGGCAGTTCTGCAATGCGGATGAAAGGGCGCCATAACAGACAGTCCTGCAGTGCGGATGAAAGGGCGCCCAAAACCTGCAGGAAATATACCTGCTGTGACGAGGAGATCAGTTGTGCCAGATCTCTGTGTAGACCATCCGCCCGTTTTTGTTTTCCGATTTCATCAGGGAGATCTTCTTGACCATCATCTCCTGCCGGGGTACGGCTACCTTGAAGGGCTTTGAGGAGGAGGCGTCGCGGATCAGGGTGATGTGGGGCACGAATTCCTTTTTGTCGTAGGGGATACCGGCTGCATCCAGCGCCGCGCGCAGATCGCGCACGTAAGTCTTCAGCTTCTGGTTGCCCTTGACACCAGCCCAGATCAGGTTTCCAAAATTTCCGGATTCTGCAATGCCGAGCTTGAAAGGCTTAAAGGGGACGGAGGCCAGGACGGTCTTCACCTCATCCGGATCCCGCCGCTCGCCGATAAAGGCAAGGGTCAGGTGCATGTTTTGTTTGGGGGTATATTTACCGCCGACGCCCTGGGTCTTCAGGTCATGCAGGACTCCGGTGAGGGAATCCTTTATCTCATCGGTAAACTGGATCGCAACAAAAAGGCGCATGGCATGTCCTCACTTTTTTATCTGTTCCGGATGAATATCGCTTTCCGGTTTGTTTATTGCAAGCTGTTCCGTATCTGCTTTGTTTTGGAAGTCATTTCTTCTGCCAAGGATCTCTTTTGGTATTTACCTGGATAAACTGGCTGCAGTATTCACAAGTGCCGCCCACATCCGCCGGCACACGATTGGTGGCGCCGCAGTGAGGGCAGACGATGGCGACATAGCTCTGGGCCGGCCGGACATTCTCAGGCAAAATCACCTTTGTATTGTGCGTGTCCAGTTTGATGTCCTCCATCATTTCGCGCTGCAGGATCGGCACCAGATACCGGGCGATATCCTGGATGCCGGTGAGCTCCTCCAGCCTTTGTAAGGAAATACTCTCCTCGTGTACCCCGCCAAGCACCTGGTCGATTTTTGCCGCGTAATAACGGTAATAGATGCGGTAGATCTGCAGGATAAGACCGGCAAGGAACGGGGCTTCCACGATCATTGCAGCAAACACGGACATAGCCCCTTCCGGGATGGAATCGATCACGACCTCCATGCCGATCCAGGCAAGAACGCCCCAGGTCGCAAGGCCGATCCAGGTCAGGGGTGTATTTTTTCCTTTATACGTCAGATAACTTTTCATAAGCAGATGTCTTTCCTGGCCAGGGAGGGCCAAAACAGAGGAACAAAGCTGCAGGATCCATCGGGGATTCCTGAATCTGAGTATAGCACAGGGCGCCTGATTTTGACAGGTGCTTGCACAGGACATTCATGACCAACCGAAACGGCAGCCAAGATGCAGACGCGCACAAGGGAAGAGGCAGCATACTATGTGCTCTGCGCCAGGAACAATTAGGCGTTACTGAAAGGAGAGCCTCTTTAGAAAGGCATAGAAAAGGCTTCCCAGACCACCGGCAGTATGCCGGAGGCGGGAAGCCTTCCTCTATCTTAGTTTTTCCTTATCCGGGCGGATATGCCGCCCCTGGTCTGCGCTATTTTTATCTCGCATTCAGAAACCGGTCAGCCCTGCCGGCATCAGCGGGATCGGATCAAAGATCTCAGCCATCACGTATGTACCTGCCTTTCGTTCAGCCTTTTTCCGGTGTCTGCTGCTATTCGGGAAAAGATGATCACATCTTTCCGTAGAATATCCCGTCATACTCCTCGCGGAGCTCTGCGCCCTCAACCAATGCAATACCAAACTTTTTCAGAAATTCAAATGCTTCCTTCATGACTGTCAGCTCCTTTCATAATCTGTATATGTATTATCTGGAGCACCGGGGTTTTTCCTGTTTGCCTCTGGTGTATCTCCTGTTCTGGTTACATCATAAGCCTGCAGCCTGCTAAAGTAAAATACTTGGAATATTGCTTTGTTATATGAAAAAACTATGATAAATGTAAGGCCGCAGGCCGGGAAATGACATGATGCAGGCAGTAGGCACCGGGTGTTCAGAAGCAAGCCTGACGGCTTCAGGAAGAAGGTTTTGGATGCGGCAGAGGGAAGGTATTGGAGGCGGCAGAGAGAAGATTTTGGAGCCGGCAAAAAGAAGGTTTCAGAGCCGGCAGAGAATCGTTTGTGCAGCGTACACTTTTATAGTATAATATCCAATTACAAAAAAAATCAGCCGCAAATGCTTGCAGTGAATGATGCTTACACATCCTGCGCGCTGTGCCAGGAATGCCAAGGCTTTCCTGGATGAGATGACATTATTAGAAGGAGACGTAACGACTTTGAATAGAACAGAGATAAGAGTCACCCAGTTCGACGAAGAGAGAGCTCTGTACCATCTGCAGCACGGCGACCTGTATTCCTGCATTTTTGCAGGGCCGGCGGATGGCGAATCCGCATTGAAGGAGTCCAGGGATGTCCGTTTTACGGACTGCAGCTTTTCCCTTCGGTATCCGCTCTGGCATACGGATACCTTCCGCATGAAGAATACCACTCTCGACGAGCTGACCCGGGCAGCCATCTGGTATTCCCGGCACGGCCGGATCGAGGACTGTGTCCTTGGCGGCATCAAGGCTGTGCGGGAGTGCGAGGATATCCAGATCACCGGCAGCCGTATTGAGTCCCCGGAATTTGGCTGGAAATCCGCCGGGATCTCCCTGACCGATACCCAGGTCACCTCCGAGTACCTGTTTCTGGACAGCCGGGACATTACCCTGGACCGGGTACAGATGAAGGGAAAATATTCCTTCCAGTATGTGAACAGCCTGGAGATCCGGGATTCCGTCCTGGATACAAAGGATGCCTTCTGGCACAGCCACGGCGTTACCGTCCGCAACAGTGTGGTCAAGGGCGAGTACCTGGGCTGGTTTTCCGAGGGACTGACCCTCATCGGCTGCAAGATTATCGGCACCCAGCCTCTGTGCTACTGCAAGGACCTGCGCCTTGTGGACTGCACAATGGAGGAGGCGGACCTGTCCTTCGAGTATTCCGATGTGGAGGCGGAGGTAAGGGGGCACATCGTCTCGGTAAAGAACCCCAGGTCCGGATGTATCACGGCGGACAGTGTCGGAGAGATCATCATGGAGGATGCCGTTATGGATTGCACCGGGCGTGTCATCCTTCGGAATGACGGCAAGGCAGAATAAGCCGGAATCCTCAAGAATCCAGAAACCCTGGATGGCAGGATCGCAAGGAGCGGAAATGACAACAGAGATCACACCTGAACTGAAAAAACAGCTGAGGCGCGAGGTCCCGGCCCTGTCTGCCGAGATCCGGAAACTGTACCGAAGCCTGGATGAGAGGTTCGGTCTGCACGGGGCGGATGTTCCGGTGACCTTTGGCTTCGATCCGGAGGTGCTGGGCTCCTACACGGCGCCGGGAGATCCGGAAAAGAAGGAACAGTTCTACTTCTCGCTCCTTTTTATCGGCTACCTGCATACAAGTCACCTGCACATCGAGGACAAGATGGATCTCTACCGCCATGAGTATGCACACTACATGGCCGCACACATGGAGATCCCAAAAGAGTATGCCTGGCAGAGCGGACGTCACGGCAGCGCATGGAAGTACTGCTGCTCGCTGACCGGGGCCGTGCCATCGCCCTATTATAGCTTTGGCAAGGGACTGATCCGCCAGGATTACGATAAGGTGCTGAAGGATCCGATGAAAAATCCGCACGTCCAGCTGCTGGATACGGCCCGCCGGGAAAAAGCCTATCAGGACAGCAGAAATCGTGTGGTAAAATATGCAGCAGGAGACGTCATAACACACCCGGAATTCGGAGAGGGCATCGTGGAGGCGGTCACCCAGACCGACAGCTCCGTGCGCCTGACCATACGCTTCGGGGAAACTGTAAAAAAGATCGACCAGAAGTGGCTGCTGCGCAGCCAGTACAAAAAACGCTGAGGATATGCAGACCAGGGATTCCGGTTCCCCAGCCAGATAAGATGGCCGCGGGTGCATGAAATAGATGCGGCGTAAAAGCATTGCGGAGAAATTTTGTATGAACTTTGAATTTATTGTGGAGATTGTTCTGGATGCGGCGATGGATACCCTGAAGCTGGTACCCTTTTTGTTCATTACCTATCTGGTGATGGAGTATCTGGAGCGCAAGACAGAAGAAAAGACGATCAGCACCCTGGCGGGTGTCGGACGGCTCGGGCCGCTCTTTGGCGCAGCCGCCGGCGTCGTGCCGCAATGCGGGTTTTCCGCAGCGGCTGCCAGCCTGTTTTCGGGAGGCGTGATCTCCCTGGGCAGCCTGATGGCGGTATTCCTTTCCACCTCAGACGAGATGCTGCCGGTATTCATTTCCAGTGCGGTACCCATAGGAACGATCATCCGGATCCTGGCCGCTAAGTTTCTGATCGGTGCGGTGACCGGTCTGGTGATCGATGCAGTCATTCGCGGCGTAAAACGGCTGCAGGGGAAGGAAAAACATATCCATGACCTCTGTGAGGCGGAGCACTGCGGCTGCGAGGAAGAGGAGGGAAGCATTTTCCTTTCTGCCTTAACCCACACCCTGCACATTGTCCTGTTTATCTTTATTGCATCCCTTGTGATCGGCGGCCTGGTGGAGGGCGTCGGAGAGGATGTGCTGACCGGACTGTTTACCGGACGTCCGCTGTTTGGCGTTGTGACAGCCAGCCTGATCGGTCTGATTCCGAACTGCGCCGCATCGGTCATGCTGACCCAGATGTATCTGGGAGGCATGCTCAGCGCAGGACAGATGATCGCCGGCCTGCTGGTCGGTGCAGGCGTCGGCCTTCTGGTGCTGTTCCGCACGAACCGCAGACTGAAGGAAAATATCTGTATCCTGCTCCTCCTCTTCGCATTAGGCATTTTCTGGGGCATGCTGATCGAGGGGCTGGGAATCGCCTTCTGACGAGAGAGGATGCGACCTGTGTAATTGGGGAGGCTGTCTTCTTTTGTTTTCCTGATAGCAGCCATATAACGAAAGAAAGGCACGGAAGAAAAGTCCGGAAGAAAGGCAAGGTCCTTTGGGACAGAAAAACCCGGCGTTTCCATGACATGGAAGTGGTCATGGAAACACCGGTTTTTTTATGCAGGGACATGCCCCTGGAAGACAGGAAAGCAGGCATTCTGCAGACCTGTCAGGATCAAAGCTGCTTGTGCAATGCGTTTTTTTTCAGGGGCGTGTACGCTATGCGATTTTCGTAAGATGGCAGACGCGCATCTCTCAGCGTACCTTGGCCTCGGCCCAGAAGGCACGCGCACGTCCATCGATCCAGGCGTTCTTTGTGACGGTATAGCTGTCCGTCAGGCGGACATCGTCGGAGGAGGCAGCGGCCTGGACCTCGATCTCGCCTTTTTCCACCTTCCACTTCATATCCTCATCGAGGAAGGCCATCTGGCTGGGCTGGACGGTGAAGGTGACTTCCTTCTCCTCGCCCGGCTGAAGTTCCACGCGGGCAAAGCCGGCCAGCTCCTTAACCGGTCGGGTCATGGAGGCCTGCACATCGCGCAGGTATAGCTGTACCACCTCTGTGCCGGCAGCAGCGCCGGTGTTTTTCACCTTCAGCGATACGGTCAGCTCCTCCAGGGGGCTGACTTCCTTTTTGCTGATCACAAGGTCCGTATAGGCAAAGGTGGTATAGCTAAGGCCGTGGCCGAAGCAGTAGCGGGGCTGATGCGGGCGATTGACATAATCCTGGAAACCGATGCTGGGGCTCTGGTGCCAGCCGGAGCCGTTCGGATGGTTGTAGTATACCGGGATCTGGCCGGCATCATACGCAGCTGACAGGGGCATCTTTCCGGAAGGATTGTATCTTCCAAGGAGGATGTTTGTGACAGCTTCCGCAGCATATACGGCAGGGGTAAATGCCTCCACCAGAGCATCCAGCAGGGCGTCTGCCGTATCGGAGGAGACCGGACGGCCGTCAAAATGGACGCCGATCATGGGCTTGCCGCAGCGGGCAGCCTCACGGATAAAGGCATCCTGGCAGGCGGGCAGATTGATATCGGTGCTGTCGATGCCTTCGCCCATCGTCGCGACAGACCCGGTGCCGCATTTGCCGCCCAGGGTCAGGATCACGACATCTGCCTTTTCCACCAGCGCCAGCGCATCAGCAAACAGGCTTTCATCTGCGCCGGCCTTGTGGTAGCCGGGGGCATAGAAGATCTCGGCATCCGGAAGCTGTTCGCGGAGCACCTCCAGAAGGCTCTTGCATCCGGGCTCCAGCTGCCGCAGGACCTGATCAAAGTCCTCCCGCTCATCCACCTGCACGTTGGTGCCGGGGACACGCTCCATCTCGGCCTGGGCACTGTCTCCGCCTCCGCCGACACCGGCCATAGAGTTCATGGCCGCATGCATGGCCTCAACCATGCTGAGGTGGGTATAACCGCCGAAGTAGTAGCGGGCATTGGCCGCATGAGGACCAATGACAGCGATGGTCTTCTCCTTGCCGGAAAGCGGCAGTGCGCCGTTGTTTTTGAGCAGTACAATGCCCTCCTGAGCGGCACGGCGGGAGACCTCGTCGTCACCTGCATGGTGTACGGCAGCCTCCAGATCCTCGCCCTGCAAGGCGAATGGATGCTCAAACAGGCCCATACGGAACTTGGCCTCCAGGACGCGCAGCACAGCGGTATCCAGGTAAGCAGGATCGGCCTCGCCATTCTCAAAGAGAACTTCCATTTCCCGGAAGGCGGCAGGCATCGGAAGCTCCACATCCAGACCAGCTTTGAGGCAGCGGTAGCCGGCCTCGCCCTTGGTCTCACTGGTCTTCTGGTACAGGAAGGTATTTTCCGCCCCGCCGTAGTCAGAGACGGTCACACCGTCAAAGCCCATCTCCTCGCGGAGCATGCCGGTCAGGTACTGCCGGCTGGCGTGCATGGGCAGTCCGTTGACTGAGCAGTAGCAGGGCATGATGCCGCGAAGCTCCGCCTTTGTGATCGCTGCCTGGAAGGGCTTGGCATAGACTTCACGCAGCAGGCGCTCGCCGATCTCCATGTCGGTGCCGTGGATGCCGGCGGCTCCCCGGTGGAAGCCGGTGAAATGCTTGGCAGCAGACTCCGGCCGGCGGCCGGCGGTCTCTGTCTCCTGAATGCCGCGGGTATAGGCCGTGCCAAGAGCGGCAGACAGGGTCGCATCCTCGCCGTAGGGCTCTGCCTGGCGGCCCATGCGGGAATCCCTGGAAATATCCAGGACGGGCGCCAGGATCTGGGTAATGCCAAAAGCGGCCTCCTGACGGGATACGATCTCACCAAGCTTTTGCTCCAGCTCAGGGTCAAAGGCTGCGCCGCGGTTTACGCCGGAGGGAAATGCCGTTGTATCCTGTATAAAGGCACCGCAGAGACCTTCCATATGAAATACGGCAGGAATGTGCAGCCGGCTCGCCTCCATGACCATCGTCTGCAGTTCCCGCTGCCAGGCAGCCGCTTCCTCCATGCTCTCGCACGTACGGAAGCCCAGCGTACTGATCTGGCCGATGCCATTTTTGAAAAAGGCTGCCATTTCCTTTTCTCTGCCCTTGATCGAGAAAACACCGGTCAGCTGGAAGATCTTCTCATCCAATGTCATTTCCTTAAGCAGCAGCTTCGCCCGCTCCCGGGCAGTCAGTGAAGTATCCATGTAGTTTTTCATTGCTCGTCTCCTTATATTCAGAAGAAAATACCGATACAGAAAAAAAGAATATACGAAAGGGCCGGCGGATCACGCTCTGCCCGAAGGCATGTGTATGATCCTGGCTTATGGATAGCTTTAGTATATAAGGATAGCAGCAGGCCGTACAGATATGAAATCGTGCAGAGGGGAAAATATTCGTTTTTAAGAGCAATAAATCGACAACATGCACAAAATGGCTTGACAAAAATTGTGGAAGTATTACAATGAGCGGCGTACCAATTGATCCAGAAAGGAAATACCAAAGAAATGAAAAACAAGAAAAATAATCGTGGTCAGCACAAAATGATCAAGGCTCTTCGCAGCTATCTGAACGAGAACAAAGAGTTTTTTGCTATGGCAGGTGCCATCGTCATTCATGATGAGCAGAGCGCAGATTATATGGCCAGGTTCGTCCGCTGAGCCGGCCTCCAAAATCAGAAAAACAGCAGGGAGCCTTTTGGGGCTCCTTTTTTTATCCAATTTTTGCTCCTCATAGCTACTGAGTGTGTTTGTTCTTTTGAGAGATCTTTACGCAGGTCAAAAACATTGCCCGGGCAAAGATCATCGTGGAATAAGAATACAGCTGCGCCTTTGCGCAGCCACTCCGGTTGGTGACAGACGAAGGTCCGCCGGGTGTTTCGTATCTGCCGGAGGCTGAAGTCTTTGATCTGCTGAGGAAGCTTATCGACTATGTTCTTACTCCGGATGGTGTACAGGCCAGAGCGCTGGCCGAGGATGCCTGGTTCTATGTGAACACCACGAACAGGGCAGTGAGCGTGCCGCTCCAGACACCAGGCCGGGGATTCCTCAGCGGCCAGGAATATACAGAAGTGCTGGAGCTTTCCCCCTACAGCGCTGAACTGGTGAGAAAGGCAAAGTAAGGCAGGCGTTGCGGCATTGCATCTGTTAAGACGAGACAGAAAAAGGTAAAAAAGTAATAGAAGACCAAAGACCGCATATGGTACACCGGCGGGAAGAATTCCCCTTACATCTGGATGAAGTGCCCGGGTTCATCCGCGTAGACAGAAACTGTCCCCACCTTCTGAAAAATCTGATATACTTCTGACTCTTCTGATAGTTATCGGGAGAGTTTTTTTTTATATTGGCATTAAAAGAACAGCTTGCAAATCTGCCAAGGAAAGGAGAAATCATGTTTATCAAAGGCGTCAACCTCGGAAACTGGCTGGTCCTGGAGAAGTGGATGAGCCCGCATCTGTTTGACGGCACGACGGCGGAGGACGAATATTATCTGCCGACACAGCTGCCAAAGGAAGTCTATGAAGCCAGGATGCTAATCCACCGCAGCGAATATATCACCGAAAGGGATTTCGCAAAGATTGCTTCCATCGGCCTGACCCATGTACGTATCCCCGTCCCGTATTTCATCTTCGGAGACCGTCCGCCCTTCATCGGCTGTATTGAGTATCTGGACAATGCCTTCGCATGGGCCGAAAAATACGACCTGAAGATCCTGATTGACCTTCATACCGCCCCGCTTTCCCAGAACGGATTCGACAACGGCGGCATCTGCGGCGTCTGCAAATGGAGCCAGAGCCCGGAGGAAGTGGAATTCGTGCTGCACGTGCTGGAGAAGCTGGCGGTCCGTTATGAAGGCAGAAAAGGCCTGTTCGGCATTACGCCGATCAATGAGCCGATCACGGAGCCGATGTGGTCCACCATGGATGTAATGAACCGCTATAAGCCGGCGGATCCGGAACTGGCAGCAGGTTCGGCACCCAATACGCTCGAATTCCTGCGCGGCTTCTATGACGAAGCATTTGTGCGGATCGCGCCGCATCTGGCGGAAGATCAGTACGTTGTTTTCCATGACGCTTTCCGCCTGAAAGACTGGAAAGAATACCTGACGCAGGAGAAGTTCGCGGGACGCGTCGTGCTGGACACCCACCAGTATCTGATGGTAGCGGAAGCCCTCGGCTGTGAGCAGAATCTGACCGGCTATATGAATTATATCGAACAGACCTGGGCAAAGGATATCGCCGAAGTGCAGGAGTATGTACCGGTAGTCGTGGGAGAGTGGTGTGTTTTCAACTCCTACGCAGTCGGCGTGGATACAAAGGGCGGCCAGACGAGCCTGAACGGCCTGGACTTCTCGGACAATACGGAGATGTTCACGCCGGCGCAGAAAAAGACCATTTATCAGACCATCGCCAATGCGACGCTGAACGCCTGGCAGAACGGCTCCGGCTGGTTCTACTGGAGCTACAAGCTGCTGCTGGACACTGTGAATGAACCGAACTGGATCGGCTGGGATTCGTGGGATCTGGGCAAGTGCCACGATCTCGGATGGTTCCCGGAAGTATAAAAGGAGGAGAAAAAACATGAATACAAAAGCAATGGATCCCAACGCGAAGCTTTCCTGGCTGGAGCGGATCGCCTACGGTATCGGCGACTATGCCGGAAATCTCGTTTATTCTTCAATCTCGGCATTCCTTCTGGTATACTATGTATCGGTCGTCGGCGTGCCTTCGGCAACAGCCGCTTCCGTTATGGCGATCTCCAAGATCTTTGACGGCATATCGGATCTGTTCATGGGCCGTATCGTCGATAAAACGAAATCGAAATACGGAAAAGCACGTCCCTGGCTGATCCGCGCCAGCATTCCGCTCGCGATCTGCACGGTGCTGATGTTCTCCGTGCCGGCCGGTTTCACCGGAACGCTCCAGATCGCATATATTTTCCTGACCTACAATCTGGTATCCACGATCTTCTATACCGCGCTGAATGTTCCCTACGCGACCCTGCAGGGACTGATGACGACGAATCAGTATGAGCGCGGTCTGCTCGGCAACTTCCGTATGCTGCTCGCGACCTTCGGCACCATGACCGTCAACACCGTCGTCATGAAGCTCGTCACGGCGTTCGGCGGCAGCGATACTTCCCAGTTCGGCTGGTCCATGGCCATGATCGTCCTGATGATCGCTTTCGTCGTGCTGAACCTGATCACCTTCTTCTGCACGAGGGAACGTGTCGTGGACAACGCAGCTGAGACAGAAAAGGCCGGTGAGGCAAAAGGCCCCTCCGTCATGGAAGCGCTGAAGTCCCTGCTCCGGAACAAGTACTGGATCCTGATGGTCATCTTCCTGTTTGCGCTGTACTTCATGATGTCCACGTTCTTCGGAAGCAACTATTATTTTGCACAGTATGTCCTCGGTAATGAAGGCGCGTATGCCGGACTTGCGAACGCTCTGTCGCTGGCGCAGATGGGCATCATGTTCGTAACGCCCATCATCATGATGAAGGTCTCCAAGCGCTGGACCGGCTTCCTCGGCATGGCCGTATCCGCAGTCGGCTTTATCCTGACCTTCCTGGCAGGACAGAATGTCGGCATCGTCTTTGTCGCCAACATCATCAAGGGACTGGGCTTCGGCTGCGGTGCTGCCACCATGTTCGGCATGCTGCAGGATGCCATCACCTACGGACAGTGGAAGACCGGCGTACAGGCTACCGGTATGGGAAATGCCGCTTCTTCTTTCACGATGAAGATCGGTTCCGGACTTGGTACTGCCGCGCTCGGCTGGATCCTTTCCGCCGGCAACTTCGATGCGGATCCCACATCCGCGTCCGCGATCGCTTCGATCAATGTCGCCTGCATCTGGGTGCCGCTGATCGTCTGTGTCGTCGGCCTCGTCTGCCTGCTGCTGTTCGATCTGGACAAGCACTATGGCAAGGTCGTGGAAGATCTGGAGAACGGCCGCTGGGCCGGATCGAAGGACTGATCGTCTACTGAAAATCAAACAGACGCAGGAAAATGTTTCTGCCGCGATCATCAAGGAATCCCAAAATGAACGTGAATAACTCTGACTGGGTAAAACAGAACAGCCGGCTCCGGGAGGAAGAGTGCCTCCCGGAGCTTCGGCGCCGTAAAATGGACGAGAAAGTCGCAGCTCGCATGTTTGAGATCCGGGAGAACCAGAGCCGGCATAATCCGTATGACCAGGAGCTGCGGGAAACGACTGCGATCATGCAGGGTGATGTAAAAGCTCTGGAGGAGAGCATTCTGGAGGAATATGCGGGAGAACTCGGTGTCCTGAACGAAGAGGACAGTCTGCGCAATGTGAAGAATATCTGCATTGTCGTCATCACCCTCGCGAGCCGGGCCGCTATCCGGGGCGGGCTTGCACCGGAACTGGCCTTTGCCATCAGTGATGTCTACATCAGCGAACTGGAGAGGTGCCGGATCCCGAGCAGTATTTCCAGGCTCTGCCGCGGCGCGGAATATCATTTCGCGCGGCTGGTGCGCGTCCTGCAGGAAAACAGGAAGAGCACCCGAAGAGAAATGGCGGATCATATGCCGGATGGATCGCAGTATAAAACGGACGGTGATAAAGCGCTGCCGCTGGTGCCGGATGACCGGCAGAAGAAGAAAGCGGCAGAAAATGAACATGTGGAGCGTGCGAAGGATTACATCTACCGGAATCTGCATCAGAAGATCGGTACGGAGGAGATCGCGAAGGCGCTGGCGCTGAATCCGAAATATCTGTCAACGTTGTTTCATCAGGAGACCGGACTTACGATTTCGCGTTATATACGACGGGAGAAGATACGGCTCGTCAAAAACATGCTGACCTATTCGGAATATTCCTTCCTGGAGATCGCGCATTATCTGGGCTTTTCCTCCCAGAGCCATCTGGGAGAGCAGTTCCGGAAAGAGACCGGTATGACACTGAAGGAGTACCGTCAGAAATACCAGAGACGGGATGGCTGACAAATGCTGCAGGAAGCAGCAGATTCCGGCAGTGCCGCCGGCTCATCTGAAATGATTGTGCAAAAAGGATCCGGTTCCCGGGGGAGGAGAATCGGATCCTTTTTGTAATGATTCCTTTGTGAAATTATCCCTTGATCGTACCTGCGATAAAGCTTTCCTGGATCTTCTTGCTCAGGAACAGGTAGAGCGGCAGGATGGAGAAGGTCGACCAGAGCCAGTGCTTCGGAAGACCGATGACATTTTCACCGAAGATCTCCTGGTTGTTCTTTAAGGAAAACGTGAACATCCAGTAGACGGGGAAGAGATTGATCACCAGCCAGATGAGAAGCCCCAAAATGAATTGGAATCTTGCTGTCATGCGTTCCGGATCGTCTTGTTGATTCCCCTGCTGCGGTGGGAACGGACCGCGGAGGGGATTGGTATAATCAGTAGTGGAAGAACACCTATTCCAAGAGTATCATGAGAACCATAAGGACGATGACAAAGGCAAGATCGTACAGGAGGATGCCAAAGGTCCGGACGGCTTTTTTCTTGCTTTTGCAGAGCGGAAGATGGCTCTGCACACCCAGGTAATCGCTGGTAAACAGGACGACACCGATCATCATAAGGAAGCAGAAGACCCGCTCCAGCCAGATGGCCGGCCCAGCGACTCCGTTCACGCTGAGAGTTGAGGAAATGTACAGCATGATAAGATAGCCGGCTGTACCCAGGACCATATGTGTGGGATCTCCCGTACGAAAACCAGGGAGCATCCACTTGCTGGTCTTGTAAACCGGAGGATCTACCGGCGCTTCCGGCGTCAGGATCTGCTGCAGGGCGCTGCGGAGCGATGCCGCATCCGGATACCGGTCAGCCGCGTTCAGCTGCAGACAGCGGCCGATCACCTTGCCCAGGGTACTTCCGGCGGCAGGCTCCGGTGAAAAATCTCCCTTCAGGAGTGCATTCAGGAACATGCCTGTCGAGTAGATATCCGTGCGGATATCGGAGGAGCCAAAGCCGTATTGCTCAGGCGCTGCATAGCCCTTCGTGCCGAGCAGCACCGTATCGGAGGTGCCGCCGGGATGATAGAACTTGGCCGCGTTGAGATCCAGAAGGAAAAGTGCACCTGACGAGGTCAGCATCACGTTTGACGGCTTGATATCCCGGTGGATGACCGGAGGGCTGCAGGCGTGGAGCTGTTCCAGTATACCGCACAGCTGGATGCCATAGCGGCAGGTCTCTTCCTCGGAAAAGGGGCCGTGTTCGGACAGAAGCTCTTCAAAGGTGCGGCCGGAGATATACTCCTCGACCACAGCGAGATCATCGCCGTCCCGGCAGACACACAGGATCTGGGGTATGCCGATGACCGGATGGGCCATCAGGTACCGGTAGACATCTTCATTGTAGACGGAGAGTATCTTCTTTACGCCGATTTTCTTTGTCTGGCTGTGCTGTACGACACTTACCCGGTGAGCCTCGTCGATCACGGCGGTCTCCCGGAAGAAGGAAAGCGCAAGCCGGTCTTCGATGTTCATGATGCGGGCTCCTTTCTGGAAAAGCTGAAAACATTATAGCGCAAAAGGAAAAGAAAATGAAAGACATAACAACGGATGAGCTGGAAAAGGTGTTGGAAACCACACATCCACATAAGGCAGGAGAATTCCTAAAGCAAAACGAGGATGCCATGTATGCGGAGGCTTCGGCATTTCCGGAGTACATGCGCGGAAAAATAAAAGAAAAGGGCATGCTGCAGCAGACCGTATTTTTGGCCGCAGACATACCGGAGCGGTACGGCTACAAGCTGCTCTCCGGTGAAAAAAGGACACGGCAGCGGGATATCATCCTGCGGCTGTGCTATGCGGCGGACTTTACCCTGGACGAGGTCCAGAAAGCCCTGCGTCTGTATCCCTTTCCAGAGCTGTATGCCAAATTTCCGCGGGATGCGCTGCTCATGATCGCATTCAATGAGCATCCGGGAGACATCATCGATGTCAATGCGTTTCTGAAGGAAAATAATGCAGAGGTGCTCCGGTCAAGCGGCGTACAGGAATAGGGCAGGGGCCGTTTAAAAATGCCCGGCTTTCTGTTTCCGTTTTTCTGACCAGGGCAGATCCTGCATTATTGATAGATCAATTTTTCAGGAGGAGAAGGTTATGAGAAAAACAAGGAAATGGACAGCCGTGCTTTTGTGTGCAGCAATGGTCAGTGCATCTATCTGTGGCTGCGGATCTGCCGCTCCATCAGAGGAAGAGAAAAAAGTAGTAGCGGCAGCGTCAGAAACAGCAGAGGCAGAAACTGCCGGATCTGCAGAAGAAGCTTCCACCCCGGAAACAGCCAGCTCTGTCTCGGCAGCAGAAGAACAGGCAGCAGAGGAGGAAGTAGCAGCTGCAAGCGAAGAGACCGTCGAAGAACCTGCCGAAGAAGCGGCAGATGTTACGATTGAGGAGCAGACCCTTCTGGATCAGGACGGAATTGTGGTTACCGCGAAGGAATATATAAAAGATCCGATTTGGGGAGACGGAATAAAGGTCCTGGTTGAAAATAATTCTGCCCAGGATATTGGAATCAGCGTCAGTTCGCTGATCGTGAACAACTACATGGTGACAGAAAGTTTCGCCGCAGAGGTTGCCGCAGGCAAAAAATCAAATGAGACGATTTATATTATGAGCAGCGATCTGGAAAAGGCAGACATTGAGAATGTAGGCCAGATCGAAATCTATTTCCACGTTTATGATTCTGCAAGCTATGATACTTTATTTGATTCGGACAGAGCCGTGATCCAGACCTCTAAATTTGATGAAATGGACTGTGAGCCTGTTGACGATGGAATGGAGCTGTACAATGACGGTTCGATTCGTATTATCGGAAAAACCGTCGATGAGGACAACTTCTGGGGAACGGCGATCCTTCTGTATGCGGAGAACAATACAGACAGAAACATTGGCATCAGTTCCGCTGATCTTTCTGTAAATGGATTCATGCTGAGCGGCAGCGGCTATTATGCAGATATTTACAGTGGAAAAATGTCTGTAAATGAGCTTACGCTGTATGAAAGCGAGCTGGAAGAAAATGATATAGAAACTGTTGAGGACGTTGAACTAAAATTCCATATTTACGACCTGAATACTTATGACACGATAGCGGATTCAGAACCTGTAACATTTGCAGTAAAGTGATGGCAGAAGAATACACAGGCAGGAGCATACGAAGATGAAAATGTGGAAGCTTGTATCTGGGATATTATCCATTATCCTATCTGCTATGGTCGTATTCCAGTCCTGCGCAGCAGGGATATCCAACGCGATGTCGAACAACGAAGAGATTTCCGGCACAGCAGGAGTAATCGTAGCCGTGCTTTTGTTGACGGGAGGGATCGTTTCCATTGCCACCCGCAAGTCAGAGCACAGAAACGGGAACATTGCGTTAATCATTCTGTTCGGATTGGCAGCTTTGATCGGTTTTACTTGTCATGGATCCTATTCTGATCTTGTTATCTGGTCATACTGGTGTCTGATCAATGGAGTGCTTGCACTGATTGCTTTATTAAGAACCGGGAAGCCCAGAACCAAAAGTGAGGAGGCATAAATCCTTCTGAATTGCAAATGAATTCAGGAAGCAATAACTCACGGGGACCGCTGCTGGCGGTCCCTGCTTTGATTTTCTGAATTTCTGCAGGGAAGGTAAGGAGGAGGCAATGGAATAATGGATAGGGTACTCCCCGATCGTCTAGAATATGTTATTATTGGTATAAACAAAATAGCAGCCAATTCCATCCTGATGGGATAGGTAACAGAAGAAACAGAGAACTTGTCAAAGGGGGCCTGACAAATGAGTTCTGTAAATCATGGTGAGAAAAAATGGAGGAGGAAGTCTGGCAGCTTTTTGGTGCTGCTGCTTTGTATGCTGCTGTGCCTTTGCATGGCGAGCCCTGTGTGCGCCTCAGAAGGCAAGGCCGCAGCGGAAGCTGAGGAAACAGATGAGAATGCGGACGCAAAAGAGGAGCTTCTGGAAGAAAAGGATAAGGCAAAGGCAGACGGGGATGAAGCGGTCAGCCTGAACGTGCATTTCCTGGATGTTGGGCAGGGCCTTGCGGTCCTTCTGGAGTCCGATGGAAACTATGTGATGTATGACGGCGGTGGGCGAGACAGTTCGGATATGGTCGTGTCTTATCTGAAGGATCAGGGTGTCCGGCAGCTGGACTGCGTGATCGCATCTCACTATGATGAAGATCATCTGGCAGGTCTGATCGGTGTGATGGAGGCCTTTGAGGTAAAGCAGATCCTTACCCCGGATTACGAGACGGATACTGCGATTTATGAGGCGTTCCGGACACATCTCGCTGACCGGAAGATCGAGGAGGTCCATCCGGAGGCCGGGGACCGGCTTTCTTTTGGGTCGGCGAAAATCAAGATCCTGGGTCCGGTCAGATATGATCATTCTGCAGAAAACGACAATTCGATCTGCGCGATGGTCACCTGCGGGGCGGTCAAATTCCTGTTTTCCGGTGATGCGGAAAAGGAGGGAGAGGACGAGCTGATCAAGACAGGCAGCTATCTGAGAGCGGATGTGCTGGTCGCGGGACACCACGGCAGTGCAAATTCCACTACGGCAGTTTTCCTGAACAAGGTAAGGCCTTCCTGCGTGGTCTATTCCTGTGCAAAAGATGTGGATGGCCTGCCTTCAAAAGAGGTCACAGAGAGGCTGAAGGCAATGCAGGTCGAGATGTACCGCACCGACGAGCAGGGAACGGTGGTGGCCTCCACGGATGGTGAATCACTGAAATGGAGCACCACTCCCAGCGATACCTGGGCGTACAAGGATGCTGCTGCAGCAGAGACAGGCGCAGCAGAGACAGCTGCGGAAGAGACAGCCGCGACAGAGGCGGCCGCAGAAACTGCGGCAGAGGCCGGGGATGCCGCCGGCGTCACAAGAGGGGCTGCAGAAGAGAATGTGCATACCTATATCCTGAACACACATACAAAGAAGTTCCACTATGAGAACTGCTCCGGTGCAGCGAAGATCGCAGACAAGAACCGGGCGGAGAGAACAGATACCCGTGAGAACATCATGGCAGATGGCTATAAACCCTGCAAAATCTGCAATCCGTAGGGCAGTTTATTCCAGATAGCCGATAGATAAACAAAGAAAGTTACTCAGTAAGCGCTGCGCAGTTTTGTGCAGCGCTTATTCTGTTGCCTCTGACGGTGTGTAACGATCACGGTACTCCCGCGGCGTCATATGCCGGAACTGCCGGAAAATCTTTCCGAAATAGCTCTGATTTGGGAAGTTCACATATTCGGCGATCTCCTGCAGGGACAGGGGGGAGTAGATCAGCAGATTTGAGGCACGGTAGACCCGCTCCTCATTGATGTAATCCTGCAGCCGCTGGCCGGTCTCCTTTTTAAACAGCTTGGAAAGGTAAGTAGGGCTGATGCCCAGGGATCCGGCGATATCCTCCAGGTAGATCTTTTCCCGGTAATGCTTGCGCACGTAGTCCTTGCAGCGCTCGACATATCCGGAACCCCGGGGCTTTTCCAGCCGTTCCTGTACCTGCGCCGTCAGCTCTTCAATTGCCCGGTTCCGATAGTGGAGCATGTGGGCTGGATCCTGCGCGGCATCGCATTTCTGGATATAATAACCGCTTAGCCGATAGCCCTCCTCCGGGGAGATCCCGCCTTCTATGGCAGCACGGGTGCAGAGGGCGATGCCGATGATCGCCAGGTTGCGCCAGTGGGAGAGATCCCGCCCTGATGAAAGCCGTCCGGTATCCCGGTCCATGTTTTCGGCCAGACGGATCGCGACCTCCGTCCGCCCTTCGCGGATCGCCTGCATGAGCAGCTTTTCCTCATAGTAGCTGTGGCGGAAGGCCTCGTCATCGTTTTCGGCCTCTTCGTTCATCATATAGCGGGTCTGTTCGGTATGGATCGTTTTATCTCCCTGATTAATGAGCTTATTGAGGTGCATCAGCTCTTCGTTTTCCAGATTTCCGTTCTTCAGCGCCAAATTGGTCAGAAGGATCATGTTGCGGATCTCTGAGAGCGCATAGCTCCGGAGCTCGCGGGCATTGTCGACATCGATGCCGTAGCTTCCGTACATCTGCCGGCGGCGGAGTTTGGTGAGCTTTTCGCTGCACATCGGGCCCATGAGGAGCAGACCCTCCCCTGAATGCAGAGCGGCAAAGAAGACACCATAGGGTCCCTTGTATATGAAAGGCGCTTTCTGTTCTGCGATCCCGGAACGGAGAGCATCCCGCAGAGAGGGGGACTGCATCAGAGGGCTGTCCTGGATGCTGTCAAAAAAAGGGATCAGTGTCCTGTCCGGAGCTTCATAAACAAGATCAACTTTGATTACAGTGCAAAGCAGGCGAACGTGATTTTCTGCCATTGTCATCTCCTCCCGACCGGAGTCCGTACTGTTTTCTTTATCATAGCATATAGGATGAAAAATAAAACTGGCAGAATGCAAAAAAAGAACAAAAATAACAAAATAACAGCGGAATTCTGACTGCATTTCCCATACAATAAAGGAAAAGAAAGTTTTTAGGACATAAGGAGGCTGACATGGAGAGAAAACCCATCATGGATATCCGGATCGAGGCAGACGGACCTGCCGTGCACATGCAGGGAGAGGCCGGGGAAGTGCTGATGATCCCCTTTAAGGGAAGTGTGACCGGTGAGATCTTTCACGGAATCGTGGAGCCCTGCGGGGTAGATACCCAGGTGGTTAATGCCGCCCATGTGCGTCACATGTCCGCCAGGTATATGCTGACCGGAACGGACTCGGCCGGACAGGATGCACATATCTATGTGGAGAACAACGGATGGTTTGATGATCTGACAAAGACCATGCCCTTCCACACAGTGCCGACCTTCTATACGGACAGCGCTGCGCTCGCCCCGTATCTGCACCGCAATCAGTTTGTCGGTGAGGGAGTGGACGAGGCGGATGGTCTTCACATCTATTTCTACGAGATCGAACACAGGGGGTAAATATGGACAGCAGGTTTTACGGGGTCGGCGAACCCCTCATACAGCGGGAAAAAGATCAGGGCATCGATGCAGCAGCAGCGCTTGACCTGGTAAAGGGACTGGGCTGCAATGCCTACCGCAGCTGGATGCATATTACAGAGATCCTGGCAGATCCGGAAACGCCCATCCCGGAGGAAGTGGAGCGGCACAGACGCCTGCTGGACCGGGCGGCGGAGCTGGATATCGAGGTTACGGGCATGAGCCATGAATGGTTTTTGCCTGAGGGCTGCCTGCAGAAAAGCGGCCATGCCATGCCGGCGCGGGATCTGACAGAGGGAAGCCTTTACATGCAGGCGCTGGAGATGCTGGAGAGAAGCTGGTGCACCATGGCCAGTCTTTTCCCGCAGGTATCCCTCTGGGAGGTCGGCAATGAGTGGAACTTGGATGCATTTCTGCATCCGGACGGATTTTTGGCATCGGATATGTCGGCTCCCTTTACCGCAGATGAAAAAATGGACATTGCGGTGGATATGATGTATTTTTCCGCCCGGGGCATCCGGAAAGGAAATCCAAATGCCCGGGTCGCGTCCTTCTCCCCGGCTCTGTCCACGCCGGGTCTTGGCGGGGATATGCCGGATTTTCTTCCGGTGATGTACGGGGTCGCCTGGACGCTGGATAAGGTGTACAGCCGCATCAAAAACGGGCAGTTCTGGTCCACAGATACCGACGACTATTTTGATCTTCTGGCCTGGCATCCCTATGTGTTTACCAACCGGGAAGTGCCGGATGCAGATCTGTTCCTGGATGTGGACGAGCCGGATCAGCTCTGGAAGAGCTACAACGACGCCGCTTATAAGGTCATGAAAAAATACGGCGACGGACACAAGCAGGTGCTGCTGACGGAATCCGGCTTCACCGACTGCGGCAATCCTGAGTGGGAGAAGCGGTATGCCGGCTACAACAAAAAAATGCTGGAGATCGCGCGGGAACTGCCCTATGTGCGTACGCTGCATAACTTCCGCCTGCTGAATGAGAACGCCATGCTGCAGCGTGCAGGCATCGAGGATAACCAGATCGGCGGACTGACGGAGGTATACTTCGGTATCTTTACGGATCCGGAGGAAGGCTGCAGGCCACGGGCCAGAGCCAAAGCAATTCAGGAAATGACCGGGAGCACGGCGGATCTGGACGCTTTAGGCGCGAAGCTGGCGCTGGCAGGAAGATAAGACTATTTTTTTAATTTAAAGAGAGGATAAGGGAGGATCGTCATGGCAGAGTATATTGTGCAGACAGAGAACGGCAAGGTCAGAGGATATGAGAGAGACGGGATCGTAGAGTATCTGGGCATCCCCTACGCGGAGGCGCCGGTCGGCCCCCTGCGCTTCAAGAGGTCCATCGCCAAGGCGCCGTGGGACGGTATCTTTGACGCCAAGGAATACGGCTCACCCGCCGTACAGTTTGATGAGGGAAAGACCCGCGGCAGTGAGGACTGCCTGTTTGTAAATGTGCAGCGCCCGCTGGAAGGGGAGAACCTTCCGGTCTTTGTGTGGATCCATGGCGGCGGCTACAATACCGGTGCGGCCAGCGACGGGATCTACAACGGCAAGGCCTTTGCCCGGGACGGACTGGTGTTTGTTTCCTTCCAGTACCGCATGAACGTGCTGGGCTTCTATGACTTTACGACCTACCCCGGCTGCGAGGATTTTGACTCCAACTGCGGTCTCAGTGACCAGATCCTGGCCCTCCAGTGGATCCATGCGAACATTGCAGCTTTCGGCGGCGATCCCGACCGGATCACCATCGCGGGGGAATCCGCCGGCGGCGCTTCCGTCGTCAACATGCTGGCTGTTCCCGCGGTGAAAGGCTGTTTCCAGCAGGCCATCGCCCAGAGTGCCCTGCCCAACTGTGTTACCACGCACCAGGTCGCAAGAGCCAACATCGCCCTGTTCCTTGAAGGCATGGGCTGGACAGAGGAGGAGATGGCGGAAAAGCTTCGCACCGGCGATCCCTACAGCTTCCTTGCGGGCAACAATTATGTGGCCCAGCATCATCAGTACCGCAATCCGGGTATGTTCCTGCCAAGTCCCGTACAGGATGATCTGCTTCCCGTGCGCCCGATCGACGCGATCCGGGGCGGCAGTGCCGAGGGAATAAAGCTGATCATCGGCACGAACATGCACGAGGGGACGATGTTTGTCCATCCGGAGAACACCGGCTTCCCGAATTCCTGGACCATGATCGCCGAGATGCTGGAGAAAAACAAGCATGCGGACGCGATCCCGGATGTGGTCGGCTTCTATCATCCCTCTGCCAGGGATTCCTTTGTGCTGTTTCAGCACCAGAACGACCAGGACGGCGGAAAATTTGGCGGCAGCGGCGATCACCGGCAGATCGGCGGCGATCCCTTTATCCGTTTTGCCACAGACTATGCCTTTGAGATGCCGGCGATCAAGGTGGCGATGGGGCAGAAAAAGTACACCGATGATGTGTGGATGTATCGCTACGAGCTGGTGACAGCCTCCGGTGTCGCGACCGGCTGGAAGGCCAGCCATGCCTTTGAACTGCCGGCGGTCTTTGAAAACAAGGACTTCCATTTCAGCCACTTTGTGTTCGACGGAGAGCCGGAGGAGGTCTTCGACAAGATCGCTGCGGAGATGCACGGCGACTGGGTGCGCTTTACAAAGACCGGCGATCCGAATCCGGACTGGGGGCGCTTTGAGGGAGCCAGTTCACCCGTGCGCATTTATAACCGTGACACCCGCACAGAGCAGCTGGACCGCCGCCATCTGATGCAGATCTGGGGAGACATGCGGTTCTACGAAGTATAACTTATATCAAAATAAGAACAAAAATACCAATAAAACAGCAGAATAAGGCGAAGAGCACTGCTATTATAGAATCAGAACGAAGCCATGGAGATACAGGGCATGCAGTATTCCCAAAGACTTCAAAGAGAAAAGTTTTTACTATTTTACTATCTGAGGAGGGAAAAAAACATGGAAAAACAGCTTGGTCTGGATAAAGACGGCCAGCAGAAGCACCTGGGCCCGGTCGATTATTTAACCGATTCACTTGGTCAGTTTGGTCTGAACTCAATCAACCAGCTCACCGGTCAGCTCACCTACTTTTACACCACAAAGGTCGGACTTGCATCCGGCACAGTCGCAACCGTCCTGCTGATCTCCAAGATCTTTGATGCGGTCACAGACCTTTTCATGGGCAAGATCGTTGACAAGACCAACACCAAGACCGGAAAAGCCCGTCCCTGGCTGCTGCGCATGGTCATTCCGCTGTTCCTGGCCTGTGTGCTGCTGTTCACGGTTCCGGCAAATATGGGCGCGTTCCGCTATGTATACGCGCTGGTGACTACAATCTTTGCATCGGCTATCGTCTACACTGCGATCGCTGTTCCGTATTACACGATGATGTCCTATAAGACCCGAAGCTCGGAAGAGAAGGGCAAGATGGGCACATGGCGCGCAGCCGTTGGTTATGCCGTCGGTGTTGCCTGCGGTATCGGCCTGATCCCCATTACCGTAGCGCTTGGCGATGACCAGATGGCATGGGTCAAGTTCGGTATCATCCTTGGTATCCTTTCTGCTGTCTGCCTGTTCATCACCTACAAGTTCTCCCGTGAGATCTATCACGATGAGGGCGCTATGGCTGAGAAAGAGTCCAAAGTCGGCATCGTGGAAGGCATCCGGATGCTTCTTGGCAACAAGTACTGGATCATCATCACCCTGGTTGGTGTTGCGATGAATATCATGTACGGTGTTATCCTGGTCGCTCCTATGTTTTACGGCTCCATTATCCTGGATAACCCGGGATTCTACTCCACAGTCAACACGGTCAACATCTTCCCCTCTGTCATCGGTTTCCTGACCGTTGGCTTCTGGATCAAGAAATTCGGTCTGACCGGCACTGCCAAATGGGCCTGTGTGATCGGTGTCATCGGCTGTGCGATTCGTATGGCGATGCCCATGAACTCTGTCATGTTCCTGGCAGGCGGCAGCCTTATGATGTATGCCACCATTCCGCTGATCTCCGTTCTTCCGGCCATGACCCTGAATACGGCTGAGCAGAACATGCAGAATCACGGCGTACGTATCACTGGTATGACCAACGCTTCCAACTCCTTCGTCGGCAAGCTCGGCGGCGGCGTAGGCGGCTCCCTGATCGGCTGGGTCCTGGCAGCAGGCGGCTACGATGCATTCCTGGCAGCTGGTGCCGGCGCATCCAACCTGACCGGCGCGCTGAAGACTTCCGTATTCGCGCTGAATTCCTACATCCCGCTGGCCATGTTCATCCTGATCTTCCTGTTCCTGTTCAAGTATGATTACGAGGAGAAGCTTCCCGCCATCATCAAGGACAACGAGCGCATCGAGGCGGAACTGCTGGCAAAAGGCGAATAAAGCAAGATTCGCAGGATAGACATATGATATAAACACAAAGGCTGCTGCACGGAAATTACATAGTGCGGCAGCCTCTTTTCAAAAGATAGACAAAGGAGTAAAGACGATGAAGATCCATTTTCCTGAAAATTTTGTCTGGGGCGTGGCCACGGCTGCCCAGCAGATCGAGGGTGCAGCTTTTGAAGATGGCCGCGGTCCATCCATATGGGACGTGTTCAGCCGTCTGCCCGGCAAGATCAAAAACGGCGGCATTCCGGATGTCTGCTGTGATTCCTACCACAACATCGAGAGGGATGTGGCCCTGCTTGTGGAGCTTGGCGTAAAAGCCTACCGTCTGTCCTTCTCCTGGTCCAGGATCCTGCCGGTCGGCACAGGGGAAGTCAATCCTGCCGGGATCGCCTACTACAAACGGCTGATTGCCGCCCTCAAGAAGGCCGGGATCCAGGTCAACGCCACCATCTATCACTGGGATCTGCCCTATGCGCTGCAGGTCAAGGGCGGCTTTGGCAATCGGGAGATCATCGGCTGGTATCTGAACTACGCGTCGATCCTTTTCGACAGCTTTGGCCAGGACGTGGATTACTGGGTCACCTTTAACGAGCCCATTGCCACCTTTGTCGGCCATGCAAAGGGATTTTTTGCTCCGGGTCTTTCCGATGAAAAGTATGCCAGACAGTGTATCCATCATCTGCTTGTGTGCCACGGCGAGGCCGTCCGTCTTTTCCGGGAGAAGCACCTTCCCGGCAGGATCGGTGTCGTGGTGGATGTATGGAAGCATTATCCCGCCCGGCCGGAGTGCCCGGAGGATATCGCCAGCGCTGTGCAGAACAACGAGATCGAAGGCTATGGCATGTTCCTTCATCCGCTGTTCCTTGGCGGCTACAGTGAGATCCTTACCGATTACATGAAGAAAAACGATCTGACTCCGAAGATGGAGCCGGGAGATTTAGAGACCATCTGTCAGAAGCTGGACTTCTATGGCCTGAACTTCTATAACGGCCTGTATGACAATGCTGACGAGCAGCGGAAGGCGGCTGAGGGCGGCAATTTCCAGAACCGTCCGGAGCAGCACCTGGAAGCGGTCTACGACGTGCTGCACATGCTGGTCCGGGAGTACAAGATCGACATTCCCATTTACATCACGGAAAACGGAATCGCCCAGGATGACGGTCCGGACAGAGCGGCCATCCTGAATGACGACGAGCGGATCGCCTATGTGGCAGAGACACTCCGCCATGTGCGCCGGGCGATGGATGACGGCATCGATGTCAGGGGATATTATCTCTGGTCCCTCATGGACAATTTCGAGTGGTCGGCAGGCTTTGCTGCCCGTTTTGGCCTGTATTATACCGACTATGAAAAGATGGAGCTCATTCCGAAAAAAAGCGCGCCCTGGTACCGGAGCGTGATCGCAGAGAACGGCTTTGAGATCGCTGACTGAAGCAGCAGGTACTTGACTTTACCGGCAGGTTTTGTCAGACTCTAGATAAAGCTGAAACAGATTTCTGATTGCTGACCGGAGACCAGGGACAGCAGAGAAATGCCATTTGTCAGGAGGTAAGTTTTATGGAGTTTGAAAAACTGATCGAAGAGCGCAGAAGTGTGCGCTCCTACCAGGCTTCGGAAGTGGAACATGATGTATTGGAAACGATCGTAAAACAGGCGCAGATGGCCCCCTCATGGAAGAACTCGCAGACAGCCCGTACCTATGTAGCAGAGGGCGGAGAGATGCTGCAGAAGCTCAGGACACAGGGACTGCCCGAGTTCAATCAGAAAAGCTCGGCAAACGCCTCTCTGATCGTCACGACCTTTGTCAAAGATACCGCAGGCTTCACCAAGGGCGAGCCGGATACCGAGATCGGCAACTTCTGGGGCGCCTACGATCTGGGTCTCCACGATGCCTATCTGGTCCTGGCGGCAAAAAATGCCGGCTACGATACGCTGATCATGGGCATCCGCAATCCGGAAGAGATCCGGAAGCTGCTGGAGATCCCGGAGGATGAGGTGATCGTATCGGTCATCGCCGTCGGAAAACGGGACAAAGAGCCGGCATTTCGTCCCAGAAAAGAGCTGGGTGAGGTCGTTCATTTTATCGGGTGATCAGGCTTCGATGATCTGCGAGCCAAAGGGCTCCAGATTGAGGGTATAGTCCTGCCCATTGCAGGAGAACCGGACTTCCGCCGGATGATCGGCGATGTTCAGGGCAACGAGTACGGTCTGTCCGTCAAGAGAGCGGGACAGCACCAGCTGCTCGTTGCCCTCTTTTACGTTTTTGTAGGAACCGTACTGCAGGACGCGGGAGCAGCCGCGGAGCGCGGACAGTTTGGCGATATGCTGCATGAGGTCGGCATCGCCAGCCGCCATGGCTTCCTTTGTCATTGCCGGGCGGAGCGGATAGTCGGCTTCTGCGCCGGAGCCCTTGCGGCCTTCTATGCCCCATTCGCTGCCATAGTAGATCGACGGGATCCCGGGCATGGTAAAGAGCAGGGTATAAAGGGGTTTCAGGCAGCGGCGGTCGGTCAGCTGGCTGGCAATGCGGTTCTGGTCATGATTGTCCAGGAAGTTGTACAGGAATTTTCCCTTGTACATGCCCCATTCCGGGTTGGTCTGACGATTGATGCCGTAGCTGATCTCAAACAGATTGTGGGAATTGCAGGAGGAGTACATCCCCTTCCAGCATTCGTAGTTGGTGATGGAATCCAGGAGGTCCGGTCCCATCATCTGGCAGTTGGCACAGTTCATGAACTCGCCCATCAGCCAGAAATCCGCTTTTCTGGATTTGGTGTAGTGGTTCAGCTCCCAGATAAAGTCCCGGATCAGGACGTCAGCCGTATCCAGGCGGAGACCATCGATAGCATAATCCTCCATCCAGGAACCGACAGCGGACAGCAGGTAGTCCCGCACATCCTTGTTCCAGGCATTCAGCTTGACCAGGTTCCAGTCCCCGCCCCAGGTGCTGTAGGTACAGGGATCACCCAGGGGATTGCCCGGGTTAAAGGACAGGTCGGCAAACCACCAGCGGTAGGGAGAGGACTCTCCTTTTTCGCAGACATCACGGTAGGGTCCAAAGGAACGGCCTACGTGGTTGAACACGCCGTCAAGCACGATACGGATGTCATTTTTATGAAGCTCTTCAAATACCCGTTTGAAATCCTCCTTCGTGCCCAGCCTGCGGTCCGGCGTAAAGTAGTCGGTCGTATCGTAGCCGTGGGCAGCGGATTCAAAGATCGGTCCGATGTACAGGGCGCCGACACCCATCTCCTTCAGGTGGGGGATCCAGTCCAGAAGGCCCAGGATCCGGCTTCCGGCCGTCTCATCGCCCCGGTTGACCTTTGGCGCGTCAAAAGCGCCAAGCGGATAGATATGATAAAATGTGGTTTCGTTATACCAGCTCATTGTAATTTCTCAACTTTCCTCCGAAATGCGGTGTGCTCCGTACGGAGCAGACACCCTTTGAATGATACGGGTTTCCACGTCGAATGTCAAATTATCCGGCCTTGCCGGTGAGATTTGGCGTGGATAATGTCGGTGAGATTCGGCAGCTTTTGGATCGCAGGACCGCACCAGATGTTCCATCCATTGTGTGTCCAAAATCTTGTCCGTATTAGAGAAGGGAAGCTTACTTTCTTCACAGGTATTCCGGAATGGAATGCTGTGGCCGTGATGGCCTTTCCTATGGTATCTTTACTTTTGGAAACGTTAGTACTTTGGAGGTGCCAATTGAAATATAGTATTACAGCAGCAGGATTGACGGCAGAGCCTGGCACAAAGGTGCAGGGATTCGTTCCGGTGCCGGGGACAAAGGAGCAGATACCTGTGACCATCATTAACGGCCGCGAGGATGGGAAGATTTTTCTCGCAACGGCGGGTATCCACGGATGCGAGTATCCGGGGATCCTGGCGGCAGCACAGCTGGCCGAGGCACTGGATCCGGAGCAGGTCTCCGGGGCCGTGATCCTGGTCCACTGCGTCAATATGAGCAGTTTTCTGGGCCGGCAGCCCTATGTGTGTGCAGCCGACGAGAATCGAAAGAATCTGAACCGGCTCTTCCCTTCGGATGGTACGGGAACGGTCGCTGACTTGATCTGCCGTTTTCTGACCGAGGAGTTTGTACGGCAGTGTGACTTCCATGTGGATCTCCACAGCGGAGACATGGTAGAAGAGCTGGAGGCCTGCCTGCTGATCGCCAATACGCCGGATCCGGAGCAGAAAGCGATGCTCACGGATGCCGCAAAGCACACTCGTTTCCGTTGGCGCATGAATTCCGGCGGCAGAACAGAATTCTACAATTCATCTGCCATAGATTTCGGCAAGCCGTCGCTCCTGTTCGAGCGGGGCGGCGCCGGCGCCTGGTCTTACCAGGAGGCAGAGGATGACATGGCCGACCTGATCAGCCTCATGCAGTACCTGAAGATCCTTCCTGAGGTCATCACCCTTCCAGTAGCCGAGTTCGGGCAGGGAGAAGGCAAAAAGGCGCTCACCCTTGATTTCCAGAAGAGCCTGAATACGGAGCAGCAGTTCTTTGTCCGGCATGAATGGACAGGGGCAGAAGAAGGAGACGATGGTTTCCTGATCCCCTTTGTAAGCCTTGGCGAGGACATCCGGGAGGGACAAAAGCTCTTTGAGATCCGGGATGTGTTTGGCAGGAAAAAGCGGGAGATCCGGGCAAAGCACGACGGGCACATCGTGATCATTTCCCGTACGCTCTCTGTACATGCAGGGGATGACCTGATCACCTACGGAGAAATCGAAAAGAAATAAGGGATTGTCCCGGTGCGCATGAACCTAGTCATGCGGCAGCCTGCTGGCAGCTGCCCAGATGACCCAAAGGACAATCCAAAAGAAAAGGCAGCCTCAAAGACAGCCAAAAGACGACCAAAAAGACAGCCCAAAAGACAGCCGCCCGGTCTTGCAGGAAAACTGCACCGGGCGGCTTTGCTGTATATTCTTCCATATGATTTTCTGGTATACTTATGTTTAGATTAGCATGGAAGTGCCGCAATCATAGGTTTATGCGGCGGCACTGCAATGTGCACAAGGAGCGGTCGCTTCTGCGGGGCTGAGTATATCTTGGCAAACGGGCACCGCAATGTCTGCGAACTTCAGACATCTTTGTTTGGTGCGCATCTGTGTCCGGGTTAAAGTGTTCCGCAGAAAACAGGCATCAGCTGCACTGTGTTTGATGAGGGGGTGCGGGAAATGATCAAGGCTGCGATCGTTGAGGATGACCGTCTGGCGGCCGGACGGCTGCAGGAGCTTCTTGGCCGGTATGCCGCCGATACGGGCGAAAATATCGAGACCGAGCTGTTTGCCAATGCCGTCACCTTCCTGAACGGCTACCGTCCACGGTTTGATTTGGTGTTTATGGATATCCAGATGCCCCATATGGATGGGATGGAGGCAGCGGCAAAGTTCCGCGAAGTGGATCCTGTCACGATCCTCGTTTTCGTGACCAATATGGCCCACCTTGCTGCCAGAGGCTACGAGGTGGAGGCCTTTGACTTTGTCGTAAAACCTCTGGCCTACGACACCTTCCGGATGAAGATGGACCGGCTGCGCCGGGCGCTGGACAAGAGGGAAGCAAAGGCAGTGACCATCTCGTCAGATGCGGGAAAGGTCGTGCTCGACATGGCCGATATTATCTATGTCGAGGTCATGGATCATCGGCTGATCTATCACACGGAAAAGGGCGATTACAGCACCTATGGGTCCATCTCAAAGGCGGCAAAGGAGCTGGAAAACAGCCACTTCAGCTTCTGCAACAGCTGCTATCTGGTCAATCTGAAATATGTAAAGAGAGTCCAGAAGTACTCGGTTTTTCTGAAGGACAGGGAGCTGGCCATCAGCCGGCCACGAAAAAAGCAGTTCATGGAAGACCTGAACAACTATCTGGGTGAATAAAGATGGATCTGATCACACTATACTGGAAAGAATTTAACAGCCTGTCGCTGCTGTTGTTTTTGTATGTGCTCTGCCGCAGTTTTCCCAGGCGGCCGCATGCACGGCTGCGCTTCCTGGCCGGCGGCTGCGCCGTTCTGGTGTGCTCGGCGCTGGTATTGTCTGGCTGGCAGATCGGCACAGGAATGATTTTGCCGGCTGTTTTGCTGAATCTGGCAGCAAAGACTGCAGTCATCGGACTGATCATGCTGGTGGTATGGCTTGCCTTTGACATGGCATGGATGGATATCTGCCTGGCTGCCATCATCTCCATAGCAGCGGCCCATCTGACCTTCAGCATCCGTGTTTTTCTGATCAATCTGGTGCCGGCGCTCCGCACGGGCGGCGGAAGGGTGGTTGACGTTCTGTTCAGTACGATCCTGACGCTGGCCGCGGCATGGGCGCTGGGACAGATCTTCCGGGAAAAGAGAAGCCTGGTATCCGCTCGGTTCCGCAATCGCGGCACTCTGATCATTTCGACCGCAGGGCTTCTCCTCTCAAATGGCATCATCATCTATCTGCGGGCGATCTCGGCCGACAGCCTGCCGGAAAAAACGGAACTGGCGCTGTCCCTGTACGAGATCCTGTTCAACCTGCTGATGCTCTACATGCTCTACAGCCTGGTCTACCGGGGCGTGCTCTACTATGAGCGGAACATGCTTCAGGAGATCGCCCGTCAGAGACGGGATCAGTATGAATTTTCCCGGAGCATGATCGACACCATCGACATCAAAAGCCATGATCTGAAAAAGCAGATCCACTATCTGCAGCAGAACATGCGGGAGCCGGAAAACGAAAAGCTGGTGCAGGAGCTGGACCGTGTCGTGACCGAATACGACTCCATCATCCAGACAAGCCACCCCACATTAAGCACGATCCTTACCGAAAAAAGCCTGGTATGCATCCGCGAAAACATCGCCTTCTCCTGCATCGCTGACGGGACCGGGATCGGCTTTATGGACAAACTGGATATCTATACTCTATTTGCCAATCTGCTGGACAACGCCATCGAGGCGGTCCGGGAACTGCCGCCGGAGCGGCGCAGCATCGCCCTGAACGTGTCGACCAGAAACGACTTCATCTCCATCCATGAGGAAAACTATTACTCTGGCCAGGTCCAGCTGGTAGACGGGCGTCCCCGCACCACCAAAAAAGACCGGCGGATGCACGGCTTCGGCACCCGGAGCATGGAAGTAATCACAGAAAAATACGACGGAAGCATCAGCTTCAAGGTCGACGGGGACCGGTTCGTAACCAATATTTTGATTCCGATCCCATGAAAAGGGGCTGTCACACTAAGCCAATAGCGTACATAAATATTCTGAAGGGAACATCCGCAGTGCTGGCACTTGGAGGAATCTTCTGATTCCGACTTAGTGCCATTGCACGAGGACAGAGCGCGAGCGCTTCCCGTAAGAATATTTATGAACCGATTGCTTAGGGCGACAGCCCCTTTGCAGAGTCTGTAAAGCCCACCCCCAGGAAGACATTAAAGCAAACAATCTGCAGGCACGTAAGTGCCGAAGCCGTTTGCGTAATGCCTTCCTGAGGGGTGGGCTGCTTGCTTTATAATCTTCTTTTTATGGGCGAATCATTTTTTGCGGATCTTCTGGAATGCGGCGTTCAGGCTGCGGATCATCTCCTGGGGCACGCTGTCTCCGGCCTGCTTGATCAGGGATTCCAGACTCATGCCGGCCATCATTTTCTGCAGGTTGGCATTGTTGCTGGCGCCTTTTGCCACGTCTCCGCGGCTGGCTATCATGCGTTCCATCATCTTTGCAAGAATCGCACCGGTGTGCGGGTTTGCGGAGAGCTCGCCCATGGTGTCCTTGATGGAGTAGCAGGACGGATCGTAGTCGGCGGTGTCGAACCAGTTGATGACGGCCTGCTTGCGGAACAGGTAGGCGGGATTGGGCTCGGCCACCTTCCGGATGGTCATTTCGTCCCGGCAGTCTCCGCTGACGGCCTCGATGTGGTGCTCACCGGTGATGGGCACGCGGAAGGTAAAGATCCTGCTGCCCTCAAGGGTGCCGGCTTCTTTGCCGTCGACCAGGAGCGTGACCGGAGAGCAGTTGGAGTAGACCTTGATCTCAGTCTCTTCCTCCGTCCTGTCGGCATAACGTTTTCCGCACAGATGGACGAAGGCTTCTTTGCTCCATGCTGCCTTGTACAGATAGAAGGCATCCTTCTTTGTCTTGTGGTCGAACTCGACCAGACCCTTCTGGTTTTCACCCTTCTTTCCGCCTTCGTCACGGCCGTCAGCCGCAAAATCGAACAGGTTCCAGACATGGGTCGCCCAGAGGTAAGGACGCTCCTCGATGCACTTCAGGATGTGCTCATGGTAGACACACTGGTATTCTTCGGTATAGTCGCCCTGCTCCGGCTGCGTGGAATGGAAGGCCGCGTTGGCGTCGGCACCGTACTCGGAGAAGCCGATGACACGGTCCGGATACATGGCATGGTACTCATCAAAGAATGCGTCGTTCTGCTGCAGGGATCCCAGATACCAGCCGAAGTAGAGATTGTAGCTGGCAATGTCGGAGATGGGGATCAGCGGGCTTTCCTTTTCCAGCATGAAGGCGTGGGCCATGACGGTGGGACGTGTGCTGTCCATGGCGTGGCAGAGGTCGTTGAGCTCCCGGTGATCGGCGAGCAGCTCCTCTGTGACGCTTCCGCTGGCTGTGATCTCGTTGGACAGACCCCAGCAGACGATGGAAGGATGGTTATAGCACTGGGTGATCAGCTCCCGCATCTGGTCTTTGGCGTTCTGTTTTCCGCCAGTCATGTGCTTGGAGATGTAGGGGATCTCCGCCCAGACGATGATGCCGTTTTCGTCGCAGAGATCATAGAACTCCTGCGCGTGCTGGTAATGGGCCAGGCGAAGCGTATTTGCGCCTAGTTCCTTTACAACTTCTATGTCTTCCTTATGCTCTGCAAGCGTCAGCGCCGGTCCAAGGCCTTTGCGGTCCTGGTGGCGGGAGACGCCCCGCAGCGGATAGCTGCGGCCGTTGAGGAAGAAGCCTTTATCCGGGTCGATGGAGAATTCACGGCAGCCAAAACGGGTGCAGACTTCATCCTGCATCTCGCCGTCCTTCAGCAGACGGGCCGTTATGGTATACAGGTACGGATCCTCCACGCCATCCCAGAGATGCACATTTTCCAGGGCAAACTCTGCGCAGACATGATCGCCGGCTTCTACGCAGCAGGTCTCTTCGCCGTTTTCTGTCCGGATACAGAATTCCACAGCATCGCCGCCATTCTGCCAGGCCTCGGCTTTTACACAGGCCTTCCCGGCAGCTGCATCCGTCACTGCGGTCACCTTGATGCCGGGCGTTCCATCCTTTACCAGCTCAAAATGCGCAGCCGGCACAAAGATCAGCTCCACATCCCGGTAGATGCCGCCATAGAAGGTGAAGTCGGCCATTTGGGGATAGACCCGGTCATTGGCACTGTTGTCCACCTGGACTGTAAGCAGGTTGTCGTCCGCAAGGGCGTCCGTCAGGTCCGCCCTGAAGGTGGAGTAGCCGCCCTCATGATGGGCAATGGATGTGCCATTGAGCGTGACATCCGCCGTCATGGCAGCACCGGCAAATGCAATAAAGCAGCGCTCACCCTCGGCGAGCTCCGGTTTCGGGAATTTTCTGGTGTAGGTGGCAGTGCCGCGCCAGTAATCGTTTCCGCCATCCTGGCCGTCAACGGCATTCCATGTATGGGGAAGAGTGACCGGAACAGGGGTCTCCCCGGGTTTGCAAAATGACCAGCCGTCATTGATTTTGATGTATTTCCTCATTGCATTTTCCCTTCTGTATATGATCAGGAACGCGGGGCGTTCCATGCGCAGCACGCACAGGGCAGAGGTATTTTCCCTGTGCGCGTCTGCCCCGCAGATGAAATGGTTTCTAATATCATTCAGTATACCAGATATGACATAATAATAAAACAGAAGTCCCGGCAAATGCGGGCAGGAGTGCCGCCCGCGTTTTCCGCAGGCGGCAGCGGGTAAATCATGCAGACGGATGCAAAGGAGAGAAAAAATGCCAAAGCTTAATAAGGTCGTGACGACCGTCTGGTACAACTATACGCCGGTGGAGGGCATGGATTATCTGGACAAGAAGCTGATCGGCAGCTGGAGAGACGTGATCGATCCTTTGTTTGCGGAGTCGGATTTTATCATCCTCTGCGCAGCACTGACCGACGATACCTTCCATATGATGAACAAAGAGACCTTTGCAAAGGTAAAGGACGGCGCCTTCCTGGTAAATATGGCCAGAGGCGGTCTGGTATGCACCGAGGATCTGATCGAGGCCATCAAGTCAGGGAAGATCTCCGGCGCCGGCCTGGATGTATTTGAAGAGCAGCCGCTTTCTCCGGATTCTCCCCTCTGGGACATGCCGGAGGTGTACATCACGCCCCACAGCACCCCGCAGGTCCCGGACCAGCAGGCGGCCACCATCGCCATCATCCGCGAAAATGCGCGCCGGTTTGAGGCTGGCGAGCCTCTGCTGAACCAGATGCGGGAGTCCGATGCGGTTTCCGGAGAAAAGGCCCAGGGCGGTTGGGCCAGAATGATGAACAGCGGACTGTCCAAAGAACAGATCGCAAAGATGCCCCTGGAAAAATATCTCGGCGTCCGCGGCTGGAGCGACCCCTCCGAGTGGATGTGATGCACCCCATGGTCCTCTGTTCTACTTGATCAAAGAAGGTTTTTCTGGTGACTATGGCAAGACCCTTTGGGTTCCGGAGCTGCTTCTGTCAGAAAAGAATCGGAACTTTTCTGGAATTGGCGGAAAGGATCTGAACAGATTACGGTGAAAAAATGCAAGGCTGCGAAGGCTTCGTTGAAACGGGGCTTTGCAGCCTTTTATAGTGATACTATCACATGCCGCGCGGGGGTGCGCGGCAGCAGTAACCGGCAGATGCTTTCTGACAGAAGGAGAAAAGGCATGTTCAAAAACAAAAATGTATGGCGGGGCGGAGCATATCTGTTCACGGCGCTGATCTTTGTCGGCCAGACCGCGGGCAGTGTGCTTGAGGCAAACCGGAACGTGGTGGACGGGTTCCTCGGGACCAAGAGCTACCAGGTCATCAATGAAGGCGGCGATGAAGAGCTGTTCACGACCTTCACCGCAGATTACAGCAATACAGACGAGCTTGTGACGGCCCACGAGGCCATGGGCGAGCTGGTCCAGGAGGAGGGCAGTGTTCTGGTAAAGAACAACGGTGCCCTTCCGCTGGCAGAGGGCGAGAGGCGCGTGACCCTTCTCGGCCTGCGTTCTGAAGTAGCTACACTGTACGGCGCGACCATCGGTGTCAGCGTTCCGTCGGAGCAGAACATTTCTCTGCCTGCGGCACTGGAGGAAAAGGGCTTCACGGTCAACCATGACATGATGGAGGCTTACCAGATCGCAGCTGCAGATATCGACAAGAATGCAAACAAGATCTCCCCGAGCTTCTCAGGTGTACTTGCCGGCGCGGAACCGGTCTACAACCTGGTCGAGCCGGAGATGAGTGCGGTAACGGCGGCAAATGCCACGGCAGCATCCAGCATTTCCCAGTATGGCGATGCGGCGATCGTGGTGGTCGGCCGGCCCGGCTCTGAGGCGGCAGACTATTATCCCGGCGAGACCGGCGTGGATACCTCCACAGGTGCCAGAAATTCCCTGGCTTTGTCCGATGCGGAAAGAGGCGTTATCGCCTATGCAAAGGAAAACTTTGAAAAGGTCATCGTCCTGCTCAATTCCGCCAATCCCATGGAGGTGGATGAGCTGGAGAAGGACGAGGGCGTGGATGCCGTGCTGTGGGTCGGCCTGATCGGCAACTACGGCAGCCGGGGCATTGCCGATATCCTGACCGGCGCAGCCAATCCCAGCGGCGGCCTGAATGATATCTTTGCCTCCGACACGACCTCCACACCGGCCATGGCAAACTTCGGCGTGATCCCCTTTACCAATGCGGGCGACTATCTGGATACCGCGGTCGACCGTGGTGACTTCTACCTGGTAGAGGCCGAGGGCATCTACACCGGCTACCGTTACTATGAGACCCGCTATGCTGACGTGGTCATGGGCCAGGGCAATGCTGCCTCCGAGACCGGCACCTTTGATTCCACCGGTGCATGGAACTATGACGAGGAAGTCACCTATCCCTTCGGCTATGGCCTTTCCTACACCACCTTCGACCGGCATCTGGACAGTGTTGCGGTAGATACCGCAGCTCAGACCATTACAGCGACCGTCACGGTCACCAATACCGGCGATGTGGCCGGCAAGACCCCGGTACAGCTCTACGCATCCGCACCTTACATTGCCGGCGGCGTGGAGAAATCTGCGGTCCAGCTGATCGATTACGCAAAGTCTGACCTTCTGGAGCCCGGCGCTTCCCAGACGGTTGCCATCACGGCAGATCTGCAGAACCTGAGCAGCTATGACTATCAGGGCCTGCAGAAATATATCCTGGATGCCGGCGATTATTACTTCACGGTCGCCAACGGCTCCCACGAAGCCATCAACAACGTGCTTGCGGCCCAGGGTTATACCGAGGCTGACGGCATGGATGCGGCAGGCGATAAGGACAACACCCAGGTATGGTCCTATGCACCGGAAAACGGCATCGATGCCGAGACCTTTGCCACCGGGCAGGGCGGCGCTGAGGTCAGCAACCATCTGGACGATGCCGATCTGAACACCTGGCTGCCGGGCACGGTCACCACCCTTTCCCGGAGTGACTGGGAGGGCACATGGCCCAGGACCTACGATGACATTGCCATCACCGAGGAGATGGTCAGCTACCTGAAAAATGATTTCTACCAGATCGCAGACCATGACGATGTCTCCGGCATCACCTACGGTGCGGAGAATGACCTGATCTTCAGCAACATGAAGGGCCTTGCCTATGACGATCCCCAGTGGGAGAAGCTGCTGGATCAGTTGGATCTGCAGCAGGCCGTGATCTTCATCACCCAGGGTAACCGGAACTATGCCGATATCGATTCCATCGGCTTTATCGGCGGCCAGTTCGTGGAGAACGGACCCAACGGCTTCAACGTGCCGCTGTCCTCCTACTCCAATCCGGAGTCTCCGTGGTATGTATCCGAGAGTGATCCCAACGCAGCTTATGTGACCAGCAACCTTGGCTGTGCAGGCATCATTGCTTCCACCTTCAATAAGACACTGGCTCATGACCTTGGCGTCCTCTGGGGCAACGATTCTCTGTTCAACAATCTGCCTCTCATCTGGGCACCGGGCCTGAACCTGCACAGAAGCGCCTACAACGGCAGAAACTGCGAGTATTATTCCGAGGATCCGGTCCTTGCCGGATACACAGGGCTTGAGATGGCTCTGGGCGGCCTGGAGAAGGGCCTGATCATGGCACCCAAGCACTTTGCCTTCAACGACCAGGAGAGCAACCGGAACGGTGTGGCACCGTTTATGAACGAGCAGAAGGCCAGAGAGCTGGAGCTGCGCGCCTTCCAGATCGCCTTCGAGGGCGGCACCCTTGGCGCCATGACTTCCTTCAGCCGTATCGGCGTGAAATATGTCGGTGCACATGAAGGCCTGCTGACTGATATCCTGCACGGTGAATGGGGCTTCCATGGCTATGTCATCTCCGACATGGTCAACCCGGGCACCTACATGACCTGGAAGGAGAGTGTGATCGCCGGTACCACAAACTTTGACACCACCGAGATCAATGAAGCCTGGAACGGCTACATGACCGCAACGACCAACACCTTTGGCAAGGATGCAAAGATGCTGACAGCCATCCGCGAGCGGATGCACAACAGCCTCTATGCCTTTGCCCAGAGCAACCTGATGAACACCCTGACGGCGAACAGCCGCCGTGTGGAGGTCAACGTCTGGTGGAGACTGCTTTACAAGGGCGTTTACTACGGTTCCATCGCACTTGCCGTGCTCTGCCTGATCGGCTACATCCTCAGCGTGCTGAAGGGTGGAAAGGCAGCAGACCAGGAAAAGAAAGAAAGCTAAAAGGAGGAGACGGACATGGCAAAGAAGAATACAGGAACGTTTATTCTGAACATCATTATGATCGCTGCCCTGGCAGCAGCACTGATCCTGACTGTGGTCAGTTCAGGCAAGGCTTATGCGCTGACCCACCTTCCGCAGATCCTGGCTGCCGGCATCGTCGGCATCGTCATCTGCATACTCATGCTGGCCGTCGGCGGGAAGCTTGGCAGTGTGGTCAAGGACGCCGCCTATCTGGGCGTTGTTGCAGCCACCGCCTATGCGCTGACCACCATGATCGCGGGCCGTGTGCTCCTGATGGGCTACGTTTATTTCTCTGATCTGGAGTCCAACAACCCGGTGGCCGTATCGGCCATGAACATCGCGATCGCGGCTTGGGTATGCTTTGCTGTCGCCCTGATCGCCGGGATCATCGTCGGATTTAGCCGTAAAGACTAAGGAAAAACATGAAAAACTGCTGCAGGTGGATGCTGGAAACATAAGAATGGTACAATGGCAAAAGAAGGCTTTCATAATCCCAAAAGGCTTCAATGACCAGCGAAAGTCATATTGACCAGAAAATTCACCGGCAGAATGCCATGTGGATTGCAGGGGCATTATATATAGGATACAGGGGGCAGATGTGCCCCCTGTGCAGCAGCTTACGTTTTATAAAAATGAGAGGATACTATGCGCAGAACACTGTATTTTGATCAGGACTGGAAATTTTCCGGCCCGAATGGGACACAGGAGCTGGTGCGTCTTCCCCATACCTGGAACAACATCGACGGGCAGGATGGCGGAAATGATTACTGGAGAGGCACCTGCCGCTATGAGACGGTGTTTGTGACCCCGGATTTTGACAGAGATACAGAAGAGGTGTATCTGGTTTTTGAGGGTGTCAACGCCAGCGCGGATGTCACCCTGAACGGCAAGAAGATCGGAACCCACGATGGCGGGTATTCTACCTTCCGCCTGAAGGTGACCGATGTACTGAAGGATAAGAATCCGGAGGAAGAGGACAATCTTCTCTCGGTGGATGTCGACAACAGCATCAACGACCGGGTCTATCCCCAGAAGGCAGATTTTACCTTTTACGGCGGCATCTACCGGGATGTGAGCCTGCTGATCGTCAGCAAAAATCATTTCGCGGTGGATCCTTACAGCACCTCTGGTCTGAAGGTCACTGCCACGCCTCTTGGCAAAACAGCCAGGATCACGGTGGATACCTACCAGAAGCTCGATCGTGCGGAGGGTGCCGAGGTCCGGCTGACGGTTTTCGATGCCGACGGAAAAGAGGTCCTGCAGAAGACGGTCGGCAGCGGGGAATTCAACAGGGAAAAGCCCTTCCCGGATGCTGACGCCTTTGGAAAAAATGATCCGGCAAAGGCAGAACGGGCGCCCTTCCATGCACAGGCTGTTTTCCGGCTGGAGGAGCCTCATCTCTGGAATGGCGTGAAGGATCCCTATCTTTATACGGCAGAGGCCGTCCTCGTTGCAGCGGGCAAAGAAACCGACCGGGTCAGCGCCCGGTTTGGCATCCGCAGCTTCAAGGTCGATCCGAAGAAAGGCTTCTTCCTGAACGGAAAGAGCTATCCCCTTCGTGGCGTTTCCCGCCATCAGGACAGAAAGGGGCTCGGAAATGCCATCACAAAAGAGATGCACGACGAGGATATGGCGCTGATCTGCGAGATGGGAGCCAATACCGTCCGGCTGGCCCACTACCAGCATGACCAGTATTTCTATGATCTTTGTGATGAGAAGGGAATGGTGGTCTGGGCGGAGATCCCGTATATTTCTGAGCACATGCCTGCAGGACGGGAAAACACCATTCACCAGATGAAGGAGCTGATCACCCAGAACTACAACCATGCCTGCATCGTCTGCTGGGGCGTGTCCAACGAGATCACCATCTCGACAAAGGACAACCGGGATATGCTGGACAACCATCATGTGCTCAACAACATGATCCACCGGATGGATCCCTCACGGTTTACCACCCTGGCCTGCTATGCGATGTGCGGTCCCTTCAACCGGGTCGCCCATATCACAGATGTGGTTAGCTGGAACCTGTATTTGGGCTGGTATGTGCCTGGCCTGTTCCTGAACGATCTCTGGATGGGCTTCTTCCATACCGTATTCCCAAACCGGGCCCTCGGCTTTTCCGAGTACGGCGCGGAGGGCATGCCAAACCTTCACAGCGACCGGCCCCGCAGAGGCGACCATTCCGAGGAATATCAGGCCATCTACCACGAGTACATGCTGGAATGCTTCGAGCGCCATCCCTACCTCTGGGCGACCCATGTCTGGAACATGTTTGATTTCGCGGCGGACGCCAGAGACCAGGGCGGGGAGCCCGGCATGAATCACAAAGGTCTTGTCACCTTCGACCGCAAGACAAAAAAGGACAGCTTCTACCTGTACAAGGCCTGGTGGAAGGAGGAGCCGATGGTTCACATCTGTTCCAAGCTGTTTGCAGACCGCACGGGAAACAGCATGACCGTCAAGGTATATACCAACGAGCGCAGCGTCGCGCTGTACTGCAACGATGTCCTGGTGGGGGAAAAGGGCGGCAGCCACGTCCTGACCTTCCAGGTACCGTTAAATGGAGATGTGCATATCCGTGCAGCCGCAGAGCACGCTGAGGATACGGCAGATTTCCGGAAAACAGCACAGCCAAATCCGGCCTACAAGCTGAAAAAGAGCCGGAGCAAGAGCGCCAACTGGGTCTAAAAACCGGATCTGAAAATGAAAGCGGCTGGCTGCTCCAGTAACCACTTGTCAAGGGCTTTTTCGCTCTTTCGAGGAAAAAGCCCTTGCTTTTGTTCCTTATGCCGCTGAATCAGGGCGGCTTCCTCATCTGACCAACCAGGGCAACGCCTTGGTCTTGGTCATATTCGGTTTTCACAGGATCGCCGTGCGAACGGTCCTGTTTAATGGCAAAAAAGCCCTCAACTATCACATTTTTCAGTAATCTCCCAGTGGCCGCTTCTGCCGCCGCCGGTAAATCGCACTTCCGGCATGGAATTCAGCAGTCTCTGAACTGAGCGTTCGCTGATTCCCAATGAGGCCGCTATCTGTTTTCTGGTGACTTTTGGATTCTTTAAGATCAGTTTCTTCAAGTACCCTTTCGGGTCATCAGAGGGACTCAGAGTGCCATCCAGAGTGCCACTGGCAGTCTGGTTGTCTCTCTGACTGTCCTCACGATTTCCACTCCAGCCCCAGCCTTCACCACAATGCCGATAGAAAACAACTGTAAATCCATACGGTTCTCTCTGAAATTCGTATCGAACTCCGGCTTCCGTACATAATGTTCTAATCTTTTTTAAGCCGGAAGCAAAAGTTTCCATGTCTTTGGAATAGTAGAGTGCCTGAGTAATCAGCTTGTTACGTCGGATGGCTTTCTGGTTTCCTCCGGCAAATTCCTCTGGCGTGATTCTCTCTGGGAACGTGCCAGGACTGTAGATTTCGACTCGGTTGCGGTACACCATGATCTGGATGCTCTGTCCGGATTCAATCTGCCTATGTGCAAAAGCGTTTACCACAGCCTCGCGCAGTGCATCTACCGGAATCTCCGGGATTTCCTTCCGGTGGAGGCCGCCAAACTCCGCACGCCAGTCCATGGCGTCAATAAGATACTGCATGGCAACTTCTACCAACCCAAGGATGGACCCTGTCTGACGTCGGATATCTGTGAAAGTAACCCGTTCGTCCGTAGCGAATTTAGCCATCTGAAGATCGTTAATACCGCAGTCCACGAAGAGGGCCGCTCCAGCGTTCAGCAAAGAATCGCCGGTCGTTAGTTCTAACTTGTTCAGCACCTTTTCGGGGTCTTCATTATCAAAAGTAATGCGTCCTACTTCTTTGGCGCGTTTCAGATATCGTTCAAAAACATTCATATCGACGTCAACGATATGATACTCCGACACCTGACGTTCCCACGCCTTCTGGAAGTCGTCCCTTCTTCTGATCATGTCATCATAGATATCCTGTGCCATGACCAGATCCTCGTCCGCGACCCGGATTCTTGGAATATTGTAAGCGGTATAGGGCGGCAGGTGACCCTCGAAGTGGACATGGACAACATCGCGTCCATCATAACTTTCCTTTCTGATTTCAGGATAGATTACCGGCCGCAGATGGTTTCCGATTGCCTGACTTATCTCGCGGGTCGTCTTGTCACTGATTTCCTGACCAATGACATCCCCGTTATTCTTTACGCCAAAATACAGGTCGCCGTTTCCATGCTTGCTCAGAATGGCAGCTATGGAGATAACAGCTTCTTTCAATTCGCTAGTACTTTTTTTAAATTCAACCTGCTCGGTTTCGTCACCGATATTCCAGTATTTATCTGCCATCATTGCGTACCGTCCTTACTTTCATGAGCGTTCTTAGCACAGACTTTGTTGTCATGTGTGTCAAAACTACTCTTAGAGGTTACTACACCTGAGACAACGATGCATGAAGTCTCAGGGGCAGCCAGCCTTTTTGTGATTGATAAAGTTATTGGGCTTACGTCTTGTCCATGCCTTCCACGATGGAGCGGATGTAGTCCCGGTACTCCTGCCTTACCTGCTCCGGTCCGGCGATCTGCATGCCGGGGCCGATGGCCGTCACCCAGCCGAAGAACTGCTGGCTGACATTGACCGGCACGATGCAGTCAAAATGGGAGGGCCCTTTGGGGATGATCATGATCTCCTTGCCGAAACGGTCGATCACGACACCGATCAGATCGTTGCTGCAGTGTAAGGTCACTGTCTCATCGTAGCCGCTGAACATGCCAAAGGTCTTTTTGGTATAGGCAGCCAGGTTGAAATTGCGGAAGGAGGCCTCGCCGTTCCGTATCTCGGCAAGGATGGACATGGATTTCATCTTGTCCACACGGTAGTGGCGGATCTGATTGTACTTTTCGTGGAAGGCGATGAGATAGTAATTCTCATTGTCCCAGGTCAGAGCCCAGGGGCTCACCTCATAAAAGGCACCGCCGTGCCGCAGTTCGAATTCCTTCTTCAGGGTCCACTCCGCGTACTGGAAGCGGATCCGACAGCCGCGGTACAGGGCGGTATACAGCATATCAACATTGTAGAAAATCGTCTCGTTTTCCGCCTTGTTCCGCTGGTACATGGAGACCTGCTGCCGGAGCTGGGCAGCCTCATGCACGCTGGCAAGGGAGCTGATCTTCGCGATCAGCTCCCCAGTTTTTTTCGGGGTGATAAACTTGGCCACCTGGACGGCGTCCACCAGCAGCTTCAGCTCGGCCATCTCGAAATCCCGGCTGCCCATATGGTAGCCTGGCACGCGGCCGGAATCATGGATGATATCGAAGCCAAAATCATTCAGCGCATCCACATCATTGTAGATGGAGCGCCGCTCGATACTGATGCCCTCCTGCTCCAGCTTTTCAGCCAGCTGGGGGCTGGTGAGGGAATGCTCCTCATCCGTCTCCTCCCAGAGGATCTTCAGCAGGTAGAGCAGCTTCAGTCTTTTCTGTTTTTCCATTTCTGTTCCTTCTGCAGGCTGCGCCTGCCTGGTAATGGGCATTCAGGAACGACGCGGCATTCCTGACGCGGTACACGCGATGCGCAGGCATTTTCTCAATGCGTGCCGTACATCCGTTTACCCCAAATGGCAGCTGCCCGTCACTGCTCGACGTACTCCAGATATTCCCCCTCACAGGCAAAGAGGATGTATACGCCGTCAACATAGCCCATGTAACCCGAATCTGTAGAATAACCCTTCATTTGTACCCTCCTGTCTGACCGGATCCGCCGCACCCATCTGTGGCCTGCCGGTCCTATCCTGAAACGCCTCTTGGTGGTGTTTTGTTCCTTTGATGGCTTTCCTTTCAGGCCTTCCTGGGCCCGAAGGTTACCTTCTATGGTTTCAGTATAACAGGAGGGGTGTGCAAAAAAATGCACACCGCATGTCAAACATAGCACATATTTTCGAAAAACAAAAGGGGGATCACACGGAACCATTTGCATACAAGCCCGCACCTTGTATAATAGGGACAAGCCCCGGCTGCATAGGGGCGGGAAGGTAAGAATTAAGAAACTATGGAAGCAGCACAAGCAAATAAACTGTTTTTTGCGTCTGACTATCAGGAGGGGGCTCATCCGGCTATTCTGCAGCGTTTTGTGGAGACGAACCTGGTCAGCTCACCCGGATATGGGACAGACGATTTTTGCATGGAGGCACGGGAGCGGATCCGCGAAGCCTGCGGCACCCCGGAGGCAGGGGTCTTCTTTCTGACCGGAGGGACCCAGGCGAATGCGACGGTGATCGATGCTATGCTCAGACCATGGGAGGGCGTCGTCGCCGCGGACAGTGGACACATCAGCGTCCATGAGGCAGGCGCCATCGAGGCAGGCGGTCATAAGGTCCTTACCCTCCCCGGGAAGGACGGCATGATCAATGCGGCACAGCTTCGCAGTCTGCTGGAGACCTTTCATAGCGACGGCAACAAGGATCACATGGTCTGGCCGGGTATGGTCTATCTCTCTCAGCCGACAGAGTTTGGGACACTCTATTCCCTCGAAGCGCTGACTGATATCCATGAGGTCTGCAGGGAATACGGGATCCGGCTCTATGTAGACGGTGCCAGACTGGCCTATGCCCTGGCTTCACCTGTAAATGATGTAAGCCTTGCCGATCTTGGCAGGCTCTGCGATGCTTTTTACATTGGCGGCACAAAGTGCGGAGCCTTCTTTGGTGAGGCGGTGGTGCTGCCGGATCCGGAGCTGATCCCCCATTTCTTTACGATCATCAAGCAGCACGGTGCTCTTTTTGCAAAGGGTAGACTTATGGGCCTTCAGTTCGGCACCCTGTTTGACAAGGATCCGGAGAGCGGAGAGCTCCTGTATGCGCAGATCGGCAGGACAGCCATCGCGGCTGCCGACCGGCTCCGCGAGGTCCTGATCCAGAAGGGATACACCCTTTGCTTTGGTTCACCGACCAACCAGGTTTTTGTTCTGATGGAAAACAAACAGCTGGAGCGTCTGGGCAGAAGCGTGGAGTACAGCTTCTGGGAAACCCATGGCGAGGATCACACCATCATCCGGCTTGCATCCAGCTGGGCAACCCGTATGGAGGATGTAGAGCGGCTGGCAGAGCTGCTGTAGAAACGCCCGGCGCATACCTGTAGCGCTTCCGGGCAGTCTGCTGTGCGCGCAGGGAAGGGAGACGTCTGTGGGTAGATACCGTGTAAAGAAAAATGGGATCCCCATTTTGAGCCATATGGACATCAGCCGTATCGGCGGCCATCTGGCGGACAGTGTGCACGATCCGACGGTGCCTCTTCCGGAGCCTACGGATCTGAAAGCACTGCTGCAGCGGCAGTTTCCGGCATTTACGCTGATTACAGACCAGTATCTTTCGCCATCGGGAAATCTTCTCGGACTGACTTCTTTTCCGGGCGGGGAAATGGTGGTGCCGGTTCCGGCACATCCGGGTGCTGCGCGGCAGATCACGATCCCGGAGAAGACCATCATGATCGACCGGCGGCTTATGCAGGAGCGGCTCCTTGCGGTCTGCCGCTTTACCCTTGCTCACGAGATGGGACATGCCCTGTTTCACGGGCTGTTTTGCGCAGATCCGGAAAACATGAAGCTTTACGCCAGCCAGGGTTCCATAGCGCGGCCGTCCATGCTGGTGGATGACGGTACCTGTTTTCAGGTCGTCACCGACAACCATATCCGCAACGAGCACGACTGGCTGGAATGGCAGGCGAATGCATTTGCCGCGGCCGTCCTTTTGCCAGAGCGGTGGGTAAGGGGGATCGCGGGAAAGCTTCGGGAAGACTTCGGAGACGAAGCTTCCGGCACAGCTGGTCCCGAACCTGCCTTTCTGAACGAGCTGGTCATCATGCTGGCAGACATCTTTGCGGTATCAGAGACGACCGCCCTGATCCGGCTGAAAACACTGGGCATTGCACCGCAGGACATCCATTTTTCCGATGCGGGCATACTGGTGTAGATGAGGGCAAAGACACGCACAGCGGAAGATTTACAACTCATTCGGGGTGTCCCCCGCCTGAGTTGTAGCCTCCGGCGGGCGCTGAACGTCCGGTGGACGTTCGTTTAGCGCCGACCGGAGCGACAGCGGAGACGCAGACGCGCACAGAGGGAGGTGCTCACGCACCGTGCGCGCCGCGGCAAGAGCGCCGAGGCGTTCTTGAATACCATACGCATTACGACAAGAACATCAGGGAATTACAGAAGAATGACTGGATCGTGTAGGTAAAAACAAAAGCGATTCGTCATCGATGGATAGTGAGTATGCAAATGAAAGCAACGAAACGAAAACAAGGAAAAGGGACGAAAAAAAGAGGATGCCTTGCGGCGCTCCTCCTGATCGTTCTAAGTTTGAGCATTGTCGCTGGCTGCGGAATGTATGTGCCGGATGACAGTGTGCGGCTTACGCCTGTTTCTGTGACGGAGGAAGATGAAGAAATCGTGGAAGCTGCTGCGGCAGTGGAAGATGCCGCCGGGAAAGCGGCTTTAGAAGGAAAAAATGACATAGCAGAAGCTCTGCAGGCAGAGGGCAGTTCCGCAGTAGAGGGACAGCCGCAGGAGAAAACGGAGCAGAAAGGATCTGAGCAGGAAGCCCCTGGGCAGAACGGATCTGGGACTGGAAACCCTGAACAGGAAGAATCTGCGCAGGAAAAGCAGCCGCAGGAAGCAGAAGGTGCAAAGTCCTCATCTGGGTCTGCCGAGGCAGAAGGTGCAGATGGCGGCGAAGAAGCGGCCGAGCAGCGGCTGGTCGTGTGCATGGGAGACTCCATTACCTTTGGGACCGGGCTCTTCCATCCGGGAGAGCAGTCCTACCCAACAAAACTTAAGGGACTGCTTGGCGAAGGGTGGCAGGTCCGGAATCTGGGACGGCCGGGCTACACGCTTACGGAGAGCACGCTCTGCTACACGGACGATCCGGCTTATGAAAAGGCACTGGCCAGCGGCGCAGATGTTTTTGTAATTATGTTAGGCACAAACGATGCCTATGCCTCCTTCTGGAATGCAGAAAAATACCGGGCAGCCCTTCAGACGATGACGGCAGAGCTCCGGGCGGCCTGCCCGGAGGCAAAGATCTGTCTGGTCACGCCGCCGCACTGCTTTCTGTTTGAGGAAGAAGGCATGATCAGCGATTCGGTTATCGGTCAGCAGATCGTGCCGATCCTGAGTGAGACGGCGGAGCAGGAGGGCCTGCTGCTGGTCGATATCTACACGCCTACCGAGGGACGCCTTGATCTGTTTTCTGACGACAAGGTCCATCCAAATGCCGCAGGCGCCGAATTCATCGCACAGTGCATTTATCAGAGCTTTTCGGCAAATATATCCTTATAACCATCACCGTAGATCTCATTCGCGCTTCCGAGAATCAGGAACGCGGTGGGATCTTCTTCTTTTACGATCTCCTCCACCTGAGGCGACATGCGCTTGTGGACGACGCACAGGATGACCTTTTTGGGGTTTCCGGTCCATCCGCCGGTTCCCGAAAGGAAAGTACAGCCCACATCCAGATCATAGAGGATCCGCTTTGCGATGGCATCGGGATGATCCGAGATGATAAAGATCTGCCGGGCTTCATCCCCACCGTAAAGAAAACGGTCCAGGACAAAACCGCAGATGCCAACACTCAGCAGAGCATAGAAAGCGATGTTGAAATCCCGGAAAACAAAACCGGATATGGTAACGATGATGAAATCCATGCACAGAAAGAGAAAACCAGTCTTGAGGTGCGGATGGTTTTTCCGAAGCAGCTTGACGATGATGTCGGTGCCGCCGGTGGTCGCGCCTGCTTTAAAAATGATTCCTATACCCCCGGCCATGAGGATGCCGCCGGATACCGATGCGATCAGAGGATCGTTTGTAAGGATCGGAAGGGTGGAGAGCAGGTTGGTGAAAATAGAGGTGGCAGCGATTCCGTAGATGGTCCGGATCAGGAACCGCAGGCCGAATTTCCACAGGCCAAGCAGGATGACTGGGATGTTCAGCAGCAGGTAGAAGGTACCGGTCGAGACCGGAAAAAAGCGGCTTAGGATGACTGCGATACCGGTTATTCCGCCGGGTGCCAGATTGTTTGGATCCAGCAGAAGTGCGATGCTGATTCCGTAAATAAATGAGCCGATGGTGATCATCAGCACAGATAGCAGCTGGTGCAGCAGCAGGCTGGCAGGGGTTTCGTTTGTTTTGCCCATAGTGATCCTCCATATATAAGTGTAAAGATGATGACCGTGTCAGATATCTGTCCGACAAAAAACGCCAGGCATAAAAACCCGGCGTCATGATCACATCTCGATCTTTTCACCAAACAAGTATAGCACGAATTGTAACTATTCACAATGTATAAGTATGATTTCAGACATATTTCGAATCCGTGATTTAAACATGCGGAACGGGCTGCCCAAAGGATGTTCCAGGGGTATGGCGCATCGAGGTGTATTGCCCGCGCCATGCTGCCAAAAGCAGATAGACCCAGGAGATTGCCGAAGCGTATTGGCAGCAGCAAACAGCGTAAAATGTCTTGTCAGAAACGTCAGGCATGTTCATGAATTGCTTTTATAGGAGAAAACATATACAATCACTAAGTGGAAAACATTCACAACTATAGTGACGACCGGGAGATCATCATGATAAAAACAAGACTGATCCGGCTGCTTGCCCATGCACGCAAATACATTGTTTATAATATCCTCTGGCAGTGGGCTGCGCTTATTGCACAGATCGTTGCTGTTTTTTCCATTGCTTCTCTGCTGGAGAGCGCTTTGTCGGGAACCGTCGGCAGAGGGCGCTGGGCGACTGCCGTACTTATACTGGCAATTACCGCAGCTATCCGCTATCTCTGTGACCGGATGGCGTCGCGGGCTTCTTTTGCGGCCAGCGCCGACGTAAAAGGGATCCTGCGGGAAAGAATTTACGGAAAGCTTCTCCGGCTTGGGGCGGCCTACCGGGAACAGGTCAGCACAGCCGAGGTCGTGCAGCTGTCCACCGAGGGCGTAGAGCAGCTGGAAACTTATTTTGGGAAATATCTGCCGCAGCTCTTCTATAGCCTGCTGGCTCCCCTGACGCTGTTTATCGTGCTCAGCCCCATCAGCCTTCAGGCAAGCCTTGTGCTTCTGGCCGGCGTTCCGCTGATGCCGATGGCCATCGTAGCCGTGCAGAAGATCGCAAAGCGCCTGCTGTCAAAGTATTGGGGTGCCTATGCGAGTCTTGGCGACAGCTTTCTGGAAAACCTTCAGGGTCTGACAACACTGAAGATCTATCAGGCCGATGAGGACCGCGCAGCGATGATGGACAAAGAGTCCCAGCATTTCCGCCGCATTACCATGAAGGTCCTTACTATGCAGCTGAATTCGACCAGCATCATGGACATCTTTGCTTATGGCGGCGCTGCCGCTGGCATGGTTACCGCCATCCTGCAGTTTTATGGCGGCGGGATTTCCATGTATGGCGCAATTATCGTCTGTCTCCTTGCCGCTGATTTTTTCCTGCCTCTTCGGAGACTGGGCTCCTACTTCCATATCGCCATGAACGGTATGGCAGCCAGCGACAAGATTTTTCGTCTGCTGGATCTGCCGGATCCGGCGGAGGGAATCGATACGCTGCCAGGGGATGATCCCGTGGATATCCGGCTGGAAAACACCGGCTTTTCCTATGAAGAAGGCCGCGCGGCCCTGCAGGATGTGTCGTTGTACATTCCTACAGGCAGTATCGCCGCTCTGGTTGGCGAGTCAGGCTGTGGAAAAAGCACGATCGCCAATCTGCTTGCCGGCAGGATCCGGAATTACAGCGGGTCGGTGAAGGTCGGCGGACGTGAACTCTCACTCCTCCGGGAGGAGAGCCTGCTGTCCCATGTCGTTCTCGTCAACAGCAGGAGCCACCTGTTTAAGGGAACAGTGAGGGAAAACCTGTGCATGGGAAAGCCGGATGCTTCCGATCAGGAGCTTCAGGCCGTGCTGCAGAGAGTTAACCTGTGGGCATTTCTGAAGGAGCAGAACGGCCTGGATACTTTGGTCGCCGAGGACGGAAGCAACCTGTCCGGAGGCCAGCGTCAGAGACTGGCCATCGCAAGAGCGCTTCTGGCCGACGCTCCAGTGTACATTTTTGATGAAGCAACCTCAAATATCGATACGGAAAGCGAGGAGATGATTCTCTCCGTGATCCGTGAGCTGGCAGGAACGAAGACCGTTCTCATGATCTCGCACCGCCTGTCCTCCGTCCGGGATGCAGATGTCATCTATATGATGGAGCAGGGCAAGGTCGTTGAGGCGGGAACTCATGAGGAACTCTTCAGCCGCCAGGGCCCGTACCAGAAGCTGTACTCCGCCCAGAGGGAGCTGGAGGAATATGCAGGCATGGCGCGGCAGACCATGCAGGAAGCTGCACCCGCAGACATGACCGCGGCTGCCGGAGCGGAAGCAGATTTGACTGGAATTTTTGACGAAGAAACAACCACTGCCACAGCTTTCAGTGAAAAATCGGCCATGAATGAAGCTGCCAGAGTAAAAACAGCCACAGCTGTATCTTCTCGAGCAGAGGCGGCAAGAGAGAATTCCGTCGGAGCAGAAGCATACGCGGCTGTGTCTTCCCAAGCAGAGGCAGCCAGAGAGAATACTGTCGGAGCAGAAGCAGCCACGGCTGTGTCTTCCCGAGCAGAGGCGGCAAGAGAGAATTCCGTCGGAGCAGAAGCTGCCACAGCTTCGGCTTCCGCAGCAATAGCAGCGGCGCAGACAGGATCCAGAGAAATAACCAGCCAGGCACAGCCGGCTGAAAATAAGAATCGCAGAGGTGCGCTGGCCATCATGGGCAGGCTGATCCTGCTGATCCGTCCCCTGATCCCCATCATGCTCGCTGCCATCGTACTTGGCACGATCGGCTATCTGTGCGCGATCTTCCTTACCGTGGCCGCATCACGGAACATTTTGAACGGACTTTCCGGAAACAAGGGAGGAATGCTCCTTGTTCTGATGCTCCTCATGGCAATCGCCAGAGGGCTGCTGCATTATGCCGAGCAATACTGCAACCATTTTATTGCCTTCAAACTGCTGGCGATCATCCGGCATGAAGTCTTTGCAAAACTTCGTACACTGTGCCCGGCAAAGCTGGAGGGACGGGACAAGGGCAATCTGATTTCCATCATCACGACGGATACTGAGCTGCTGGAGGTCTTCTATGCGCATACGATCTCACCGATCGCCATTGCTGTGTGCTGTTCCCTGATCCTGACGGTGTACATCGGCACGAAAAGCGTCACAGCGGGTATATTTGCCCTGGCCGGCTACCTGGTCGTGGGCGTGGTGATCCCCATCTGGAATGGTCGAAGCGGCGGAGATACAGGCTTCCGCTTCCGAAATATGTTTGGCGAGCTGAACAGCTTCGTTCTGGATTCTCTCCGCGGACTGGACGAAACGATCCAGTACCGGCAGGGAGGAAGGACAAAAAAGGCACTATCCACTCGTTCGGCGGAGCTTTCCGCCCAGCAGCGCAGCCTTTCTGAAAATGAAGGCATCCAGAGAGCCGTCACAGATCTTGTCATCCTGGCATGGTCCTATGGCATGCTCCTTCTCATGCTTTCTCAGATGAGTGCCGGTACGGCTGAATTTGCAAAAGTGCTTCTCTGTACTGTTGCCATGATGGGAAGCTTCGGCCCGACGGCCGCACTTTCCGGCCTGTCCAACAACCTGACACAGACCCTCGCCAGCGGCGAGCGGGTCCTCTCCCTCTTGGAGGAGGAACCCGAGGTTCGGGAAATCACTGCAGAGGAAGGAAATCCGGCATGGGATGGCTATCTGACAAGCCGTTTTCAGGGAACAGAAGTCCGGAACGTCAGCTTTGCCTATGACCGGGAACAGATCCTGGACAATGTGTCCGTGTCCATAAAGCCGGGGACGATTACCGGCATCCACGGTCCAAGCGGATCGGGAAAATCGACGCTGCTAAAGCTCTTGATGCGCTTCTGGAACATCGATGAAGGTCAGATAGAAATCTCCGGAGAGCAGATCGGCCGGATCCCCACGGAAAAACTCCGCGAGGCGGAAAGCTATGTGACCCAGGAGACCTGTCTCTTCCATGACAGCATCGCAGCCAATATCGGAATTGGCTGTATCGGTGCATCAAGAGAAGACATCATCCAGGCAGCAAAGCAGGCTTCCATCCACGACTTTATTCAGACACTGCCAAAAGGCTACGACACAGAAGTCGGCGAGCTCGGCGACACCCTCTCCGGAGGTGAGCGGCAAAGGATCGGCCTGGCACGGGCATTCCTGCACGATGCGCCCTTCATGCTTCTGGATGAACCCACCAGCAATCTGGATGCCCTGAACGAAGGCATCATCCTCAGGTCCCTCCGTGAAAGCGCAAAAGATAAAACCATCGTACTGGTATCCCACCGGGCATCGACCCTGAATATCGCTGATGCCGTCATCGAAATGGACAGCGGCAGAGCGTCATAAGCAGGATAGGTAATCCACAGAAAGCAGGCTTTTCACTGCACGTAAGGTGAGAAGGACGCAGGCTTTGGAGATGTGCCGGGCAGCTGCGGTTTTTCACTGCACGTAAGGTGAGAAGCCTGCTTCTGCAATCGTGCGCAATGGATACAGCAACTGCGTATCTCATGAGGGCACACGGCAGGAGCCTGCTTTTGCAATCTCATGCAATGGATACAGGATCTGCCCATTTCATGGGGATACACGGGCAAGGGACTGCTTCTATGACTGCGCACAATGGACACAGGATCTGCCCACTTCATGGGGGTATACGAGCAGGGGACTGCTTCTATGACTGCGCACAATGGACACAGGATCTGCCCATTTCATGGGGATACACGGGCAAGGGACTGCTTCTATGACTGCGCACAATGGACACAGGATCTGCCCACTTCATGGGGACACATGGGCAGGAGCCGCGCCGGCTGTCTTACCGCCACCATACTTTATTTGTATAATTATGCGCCGGATTTTCTCCTTTACGCATTCTGGTCAACCGGTGTATACTTGTCCAATAAAACTTGAAACCCTTGTTTGAGAAAGGAAAAAAGCAATGTACAAGATTCCGGATAACTATGTATCTACTCTGAATCTCTACGATACGCAGCGGGCGATCGAGAGAATCAAGCATATCTTTCTGGCCAAGCTGTGTGCAGCTCTGCACCTGGTACGGGTGACGGCTCCCCTCGTTGTGGATCCGGCAACGGGTCTGAACGATAATCTGAATGGAGTAGAGCGTCCGGTCAATTTTGATATACCATACATCGGCACAGAAGCAGAGATCGTTCATTCACTGGCTAAGTGGAAAAGACTTGCCCTCTACCGCTACGACTTCAACATCGGCAAGGGTATCGTGACAGACATGAACGCGATCCGCAGAGACGAGGAGCTGGACAACCTCCACTCCATCTACGTAGACCAGTGGGATTGGGAGAAGGTCATCGACCTCGAGGACCGAAACGACGCATATCTGGAAGATGTCGTACGCCGCATCGTAACAGCAATCTGCGGAACTCTGGATGAACTGAAATGGACCTATCCGCAGCTGGAGACAGAGCTCTGCCGTGATGTGACCTTCGTCACCACCCAGGAGCTGGAAGACCGCTGGCCGGACAAGACCCCTAAAGAAAGAGAGAATCTGATCGCACAGGAGTACAAGACCGTATTCCTCCGCAACATCGGTGACAAGCTTGCCAGCGGAGAGCCCCATGACGGACGCGCACCGGACTACGATGACTGGCACCTGAACGGCGATCTGCTGTTCTGGAATGAGGTACTTGGCTGTGCATTCGAAGTCAGCAGCATGGGCATCCGTGTCAGCCCCGAATCCCTGGACGAACAGCTGACCAAAGCCGGCTGCGACGACCGCAGAGAGCTCGACTTCCACAAGAGACTCCTGGCAGGAGAACTGCCCTACACCATCGGCGGCGGTATCGGCCAGAGCCGTCTGTGCATGCTGATGCTGGGCAAAGCCCACATTGGCGAGGTACAGGCCTCCATCTGGGATGCAGCAACCGTCGAGGCATGCGAAAAAGCAGGAATCATCCTGCTGTAAAAGACACTTGCGAAAAAGCAGGAATCTTCCTGCTGTAAAAAGACACTTGCGAAGAAGCAGGAATCATCCTGTTATAAAAGATGCATGTGAAAAAGCAGAACAGGAAAAAGCATGAAGGTGTCGCAGCCGGCCCGCACAGACGGGAGGCAGCGGCACTTTCCTTATTATGTCTCTGGATATAAGGAAGCAGAGAAAAGACTCAAGAAAGGATCTAAGAAAAGATCCGAGAAATGGCCTGAGAGATAAACACATCTGCAAAAAGAGAAGCAGCAGGATGCAGATGCGTTTCTTTGGATAGGATAAGTGCAGGGAGAGGACCCTATAGATACAAAGCATACGCACAGCCCAAGTTCGGCAGGATGCGTATGCTTTTTCAAGTGCATCCAGCAACCAGGGGAAAACCCAAAGCATACGCACAGCCCAGGTTCAATGGAATGCGTATGCTTTTTCAAGTGTATCCAGCCGCCAGGAAGGAAGGTAAAGCATACGCACAGCCCAAGTTCAATGGAATGCGTATGCTTTTTCAAGTGCCTCTAGCAACCTGGAAGGAAGGTAAAGCATACGCACAGCCCAGGTTCGGCAGGATGCGTATGCTTTTTCAAGTGCCTCCAGCCGCCTGGAAGGAAGAGAAAGCATACGAAATCCTCAAGTTCAGCAGGATGCGTATGTCTCCCACAAAACTACCAGGAAATCAATGGAGCCGCAGGAAAGCAGCGAGGAAGCTATAGAGGAACAGCAAGAGAAAATGCAGCCAAAAAACTATGGGAACATGCCCTATTGGAACGTTCGCGGAATTGATTGAGACGAGGGATTGCGGTAAACTATTCATAAAGAATTTGATGGTAAATCAATTAGAGATTTACCACCGATAATGAGCCAGATCAAGCCAGATCAAATCGGATCGAACCAGATCAAACCAGATCAAACCAGATCAAGCCAGATCAAATCGGATCGAACCAGATCAAACCAGATCAAGCCAGATCAAGTCAGATCAAACCAGATCAAGCCAGATCAAATCGGATCAAACCAGATCAAACCAGATCAAACCAGAGCAAACTGGATCAAACCACATCAAAGCAGATCAAACCAGATTAAACCAGATCGAATCAGATCAAACCAGACCTAGGATTTTGCTTACGAAATGGAGAGACAGAGTATGGAACTCTCACTGATGACATTTTCACTGATGAGAGACAGGGTGCATAGAAAACTGGATGCAGATAAGCTGATCCGGATTGCAGCGGATAGCGGCCTTGCTTCTGTTGACCTGATGGCTACGGAGCTTGGTCTGTATGGCAAGGATAAGCTGAAGGCTGCAATGGAGAATTGTGGAGTGCACTGTGGATGTCTTATTGCTTCGCTGCCTTTCTATGCAGCGCCGGATCGTGTTCTTGCAAAGGCTAAGGAACAGCTGGCTACCGCGAGGGAGCTGGGCGCCGATATGTTGATGGTGGTGCCGGGTTCTGCTGATCCGAGGGATGTTCGTGCTGTTAAAAGTCTGGGAAAGGATAAGGCAAGAGAGCTGGCGGTCAGCCATTTCCAGGCAATCGTCCAGGAGGCGGAAGGGTCCGGGATCCGAATCGGCTTTGAGAATACGCCTCAGGCGCATAAGCCGCTGGCTTCGGCGGAGGATGTGGAGTATGTGCTGTCCCGAGTGCCGGGCCTGGGGCTGATCTTTGATACCGGTAACTTCCGGGTAGCGGATGCCAACTGTGATGAATTGGCGATCTACGAGCGGCTGAAGAGCTATATCATCCGGGTGCACCTGAAGGATGTGGTGATCGGCAGCTTCCACGGCAAGGGTGAGCGCTGTATGGACGGACAGTCGATCGTGGCGGTTACGACGGGCTCGGGCGTGATCCCGATCCGGGAGATCTTGGAACGGCTCAAAGCGGATGGATATGATGGCGGCCTGGCGATCGAGTATTCGGCGAAGCCGGATGTCAGCGGCAGTGCGCATGCACAGTATGTCACTGCTTATGCTGATTATATCCGCGGTGTTCTGGATGGTACTCTTGAGAGGCCGCCCTATGCCTGCATTCCGGGAATTCCATTCCCGGTCTCCCGGATCTTTTTCGGTAGCGCTGTGGGAGTTATTCCGAGAGGCGGCAATGCCGAATCTCTGTTGGATGCCATGGTTTCTGCAGGAATTAATGCCTTTGACACGGCAAGGGGCTACGGCTTTGCGGAGCGTTCCCTGGGCAAATGGATGCGGGCAAGGAATAACCGCCACAGGGTGGTGGTCCTTACCAAGTGCGGAAATGCCGGCCCCGGCGGAAAAGTGCATGTTGACCGCAAGGTGATCAAGAAAGAACTGGCAAAGAGCCTGAAGGAGCTGCAGACCGATTATGTCGATATCTTTTTGCTGCACCGGGACGATCCCAAGACACCGGTCAGCGAGATCATCGAGGCATTAAATGAAGAGAAGAGGGCCGGCAGGCTCCGGATATTTGGCGTGTCCAACTGGACGGATGAGAGGATCCGCGAGGCCAACGCTTATGCGGAAGCTCATGGTCTGGACGGTTTTCGCGCATCAAGCCCCAATTATGGCCTTGCCATCACGGCAGATGACCCATGGGGCGGCGAGACGGTTTCCATTGCAGGTCCGGAGAATCAGAAGGCCAGGGAATGGTATGCCGCAGAGCAGATGCCGGTCATTGCCTATTCCAGCCTTGGCAGAGGCTTCTTCTCCGGCAAGTTCAAAAGCGGAGATTACGAAGAGGCAAAGAAAGTCCTGGATGGGCCTGCACAGAAGGGTTATCTGTGTGCCGAAAATATGGAACGGCTGAAACGGGCAGAGGAGCTGGCCGAGAGAGATGGCAGCACAGTACCGCGGGTCGCCATGCAGTATGTCTTCGCATCGGATATGAATATGTTCGCGATCGTGAGCACCACTAATCCGTCCAGAATGAGGGAAAACATCAGCGCTGCAGCGCACCCGCTGACCGCAGCTGACGCTTCATACCTCGAGAAGGGCTTAAAAGAAGGAGCATAGATCTTAAGGCAAGTGGATGAGACGCTGCATGCCTCACACAGGACGCTGCAAGTGCAGGGAAGATGGCTGTTAGAAACGGGTAAAAAAGTCGCTCTGCAGCTACTTTGCGGCGATTACCTCGAGCAGGGGTGAAAAACAGCCCCTGGCTAATTTACCACTGCAATGCCCATAATAGAGGTGTCTTCGGTTGCATCGAAAGGAAACTCTGGCAGTGATTGCCAAGCCAAGACGCTTTCAGGAATCTCCGGTTGCACCGGAAGGAAACAGGAAATAATGTGTTTTTGCCGGTAAGGCAGGAGAGTTGAAAAATGACAAAGATCGTTGATTTCAGGGAGAGCCGTGACAAAGGAAAAACGAAAGATTTTGAGATGACACATGGCCTGCACGAATTTGCCGATGCGGTCATCCGCACGATGCACACTGAGCTGGATACAAAAAAGAAGATTATTGATACAGTGATCGACCGGTTTGGTGAGGCCACAGCGGGCGAGGTTTTTTCCGATGACCTGGCAGAGATGATGGAGGGTCTCGTCCTGTTTCTGTACACACCGATCGAGGCTTTTGGTGATGAAGAGTCAGATCCCATGCCCTTGTTTGGCGGAGTGGCCGAATCCGGCAATCTTTATCAGGTCCAGATTTTCTTTGACGGGGATCTTACGGAGAACGAGACCTTTTTTGTAATCACAAAGACGGATCTCATGGGAAATTGCTATAATTACAGCCCGGGTGGAGAATGGGAACTGGACGAATATTTCAGCATGGGCCCTCAGACGGATATGCAGAAAAAGATTATCGAGACTAATGCGCCGGATGCGAATTTTCTTTCCCGGCTGCTGGTTGATGATATCAGCATCAGCGACGAGGAATATCTGAAGATGCGGGAAGAGTATCAGCCTCTGATCGATCTGCAGAAAAAATACGAAGACGATCTTGTCTTTGAAACCAGTACGGTAAAGGGCTTTGAGGTTCTGCTGGTTCCGGATCCGGACACGTTCATTATGACCGGGTTTGCCATCGGATATTCCCGGCATCTGTTCCGCCTGGCCCAGTATGTATCGTCGGAGGACAAATTCATGCTGGTGCCGGAGGACATGGATCCCTGGGATATGAACGAGGAGCCGGTCTGCCGTACGGTGTATTCCACAAAGGATGCCGGCGAGTTGGAACCCCTGATTCGGAAGGTGCTGGGGATCCGGGCAAAGGATGACCAGGTCCTCACGGTCATTCCTGTATCAAAGGGACGATATGTTTCCTGGAAGAGCCTTAGTACAGATGAGCTGCGGGCGCGGTCGCAGAAGATCACGGATGACCGCAAGATGACCGAAGAGGAAAAGCAGAGCGCCATCGGATTTCTAAAACTGCTTGGCAAAAAATGCCGTCCGGAATGACCGTCCGTTCAAAGAAAATTTCAAGAATGAGTCAGCAGGCAGGGTGCCCAGAATCGGCCAGCAGGCAGGGTGTCAAGAAAAAAGATTTAGCAAACGTGTAAGAAAGATCGGGAAAAAAGGGTTTTCGTATCATCCTCAGACGGCAAGATTTTGAATCGTGTCTTTAAGTTGGATACAAAATAAGATATAATAATAGGGCATAGAGTTTAGATTTCTGACACTCTTCTGCAGACGAATGCTACTGTCTGACACAGATGGTCAGAGCACCGGAAGGAGGTATAGTATGAACCTGTTGTCACTTTTGCTTTTTGTTCTCGGAAAATCTTCAGTGGTCGATATGCTGGCAAAAAAGACCGGACTGTCGGAGGCTACGATTAAAAAGCTGATCCCGCTGGCTGCACCGATCCTGCTGAAGGCGTTGACATCCAATGCATCCCAGAAGGACGGAGCAGAATCCCTGCTGAAGGCACTTTCTCAGCACACATCCACAGAAACTGTTGATAAGCAGCTTAGCACGGCTGATACCGAGGATGGCGGCAAGATCCTGCAGCATATCCTGGGCAGCAACAAGGGTGCTGTGACAAGTCAGCTTGCCGAGCAGACCGGAATCAGCAAAGAGCAGGTCATTCTGCTGCTGTCTATCCTTGCTCCTGTGCTTCTGTCTGCACTTTCTGCAGCGAATTCCTCCCATGGCCAGGAGAACACATCCGATGCGGCAAGCCCGCTTAGCCTGATGGGCCTTCTTGGCGGACAGGCGCAGGAGGCAACCACAGATGCGAATGTCAACGGCAGCGCACTTCTTAATCTGCTGGCTGCACTGGCGAAATAATAAAAAGTGAAACTCCTGCTGTGTACATACATGTAATCTGAGGGTTAAGATCAGGCGATGTATACAGTGAGGTGAATTGAGATCAGCTCGTTTTACACATGCCCATGATCCGAGGCGCAGGTACATGGGCAGCATGCGATGAACTGAAATATGAGAAATATGTAAAATTTGACCCACAAGGTTTGTATGCGAGGTGATTTACGATGTTTGAATGGCCGAAGAAGAAACTTGGCTTTGGACTGATGCGGCTTCCGCTCACCGATCCGGAGGATCAGGGAAGCATTGATCTGGAACAGATGAAAAAGATGGTGGACATCTTCATGTCGAAGGGTTTCACCTATTTTGATACCGCATGGATGTACTGTGCTTTCAAGAGCGAGGAAGCGGTAAAACCAGCGCTGACGGACCGGTATCCCAGAGAGTCCTTTACCCTGACGACAAAGCTGAACTCCCATTTCTTCAATTCCAGAGAAGATATGGAGAATGTCTTTAACACACAGCTCAAAAAGACCGGCGCCGGATATTTTGATTTCTATTTCCTGCATGCGGTCGATGGTGAGAGCATTGCCAAGTACGAGGAGTTCAAATGCTTTGACTGGATGCTGGAGAAAAAGGCTGCAGGCCTGGTGCGCCATATCGGTTTTTCCTACCATGACAAAGCCGATGTTCTGGACAAGATCCTGACCGATCACCCCGAGGTCGAGCTGGTACAGCTTCAGCTGAACTATCTGGACTGGGAAAGTGAGTGGGTACAGGCAAGAAAGAATTACGAAGTGTGCGTGAAACACGAAAAGCCGGTCGTCGTCATGGAGGGCGTCCGGGGCGGCATGCTGGCAAAGCTGCCGGCTGAGGCCGAGGCGCTGCTGAAGGCGGCAGAGCCGGAGATGAGTCTTGCTTCCTGGGCAGTCCGTTTCGCGGCATCTCAGCCCAATGTCATGGTCGTGCTTTCGGGCATGAGCAACATTGCCCAGATGGAGGACAACACCTCCTACATGGAGAAATTCCAGCCGCTGACCGATGACGAAATCGCAAAGGTCATGAAGGTGGCAGACATTATCAACAGCAAAACCGCTATTGCCTGTACCGGCTGTCATTACTGCACGGACGGCTGCCCGCAGAACATCGAGATCCCGTGGTACTTCTCCCTGTACAATGCAGTATCCCTGCAGGACGGCAGGGTCAGCCCCAGCGACATCCGCAACTATGAGGGCATAGCCCAGAAATTCGGAAGGCCCTCCGACTGTGTCGAGTGCGGTCAGTGCGAGGGAATCTGCCCGCAGCACCTGCCCATCATCGAAACACTGAAGAAGGTCACCAAGACTTTCGAAAATGGGCCGCACAGATAAGAAAAACCCATTATAAGATGGCAGATGTTTTAAAGGGGCTGTCGCATTAAACAAAGCGTGCATAAATATTCTTGCGGGAAGCGCTCGCGCTCTGTCCTCACGCAGCGGTACTAAGTCGGAATGTTCCATTCCTCCAAGTACCGGCTGAGGGCTGTTCCCTCCAGAATGTTTATGCACGCTTTTTTCTTAATGCGACAACCCCTTTTCAATGCTTAGTGTAGGCTTATAGGCTAAAACGTGCTGATGCGAACCTGTCAGCCAGGGCAAAACCTATACACAAAAAAACTTGATTTACACGGAACGATGGTCCCCTTGGATGGGCTTTAGCTTCCTGCCTCTTCCTCAGCGATGGGATCCATGACCGGATCCTGGTAGAGGTAATAGTTGTTGCCATCCTTGATGACAAATCCATAGGGCCAGGTGTTGACGTATTCGATCCGGTAGCTCTTGGACCGTTCGTTATCCTGCATCCGTCCGTTGTAGGGGATGACCTCTTTGCTCATCTTGATATATATGGTAGATACCGCTGGAAACAGGGTATCGATGACAGCATCGACCGAATAGCCGCCGTCTGCAAAATACAGCTGGCAGGGCTGGACCTCGTCCGTGTCCGAACCTGTCATGTCGACGGACAGGATCCCTTCATAGATATCCTCATCCGAGCAGGCAGTCCCCTGAAGCTGGACCGTACCCGCATCAGCACCATTGTTTTTGTACTGCCGGGTGGTTGTTGTTCCCTGCTCAGGATTTTCGCAGGTCAGAGCGATTTCACCGCTATAGACCTTAAGGCTGTAGGTCAGCGTGTCAGTCAGGGGGGATGCCCCGTCATCGCCCGGATCATAATTTTCCGGCGGACTGAGGGTGAGGACGCCGTCAGCGACAGTGAAGCCCGCCGCAAAGGAGTAGTTCTCCTCAAATTTGTCCTGGAAGACCACGGTCATCCGTTCGGAGGTTTCCCGGTCGACCTGCATGGAGGTCGGAAAATAATTAAGCTCGAGGGCCGTTCCGTTTGCCGTCTGGCTCATCAGCGGCTGCTGGGACGAGTAGGAACTGGATGGCAGCAGAGTGCCCAGAAAGACCTCCCGGGGGATGGCGGCAGCAGCGATGCGCTCCTGTTCCGCCCTCTCTGCTTCACGCCGCTTTTGCTGTACATTATTGTAGATCATGAGCCCGCCGATCAGCAGAATGATACAGCCAACGACGGATAGGAGGATCGTTTTCAGAGGAATCTTCTTTTTGCCTGCAGGAGCAGAAGTGCCGGCGGTTGACGCAGGGCGTCCAGAGCCAGCGGCGGCTTTCTTTGTGGGCGTTGGGGCCGGCCTGGCGGCAGCAGTTCCTGCGGATTCATTCACTTGCGGTGCTGGGTTCCGGGACGTATGGGCGCCGGATGCTGCCCAGCCTGCAGCGGAAGATCCGGATCCTGCAGAACCAGCATCTGCCGGCGCTTCGGACGGGTAGGATCCCATCTGCTGGACGGCTGCCATATCCTCTGCCGTGATCGGCTGCGGCTCCCCTTCTTTCTGCACTGCTGTCTTTGGAGCGGTTTGGGCATGGACAGCCCCTGCGGATGAACTGGCTCCCACCGCGGGTTCAGGCCGCCTGCAGGGGAAAAGCACAGCGCTGGAGATCAGCTTGCGGTAGAAGGCCTCATCGTCCGGAAAGTTGTATTTCAGGATACACTGCTGGGCGGACAGCTGCATCTCCATGCCGGGCGACATTTCTGTCTTCTGCAGGATAACACCCAGAAAGGTCTTGTTCTTGGACAGGGCGTAGGTCACCTCGCGGCGGCAGTTTGGCGATGCGATCGAGTTGGGCGAGACAAATGCCAGAGCGACACAGCAGCCATTCAGATGCTGCGCGATATACTCCGGCCATTCGCTGCCCGGCGCGATGCCGTCATCGTACCATATGCGGTATCCGGCGTTGTTCAGGCGGTCAAGGATCGGGACGACGATATCACTATCCTTGTGGGCATAGCTGATAAAAATATAATTCTCATCCCCCTCATAGGGAATAAAGGAAGTCTTCTTCATCTATGTGTCCTCGGTGTTCTGGCTGAAAATAGATATATTAACTATACCATAGGATTCTGCATGATGACAACGCAGGAGCCGGGCGGAAATTGGTCGGAAAGCGTTTTTTCCCTTGCTTTTCATGCGCTGACCACGGGCAGGCGCGAACTGATTTGCGGCAATGCGCGGCTGACTGGCGCCCCTGTTATGCGGAAGGCGGAACAGACGGAGGGTAGTTTAAAATTGTATAGCTGAAGCTATGCAAATTGTTTGTGTTTCAGATGAAAAAACCTTATACTAAATTCAGGCATCATGAAATGTTTTCTTCATCTATTCATGATCAAACCGCAGCGGCCGTAGCAGTTTTGTTTTCGGCTTTTTCCTGTGCATGGGCGTTATTTGCCGGGACTGCGGCGCTGCATAAGCAAAACAGATGATTTGAAAGGAGTAATGTGTGCAGTATGATACCCAAAAAGCTTGAGCATTATATGTTCAATGAGAACGACTTCTTCAATGAGGGCTTCACCATCCAGGACCCGGAGAAGCACAAGCTCGTACAGGAGCTGGCCTGCATGATCACGGATGACATCCAGATCCACAAGCCGAAGGATGTGGATCCTTCCTTCCCGGACTACTGGCTGCTGGACCGCCTGCTGAACAAGGAGGAAGTCCGTTTTATGCTTGCCTTCAAGAAGAAGAGAGTCGACAAGGTGAGCATCGAGGAGCTGGCAAAGCGCAACAACATGAGCGTGGAGCAGGCGCAGAAGATCGCCGACCACATCGCGCAGATCGGACTGATGGAGTTTGACCGGGAGACTCCGGATCATTCCCGGCAGTATTTTATTCCCAAGTGGGTCGTTGGCTCCGGTGAGTACATGATGATGAATTCGGCTCTGCTGGCCGAGCATCCGGAGGTTGCCACCTTCTTCAACTATGCCTCCAGTGTACCGGTAGGCAAGGTCGCCCGTTTCGTACCCGAGGGCGGCGGCGGCCTGGGCATGCACGTCATCCCGGTAGAGAAGGCCATCGAAAACGAGAGCCGCGCGGTCAGCGTGGAGAAGCTTTCTCACTGGCTGACAAAATATGACAAGTACGCAGTGGATGTATGTTCCTGCCGCCGCCAGCAGGCAATGCGCGGAGAGGGCGTTGGCGATATCGAGGACTATATGTGCCTGGCTGTCGGCGACATGGCGGAGTACCTGGTGGAGACCCACAAGGATGCCCGTTATGCTACCTATGACGAGGTAATGGAGATTCTCCGGATCTCTGAGGAGAAGGGCTTCGTGCACCAGATCACCAATCTGGACGGCGAGGACAAGATCGTGGGTATCTGCAACTGCTCACCGGGAACCTGCAACGCCATCCGTACCTCCCAGCTGTTCAACACCCCGAATATGTCTGCCTCTGCTTACCGTGCCCACGTTGACAAGGAAAAATGTGTGGCCTGCGGCAAGTGCGTGGA
>DFFG01000075.1:93188-93388 GCA_002368795.1 Eubacterium sp. UBA3782
GCGGCAAGTGCGTGGAGGTCTGCCCGGTCGGCGCCGCAAAGCTGGGCCAGAAGCTTTGCAAGAAGGACGGCACCGAGGTTACCTATCCGCTTACCGAGCTTCCGGATGATCAGGTCTGGGGTCCGGACAAATGGAACAAGAATTACCGCGACGATGCCAAGCTGAATGTTTACGACAGCGGCACCGCTCCCTGCAAGACC
>DFFG01000075.1:93501-98881 GCA_002368795.1 Eubacterium sp. UBA3782
GCCGAAGGCAGATACATGGATGCCCTGAAGCTGATCAAGCAGGACAACCCGCTTCCGGCTGTCTGCGGCGCGATCTGCAACCGCAGATGTGAGGAGCGCTGCACCAGAGGCACCATCGACCAGCCGGTGGCCATCGATGAGATCAAGAAGTTCATTGCTGCCCAGGAGCTGAACGCCGAGACCCGCTATATCCCCAAGTGCTACAACGATGTGGGCGAGCAGTGGGATGACTACAAGATCGCCGTTATCGGTTCCGGTCCGGCAGGTCTGTCCGCAGCCTACTATCTCAGAACCAAGGGCTATCCGGTCACTGTATTTGAAAAAGAAGAGCAGCCGGGCGGCATGCTGACCTACGGCATCCCGAATTTCCGTCTGGAGAAAAAAGTCATCGACGCTGAGATCGACGTCATCCGTCAGATGGGCGCCGAGTTCCGCTGCGGCGTTGAAGTCGGCAAGGACGTTACGATCGAGCAGCTCCGTGCCGAGGGCTACAAGGCCTTCTACATTGCGATCGGTCTGCAGAGCGGCAGAAAGGCTGGTATCCCGAATGAGGATCTGGCAATGTCCGGTGTTGAATTCCTGAAGAAGGCAAACAGCACGATGGGCAAGCTGCTTTCCGGCAAGACCGTTGTCATCGGCGGCGGAAACGTAGCCATCGATACGGCAAGATGCGCACTCCGCGCAGGCGCCACTGAGGTCGAGATGTACTGTCTGGAGGGACCGGATGAGATGCCGGCTGCAAAGGACGAGATCGCCGAGGCAAAGGAAGAGGGCATCCGCGTAAAGAACTGCTGGGGCCCGAAGGAGATCCTGGCAGAGGATGGAAAGATCACCGGCATCGTGCTGAAGCAGTGTGTACAGGTCTACGATAAGGACGGCAGGTTTGCTCCGGTCTATGATGAGACCGAGACAAAGACAGTTCCCTGCGACCATGTCCTGCTTTCCATCGGACAGTCCGCAGTATGGGGCGATCTTCTGAAAGATACCAAGGTTGAGCTGAGACCGAACGGAACCGCTGTTGCGGATCCGGTCACTCTGCAGACCGCAGAGCCGGACATCTTCGTGGGCGGCGATATCTTCCACGGCGCGAAGTTCGCCATCGATGCGATCGCAGACGGCCGCGAGGGTATGGTTTCCATCAACCGGTTCGTCCATCCGGGTCAGAGCCTGACCATCGCCCGTGACCTCAGAAGATTTGTCGAGTTCGACCGCGATGATATCCGCGCAGAGTCTTATGACACCGCAAAGCGTCAGGTTCCGGGCATGAAGCCGGGCGTAGCGGCAGATACCTATGAGGATCTCCGCCTGGCCTTCACCGAGGAGCAGGTACGCAAGGAGGCAGGCAGATGCCTGCACTGCGGCGCATCCTACGTGGATGTAAACCGCTGCATCGGCTGCGGCCTGTGCACCACCAGATGCGAATTCGATGCGATCCACATCACCAGGGATCATCCGGATGCATCCAGAATGTACACCGCAGAAAACGGAAAGCTCAAAGCGATCCTGCCCAACATTGCAAAGCGCGGCCTGAGGATCGCTGCCAGAAAGGCAGAAGAGGTTCCGGTCATCAAGAGACTGAAAAAGAACTAAAAAATGATAAAGCCTGCATATAGGGCTTTGAAAGAAGGGGGCTGCCGCACATGCTGTTTCGTGCGGCAGCCCCGGTCTGCAGGAGGGAGACAGCTATGGGGAACAGAATGTATATCAGCCATCTGCTGACGGATGAAGAAATGCGGGAGGTCTGTGCACGGACAGGCGCGGGTGTGGAGAGCATCGAGTTTTCCATCGCAGAAAACCTGGACCGGCTGCCGGAGACGATCAAAAGCTACGATCAGAGACTCTCGTTCATCGGTGCAGAAGGGCTGATCCTCCACGGACCATTTCTCGATCTGGTGCCCTCGACCTGGGACCGGCTGGTCGAAGACGCGACCCGGATCCGGTTTGGCCAGTGCTGCGAGGCGGCAAAAGCTCTTGGGGCGTCAAAGGTCGTCTTTCATACCGGCTTCATCCCCAATGCCAATTTCGTCATGGGCTGGGCGGAGCGGCAGGCGGATTTCTTCCGCCGCTTTCTGGAAAAGCATGACAGCGTGGAGATCGTGATGGAAAATATGTACGATCCATACGCGGCACCCCTGGCAGACGTGGTTAAGCTGGTGGATCACCCGGGATTCCGGCTCTGCCTGGATTTCGGCCACGCCCACTGCTTCGGTCTGGAGCCGGTTCCCATATGGGCCAGGACGCTCTTGCCTTATCTTTCCCACGTGCATGTCCACGATAATCACGGAAGCCACGACGACCACGACCACAGAGATGAGCACCTGTCTCTGGGCGCGGGGAACGTGGATCTGGAAACTGTCATCCGGACAATCAAAGAAGCACCGGAGGCGACGGTGACCTTCGAAAACAATTCGGCCAGTGACGTTCTGGCCAGCTGGGCGTTCCTAAAGGAAAACGGGATATAACAAAATCAGACCTGAGCGAAATCAAAAGACAAAAGCCTGCCATGCCGGCGGCTGCAGGTACGGCACGGCATTAAATTTTGTGTCGGAGCCATCAGATTTTCATAATCTGGTGATGCGAAAAAACAGTTTCATATGATATAATTATTAAGTACGCCGGCACATCCTTTTTTCAAAAGGAAACCGGCAGATAAGGACCGCGGGGCGGTCCCGTAATTCTTCTATGTGTATGCGCGCATACGCATAGATGCATCGCAGTTCGGATGACAGCGGGGATATCCGGGTAACGTGATGCTGCCACATGCAGACAGCAGGTCCACAGGATCTGCAGCACATGAAAAGCACAGCTGACGAAAGGAGTAATATGAGCAGTTTTGCTGAAAAACATCCAAAGGCGGCACAGTGGATCCGGGAGGGCGGACTCTTCATCATCTTTAGTTATGTAGTCACCTTCCTCAAATATCTTATGCTGATGTTCCTGCCGGCATTATTTGCCAAATATGCCAACAACGGCTGGGGATGGCCGGCTCTCAAGGCGTCCCTCTTCGGAGTACCTTTCACCTTTAACATTATCGGTTATGCGGTTGAGGACGGCGGACTTGCCTACATGCTGGCAAATCTGGTATCCAGTTTCCTGGGTGAGTGCGTAAACTTCCCCCTGCAGCGGAACATCACATTCAAGAGCAAGGGACCCCTTGCCCTGCAGATCCCGCTGTATTTCCTGGGCTGGTTCGTGATCTTCCTGATCGTTAACGCCATCAACAGCGTATGGGTCGGTGTGGCCAAGGTCCTGGTTCCCCCGGCAATCTACAACATCGGCACGACCGTCCTGACCGGCGGTGTGGCTATGGTCGTCTTCTTCGTGGTCAACAAGATCATCTTTGCTCCCGGCTTCGGCGAGAAGAAAAACGCTTGATTCCATAGGCAGAAGAGTACCGCAAGATAAATAAAACGGGCTATTAAATTAAGGTAAAACAAAGAAGGACAGGTGAAGTCCCGGAGAAGATCCGGATGCACCTGTCCTTTTTGCGGCCGATAAGACAATAAGCCTACGTACGGAAGCATTACGCAAACGGCTTCGGCCTTATCAGGCCTGCAGATTGTTTGCTTTAATGTCTATCGGGCGTAGGCTTTTTTTCCTGTTTTATCTCTGAGATTCCCGCTCCCGCCAGGCGCCTGGCGTGCAGCCGGTCTCCCGGCCGAATACTGTGATGAAGTAATTATAATCGGAAAAAGCCGCATTGTTCGGCGATTTCCGCGAGAGGGAGGTCTATGGCGGAAGAGAGCAGGGTTTTGGCTTTTTCGATCCGCAGATGGCAGAGCGCACGGAGTCTTCGGTAATCGCAGCGGCATACATCGGATATGCTGCATCCGGACGCCCGATCCCACGACCGGTCAGGCGAACATCGACATGTCCGTACGGCACGGAGCACACGATAGATATCCGGATACGGATCCTACGACGGATCAGGTTAACATTGACATGACTATACAGCATCGTGCGGAGGAATACGGATGTCGGATAGCAGGAAAAAAGAAAATCAGAAAAAAATTAGCACTCACCTCTTGACAGTGCTAACAACGGGTGATATAGTACGATTGTAAGGATGAAGTAGACATAATTCCTTAGGAGGAGATGCGGGCAAAAGGCCCGCATCTTTTTGCAGATGCCAGGCAGGACCGGACAGCGGATCACGCGGAAGGGTCCATGCGCAGACATCTGTTATATCACTGACAGCAGACATGGAAGGAGGTGCCTGTATGAACATTTCGAAATTTACACAGAAATCGATCGATGCGGTCCAGAAGCTGGAGAAGACCGCTTACGATTTCGGCAATCAGGAGATCGAGCAGGAGCACCTGTTGTATATACTTCTGAACCAGGAGGACAGCCTGATCCTGAAGCTCATTGAAAAGATGGGCATCCAGAAGGAAATGTTCCGGGACGAGATCGAGAACGCGCTGAACCGGAGGGTAAAGGTCTCCGGCGGCCAGCCCTACATCGGTCAGTACCTGAACAAGACTTTGAACTATGCGGAGGACGAGGCAAAGCGGATGGGCGACGAGTACGTCTCCGTGGAGCATCTGTTCCTGGCGATGCTTTCCGATCCGAATCGCACCCTGAAGGAGATCTTCCGCAATTACGGGATCAACAAGGAGAAATTTCTCCAGGCTCTGTCCACCGTCCGGGGCAACCAGAAGGTGACGACAGACAATCCGGAGGACACCTATGACAGCCTGGCAAAATACGGCCAGGATCTGGTGGAAAAGGCGAGGGACCAGAAGCTCGACCCGGTCATCGGCCGTGACGACGAGATCCGAAACGTGGTCCGTATCCTCTCCCGTAAGACAAAGAACAACCCGGTGCTTATCGGTGAGCCCGGCGTCGGCAAGACTGCCGTCGTGGAGGGCCTGGCCCAGCGTATCGTCAAGGGCGATGTGCCCGATACCCTGAAGGACAAGACCATCTTCTCACTGGATATGGGCGCCCTGGTGGCAGGAGCCAAGTACAGGGGCGAGTTTGAGGAACGTCTGAAGGCCGTGCTGGAGGAGGTCAGAAAGAGCGAGGGCAGGATTATCCTGTTTATCGATGAGCTTCATCTGATCGTCGGCGCCGGCAAGACCGAAGGCGCGATGGACGCCGGCAATATGCTAAAACCCATGCTGGCCCGCGGCGAGCTGCACTGTATCGGTGCTACGACCCTGGATGAATACCGGAAATACATCGAAAAGGATGCCGCACTGGAGCGTCGTTTCCAGAAGGTCCTGGTGGACGAGCCCACGGTGGAGGATACCATCTCTATCCTCAGAGGACTGAAGGAGCGCTACGAGGTCTTCCACAAGGTCAAGATCACCGACGGCGCCCTGGTGGCGGCAGCAGTACTGTCTAACCGTTATATCACCGACCGTTTCCTGCCCGA
>DFFG01000075.1:98964-99769 GCA_002368795.1 Eubacterium sp. UBA3782
ATGAGGCCTGTGCCCAGATCAAGACCGAGCTGGATTCCCTGCCGGCAGAGCTGGATGAGCTGAACCGCCGGATCATGCAGATGCAGATCGAGGAGGCCGCCCTGAAAAAGGAGACTGACACCTTAAGCCGCGAGCGGCTGGAGGATCTGCAGCGGGAGCTGGCTGAACTGAAGGAAGAGTTCAGCGCGCAGAAGGTCCAGTGGGAGAACGAAAAGGCCTCCGTGGATCATTTAAGCCAGCTGCGTGAGCAAAAAGAAGAGATCGGCCGGCAGATCGAGCAGGCCGAGCGCGAATACAACCTGGAAAAGGCAGCCGAGCTGAAGTACGGACAGCTGCCTAAGATAGAGAAGGAGCTGGCCGAGGAAGAAGAGAAGGTACGGAACCGGGATCTGACCCTGGTCCATGAGGCGGTCACCGACGACGAGATCGCCCGGATCATTTCCAGATGGACCGGCATCCCCGTTGCCAAGCTGACCCAGAGTGAAAAAGCAAAGATCCTGAATCTGGACGCCGACCTGCATAAGCGGGTGGTGGGCCAGGATGAGGCCGTGGAGAAGGTGGCAGACGCCATCATCCGTTCCAAGGCAGGCATCAAGGATCCCAGCAAGCCCATTGGTTCCTTCCTGTTCCTGGGACCCACCGGCGTCGGCAAGACCGAGCTGGCCAAAACGCTGGCTGAGCGGATGTTTGACGACGAGAGCAATATGGTCCGTATCGACATGAGTGAGTATATGGAGAAATTCTCCGTATCCCGTCTGATCGGAGCGCCTCCTGGATACGTAGGCTACGAGGAGGGCGGCCAGCT
>DFFG01000075.1:99832-121764 GCA_002368795.1 Eubacterium sp. UBA3782
ACCGAGGCCGTGCGCCGCAAGCCTTACAGCGTGGTGCTGTTTGATGAGATCGAGAAGGCCCACCCGGATGTATTCAACGTGCTGCTGCAGGTTCTGGACGACGGGCGGATCACCGATTCTCAGGGCAGAACCGTAGACTTCAAAAACACGATCCTGATCATGACCTCCAACATTGGCTCTCAGTACCTGCTGGAGGGAATCCGCGAGGACGGAACCATCAGCGAGGAAGCAAGGGCACTGACCCAGCAGGATCTGCGCGCCCACTTCCGTCCGGAGTTCCTGAACCGTCTGGATGAGATCATCATGTTCAAGCCGCTGACCAAGGACAATATCGGCCACATCGTTGACCTGCAGGTGGCGGACCTGAACCGCCGGCTTGCCGCGCAGCAGCTGACCATCGAGCTTTCCGAGGCCGGAAAGCAAGCAGTCATCGACGGCGGCTACGACCCGGTCTATGGTGCGCGCCCGCTGAAGCGTTACATCCAGAAGCACGTCGAGACCCTTTCGGCAAGGCTGATCCTGGGCGGAGATGTGCATGAGGGAGATACGATCCTTATCGACACGGATGCGGACGGTCATCTGGAGGCTGTGATCAAGCCCGAAGTCGAGGTCGTAGAATAAGCTTCACGAAAAACCAAATGAGATATGCGCTTTGCAGGCAGGCCTTCCTTTGAGGCGTCTGCCTGCGGAGCAGATCTGCAGAAAGGACAGACCTTAAAGGACAAAAACGCAGATCTTAAAAACGCAGAACGCCGGAGTGAAAACACAGCTGGCGAACCATAGAAATCGGAGGACACATCCCATGAACATACCAAAGGATCCCGTGATGCTGCTGAGTTTTATCAATATGAAGCTCCGCGACGAATATGCCGGCCTGGATGAGCTTTGTGCGGCTCTGGGCCTTGACCGGAAGGAGCTTGAGGAAAAGCTGGAGAAGGCGGGCTTCGTCTGGGACGGACAGGCCGGACGCTTTCTGTAGACAGAAGCCACTATGGGCTCCCTTCCATGGGACAGGCAGTCCCCAAAAGGTTCTGCTTTCGGAGGCGAGATCAACCAGTTATAACGATAAAATGTTTCCCAAAAGCCCTGCCATAGCATATAGCTATGACAGAGCTTTTTTTATGCCGTCAGATATGAATATTCATCAAATGTATGAAATACGGCCTTTGCAATACAGATTTCCAGTTTGGCTGGTTTTTGTAAAACTTACTTCTGTTTTCAAGGTGCAATTCTGGAGGTGTCTTTTGCAAAAAGGGTTATAACTCGAAGTTAACATTGCAAACTGGAACCTCTATTTGCAATTCACCAAAAAGTTGCCGAAGATAACAAAACTCGCTTGAAAAAGTTTCGATAATCTGAAAAAGTCGCTTGAAAAATATTTAAATACTTCGAAAAGTCGCTTGAAAAATATTTCTGCTGTACCTATACTGGTTATGGATAAGGAGGACCGGGGAATGCTGAAACGAAAAATCGAGTCAGTGCTGGAAAAGTGGAAAGAAACGCCTGGACATATGGCGCTGGTAATCAAAGGGTGCCGTCAGTGTGGCAAAACCTTTTCTGTCCGCAGATTCGCAAAGCAGAAGTATGCGCATGAGATTTACCTCAATTTTTATGAGAACAGAAACTATATTTCTATTTTTTCCGGATCTCTTGAGGTGGATCATCTGACCATGCTGATCTCGGCTTTGTATGGACCAGATGCGATATTTGAGGCAGGAAGAACCGTGCTTATCCTTGATGAGATCCAGGAGTGTCCCGAAGCAAGAACAGCACTCAAATTTTTTGCAATGGACGGAAGATATGATGTGATTGCGACCGGGTCACTTTTAGGAGTCAGAGGATATGGTAGAAAGCCGGTGTCCATTCCGGTAGGCTATGAACAGATCGAAGAAATGTATCCCTTGGATTTTGAGGAGTTTCTTTGGGCGCAGGGTATCGAAGATACAGTGGTACGTTATTTAGAGAAGTGCCTGAAAGATGAAACACCGGTAGCCGATGCATTGCACGAGAAATTTCGTTCCCTGCTGCTGCAATATGCGGTGGTAGGCGGAATGCCGGCGGTTGTGCAGACGTTTGTAGATACCCGCCAGATGAATACCGTGCTGCATCTGCAGAGAGGTATTCTTTCCGGTTACGAAGAAGATATGGTTAAATATGCGGAAGACAGGGATAAGCCGATTATTCGGGAATGTTTTCGCTCCATACCGAGACAGCTCAGCAAAGAAAACAAGAAATTTCAGTATTCCCTTGTAAAAAAAGGGTCTACAGCGGCGAAATTTGCCGGCAGCCTGCAGTGGATGGAAGATGCAGGCATCATCCGCCGCTGTTATAATCTTTTAACGCCGGAACTGCCTTTGGACGGAAATGCCCTGCAGGATATCTTTAAGGTGTACATGGTGGACAACGGACTGTTGATCGCCATGCTGGAAGATGGAACACAGTTTGATGTACTCCAGGGAAAATTGTTCGGTTACAAGGGAGCCATTTTCGAAAATCTTGCTGCGGATATGCTGACAAAAATGGGCCGTAAACTATATTATTACCACAAAGATTCCGGCCTGGAGGTTGATTTTGTCATACGACACAACAGAGAAAGTACACTGCTGGAGGTAAAAGCCACCACAGGAAACACGAAAAATACAAAAACCATTCTGAACCATCCGGAGAAGTATCACGTTGGAGGGGCAGTCAAAGTCGGTGATTATAACGTAGGCCGAGCCGGGAATACCCTGACGATACCGTTTTACATGCTGTTTCTGCTGACTGCTTTTTGATGAATTTGCTGATCTTGTCGGTTTTGGTTTATGATACTTTTCGCGGGCTTATTCTAAAAGCCGCGTGGAAGCATGGTGCAGATTTTTGCACATCTTTTATAGTAATCTTCAAATGGAACATGCCGCATGGGCGGCTAAGAACGGTGGTGCACAATGAGCGCATATGAGAGTTTTGCCTCGGTCTACGATATTTTTATGGACAACGTGGATTATGAGGCCTGGTGCCGGTATCTGACCGGACTCCTTAAAAAATATGGCATTGACGGCGGGCTCGTCTGCGAGCTGGGCTGCGGCACGGGCAGCATGACGGAGCTTCTTGCGGCTGCCGGCTATGATATGATCGGCATCGACGCTTCTGTGGAGATGCTGGAGGAGGCCCAGGAGAAGAAGTACGCCTCCGGGGCAGATATCCTCTATCTGAACCAGGATATGCGCTGTTTCGAGCTTTACGGGACAGTGCGGGCTATCGTCAGTGTCTGCGACAGCATGAATTACCTCCTGAAGGAGAAGGATCTCCTGACGGTGCTGCGGCTGGCCAACAACTATCTGGATCCGGGCGGTGTGTTTATCTTTGATCTGAACACTGCCGCAAAGTACAGCCGGATCGGGGATTCCGTCATCGCCGAGAACCGGGAGGACGGAAGCTTTATCTGGGAGAATGACTGGGATCCGGAGCAGCAGTTGAACGAGTATGTGCTGACGCTGTTCCTGCCGGAGGGAGACCCGGAGGAGGAACTGTACCGCAGGTACGAGGAGGTCCATCTGCAGCGGGCCTATGACCTGCAGACGGTGCAGCGACTGGTCGAGGAGGCCGGCATGATTTTTGAGGGCGCCTTTGAGGCGTATACCGACAGCGCGCCGGAGGAGGGATCGGAGCGGATCCTGGTTATCGCAAGGGAAAAAGGAAAGGAGCTTACAGGCGATGGAGAATAAAAATACGGATATGAACAGCTGGAAGGACAGCCACAGGGATATGATCGTGCGGGCGACGGCAGCAGGCGGGATGATCCGCGCCTTTGCCGCCTGCACCAAAAATCTTGTTCAGGAGGCAAAGGACCGCCACGGCACCAGCCCGGTGGCCACGGCTGCCCTTGGCAGGCTGCTGACGGCCGGCGCCATGATGGGCGTCACCCTGAAGGGAGATGACGATCTGCTGACATTGATGGTCAGAGGCGACGGACCGCTTTCCGGCATCACCGTCACGGCAGATGCCCAGGGCAGGGTAAAGGGCTATGTCAATGAGCCCCAGGTCTGGATCCCCCTGAAATATAAAGGAAAGCTGGATGTGGGCGGCGCGGTCGGCCATGGCACGCTGACGGTGGTCAGGGATCAGGCCTTTGGCGATCCCTATTCCAGTCAGACCGAGCTGGTCAGCGGCGAGATCGCCGAGGATCTGACCTACTATTTCGCGACCAGCGAGCAGGTTCCATCCTCAGTAGGCCTGGGCGTGCTGGTGGATACGGATCAGAACGTGCGCCAGGCCGGCGGTTTTCTTATCCAGCTGATGCCGGGCTTTGATGACGAGACCATCGACCGCCTGGAGGCGGCCCTGAAAGGCATCAGCTCGGTGACGGATATGCTGGAGGAGGGCCTTTCCCCCGAGGGGATCCTGGAGCGGATCCTGGGCGGCATGGACCTGGAGATCACTGACCGCATTCCCACCGAATTCTACTGCAACTGCAGCCGGGAGCGCACCTCCAGAGTGCTGCTTTCCCTGGGCAGCAAGGAACTGAAGGAGCTGATCGACGAGGGAAAACCCATCGATCTGGAATGCCATTTCTGCGGAAAGAAGTACACCTTTACCGTGGAGGAGATGGAGCAGATGCTGGCTGCGGCGCGGCTGCAGCAGCTGAATAATATCCATGTGATCGACCCGGACGGAAACTAAGGCGCACCGGGCAGGTGCGGCAGTTTTAAGCAGAAAGGAGGAGCAGCATGTCCCTGCGTTTTGTCACCGGGAGCAGCGGTGCGGGAAAATCCCATATGGTCTACCAGGAGCTGATCCGGGAGTCCTGTGCCCATCCGGACCGGCAGTTTCTGGTCATCGTGCCCGAGCAGTTCACGATGCAGACCCAGAAGGAGATCGTGGAGATGCATCCCCGGCACGGGACGCTGAACCTGGACGTCCTGAGCTTCAACCGCCTGGCCTGGCGTGTATTTGAGGAGGTGGGCGGCAACACCCTTCCCGTGCTGGAGGAGACCGGCAAAAGCCTGATCGTCCAGCGTGCAGCAGCCGGCGTGCAAAAGGAGCTGAAGGTTCTGGGCCGGACGCTGAGCCGCCAGGGTTCCGTCCGCCAGATGAAATCCCTGGTCTCCGAGCTGCTTCAGTACCGGGTGCGCCCGGAGGATCTGGAGGACTGGATCGCAGCCCAGCAGGGGCGGCCAAGGCTCGCCCTGAAGCTGGAGGATATCCGCCAGGTCTACCAGGCCTTTCTGGATTACCTTGAGAAAAACTATCTGACCGCCGAGGAGATCCCGGAGATCCTGTGCCGGGTCATTGGCGAGTCAGAGCTGATAAGAAACAGCGTCATAGTTCTCGATGGCTTTACCGGCTTCACACCGGTGCAGCATCAGGTCGTGCGGGAGCTCCTGGTCCTGGCGGACCGGGTCACGGTGGTCGTTACCCTTGACCCCGCCGAGCCCCCCTTTGGCCGGTGCGGCATGCAGAATCTCTTCTATATGAGCCGGGAGATGATCCGGAAGTGCACGGAGCTGGCAAAGGATACCCGCACGGAGATCGAGCCGGTGGTGACAGTCCGGGCCGGGGAGCACAGCCGCTTTGCCGGAAAGGATCAGCTGCGCCGTCTGGAGGCGCAGCTGTTTCGCTATGGAAAAAGAAAGCCTGCAGCGGCCCTGCAGGAGATGAAAGATCATACTGCATCGGAGAAAAGCAGCTCGCAGAATGCTGCTCCGCTAGAGCAAGATGAGGTTCAGCGGCGAGATGAGTTGCCAAACAGTAACAGCTCCCATCCCGCATCCGTCCTGGCAGGTGCGGATAGCGGGGAGATCTGTATCACGGAGGCGGCGACGCCTGCCGCCGAGATGCGCATCGTGGCCTCGAGGATCCTGCGCATGGTGCGGGAGGAGGGCTACCGCTACCGGGATTTTGCGGTGGTCACCGGTGATCTTGCCACCTACGGGCGGGAGGCAGTAAACAGCTTCGACAACGCCGGCATCCCCTGCTTTCTGGACCAGAAGCAGGCCGTTATGGGCAATCTGCTGGTGGAGTTTATCCGCTCTGCCATCGATATGGAGGTCCAGAACTATTCCTATGACAGCGTCTTCCGGTTCCTCCGCACGGACCTGACCTCCTTTACCATGGAGGAGGTAGACGAGCTGGAGAACTATTGTCTGGCTCTGGGGATCCGAAGCCGCCGGCAGTACGAGGAGACCTGGATCCGCACGCCGGAAAATGGCGATTCGGAAAAACTTCTGTACTGGAACGAGCTGCGGCAGCGGTTTGTGGACGAGACGGCAGATTTCCACGAGGGCATGCATGAGCGGGGCGCCGCCGCCCTGCGGCGGACCGAGGTGCTCTATGCCTTCCTGGTAAAGGAAGAGCTCCAGCAGGCGATGGAGGATATTGCGGACGCATTTGAGAGCGGCAGCGGCCGCAGGGCAGACCCGTCCGCAGCCCGGGAGTACCGGCAGATCTATCCGGCGGTCATGGACATGCTGAACAAGCTGGCCGAGGTTCTCGGCCGGGAAAAGATGAAGCTTTCCGATTACCAGGATATCCTGGATGCCGGCTTCCTGGAGACCAGCGTGGGTCTGATCCCGCCGGGCGAGGACCAGGTCATGGTCGGTGATATCGAAAGGACCAGACTCAAAAAGATCCGGGTCCTGTTTTTCGTGGGAATCAACGAGGGTGTCATCCCAAAGCCGGTCCCGGCAAAGGGGATCCTCTCCGAGATCGATAGGGAGATCCTGCAGCGAAGCGATGCCCAGCTGGCCCCGACAGCCAGAGAAGAGATGTACCGGCAGCGCTTCTATCTGTACCTTGCCATGACAAAGCCTTCCGACCGCCTGTTTCTGTCCTACAGCCGGGCGGACCGGGATGGGACGGCACGGATGCCGGCCTATCTGATCGGTGTCATTGGCAAGCTGTTTCCGGAGCTTTCTGTCCACATGCAGGAGGAGGACAGCCTGACCTCCCGCCTCGAAACGCCCGCCGGACGCATGGACTTTATGCTTGGCGAGCTGCAGGGCATACCGGACCGGCTGCCTTCTGCAGCGTTTCCGGCGGTGGCCCGGTTCCTGCTGCACCATCCGGAGGGCCGCGACGAGCTTTTGCGCCTTCTTTCGGCCGCCCGCACCTGTCATGAGGACGGCGGGATCGGACCGGAGCTTGCCCGGCGCCTGTACGGTGATGTGCTGGCAGGCTCGGTTACCCGGCTGGAGGACTTTGCCGGCTGCGCCTTCCGCCATTTCCTGGATTATGGCCTGCGTCTGTCCGAGCGCCCGGAATATGCCTTTACTCCGGCGGATTTTGGCACGGTCATGCATGCGGCCCTGGAGCGCTTTTCCAGGACATTAAAAAAGGAAAAACTGGACTGGGCATCCCTGGAAGAGGAGGACCGCATCCGGCTGTCCGACCAGGCTCTGGAGGATGTCGTACACGACTATGGAAACACGATCCTGCACAGCACTGAGCGGAACGTCCATATGATCGGCCGCATCCGGGAGATGCTGCGCACCACCACCTGGGCTCTCGGCGAGCAGCTGCGCAGGGGCGATTTCCGCCCCTCGGATTTTGAGTTCGCCTTCATCGACGGGCTTAATTCCGTGAGCTTTTCCCTGCCGGGAGGCACAGGGCTTCGTCTGCACGGACGGATCGACCGCCTGGATGTGTGCGAGGCCGATGGCGTCCGCTATGTCAAGGTCATCGACTACAAGACCGGCGGCACCACCCTGGACATGCGGCAGCTCTACTACGGGCTGCAGCTGCAGCTGGTCCTGTACATGAATGCAGCGTTGGAGAATGAGCAGAAGACCCATCCCGGCCTTGGCGCAGAGCCTGCCGGTATCTTCTATTACCATATCGATGACCCGATGGTCAAACCGGTGGAGGAGGCCGGACGTCAGGAGGAGGTCCTAAAGGCATTAAAACCGGATGGCCTGTGCCGGAGCGAGCGGGAGATCCTGCAGCTTCTGGACCGGACGCTGGATGACGGCGTTACCTCCAGCGTGATCCCGGCCGGCTTCAAAAAGGACGGCAGCCTGAACCAGCATACAAAAGCCGGCGACAAGGAGCTGTTTGCCGGCATGCAGGCCTTTGCCAGCCAGAAGACCGGCGAGCTTGGCAGCCGGATCATGGCCGGCGAGACCGCCGCATCGCCCTATCAGGAACAGGACCGGACCGCCTGCACCTGGTGTCCGTACCTGGGTGTCTGCGGCTTTGACCAGAAGATCCCCGGCTTTGCCTACCGGAGGACAGATCTGAAGAGTGACGAGGAGATCCTGGCGGAGATCCGCCATGCAGGAGAGACGGACGGCTCGGAGTCATCCGATGACGGGAAAGGAGGAGCCTATGGCAGTCAGCTGGACAAGTGAACAGCAGCAGGTGATCCGCCAGAGAGGCACGAATCTCCTGGTTTCCGCCGCGGCAGGCTCGGGAAAGACGGCCGTCCTGGTGGAGCGGATCCTGACCATGGTTACCGACCCGGTCCATCCGGTGGACATCGACCGGCTGCTGGTCGTGACCTTTACCCGTGCAGCCGCTGGGGAGATGCGGGAGCGGATCGGCCGGGCTCTTGAGGAGAAGCTTGCCGAAGATCCGGACAACGAGCATCTGCAGCGGCAGGGTGTCCTCCTGGGGCATGCCCAGATCAGCACCATCCACGGCTTCTGCACCCATGTGATCCAGAACTACTTCCACCGGATCGGCATCGATCCGGGCTACCGCATCGCAGAGGAAGGTGAGCTCAAGCTCCTGCGGGGGGCCGTGATCGGCGACCTTCTGGAGGAGGAATATGCCGCAGGCAGTCCTGCCTTTTCTGCCTTCATGGATGCCTATTCTCCGGGACAGAGCGACCGCCGCGCCGAGGAGCTGATCCAGAGGATCTACGATTTTGCCATCAGTGATCCCGATCCGGACCTCTGGCTGGAGCGGTGTGCCGGCGCCTGCCGGATCACCACACCGGAGGATCTTACCGCGTCCCCCTGGATGCAGGGCATCCTTACGGAGGCACGCCTTCGGATCGCCTATGCGGCAGATCTGGCGGAGCAGTGCCTGGAGCGAGCCGCAGATCCCGACGGCCCGACCGACGGGATCCCGGTCTTTACCGCTGATCTGGAGATGATCCAGAATCTGATGAGCCTGACCACCTACAGCGAGCTTTGCGACGGCCTGGAAAAACCGAACTATGTCCGGTGGACGGCCGCCAAAAACAAGCCGGCGACGGAAGATCCGGCAGTTCGGGATCAGCTCAAGAGAATGCGGGAGACCTATAAAAAGACGCTGAAGACCCTGAAGGAGACGTACTTTGCCGTTTCCGAGGAGCGGGTGCTGGAGGAGCTTGCCGGGATCCGTCCCCATATGGAAGAGCTGGTCCGACTGGTCCGGCTGTTCCATGAGCGCTTTGGCGAAAGCAAGAGAAAAAAGAATATCGTGGATTTCAGCGACCTCGAGCACTATGCCCTGCAGATCCTCCTGGAAAAACAGGAGGACGGCAGCTATGTGCGCACGGCTGCCGCCAGAGAGCTGGCGGAGCAGTACGCAGAGGTCATGATCGATGAATACCAGGACAGCAACTTCATCCAGGAAGCCCTGCTGTCGGCCGTTTCCGGCAATGCAGAGGGGCGGTACGACCGGTTTATGGTCGGCGATATGAAGCAGTCCATCTATTCCTTCCGTATGGCAAGGCCGGAGCTGTTTCTGGAAAAGTACAGTACCTATCAGCCCTGGCGGGAAAATGGAACCGCAGAGCCGGCATCCGGGGCCGAGGCTTCGGACGGTTCGAAAAGCGATTTGCCAAATGATCCGGCAGATGACTTGGCAAATGATCCGGCGGATGGCCGGACAAAGGACGCGCCAACGGGAGCAGCGGATGGCACATCGATTCGGATCGGCCTTTCCCGGAACTTCCGGAGCCGCCGGGAGGTGCTGGAGGTATGTAATGCCTTCTTCTCCCGGCTGATGATTCCGGAGATCGGCGGCATTCGCTACGATGCCGACCAGGCTCTGTACACCGGTGCCTCTTATCCGGAGGGACCGGATCCGGACTTCCCCCGGGCAGAGCTGCTGCTGGTCGATCCGTCGGATGACGCCTGGGGAGGGGACGGCAGCCGCAGCACCATGCTGGAGGCGGAGGCCCTGACCGTGGCAGACCGGATCCGTTCCCTTCATGCGGCGGGACAGATCTGGGACGGAAAGGCGGGCGCCTTCCGCCCGGTCCAGTACCGGGACTGCGTCGTCCTGCTGCGCTCGGCGGCAGGCCTTGCGGACGTTTTTGTGCGGACGCTGCGGGATGAAGGAATACCGGCCTTTGCGGCCTCCAGAGCAGGCTATTTCTCCACGGTCGAGGTCGTGACCGTGCTGAACTACCTGCGGATCCTGGACAATCCGCGGCAGGATATTCCATTTACAGCCATCTTGCGCTCACCCATTGCAGGGTGTACCGATGAGGAGCTGGCGAAGATCCGGATCGCCTATCCTGATATGGAGATGTACCGGGCAGCGCTTTGTTATAAGGACACGGACGATGTGACCGGCCGGAAGCTTGCGGCATTTTATGCGCAGCTTGCGGATCTCCGCAGCCGCGTTCCCTGCACCGCGACGCATGAGCTGATCCGGATGGTGCTCGAAGAAACAGGGTACGGCAGTTATGCAGCGGCCATGCCGGCAGGCGCCCAGCGGGAGGCAAACCTCCGGATGCTGGTGGAAAAAGCCGTGGACTACGAGAATACCAGCTACCATGGGCTGTTCAATTTCGTCCGTTATATCGAAAAACTGGAAAAATATGAGGTGGACTTTGGCGAGGTCAACCTCTTTGGCGAGGGGGAGGACGCGGTGCGCGTCATGACCATCCACAAGAGCAAGGGACTGGAGTTCCCCATCGTCTTTGTCTCCGGCCTGGGCAAACAGTTCAACATGGCCGACCAGAGAAGCGCCATTCCCATGCATGCCGGTCTTGGCATCGGCATGGACGTAGTGGACCTGGAGCATCGGACAAAGAGCCCGTCGCTCCTGAAGCGGGCCATCGCCGGCGCGATCCGCCGGGATGCCTGCGGCGAGGAGCTGAGGGTCCTCTATGTTGCCATGACCAGGGCAAAGGAAAAGCTGATCCTGACTGGCATTGTCAAGGATACGGAGCGGGTCGAGCAGGCTTTGGCGGATCAGGACGCTGCAAAGGCGCTGGCTGACCGGACACCGGATGGGCAGGCACTGGTCAGAAAGCCGCTGGACTATGGCAGCCTGATCGGGGCAAAATCCTGTCTGGACTGGATCCTGCAGGCGGTGCCGGAGCCCGAGCTCTTGACTATCCGTGTGGCAAGGCCAGAGACCCTGGCCGGCGGGATCGCCGATGACGCGGTCCGCACGCGGGTTATCGTGGATGCGCTGGAGCAGGCAGTTTTATCTCCGGCAGATACAGCTGTGCAGACAGCGGAGGAGATGCAGGCGCTTGACCGGTTCCTGGAGGAGAAGGCCGCTTTCGTCTATCCCTATGCAGAGGAAAATGCTCTCCCGGCCAAGCTGACCGTCAGTGAGATCAAGAAGGCCTCCATGGAGGCCATGCAGGAGGAAAAGGGCGTGGAGCTCTATCCGCAGGAGGAGATCATCCCCTACGTGCCCGCGTTTATGCGGGAGGCCGGACAGGAGCAGGCCGCCGGCGCCGCCCGCGGTACCGTCTACCACCATGTGCTGGAATGTCTGAACTACCGGGCAGCTGCAGAGCATCTGGCAGACCTGCCGAAGGACGACGCAGACAAGAATGCTGGCGGAACGGGCCATCCAAAGACTGCAGCCGCTCTGTGCGCAGAGGTCGAGCGGCAGATCGGATCCATGGTAAGCCGCGGCATTCTCTCCCGGGAGGACGCATCCTGCGTACGCCCGGAGGACATTGCCGCCTTCCTGGCATCGCCCATCGGCCGGCGTATGGCTGCTGCTGCCCTTGCGGGACGGCTTCGCAGAGAGCAGCCCTTTGTCATCGATATTGCGGCAAAGGATATTGACAGAAGCTGGCCCGAGGATGAAAATATACTGGTGCAGGGAACGATCGACGCCTATTTTGAGGAGGATGGTCAGTACGTCCTGGTCGACTACAAGACCGATCGGGTCTTTTCAGCCGACGGCTCCGACCTCGTGGAAAAATACCAGAAGCAGCTGGAATTCTACCGCCTGGCGCTGGAGCGCATCGCCGGCATCCCTGTAAAGGAAATGTACATTTACTCAGTGACACTTGGGAAACAGATCCCCGTCGCCGGGTAAGCAAGGATGCTCCCCGTCAGGGAGCAGAAAGAGGAAACACCCATGATCAATGAAACAATGGTGCAGCTGGGACAGGTACGCTCGGTCATCCGTGACCTGTTTGAATTCGGCAAGAAGCGTGCAGCCGAGATCGGCGAGGAAAACGTCTTTGACTTCAGCCTGGGCAACCCGAACGTTCCGGCGCCCGAGGACGTCAACCGCACCTTCATCGAGCTGATCGAGAACAACAGTGATATCTATCTGCACGGCTACACCTCCGCCCAGGGAGACGCAAACACCCGCGCGGCGATCGCCGACGACCTGAACCGGAGATTCGGGACATCCTTCCGTGCCGACAACCTCTACATGACCTGCGGTGCCGCGGCATCCCTCAAGATCTGCCTGGAGGCACTGTATACCCCGGGAGATGAGGTCATCACCTTTACGCCCTTCTTCCCGGAGTACCGGGTATTTGTCGAGACCACCGGCGCCAAGCTGGTTGCCGTCCAGACCGATCCGGACACCTTCCAGATCGATTTCGACAAGCTGGAGGAGGCGATAAACGAGCGCACAAAGGCCCTCATCGTCAACTCCCCCAACAACCCGTCGGGCGTTGTGTTCCGCGAGGAGAGCATCGCGCGTCTGGCGAAGGTTCTGGAGGAAAAGCAGGAGCGCTATGGCCACGCCATCTATCTCATCACCGACGAGCCCTACCGTGAGCTGGTGTACGATGACGATGTGGTCGTTCCCTACGTAACAAAATATTACAGGAACGCACTGGTCTGCTATTCCTACAGCAAGTCCCTGTCCATGCCCGGCGAGCGCATCGGCTATATTCTGGTGCCCGACGAGGTGGAGGATTCCAAGACCCTCTACGCAGCCGTGGCAGGTGCCGGTCGTGCTCTTGGCTACGTATGTGCGCCGAGCCTTGCCCAGCACGTGATCGAGAAGTGCGTCGGTCAGGTCTCCGACCTTTCCGTATACCGCAAAAACCGCGACCTGCTGTACAACGCTCTGACCGAATTCGGCTACACCTGCGTACATCCCGACGGCGCCTTCTACCTGTTCGTGAAGAGCCTGGAGGAAGACGCAAAAGCCTTCTCCGACAGAGCAAGAGACTTTGAGCTGCTCCTCGTACCGGCCGACAGCTTCGGCACTCCCGGCTACGTGCGGATCGCCTACTGCGTCACCACCGAGCAGATCGAAAAGAGCCTGCCCGCCTTCCGCGCACTGGCCGAGGCCTACAAAAAATAAATAGGAACAGACAAATCGGAACTGCCGCACGACCCTGGTCGTGCGGCAGTTCTTTTTATCGGTCACTTTCAGCAATTTGTCTGGCAGCTCTAAATTGTCACAATTGTTACAAAAACTTAACATTGAGAAAGATGCACAAAAACCTGAAATGGGGTTGCGGGATCGGAATACCGGTCATTTTTTTTGCCAAAAGTTATCCACATCCGAAAACCTTGAAAACAGGCCAAAAATCAAGTTATCAACGAAGTTATCCACATTATCCACAAAAAACAGGTTGAAATAATAAGGTAACATAAGTTTTTTCTTGAACGGACGTTTTGTTAAAAACTCCCAAAAGTGGAATTCTTCCGGAAAAAAACAGAAAATCTATTGACAAAGGCGAAGTTCGGCAAATAGACCAAGTTCATCAAAATTGTGCAGGACAGAGGAGAAATGTCAGATAACTTTTGAAAATGTGTATGGTTACATAATTATTTTAGCAAAGAGCGGTGGCGTACTGCCTATAGCTATATTGGTAAAAAGCGGCAAAGGAGCAGATACACATGTGCCCAGAGAAAGAGAATAACAGATCGGGCATATCGGATCAGGAACACGGAAGCGCTGATAATTGAGGCGGGAGAAGTCCGGGTGAAATTCTGCCGACCGGAATACTTCCGGATTTAGACGTCTATTTTTCAGGATCCTTCTTGTGAAAATGGATGGAATCGCTTATCATCATTATGCCCCCTGCACCTGGCAGGCGGGCAGTACAGAAAATGATGAAAAAAGGCAGGAAGACGAATGCGGCTTAGAAATATACCGGGATCCAGAGAAGTCATTGCAGTGAGCGGCTATGTGGTCCATGACCCCGCCGGCGCAAAGGGCAGATGGAAGGAGATCTTTGGGAATGACGCGCCCCTCTATATCGAGATCGGCATGGGCAAGGGACGCTTTATCATGGATATGGCGGAGAAATACCCCGACAGGAACTTCGTGGGGATCGAGATGTACAGCAGTGTACTGTTCAAGGCGATCCAGCGGGCAGAGGCCCGAGAGCTGATCCGCCAGGGAGCGGATCCGGAAACGACTTTCGGAAGCCCGGCCAGCGTGACAGAGCGGCCGCCCATACCGGAAGGCTGCAACTTCCGGTTCATCTGCATGGACGCACGGGAGCTGGAGGATGTATTCGAGAAAGGCGAGATCGCCGGCATCTATCTGAACTTCTCCGATCCATGGCCTAAGGACCGGCATGCAGACCGCCGGCTGACCTCCGCAAAATTCCTTCATAGATACGAGAAGCTCCTCCCGGAGGGCGGACAGGTCGAATTCAAGACCGACAATCAGGATCTGTTCCGGTTTTCTCTGGATGAGTTAAAGAATACCGGCTGGGAGCTGAATGCCTGTACCTTCGATCTGCACCACGACGACAAGCTGAACGAAGGGAATGTCATGACCGAATATGAGGAGAAATTCTCCCTTAAGGGCAACCCCATCTGCAAGCTGATCGCGCGGCCATAAATCGCAGGGCAGGCCGCGAAAAGGAAAGGTTCCAGACCAGAAAAATCGCTGTTAAAAGCAGAAAAGAAGGCTTGCATAATCAGGATGAGTGTGTTACTATACAATTAACTTGTGCACAATCTAAAAAACAGAGGCAGTTCCTCTGTACTTAGATCCTAAATATAACCAACAGGAGGAAGATCCCATGGTAACGAAGGTAGACAGCAATACATTTGAGGCAGAGGTTCTCCAGGCCGAGGGTCTGGTCGTCGTCGATATGTACGCCGACTGGTGCGGTCCCTGCAGGATGATGGCACCGATCATTGAGGAGCTTTCCGAGGACTATGACGATGTCAAGTTCACAAAGCTCAACGTAGACGAGGCAGACGATATCGCCGCAAAATATGGCGTTATGTCCATCCCGACCTTCCTGTTCGTAAAGAACGGTGAGGTAGCCGCCCAGATCGTCGGCGCAAGGGATGCAGACAGCTTTGCTGATCAGATAGACGCACTGAAATAATAGGAAGAAACAAAACTGCCGGACGGACAGAGGATGAAAAAAATCCTGGTCCAACCGGCAGTTTTATTTTGTCTTTTTATGGCGCAGAAAGGGCGTGCAGACCGGTACTTCAGGCGCCTTTCCGGCATGCAAAATTTTTTTAAATAAGGGGTTGATTTTTTTTAGACCATAACGTATAATAGCATTCGTTGTACGGAATATATGACATGCGCCCTTAGCTCAGTTGGTAGAGCAGTAGACTCTTAATCTATTTGTCCAGGGTTCGAGTCCCTGAGGGCGCACGAAAGCACTGATTTTGATATCCATGGGATATCGGGGTCGGTGCTTTTTCTTTATCTCTCCGGATCATTTCACCGGGGAACTCAGATCATTTACCTAATCAGATATTTCCGAAGCGGGATCATGCGGATCCACACCACGCGAAACCACCACCACCAGAAATTGCCGGGGCCCAGGCTCCGGCCTTTTCTTGCCACGCGGGTGACAAGGCCAAAGACCTGGTCCTGCCGGATGCCAGTCTCGATCTCTGTCTGTCCGTCACCGATCAGATCATAGGTCTGTTTGTCTTCATGTACCCGCGCAATGCGGTGCAGAACTCTCCTGCCGTTGTCCCGGCGGTAAAAAATGATATCCCCTTTATACAGCCGGCGGTCCGGCTCCACATACCAGGCAAAATCCCGCTCATGGCAGAGAAACGGCGCCATGCTGCTGCCGGTGATGCGGATGAAGTGTTCCACCGGTACCTCCTTCTTTACGTGCTGATATTTATACACATCCGTTGTCTGCATCCCTTGACCTCCGGTATCTCAATTCTGGTGATGTGCGGTTTCTGACATTTCGTACAATAGAGATAACATACAAGGATCTCAGTGATACGGCGATAGATTCTTTGCATCAGCAAGATGCAGCTTTCGTAAAACAGTTTGCCAGGGAGGCAGAACATGCATAACATTTTTCGCATTGGCGATTTTGTTTTTCAGATCACCTGCACGGAGGATCTCCCGATCCCGGAAAATATCCTGAAATTTGTCTCTCCCGAAGAAACCCCGACCTTTACTTACAACATCCAGCTTTCAGAGCAGCTCCCACCCCTTGACGGCGACGTACAGGTACTTGTACAAAGGGAGGACTTTATCGTTCTTGAGCAGGACGGCCTCCAGACCCGGTATATCGGCATCAAGGGAGAGGGCTTTTATGGCTGCTGCCGGGATACAGGGAGCGATGGTGCGGAGATCATCCTGCTGTGGGACATCCTGCCGGAGCTTAGATCCGATCCGGTCTTTGCCTCCCTGTTTGCGCTGGAGCGGCATCTCCTAAAGGAGGATGGACTCGTCCTGCACTGCGCGTATCTGCGGCATCAGGGGGAGGCGATCCTGTTTTCTGCGCCTTCGGAAACCGGAAAAAGCACCCAGGCCGGCCTGTGGGAGCGATACCGCGGTGCAAAAACGATCAACGGTGACCGGGCGCTGCTGGAGCAGCGGGACGGGCGATGGATCGCCCGGGGCTGGCCGGTCTGCGGCTCGTCGGGGATCTGTGAAAATACAGATACCCCCATCCGCGCCATCGTGATGTTAAGCCAGGCAAAGGAGAACCAGATCCGCCGCCTCAGCCCTGCAGCGGCTTTCTTCGAACTGTTTCCCCAGCTCACCATCAACCGCTGGGACAGGGAAGCACTAAACCGGGGCATGGCAATTGCGGAAAGCCTGGTCAGCAATGTACCGGTTTGGCATCTTGGCTGTACCATATCTGAAAACGCTGTGCAATGCCTGGAAAAGGCACTGGAGGAGGCATTGGAAGAAGTGCTGGAATAGGCAATGGAAGAGACACTGGAAGAGACACTGGAAGAAGTGCTGAATAGGCAATGGAAGAGACGCTGGAAGAAGTGCTGAAAAGGCAATGGAAGAGATATCGAAAAAAGCATCGGAAAGAACCTTAAAAGAAGAGCAAAACAGTGATCTGCCAGGCGGTGATAGCGCCTGACTGGAATGCTATTTTGGCAGAAAAACGGGAAGAAAACACAGGATACGCAGCCTCTGCTGTGCATGTACCGGATTAAAAACATACGAATAGTCACATTTTGCCGGGATGTTCCTTCTGACCGACACCATGCGTTTGACGGATCCTGATTATCATTTATAATAAGAAGAAGCGCATATCGCAAGATCGCGCTCTGCCTGAGACGGCTGGGGGATTGACTGCTTTGGAAACAGGGCAAATAGCTGTGGGACCGGTTTTATGATGCGATGATAGGAAAGGATCATGGGAAAACGATACGGATATATCCGGGTAAGTTCGAAGGATCAGAATGAAGACCGGCAGATCCAGGCCATGGCAGAACAGGAGATCAGCAAAGAGGATCTGTTCATTGACAAGCAGTCAGGAAAGGATTTCAATCGGCCGAAATACAAACGGCTGCTGCGGATCCTGAAGAAAGAGGATGTCGTCTACATTTTAAGTATTGACCGGCTGGGAAGAAATTATGACGAGATCCTGGAGCAGTGGAGAATCATCACAAAGGTGAAAAAAGCGGATATCGTCGTCCTGGATATGCCGCTTCTGGACACGCGGATGGGTAAGGATCTGCTGGGGACATTCATCAGTGATCTGGTCCTGCAGCTTTTGTCCTTCGTCGCGGAAAATGAGCGTGACAACATCAGGAAACGGCAGAGGGAGGGCATAGAGGCTGCAAAGAAAAGAGGCGTACGCTTTGGCCGTCCGTCACAGCCGCTTCCCGACAATTTCATTGAGGTATGCGAGATGGTGGACTGCCGCGAGATCTCTGTCTCGGAAGGCGCACGCCGTTGCCGAATGCCCCTGTCCTCCTTCCGGTACAGGCTCTGGAAATACCGGCAGGAGAACTAAAGTATACAAATAAGTGTACTTTTTAAACAAATAGAATATCTGGTAAAAAGGGGTATCGTTTGAAAGAAGTGCAAAAAAATAAAGCCTTCCGAATCGGCTTTATGACTATATTTTTATCGAATTTGTTATAGTATTCGTCAATTTGCAGATTGTGCAACCAACTTGCTGGTGCTATAATAGATTTTACTGTGCCAGAGTATATTATGGTGAAAAAGTACACCTTTTCGCCACCTTGGCGTATGTTTTACTGCTTTTCATCAGCCGGGGCGTATCTTGGCAGACAGAAGCGTTCTCAAATCAAAGGAAAATACCAATGAACGGTTTGATCGACATGCACTGCCATATTGTCCCGAAGGTAGACGACGGGGCTCAATCCATGAAGGGCGCCCTGCGGATCCTTCACCAGGAATACAAGGCGGGAGTGCGGCAGATCATCCTGACGCCGCATTACCGGCTCGAAATGTTCGAGACTCCCAGAGATGAGGTGGAGGAGCGCTTTTTTGACCTGCAGGATGCAGCGGAGGAATATTTCGATGGTCTGGAGCTGTACCTGGGCTGTGAGTACCATGCCCACACAGTCATGGTGAAGGACATCACCACGGACCCTCGTTACCGGATGAACGGCGGCGATCATATCCTGGTAGAGTTTGCCACCCAGGATACGGAAAACTTCATGAAGAGCCGGATATACGATGTCCTGTCCTGCGGATTTATCCCCATCATCGCTCATGCGGAGCGCTATGAGGCCGTCAGGCGCAGCCCGGACGTCGCTGCCGAGCTGGCTGATATGGGTGCTGAGATCCAGGTGAATGCAGACAGCGTGATTGGCACGAACGGTTTTTTCCTGGGCATGTACTGCCGGAAGCTTATAAAAAACGGGATCGTAACCTATATCGGAAGCGACGCCCACAACACAAAGGATCGGGCCTGCCATCTGACGGAGTGCCGACAGGTCCTGACAAAGAAATTCGGGGAGGAAACAGCAGAGCGGCTGCTGATCACCAATCCGGCAAAGATCCTGCGATGACCCCCACACCTGCGGAGGAGTAGAGAAACCGATGAACAACAATATCGAAGAAGAAGAGATCGACCTGTTAGAGCTGTTTCTGGAGCTGGTATCCCATTGGTTCGTCCTGCTGCTGGCTCTGGTGGTCTTTGCGGTGGCAGGCCTGGGCTACGGGCTGCTGTTTGTGACGCCCCAGTATGCATCCACCTCCAAGCTCTACGTGCTGAGCAAGAGTACGACCATCACCAGCATTGCTGATATCCAGGTCGGCACAAATCTGGCCAGCGACTACCAGGAGGTCATCACCGGCCGTCCGGTCCTGGAGCAGGTGATCACAAACCTGAAGCTGGATACAGATTACGAGACCCTCTATAACAAGGTGCAGGTCACCAATGCCGCCGGCACCCGAATCTTGGCGATCACCGTCACCGATCCGGATGTGGAACTGGCAAAGACTATGACCGATGAGATCGCGGAGGTCTCCGCGGCCTTTATCTCTGAAAAGATGGATCAGGATCCGCCGAACATCATCCAGTACGGCTACACAGATGGGAAAAAGGTCAACCACGGTCCCCTGTGGTTTGCTGCGGTCGCCGGCATGATCGGGTTTATTCTGGCTGCCGGCATCATCGTGCTGCGCTACCTGCTGAATGACACCATTCAGGTGCCAGAGGATCTGGAAAAGAAGGCCCACCTCAATGTTCTGGCGACTCTGCCGCTGGAAAAAAAGTAAGATAGAGGACCGAGAAGATGGAAAGAGTTACGATCACTATCGATCACGAAAATAGTTATACCATGAAGGAAGCCCTCCGTACTTTCCGTACCAACATCCAGTTCTGCGGAGACGATGTGCGGGCGATCCTGTTTACCAGCTGTGTTCCAGATGAGGGCAAGAGCACGGTCGTCTTCAACCTGGCCCAGGCGATCTCCGAGGCAGGGAAAACGGTTCTGGTCATTGATGCGGACATGCGGAAATCCGTCATGCTGCGGCAGCTTCATGCAAAGCGCGACGATGGAAAGTCCATCTATGGGCTGTCCCATTATCTGTCCGGCCAGAAGCCCTTAAACGATGTCATCTTAAGGACGAACATCGGGAACATCTATATGCTGTTCGCCGGTCCTTCCGTGCCGAATCCGACGGAGATCCTGGACAATCACTACTTTGAGGAGCTGATTCATTCCGCCAGGAAGGCTTTTGACTATATCCTCGTTGACTGCGCACCCATCGGTGCGGCCATTGACGCCGCCGTCATCGCCAAGCATATGGATGGAGCGATCCTCGTGGTGGAGCAGAACGGTGTGGGAAGCCGCATGATCGTGGAGACGAAAAAACAGCTGGAGGCATCCGGTGTGCGTATCCTCGGCGCGGTGCTCAACAAGGTTAAGATGAAACGGAATTCCTACTACGGCCGGTACTATAGCAAGTACTACGGAAAATATTACGGCAAGTACTACGGCAATTCCGCCGACGACCAGACAAAGAAGAAAAAGAAGACCGCGGCCAAAAAGACCGCTTCAGAAAAGAAAGCAGGACTCTTTGGAAAATAGATGGAATGACCGCGATGGCGAATCCTCCAACAGAATATGGATCATCGGTATTGCCGTGGTTCTGGTGCTGACAGTATGCCTCATCGGCGGCTATCTGTTGTTTTTCCGCAATGCGACGGGCACTGCCAGTGCGGCGGGGGAAGAGAGTGCTGCGGCAAAGGCAGAGGCTGGTGCAGCAGAGAGCGTACCAGAGGGCACGTCTGAAAGTCAGACGGAGAGCACAATGTCAGCCGCATCCGGATCCTCCGAGGAGCCGGTGGAAAAGTGGCAGGAGGGTGTGATCACCTACGAGGGCACGGACTACCGCTACAATACCCACATCAAATCTTATCTGTTCCTTGGCATAGACTCCGACGAGCCGGTGCACGAGGCCAGGGACGGGATCAGCGGCGGACAGTCGGACGCCATGTTCCTGATGGTGTTTGACAATGAGAACCGGCGTATCTCGGTGATCGCCATTAACCGCAACACGATGACCGATGTGGATGTCTACAACGAAGCCGGCGAATTTGAGGGCACCTATCCTCTGCAGATCTGTCTGCAGCACGGATACGGCGACGGTATGAAAACCAGCTGCCAGCGTACGCTGGAGACCGTGGAGCGGCTGTTCAATAACATCCCCATCAGCGGCTATATCTCCCTGAACATGGGCGGCATCGGCGCTATGAACGACTCCGTCGGCGGCGTGGAGCTGACCATCCTGGAGGATGTGGAATCCTCCGACGGCAGCATTCAGCTGAAGGAAGGCGAGACCGTCCGTCTGAAGGGCGATGAGGCCTATCTTTACCTGCGCAAGCGGGATACTGAAGAATTCGACAGCGCCAGCCGGCGCCTGGAGCGGCAGCGGCAGTATCTGACCAGCTTCATCCCGCAGCTCCGAACCGCCGTATCGGGAGACCCCAAGGTAGCAAACGAGCTGTATGAAGCCATCGAAGAGTACATCGTATCCAACCTGGATATCGCTTCTATGGTCAAGACCTCACAGAGCTATACCTTCGGCGAGGAAAACATCTACACCGTCCCGGGCGAGACCGTCATGGGAGAAGAGTTTGAAGAATACAACGTCGATGAGAAAGGGCTGTA
>DFFG01000075.1:121832-166605 GCA_002368795.1 Eubacterium sp. UBA3782
CTCGAAGTGTTCTACAACAAAGTCTGAATACGGCGTGAGCCCTGTACACGAAGGCTTCGAATCGCGGTTCCGGATTGCTTCGCAATGTACGTTTGTTTGATTCCGGATCGTTTCGCACTTCGTGCTGAAATAGGTATTTCTCCCGGCTTTGCCGGGATAAATATAACCACATGTAATTTCTGAAGAAAGGAGGAATACGTAATGAAACTGAGAAAATTCATAACTGGGCTCGCAGTGTCTGCTCTGATGGTTCTGACACTCGGAACTACAGTCTTCGCTGCCGGGTCCCCATCAACAAGCACTGCGACCAAGACGACTCCCGCTGCAAGCGAGGCTGCTGCTCTTGCATCGGGTGTTTCCGGTGACGTGATCAAGCTCGATGGCGTCGATGTTTCTCTTCCCCTGACCGTAAAGGCTCTGGATGATGCAACGATCGCAAGCGCCAAGAAGGCTGCCAGCGGCACTGTTCTCAAAGCTGTGGACGCTGTTCCGACTGCTGATGCCGTATATGAAGAGACAATCACATGCCGCTTCAGAGTACCGGTAAAGGCTGGACAGAAGGTCACGGTACTTCATCTGGCCGAGGGTTCTACCACTTGGGAGACCATCACACCGGATGAAGTGGGAGATGGTATTGTTATTGCCACTTTCACATCCCTTTCTCCTGTTGCCTTTGTGGTAGAAGGAGTGTCGGATAAGACGGGTTCTTCCTTGCCCGCAGCAGGAATTGCTGCAGCAATCTGCCTGGCAGGTGCTGTCGTGCTTCTCGCTGGAAGAAGGAAATTCGCTAAGTAATCAAAAGCATGTGGTTGACTGACGGCCGGGAATTACGCCCGGCTGTCAGTCTCAACGAGAAAAATACTAAAAGAATATGATCAAAGACGTAAAGAATACAATAACGATGAACATGGAATGACTGGATCTGAGAGATGTCGAGCACAGTCAGGGTCCATGCGCATAGGACAAAACGGCACATGAAAGGCCGCTTTGCAGATAACGCTTCAGTGAAGGCGAAGTCATGAAGACAAATACTCTATGGAAAGTCCTTTTCCTGCTGTGCCTGGGCGGTCTGGCCGTTTCCATGGGCATCATCGGAAAAGATTATATAAATCAGCAGAAAGCCAGACAGGCGTACGAAGAACTGGCCATGGAAGCAGCTGCACAGGAGGCTGTTTCTACAGAAACAGCAGCGCCCGAGCCAACCCAGGCAGCGGTGCAGGAGAAAGCATCCCCCACGCCGGCAGCAGTGGAGACAGAACCTGAAGATGCTCCGGAAGCGGAAAAGGATCCTCTGGAAGGAATCACTATTCCAGAGAAAAACCTGGATTGGGAAGCTCTGCATACGGTAAATCCGGATATCTACGCCTGGATCTATATTCCCGGTACGATGATCGATTATCCGATCCTGCGCAACGAGGAGGAACCCTCCTTCTATCTGGATCACAACCTGGATGGCAGCGCAGGGTATCCTGGCTGCATCTATACCAAGCCGGTTAATGCAGCAGACTGGACAGATAAGAACACGGTCATCTACGGTCACAACATGGCCGATGGAACCATGTTCCAGAACCTGCATTACTTTGAAAACCCCGGATTCTTCGACGAGAATCCTTACGTGTTTATCTATACAGAACAGACCGTGCTGGTCTATGAGATCTTTGCAGCCTATCCGTTCCCTGCCCTGGATCTGAGTGTGTGCTTTGACTACAGCACACCAGAAAGCTGGGCACTGTACCTCAGCAACATCTACAACACTCGGGATATGACAGCAAACTTCCGCGAGAGTACCACGGTAGAAGAGGATGATCGGATCATCACCCTCTCCACCTGCACCAATCAGGAGGATGTACGATACCTTGTGGCGGCGGTGCTGCTAAATGATGGGGAGTTGGATGTGGGCGAAGAGAGATCAGAAAAACAATCATTATAACAAATACAATAACAACAGCTTTTTAGCAAACGATACGACAACAGAGACCAGGCATAAGAACGAGCTGTACGACATAGCTGAGGAGCAATCATGACGGCAGAAAGACCAACAAGCGAAGAACTGAATACAGGCAGCGGACTGGGCAGAACAGTTAAGCTCAGAGGAATCAAGCTGATGAATGCTGTCCTTATGGCTGTGCCATTTATTGCAGCCTGGTATCTGCATTTTGCCAGTCGCCTTGCTTCGCCTTATTACAGACGGGGCAACTGGGTCGTGATCTTGATCTTCTTTGTTGTCTATGCACTTTGTGGGCGGACTTACGATGCCTTTCTGGTATCTTACAACCGGATCTCTGAGATGATCTATAGCCAGTGTCTGGCAGCGTTTATCACAGATGCCATCATGTGGCTGATTACCTGGTTGCTGGAAAAACATTTCCCGTCAATATGGGTATTCCTGCTGATTCTTGCCGGACAGATCTTGCTTTCTGTCATCTGGTGTTTTGGTGCTCATCACTGGTATTTCCGTACAAATCCACCCAAAAGAACATTTATTGTCTGGGACAGACGTAGGGGCATGACAGATCTGATTGAGTCTTATGGACTGGATAAGAAGTTTAAGGTTGTTGGAAACTGCACAGCCCGGGAATGTGTCAACAATCTGCATGTGCTGGATGGTATACAGGTTGTCTTCATCGTCGGTGTCCATAGCCGGGATCGGAACATCATCATCAAGCATTGCGTGGATCGAGGAATTACCTCATTTATCATTCCTAGGGTCGGCGATGTGCTGATGAGTGGAGCAAAGCCCATGCACATGTTCCATCTGCCGATGCTGCGACTGGATAGGTATAACCCATCGCCGGAATATCTATTCATTAAACGAGCGATGGATATCATTTTGTCTGTGTTTGCACTTCTGATTATCTGGCCGGTAATGGTCGTGACTGCCATTTGCATTAAGCGGACAGATGGAGGACCGATCTTTTACCGGCAATGTCGCTTGACAAAGGACGGGAAGCCATTTGATGTACTCAAGTTCCGAAGCATGCGCGTAGATGCAGAGAAGGATGGGGTGGCCAGACTGTCCACCGGGGATAAGGATGATCGAATTACACCGGTAGGCAGGGTGATCCGTAAAGTGAGAATTGACGAATTGCCGCAGTTAATTAACATTCTAAAGGGTGACATGTCCATTGTTGGCCCCAGACCAGAACGACCGGAGATCGCAGCAGAATATGAAAAAGAAATGCTGGAATTCCGCCTGCGGCTGCAGGCCAAATGTGGCTTGACCGGCTATGCACAGGTCTATGGAAAATACAACACGACCCCCTATGACAAGCTGCAGATGGATCTGATGTATATCGCCAACCCAAGTTTGGCAGAGGATCTCAAGATCATGTTTGCTACAGTAAAGATCCTGTTCATGCCAGAGAGCACAGAAGGTATAGCAGAAGGAACTACAATTGCTGGGGAGAATCATTAAAGGTCTCTGAAAAGAGACCTTTAATTGGCTAAAAATCTTCTTCATGCCTGAAAACACCGAGGGCGTCGATGTCAATTAGGTGACTGCTTTGGATTACAAAAATGAAGCATTTCATTTAACTGACGGCGAAATCCCAGGGGGTATTTAGGGAAAATAAAGAAAAATCAAGGAACTCCACGTTAATTTCAGCTGTGTGTACCTTTGATGCAATGGTTATATAAGAGGACTAATTAATGTAGCAAATACATATCAGCCTATTGGTTTGTACTATGTGCTTTCGATAGTTCCAAGAAAGAAGAGACACATTATGGAGATGGGAAAAACGTTGAAAGTTTCAAGCAAAAAAGGCTGGACAAAGATATGAAAATTTCTATGGGGACTGGACGGATTGGCTGACGGTAAGCGTGAGGGATATAGCAGAGTGGAATCCGACGGAAAAAGTCGGAGGGCGGAGCATTGAAAGTTCGACGGATGAAGAGCCTGATTTGAGATAGTTGGGAGCCAGGCATGCTGCAATTACAAACGGATAAAATCAAAAAACAATGACTGGTTTATGGAAGCGACGTTGTGATCTCCGATGATAAATGTATTAAGAAATGTACTCTAGAGGATTCGCATTATCAAATATCGATGAGGTGTGCGAAACAGAGCGATCTAATGATAGGAACTGATCCGCTTGAAAGATTATAGAGATCAGTTTTGAGACGCTCCGAGACGTGAAATTTGTCTCAGAGCATTTCGTGCTATTTTTGGGGGAGTTATTTGGTACTGTGCCAATCGGAACCGGATGATTTCGGAACATACAAAATGAGGGAGAAATGACTGGTGATTAGCAAGGACTCGGATAATTATCAGTACTCCATTCTTATGAGTGTTTACCACAAAGAGAATGCCGAGTACCTACGTACAGCAATGGAAAGTATTTGGAATCAGACAATTCCGACAGATGATTTCGTACTTGTTTGTGATGGACCGCTCAATGAAGGGCTGGATGCTGTAATAGAGGAAATGGAGAAAGAGCATCCTAGGGAACTGTGTATTGTGCGGCTTGAGAAAAACGGTGGCCTTGGGAATGCTCTGAATGAGGGAATAAAGCATTGCAAACATGAATTGGTTGCACGGATGGATTCCGATGATATCAGCCGACCAAACCGATGTGAATGGCAGCTGAAGGTATTTCAGAAGCATCCTGATATAAGTGTGGTTAGTGGAATCGTTGAGGAGTTTACAGTGTCCACCGATCAAATAGAAGCTCGCCGTATCCCCCCGGAGACGCAGGAAGAGATTACCATTTTTGCAAAGAAACGCAATCCTTTCAATCATCCCTGTGTGATGTATAAAAAATCAGCGGTTGAAGCTGCGGGAGGATATCAGGATTTCTATCTGTTAGAAGACTATTATCTGTGGATTCGTATGCTGCGAAATGGAGCCATTTGTTACAATCTTCAGGAACCACTTCTTTGGATGAGAGCAGGCTCTGAAATGTATAAGCGCCGGGCTGGTTGGAAGTATGCGCAAAGCCAGAAGGCGCTGTTCAAATACATGAAGGACAGCGGGTTTATAAGTGAATCACAATATATAAAAAGTGTGGCAGTTAGGACTATGTCTTCACTTACACCAAACTGGCTACGAGAATTTATGTTTAAGACTGTAATGCGGAAGAAATGAAGGACTGAAAATGGAAATTGGCATTCTCACATATTACGGAGTCCATAATCATGGAGCTGTTTTGCAAGCAAACGGCCTTCAGCAAGTATTGCGAGGGATGGGGCATAATGTCCGATTTCTTTCTTTTGAGCGCAGCTATGAATATATATCTGAAGAGCAAACGAAAAAGTATAAACTTGGACTAAACAGTATTCCATATTATTTCAAATATATGATTGAAAAAGGGCCGGGTAACATATTTTATAACTATAAGAAGCGTAATACTCTGAAGTCGTTCAGAGCATCTTCCTTCAATTTGAGCACAAGCTATAATTCTTTTGAAGGGGATGCTGTTGTAATAGGAAGCGATGAGGTATTCAGCCTTGAAATTGGTTACAATCCGATGATGTATGGCTACGAACTTAAAGCAAAACGTATTACTAGCTATGCAGGATCCTTTGGGCCTACAACTATTCAGGAGATAGAACAAAAGGGGAAATTAGATAGCATCCGTAAAGGATTAAGAAGATTTAATGCAATCAGCGTGAGAGATCAGAATTCTCAAAGCATAGTTAAGGAACTTTGTAACATAGAAGTACCGTTGGTTTGTGATCCGGTAATTCTCTATGGATATGAGAGAGAAATGAAAGAATTCAAGCCAGTAGATTCAGGTTATATAGTTGTATATGCATATGATAACCGTATGAATGATCCAGAAGAAGTTCGGGCGATAAGGACATATGCTCATGCACATGGGCTAAAGATTTATTCTGTTGGGTACTATCATAAATGGTGTGATAAGTGTATTGATGCATCACCTACGGAACTTCTCGGATGGATTCGAAATGCTGAACTGACTGTTACGGATACTTTCCATGGCTCTGTAATTTCCATTATTTGCAATACACCTATGGTGGTGAAGCTTCGTGACAATGCGAACAAACTGGCATATTTACTTTTAGAATATGGTCTATCTGATCGTATTATGGAGTCGTTTAATGAAATTGAGAGAGTAGCAAGTCAAGAGATCGATTTCAGTGGCGTAAATGCCGTTCTGAAAGAGAAAAGAGAAATATCAAAGAGATATTTGATTTCCGCCGTTGAGGGATAAGTTATGATGACGATTGATTATGAACATTGCACAGGGTGTGAAACTTGTGCGCAAAGATGCCCTAAGCAATGTATTACAATGGTACAGGGCGAATTTGACTTTCTTTATCCTGAAATTGATAAGGAAAGGTGTATCGACTGTCATCTTTGCGAAAAGGTATGTCCTATTAATAAAGATAAACCTTCCCCTGCTGCGCAACATGCATTTGCTGCTATTCATACAGATCAGGCGATTCTGAAGAACAGCACTAGTGGAGGCGCGTTTACCGGATTGGCAAGCGCTGTCTTAAAAGGTAACGGTGTTGTTTATGGTGTTAAAATGGATGATTTTATAGTCCATCACGTTAGAATAGATGTCATGGATGATCTTCAAAGCTTATGTGGATCAAAGTATCTTCAAAGCAGAATTGGTACCATATTTAATGTTGTGAAGGAGGATTTGAAGGACGGAAAGCAGGTCTTGTTCACCGGGACGCCTTGCCAAATCGCTGGTCTGAAATCTTTTTTGGGAGAAGAATATGAGAATCTAATCACCGTAGATATCGTTTGTCATGGTGTCGGGTCTCAAGATTATTTCAATAAGTTTGTAACAGCACTTAAAAACAGATATCCGGATGCTCGAGAGATCCAATTTCGATCTAAGAAATATACTGGATGGTCATGCAGCTCTGGTGTAACTGTGATGAACGATGGTAGCAAGAAACCATTTTACTACCATGAAAACTACTATTATCAATTCTTCTTACAAGGCGATATCTATAGAAAGTCGTGCTACACCTGTAAATACGCAAACCTTGACAGACCAGGTGATTTAACACTTGGTGATTTTTGGGGTGTTGAGAAACTGAAATTACCACTGAATACCTATAACGGCTGTTCTCTTGTGATAGTTAATTCGGAAAAGGGCAGGAAGCTTTTGGAACAGACTGAAAATTTGGCTATTGAAGCCGTGGCTTTAGAGGCTGCTGTTGAGAGAAATGAACAGTTGACACATCCTTCGCCTCTTCGAGAAAGAAGAACGCAGCGTTTGCAAGAATACAAAACTAAGACCGGAGCAGAGATAGAAGCACTCTACTTCAGAAATGATAGGATGAGTGTATTGAAAGGGACGATTAAAAAGATGATACCATATCGCGTAAAAGTGCTGATTCGTCGTGGGGGAGGTATGATTCATTAGCTCATTGCGCCTAAGAAGATTGAATTATAAAGAACATTCTATGGCTGACCTTCGGTAATGACATTTCAGTTCAGATAAGAGTATAGTTTTATAGTATTTAATATGAATTGTAAGCAGTATTCTTCGTAGATGTGATTTTACAATTTGATGCTGCATTGCTGAGGAAAAAAATATGGAAAAACCGATAAGGGTTCTTATGCTAGTTGCGAATCTCCGTGTTTCAAATGGCGTTGGCAGTTATGCTATGAACTATTATAGAAGAATAAACCACGACCATTTGAAAATGGATTTTTGTCTATTAGATGATGTGCCGACTCCATATTATGACGAAATAAAGAACTGTGGTGGAAATATTTATGTCCTCCCGAATTTAAAAAGGATTGGCTCTCATGTAAAAAAATGTCATGAGATTCTTAAAGCTGGAAATTATGATGTAATCCATGACAATAGCCTGCTTATGACATTTCCAATGATGATGATTTCTAAACAATATGTTCCGGTTCGCATACTCCACAGCCATAATTCAAAATTGGGAGAAACAGATAAGAAAGAAAAAAGGAACGCTCGTTTTCTTCCCTTCTTAATTAGGGAAGCAAATGCTTACGCAGCCTGTTCAGATTTGGCAGCGAAGGCAATGTTTGGGAATAATGAATACGAGTTTATTCCTAATATTGTTAATGCGGAAGACTATCATTTCGACGTCGCTGTTCGCCAGCGAATCAGGCATGGTATGAACGCAGGGAACAAAAAAATCATTGCTACTGTTGGTCGTGTGGCTGCACAAAAGAATCCATTTTTTGCTTTGGATGTGTTTGATTTAGTTGCTGAAAGAATTCCGGATGCTGAATACTGGTGGATTGGAAGTGGGCCGCTTGATAAAGAAGTGGTTTTTTATGCTGGTCAACTAAAACACGGCGATCGAGTACGGTTCTTAGGTAGCCGAGATGATATGAAGGAGCTTTATCAAGCAATCGACCTTTTTTTTCTACCATCAATTTTTGAAGGCCTTCCGGTTACTGGTATTGAAGCTCAAGCAATAGGCTTGCCTTGCGTAATAGCCGATAGTGTTACAAAAGAGATGGTATATACCGATCTCGTTGAATTTGTTAGCCTGGATAGAAGCAAAGAAGAATGGACGAATACAATCTGCAAGAAGCTGGATGGATTAGATGAACGGAAAAGCAGAGAGACCAATCTTCTTCAAAGCAAGTTTTCTAGTACTAATGCAGGCGAATTCCTAGAAGATTACTACAGAAGACTAATTAAAAAAATCGGTGCCAAATAGAGTAAAGGGCGTAAAAGGGAATGACTATATACTTGGTTCAAGTATTTTTGATTACATTGATGAGCGCAGTGGTTCATCCTGCGGGTAATGAGAAAAGGAAGAAGAGATTCCTCTTCTTTACTTTTGTAATTCTCACTCTAGTTTCAGGAATAAGGGGATATACTGTAGGTGCGGATACCAAAGTTTATGTGCGCTGGTATGAGAATATAGACTATATTGCAGTCCACAATGGCCGCTTTGAAGCTGGTTTTACCATCTTCATGAAAGCCCTGCATAAAATATCATCAAACCCTTCATTCCTGCTATTTGTATCATCAATCATATGCATCGGCACATTTTGCATTTTTACAAGTAAATATTCGAAGAAGCCGACAATCAGTGTTTTACTCTATGTATTATTGGGTGCCTACTTCTCACAAATGAATACAATGCGCCAGTCTCTAGCCCTCTCATTTACGATGTGGGGTTTTATGCTTATATTGGATGATAGGGAAAACGAACTACATAGTTTACGTAGAATAATTCTATCAGCTCTTCTGATTTTGTTGGCAACAACTTTCCATGCGATTGTTGTAGTTACTTTTGTGCCATGGATTCTTATGATTCGTAAGGGAAATAATGAGGACAAATCGCCCCTCTCTATTCAATGGGCAGTAATAAGAACCATTCTTCTTGCTGCCATAGTTTTCATGGCATATTCACTATTTATGAGGATAGCACTTGTTATATTGCCAGGATATTCGAATTACTTCTATGGAACTTGGAGCGATTCGAATTACTTCGCTTCGCTCTTGAAAACATTGATCAGTGTAGTTTTCTTGATTGTTGGAGCGATTGTGTTGCGAGGACGAAAGCTAACCTATTTGCAGAGGTTCTCCATCATTATGCTCGGACTGAATGTAGTGTTCCTCGTGCTCTCAATGAGAATGGAAATATGGGGAAGAATCGCAAGCTTGTTTGAAATTTATACATATTTAATCTGGGTTCCGGAGTTCTTAGGCGAGGTTCGATTGAAAAGCAATAGATGGATCATTGAATGCGCTATAGTTGGTTTCTCTTTTCTGTACATGCTTATTGTCTTAGCGTTTCGACCTGAATGGACGCTGGTCGTTCCGTATGTTATAAGATGATTTGAGGGTTCAAAATGAAGATCATTGTTGCTTTAGTAGGAAATTCTAATAAATTCCCCCCCACCGTTAGTCTCTTAAATGCTTTAGGAGATTTACAAGTTGAAACGGTTCTTGTCACGACAAAAACCAGCTACAAATCGATTAATAACTGTGTGTCAACAGATGTAATCGACTTAGATTATGAATCTTATTCACCCGTACAGAAAATGATGTTAATTCCTCTTCTGAGGAAAGAATTGTGGGAGAAGATAGAACATCACTATACAGATGGTTCTGTGATATGGGTAGTAACGGATGTTACATTGAAATATTTGGGTTATAGACTAATAGGAAAAAGGTATGTGCTGCAGTTCTTAGAACTATCAGATAAACTTGTCTATTACAAAAAGATACCGTGGCTGCACCTAAATGCGGCAAAGCTTTGCAATAATGCAATCCAAGTGGTAGTTCCCGAGTATAACCGAGCGCACATATTGCAAGCGCTATGGAATATTAATAAATTGCCTGTGGTGATATCCAACTGCCCTTATAATCACGAAAACATCAAGAAAGACAATACTGTTTATGATGAAAAAGCCAGGAATATACTAAATGAAATAGGAAATAAAAAAATAATCCTTTATCAAGGTATCATAGGGAAGGAAAGACCTCTAGAGCCCATGATTCGGGCCGTGTCATCCCTAGGAGATGAATACGCTTTCGTTGTGATGTCCGGCGGAAAGAATATATATGAAAATATAAGAAGCAGGAATTTCTATTTCATTCCATTCGTTGCGCCTCCGGGGCATCTTCAAATTACAAGCCACGCATATATTGGTGTTCTTTCGTATGTTCCTACCAAGGAAACGGGTTATTCAGTTTTAAACACACTATATTGTGCACCTAACAAGATATATGAATTCTCTATGTTTGGTATACCGATGATTGGAAATGATAACCCCGGGCTAAGGTATGTTTTTCAGACTAAACATATAGGAGAAATATTTGAAAATTGGTCAGAGAAGGCCATTTGTGATGCTATCGGAAAGATTGAGCGTAAGTATGGAGCGTACTCAAAGGCTGCTATTGATTTCGTTATAAAAGAGGACGTGCTCAAGCAAATTAAGTCAGTACTAGACATAATTAATGAGATATTATTGAGAGAAAAGGGTCGCTGATAGCATGGATGATATAGTTTGTAATAATAAAAAGAAAATTGGAATTGTCACCATACATTTCGGCTTTAATTACGGTTCGGTTTTACAGAGCTATGCGCTAGCCTCGTATCTTAATAGTGAGTTTCAGTGGGGGTGTGCGAAGGTAATTGATTATATTCCTAATCGATATGCTTTGAAAAATAGAATTTTCCAAAAAAGAGGTCGATTACTTATAAAAATGATATATCCATTTGCGGTGATTCCGTTTCAAGTAATCACACAAATAAAGTTTGAGCGATTTATTAGAAAGCACATTCCGGTCACGGATAGAGTTCATAGTTTACAGGAAGTCGATGTCGTTAGTAGAGAAATGGATTTGCTGATCACAGGAAGCGATCAAGTTTGGAATACTGACTATAATGGTGGAATTGATCCTGTATATTATCTATTTTTTGGGAGAAAAGACGCATATCGGTTGGCTTATGCAGCAAGTTGCGGAAAGACTTATTCTACCGAAGAATGGAGACAGATGGAAGCTCTGCTCTCTAAAATAGATAGAATCACCTTACGGGAAAACGATGCAGTGGAGTTTTTTCATAAGAAGGGCTTTGTTAACGCGGAGCAATTGCTGGATCCGACATTTTTAGTGCCTAAAGATGAGTGGATGAAGTTGGCCAAGCCGCCCAAAATTAAGGACTATGTGCTAGTGTATGCCTTGGACAAGAAAGTTGATGAACTGTTAATGGTTGCACACAGAATTGCTAGTACAAGCGGTCTGAAAGTTGCCGTGATAAACTACTGCCATGTATGGAACAGGTACGATGCAGATTATGTCTTTAGGAACAAGACACCTGCAGAGTTCTTAGGATTATTGAGTAACGCAAGCGCTGTTGTTACTAATTCGTTCCATGGCATTGCTTTTTCGATTATTTTGGAAAAGCAATTTTATGTGCTGAAAAGAGAAAAATATAATAGTAGATTAGACAGTGTTTTACAACTCTTCGATTTGAAAGATCGATATGTGGATGTGGATTCATCTGCTTTTGATATTAAGAAAAGAATTGACTATCACAAGGTGAATGCTGTGAAAAATGAGTACATCAGGAAATCTCAAAAGATTCTACAGGAAGCGTTAGCTGATTGTGATGCAAAACAGGATTCGTGCTTAGGTGATTGAAATGATAATAGCCCCAAAAGAAAAATGCACAGGATGTGAACTATGTGTCAATGTGTGTGCGCAAAAGGCAATTCAAATGCGGGAAGACCAGTACGGTTTCCTATATCCTGAAGTTGATAATTCACGATGTGTTCAGTGCGGCTTGTGCTCAAAAAAGTGCCCTGCAAATCTCGTAAATCAATTCAGGGTAAACGACATAGAACCAAAGGCCTACGCTGTTATAAATCATAACAAGAAAAAGTATATGCAAGGATCCTCTGGTGGTTTTTTTTCTGCATTAGCAGAATGGTGTGTTAGTCAAAATGGTGTTGTCTTCGGTGCAGCGTGGGATGATGCCCTTAACGTAGCGCATATTGGTGTAGAAGATGGTAATAAACTCTTACAGTTGTATAAGTCAAAGTATGTCCAAAGTCGCATAAATCACGTATATAAGGAAGTTAGGGATAAGCTAATTGAGGGCAAAATAGTTCTCTTTTCAGGGACACCATGCCAAGTGGCCGCATTGAAGAGCTATTTAGGGAAGAAGTATGATAAGCTTTACTGTGTAGATGTTGTGTGCCACGGAGTACCTAATAATAAAATTTTCCACAGTTATTTGGATTACATTGAAAGGCTAAAACATAAAAAAATCGAAAAATATGAGTTCCGGGGAAAGGTAGAGCTTCTTGGAAACTACAATTCGATTGTCTATTTGAAGAAAAGCATTAGGATTGTTCCTTGGCAATGTGATCCCTATGTGTATCTCTTCATGCATGGATACATAAACAGGGAGAGTTGTTTCTCTTGCAAATACGCATGTAAAAATCGCGTGGGCGACATAACACTATCGGATTATTGGGGATATAAGGAACGGCATGCCTCATTTGATGTCCGATGTGGTATCTCACTTGTACTTGTAAATACAGAGAAGGGTTCACAATTATTTGAACATGTGCAGGATGCAGTCCAATGCGAAGAAACTGACTTGCAGTATGCTATTGAGCAGAATGCTCAACTCAAACAACCGACTATTCGACCTGCTGAACGAAATAAGCTACTGGAAGGCTGGAGAAAGCAAGGATTTTCATATTTATATCAAGAATTCTTAAATAGATCTGATAGGAGATATAAATATTGGTTAAAAGTGCTTTTGGTAAAATCTTACAGTAATATACTACATAAAAGGTTATTTCCCAGGAGCGAATAGTATGGCGAAGGCAAACAGAGCGAAGAGCTTAGCAAAGGATACTTTATTGTTTGGGGTCAGCAGCTTTGGCTCAAAAATACTAGTTTTTTTATTGACGCCGCTCTATACGAGCATTCTAGATACTGCAGATTTCGGTGTTGCAGATTTGATACAGACAACCGTAAATTTTATCTATCCTATCTTGACTTTGGCTATAGCCGAGGCGACACTACGCTTTGTAATGGACAAGGAGAACGACAGGAAAGCTTTATTGTCTAACGCGTTAATGGTTGTTTCAATGTCAACATTTCTCCTAATACTGGTGACTCCTGTTGTAAGGAATATTAGTCAGGATATAGGCAAATACTGGATTTTTTTTCTGATAATATATTTTCTTTTCAATATTTATAATTGCCTTTCTTTCTATCTGAAGGGTATTGGCAAAACGCGTACATTTGCCATAGCAGGGGTGCTACATACTGTCGTCATTGTCTGTTCAAATATTCTGCTGCTAGTTGTTTTCAAAGTTGGCATATTGGGGTATCTTTTCTCGCAAGTAATAGGGTATTTTTTAGCTAGTTGCTATATTCTGCTTCGAGAAAGGGTTTATCGTGCTATTTCGATATCGGCTATTTCAATTTCGTTACTGCGAAAAATGGTTAGGTATAGTGCACCTATCATCCCTACTTTGGCTGCTTGGTCTTTGAATATTAGCGTTGATAAATATATGCTGATTTGGTTGTCGGGTCTAGGCATCAGTGGTATATACAGTGTAGCGCATCGAATTCCCTCTATGCTCTCTACTATTTTAACCATCTTTGTTCAGGCTTGGCAGCTCTCTGCTATCAAATCTTATGGTGATGATGACGAGGGGGAGTATTACACGCACGTTTATAATGGCTTGTTAGTTGTTAGCATCTTTATTTGCTTTATTTTGTTTTTTTTCAATAAAGTTATTGCGTCTATCTTATTTAAAAAGGATTATTATATTGCGTGGCAATATGTACCAATGCTTCTTTTGGCAGCTATGTATTCGTGCCTTTCCGGCTTTCTTGCAGCCCCGTTTCGGGCATCGAAGAAGACAGGTGGGCTGTTTCATTCACAATTAGTGGGTCTGTTCGTGAATGTGGGATTAAACTATGCGTTTATCATTCGGTATGGGGCAATAGGTGCGGCTCTGTCTACCGCGATATGTTCTTTGATTGTGTGGATTATTCGTCTGGTTGGCGCTCTTAAACTAGTGAAGATGAAACTGAACTATGCCACTGAGATTTTGAATCATATTCTATTGTTCATTTGTGCCTTTATCGTAATGCGAGATGTCCCCCATGTTTATTTGTACCTCGGAAGTGCACTTGTCGTTTTTATTATTACAAATATTAAAACTTTGAAGGATATAGCTGGCTACTTGAAAAAAACACTACATCTCAAAGAGTGATTACCCGCCGGGGTTAATTTCCAGAATTCCTTGGCCTGAAAGGATTGTTAATGAAAAAGGTAATGTTGGTCTTCGGCACAAGGCCAGAAGCAATCAAGATGTGCCCATTGGTGAATGAACTGAAGACTAGAAACGGTATTCAAACGATTGTCTGCGTTACGGCACAACACCGACAGATGTTAGATCAGGTTCTGGAGACATTCGGGGTCATACCGGATTATGACCTAAACATAATGAAGGACAGACAGACCCTTTTTGACATCACTACGAACGCCCTGAATGGGTTAAAGTCTGTGTTGGAAGAGGTAAAACCAGATGTCGCTTTAGTACATGGAGACACAAGTACTACATTCGTAACAGCACTAGCATGCTTCTACCTTCAGATTCCAGTAGGACATGTTGAAGCGGGCCTGCGCACCTACAACATCTATTCTCCCTATCCAGAAGAATTCAACCGTGAGGCTGTATCAATTATTTCTCAGTACAATTTTGCTCCGACGCCTTTAGCACGCCAGAATCTTCTCAATGAAGGCCGCAAAGCTCAGAGTATTTATGTGACCGGCAATACGGTAATCGATGCTATGCAGCATACAGTCAGGGAAGACTATACACATCCAGAGCTTAACTGGGTTGGAAACGGAAAACTAATCTTTATTACTGCACATCGTCGGGAGAATCTCGGTGAGCCTATGCACCACATGTTCCGGGCTATACGTCGTGTATTGGATGAGCATCCGGAGTGCAAGGCAGTTTACCCGATCCACATGAATCCTGCTGTGAGAGCAGCTGCGGATGAAGAACTGGGCGATTGTGATCAGATCCATATCATCGAGCCGATGGAGGTCTTTGATTGCCATAACTTTGAAGCGCGTAGCTACTTGTGCCTTACGGATTCTGGCGGGATCCAAGAAGAGTGTCCGTCCTATGGAGTACCAGTTCTGGTTATGAGAGACACAACTGAACGGCCTGAGGGCGTGGATGCTGGAACACTGAAACTGGTAGGTACTGATGAGGAGATGATATACAGAACCTTCAAGCTTCTACTTGAAGATGAGAACGAATATGATAAGATGAGCCATGCCTGCAATCCATACGGAGATGGACATGCATGTAAGCGTATAGCAGATATTTTGGAATTCGGGACATATGAGCCTTGGGTAGCAGGAAACTGAGGTATGAATCATGACTTATGAAGGCTTGCACTTGAAATTGTCGAAACAATATAGGCTTAGATTTGCTAAAGGAAGACAAAAAAACTTAAGGACACGAACTTTACGATCATATCCAATAACTGCTGGGGTGGAATGTTGTACGAGAGTTATGATCTTCCAAAAGAGTCGCCTACTGTAGGAATCTTCTTTATGGCAGACGAGTATATTAAGTTCCTTGGAGATATCAAAGGCTATACATCAAAAGAGCTTACATTTATTCCGCCAGTGTCCTCTCGGTATGCTGATGAACTGAGAAAAGATAAGCGGTTTGGATCGTATCCCATTGACGTAGTAAATGATGTTGAGATTGCTTTTCTGCATTATAACACGGAACAAAAAGCAAAAGAAAAATGGGAACGCAGATGCGCAAGAATCAACTGGGATAAACTGATTGTAAAGTTTAATGATCAAAATGGATGTCGGGAAGAACACGTCAAAGCATTCTCTGAGTTGCCATTTAAGAATAAGCTTTTCTTCACTATTCATGACTGGCCCGTGACGAAGTGGGATGGATATTATGTTATAAAGCAATACACACGCGACGAATGTATTACTGCCTCTCACGAGCCATTTGGAAGAAATCACTATGTGGATCTCACAAAGCTTATTAATGAGGTCTAAAAGTATCAATACATATTTGAAAAATTCATGTATTTGTCAGTCCATGATAATGCAGGAAACACAATTGATTATCATTTTTTTAACGGCAATGTTCCAAACAAAATACAGAGCTTGAGGTTTGCTGTTCAAAATCAGTGCACTAATACAACTAAGCCCACAATCTATAGTATTGCCTTAGATGATCCAGCAGTAGAGACCCCGGGAACTGTCAGAATAACAGCTGACCTGAGTGACAATCTATCCGGTATTGGCTATGCACATATTAGTTTCGCAAAATGGATAGCGGACAATATGGAGTATGCGGGTTACTAGAGTTAGGGGCAGATGGTAAATGTGGTTTAGTCTATGATAACGTATGATGACAAAGGTTATGTGATTCGCAGTGTGGATTCTTTTTCCGGAGAGGTGTTATACCGTGGAGTCCGCGGGCTTTATTCTTATGAGAAGGATGCGCTCCATCCAGGTGATACCTATACCCTGTCAGGAGCAAAAAGAGCCCTGGCAAATTTACAGAGGATGTATCCGGACAAGGAGTTTATTTCCATCGAACGGCTCAGCTGTTATTATGACAACGCTTCAGATCGTGAAAGCTCTTCAGATTCCAGAGAGAAGATTTATGATGCGATCAGTCATGCCATGAATCGGCTGGATGAGCTTTGGGATGGAAATGATTTTGATAATGGCGACAAGATGAGGATTAATGAAGTGCGCGCAGACCTGCGCTGGATCAAAAGCCTGCTGCTAAGACGGAAGTGATCAGGGATATTCCTGCCTTTTTGACGAGCCTCCCCTGACTTTTTGCGATTGTCTTGTAATTACGTTGCTGCCTGGTTATAATTATTTTTACATGGATGGCATGAGGCATTTGGCTGTATGTACATCATCCTGGCTGGCAGCTTGCGAGGGCTCCCAGGCAGAGAGGCGGCGTACAGATAAGTGTGTATATGGGATCAATGGGAAATCGCGCAGGTATTCTGTTTTATTGGGATCAGTATTTCCTCCTTCTGATCGTTGTAAAGTGGAATGTGTTTTGTGTTGGCGCGCGGAACAATAGAAAACGGAAATCATGCCTCCATGTATATTTTGACCAATGAATGTCAGAACATGGAGGATTTTTTTATGCGTGTAAAGAACAGGAAACCATGGCCGGCAGGATGCCTGTGGCCGGAACCGTACTGGGATGGAGAAGGAGACTTTTGGGATCTTGATCTGGCTGAGATGCTGGATCTCGATGAGGAGGGACAGGAGCTTCTCGACATCAAGGAGTACATGGATGCGCTTGTCGAGATCGGGAGGCTCAATCCGGATTACAGTCTGAACGAAGATTATGAGGATGATGACCGGGAAGATGCGAAGGGCGATGAAGCCTCAGAGGATGATGCAGATGAATTTGAAGATGACGAGGATGACGGTGAATTCATCCCAAAGATAGGAACTGATTACTGGGATGAGGGATTTGATATCGAATGCTGGGAAGCGGACCTGACCTATCATATCAATCAGCTGAAGATAGGCAGCTGTGATTCGGCGACAGATCCGGTTTCTTTCGTCCGGCAGGTGACCGGATACAGCTTTATCAACGAGAATCTTCTCCGGCAGGCTTTTACCCGGCGGGCTTTCGGAATCGAGTATGGCCTTGGAGATTGCGAAGAATTGGAATTCTACGGGGATTCTATTCTGCAAACAGTTGTTACGCTTGAGATGTTTAAGCAGTTTTCTGATCCGGACTTCTATACCGTGGAACAGCCATTCCGAACCAGATTTCCGGTGGGAGAGCTCACGACTATGCGGTCGAAGTTTATCAGCCGGGACTATCTGGCAGCGAGAGCGTCAGAATTGGGACTGGATAAGTACATCCTGTATGGTTCCGGAGAGGAGCCTTCTGACTCGGCTCGGGAAGATATGATGGAGGCGCTGCTGGGAGCAGTTGCCGCGGACAGTAACTGGGACTGGAGCTGGCTGGCCGATGTCGCAGACCGGCTTCTCCGGCTGCAGCTTGATAAGCCGGATGAATTGGTCAAGAAAAGCGCCTATGAGCTGCTGAACAGCTGGCATCAGAAGCATTTTGGATCCATGCCGGGTTATACGGTCGACCGGCACAGGCAAAGGCATGGGGAAGAACTGTACAGCTGTGTTCTCAGATATCAGGTACCAGAGAATGATAAGGGTATCCGTACAGCTCAGATGATCGTTGAAGATGGCGCGCCGACACGGAGCAGTGCCCGTGAGGCAGCGGCCGAGAAGGCAGTGCATTTTTTGAGGAATCATGGATTGTGGATAAGGCTTGATGATGCCCATCTTGTCCCGGAACTTGAGAACAGCATCAATCAGCTGCAGGAACTGTATCAGAAGAAATATCTGGAGACAGCCCCGGTGTATACCTTTGAGGAAAGGGCGGAGGAATGGATCTGTGACTGCAGTGTAGATGGTATCAAAGGTTGGGGCAGGGCGGCAGGCAAGAAAGCCGCTAAGAAAAAAGCAGCATTCGTGGTCCTGGTCAGGTTGATGGAAAGTGCCGGACTGGGAACAGAGGAGATGAAGAAGGCTATGTGGGGAACGATGGAAGGACCGATGAAATTCGGTTAAGGATAAGATTCAAACGAGAATGCGGTGCCTGACACCATTAATTGAGCCAGGTGCAGCACTCGAAGATCGACTGCAGGTAGCTGTCGATCGTGCGCGGGCGGTAATTGATCAGTTCCAGGACATCGGAAATGTCCCGCCGTTCAGATTTGTAGAGATTTGAATCTGTGTACTTCATGTCTACTCCCTTCGAAACAGATTTACGGAAAAAGTGAAACTATTTCGAAGGAGGGGCACGAGTACACTTGAATTGAATGGCAACATCAAGTATACTCATCTTGCTTGTCAGGCCGTTTTACGACCTGTAGAGACACCCCATGGATAAGTGTGCTGGTCGCCAAACTAACGACACTCATTCATGGGGCTTTTTGTTAACAGAAACAAGAATGGGAGTAAATAAAAAAGACCACCTTGGCAAGAGGTAGTCTTTCGTATAGTCGAGAAACTCGGCAGGCTATCGCCGCAGGGCGGCGATTTGGTTCAAAACAGTAGGAGCCAGGGTGCCAGCCCCTATCTACTTGTTCATAATAAAACTGGGGCAGCCGGTGCTTTCCTTTGGATAGCACCGGCTGTCTTTGCCTATATTAGCGTGATTCATTCCAGGTCCTTACTGCCTGGAGCATGGCCCGACAGTTGTCTTTAGACATCCCAGGGGAGGCTCCTCCGCCTGCAGAGAAGATGATTCCTTTGGCAGAGTTATATGTATCCAGGATACGAAGAGTTTCTGTCTGTATTGTCGCCGGATCAGATCGTGTCAGAATATCCAGTGGTGCAATATTTCCGAGAATGCATACATGGTCTCCGAGCTCTTTGCGGGCAGTCTGAATGTCTGCCTGGTGGGAAAAGTTGAAGATGTTAACCCCGAGATCAGCAATGTACGGGAATGTGGTGTACTGGTTTCCAAAGTTGTCATTGTGGAACAGCTTTACAGGGACAGGAAAACTATCATAGATCCGTTTCAGATACGGATGCGCAAACTCCAGATAATCATCCTTTGACAGGAAACCGCAGATGTCATCCAGCACCAGGATACCCTCTGCATCCGGCAGTACATCCATCTGTGCTTTCAGCCAGCGGATCACGAGCTCTGTTGTCATATCCAGGAGACGATGTGCTTCCTCATCATAATCCTTGATTGCCATGAGAAATTCCGAAATATTGGTGCCTGACACCATTAAATCTTTATAAACGAACGGATACGCATTGACAAATTATTATACATGTGTTGGATCAAGGGTATTGGTGCCTACTACAATGTATTTAGGAATATAGGGGTCAGACCCCTTTGAGTAAGGACATGGCAGAGCTATTAAATTTGAGCGTAGGAGAATAAAAAGGACATGACCTCACTACTAATCATCGGAGCCGGCAGCTTCTCCCCGGAAGTAGAAGAGCTTGCCAGACTCCTAGGATATAACAATATAGCGTTCCTTGACGATAATCCATCAACTGCTTATTGTTCTCCTGTCATCGGAACAACAGCTGATATAGAAGGCCTCCGTTCTCAGTATGATGCGGCGATTGTCGCTCTTGGGAATAATAATACACGGATGAAGTACCATGAGGAGTTGAAACGTTGTGGATATAACATCCCGGTACTAACCCATCCGACTGCTTATGTCAGCCCTACAGCTGATATTGCTCCAGGTTGCATCATCAGGGCGAAAGTCGTGGTGAGCCGAGACGTAAAACTCGGAGAAGCAACGATTCTAAATGTCGGTGCTCTTATCGACCATCATGTGGAGATTGGATATGGCTGTCACATCCTGATGGGGGCTGTTGTGAGGAACAAGGCAAAGGTTGAACCGCTGACAAGGGTGGAAAGTTTGAGCTTGATTCAATAAGAATAGAGAAAGGAATACCAGAATGAAAAAAGCGCTCATAGTAGGACTTAACAAATATCATTCTTGCGAATTGCAATGGTGCGATAATGACGCAATCGCTATGAACAATCTTATCGAGTCAAATGGTGATGGCTCGCCGAATTTTGATGTTAAACTGATTACTGATGCGTGTGATAAAGATTGTCTACAAAGTAATATACAAGCGCTGTTCAATGATGAAGCAGATGTAGCTTTACTCTATTTTTCTGGCCATGGAGCAGATCAAGATGGTGGCTATTTGGTTACTACGGACTTCACCTCTTCTTGTTATGGAGTAAGGATGACCGATGTTTTAGAATGGGCAAATGCTTCCAAATGCAGAAATAAAGTGATTATTCTTGATTGTTGCTTCTCTGGACAAATGGGAGAGTCCCTTCTTGTGAATAACAGTTCAGTACTCGGAGAAGGTGTCACCATTATGGCAGCAAGTAGATCATGGCAGTCATCCATGGAAGATTCTGATATACAGCATGGAGTCTTCACAGATCTGTTAATACAAGGACTTAAAGGTGGTGCAGCAGATATTAGCGGTAATATTACACCAGCTTCGCTTTACTCTTTTGTTGATCAGTCGTTAGGCGCATGGCAACAGAGACCTGTGTTTAAAACTAACATCTCTCAGTTCTTGCCAATAAGAACAATTAATGCAAAGGTTCCAAAAGCTACATTGCGCAAGATAAGCAAATATTTTGTTAATCCAAGTGATGAATACAAACTTGATCCATCCTACGAGTTTACAAATGATCCAAGTGTTGAACATAATGTTGTAGAGCCGTATGCCGATACGGATAAAGTGGCAATCTTTAAAGAACTACAGCTTTTTGAAAGTGTAGGATTGATTGAGCCTGTAGGGACGGAGCATATGTATTTTGCAGCCATGGAGAGCAAAGCATGCAAACTGACTGCTCTTGGCCTTCATTATTGGAAGCTGTCAAAGGATAGGAGGTTTTGAAATGCCAAGCCTTCGAAACTACCATATTCTGATAAGCCATTCATGGGACTACAATAACCACTATGAAACTATCAGTGGCTGGTTGAATGACACACCTTATTTTCTTTGGACAGACTATTCTGTGCCGATTACAAGGCCATTAACTGTTAGTGGAATTAATGAATTAAAGCAGAAAATTAGGAATCGTATCTCATTATGCAGCTGTGTTATTATTCTGTCTGGTATGTATGTCGCCTATAGCGATTGGATTGATTTTGAAATTGATACAGCTGTGTCCATGGGAAAGCCAATAATTGGAGTGAAACCCTGGGGGCAGGAAAGGATTCCTACTAAAGTTCAGGACAATGCAGATATAATAATAGGGTGGAATTCCGCTTCAGTTGTTGATGCCGTGAGAAGATACGCGGTATAGGAGACTGAATATGAGGAAAACATATCATATATTCATTCAGAACTCAGTGCCTGACACCATTAAATCTTTATAAACGAATAAATTCGTATTTACATCACCAATCCATTTATGCTAAAATAATGCAAATATATATTTTTGCTAATGACATGGTAGGTAGAAGTAGTATTTATCCAGGGGAACCATTATGACTATTTCTGAGCGGATTTTTGAGCTGATTGAAGAACGCGGGATGACGCAGAAGGAATTTGCAGAGAAGACAGGTATTGCCCAGAGCAGCATCAGTGACTGGAAGAGAAAGAAGACGAATCCTGTCTCGGAGAAGATCCTGATCATATGCGAAGTACTGCAGGTTTCTCCCTATGATCTTCTTGGCGGTACGGATGGAGTAGGTACCAGAAGCAATCCAGCGGAGGTTATCCTTCTGCAAAAGGACAGTGAGATTGGTCAAATGGTACTGGATTTTTCTGACATGAGCAAGGAACTCCAGGGTAGATTGCTGGGATATATGAAAGCTCTGCAGGAAATTGAAGCGGAAAGGAATCAGGGCCGCGAAAAGTAGCGGTCTATTATTATAAGTTGGGATTCGTATAAACGACAAAATACGTATACAATAAATCACGACCACAGTGTAATAGAGGATAGGGGATGCCAAGAAAAAAGAGGATCTGGTACAAGGACGCTGCGTTTCATGTGATGGGTCGCGGGAACAGAAGGAAAGCTATATTCAAGGAAGCTGAAGATTATCATCTGTTTCTGGCTCTGATAAAAGCTGTCAAGAAAAGATATCCCTTTGAGGTCCATGCGTATTGTCTGATGAGCAATCATTTCCACATGGAGATCAGTACAGGAGAAACGCCTCTCTGGAAGATCATGCAGCCAGTCATGAATCATTATGCCAGGACTTTCAATCAGAAATATGGTTTTTCGGGACATCTGTTTGAGTCAAGGTATACTTCTTGTCTGATTGAAGATGACCGATACTTCCTTGAGGTCAGCAGATATATTCACCTGAATCCGGTAAAGGCAATGATGGTAAGGGAGCCGGCATCATATGAATACAGCAGTTACAGCAATTATATATCGGATAACACAGACAGATCCGATGATCTTCTCAGTACCAGAAAGATTCTTGGGGCATTCCACGGCGATCAAAGAGATCAGTATCGGATGTTTGTGGAAGGGAAGATATCACATGCCGAGCAGGAGCTTCTGATACAAAAAGAGATCGGTGAGGATGAGTACTGGCTTCCCTGGTGAATGAGTTTGCGCTTGCGGAGGAATACCATAGTGGCTATTTCAGTAAAAAGTATGGCAGTTTCCGGAGTGGATGCATTTATGGTAGAGATCGAGGCCTCAACGATCCGGGGTCAGCAGCAGATGATATCTATCATAGGTCTTCCGGACCAGGCGGTTAAAGAGGCTGGAGAGAGGATACAGGCAGCAATTGGATCCTGCGGATATGACATTCCGAAGGACAAGGTGATCATTAGTCTGGCTCCAGGAGACAGAAAGAAACGGGGGTCCCATTTTGATCTTGGTATGATCCTCGCGCTTCTTTATCAGACTGATCAGATCGCTCCTAATGATCTGGTAAACTATGCATTTATCGGGGAGTTATCTCTGGATGGCCGCATCAGACCATGTAATGGTGTGCTGTCCATGGTTACGGAAGCGCAAAGATACGGCGTAAAGGCAGTTGTCCTGCCTTATGAAAACATGCAGGAGGCTGCTTCTGTTTCCGGGATCCAGGTGTTCCCGGTCAAATCCTTATCCGATGCGATACGCTTCCTGGAAGGCAAGCTGGATCTTTCCGTCCTGTATGAGCAAGAGGATGCCAAAGCGAATGGAGATGTAGATTCCTTTAATTCGGACTCATATGCAAGAGAACTCGATTTCTCAGATGTAAAAGGACAGGATGAATTGATCGAGGCGATCGTCCTGGGAGCAGCCGGAGGACACAATATTCTTATGATTGGGGAACCCGGCTGTGGAAAAACGATGATCGCACAGCGGATTCCTACCATCCTTCCTCGGATGACGGAGAAGGAATCTTTGGAGGCAACAAAGATCCACAGTATCGCAGGATTGTTGGAATCCGGCAGTGGTCTTCTCACACAACGGCCTTTCAGGGCTCCTCACCATAACGTATCGTTGAATGCAATGATCGGCGGGGGAAGCTATGCACAGCCTGGCGAGGTTTCACTCGCACATAACGGCGTACTGTTCCTTGATGAGCTTGCGGAATTCTCCAGGAGCACACTTGATGCCCTGCGGCAGCCCATGGAGGATAAGCGTGTGACTATTTCCAGAGTAAACGGTACGCATTCCTATCCGGCGAACTTTATGTTCGTTGCGGCAATGAATCCATGTCCCTGCGGATATTATCCCGGAAAGCGGTGTCGCTGTACCGATTATGAGATCATTCACTATCGAGGAAAGATTTCCGGACCGATTCTGGAACGCATCGATATTCAGAAAAGCGTTGCGCACGTTGACTATTTTGACCTTAATTATAAGAAGCATGGAAGATCCTCTGCGGACCTGAGAAAACGTGTGGAAAAGGCAAGGAGAGTTCAGCAGAAGCGGTTTATCAATGAGAAGGATATAAGCTGCAATGCGCAGATGACAACAGCAATGATCCAGAAATACTGCAAACTGGATGACGAATGTACGCAGATACTGAAAAAGGCAAGTGAAAAATATGGATACAGCGCAAGGGTGATACACAAGCTTCTTCGTATGGCAAGAACTTCTGCAGATCTGGATGAAGCGGAAAACATCAGGAGAGAAGATGTCATACGAGTTCTTGGATGCAGAGATCTTGACGTCTCAAGCAGCCAGATGTATACGATTTCCTGAAACAAACTGAAACTAGAGCGTATGTACAAGACCTACTCAGTACGACATTTAAGGAGAAACGCTAAAGGCATGACAGAAAATTATGATAATGAGCAGCTGCTCTATTATATATGGATGACATCTATAAACGGGATCGGGCCAACAGCTCAGCACAAACTTCTCCGTGCGTTTGGAAGTCCGAAGGGGGTCTACCACGCGAGCGCATCGGAAATGGCAGAGGCTGGCATCAGTCCGCATAGGCAGGAGCTTATTCTTTCCTCTCATAATACGGAAGAGGCCGCACGAATCCTCGACAGGTGTTATGAATTGGGACTGTTCCTGCTGACTGACGAGGATGAAATCTATCCAAAAGATTTGAAAGAATACGAGGATCTGCCTGTTCTACTGTATGGAAGAGGAAGGTATGATTTATTCAAGGATGATGCGGATCTTGGAATAGACCCGATGCAAAAATGGAATCCCTTTGGACCTGACTATACACCAACTGAATTGGATTGGTGGGGGATGGACGATGTATTGGAAGGTAATAAAGAATACAGGACAGTTGGTGTAATCGGTGCAAGAAGGTGCACCAGAGAGGATAAAAACAAGTGCATCGCGCGAATTGAGCGTATCAGGAAAGACAGTTCCGATGCGGTCATTATCAGTGGCGGCGCAAAAGGAATTGACGGATATGCTCACACAGCAGCACTAAAAAACGGACTTCGAACGATTGCATTTGTTGGCACAGGTCCGGATCTCTCGTATCCCCGTGAGCACAGCGAGCTCTATGATAAAATCACCGAATATGGAATGATTTTGTCGGAGTATCCACCGGGAACACCGGCAAGAGCATATCATTTTCCAAGAAGAAACAGACTGATCTCGGCATGGTCAACCGAAATATATGTGATCGGGGCGGGCCGCAACAGCGGGACGAATTCTACCATGAAATATTTTCGGCAATATCATGGGGAAGACGATAGCGAAATGGTAGAGATACGAAGAAAGCATTGAATTTTACGAAGAAAGGGGATCCAGAACAATATACCCGTTTGACATATACACGCACAAAAGGTATAATGCAATCAAATGATAAAGAGTTTTGCTGACAAGGAAACGGAGAAAGTCTTCCATCAGTATTTCTCCAGAAAACTCCCGCAAAACATTCAACGAGTGGCATTACGAAAATTGATCATGATTGACAGGGCTGGATGTTTGGAGGATCTGAAAGTTCCACCTGCAAATCATCTGGAATCCTTGCAGGGAAACCGTGAGGGACAATATAGCATTCGCATCAATAACCAGTATCGTATTTGCTTTTCAGTAGAAGGCAAAAATAGCTTTCACTCGGTTGAAATCGTTGATTATCATTGACTGAGCATGGCTTAGTATAGTGAGAGAGGAGGCATATGATGGCTGACTATATTTCTACACCAACAATGAGCGAAATCCTCAGGGAAGAGTTTATGGAGCCCATGAATCTGTCGGCTTATAAACTGGCTAAGGAAATACATGTTCCTGTTTCCAGGATTCAAGCGATTTTGAATAATGAAAGAAGAATTACAGCTGACACATCACTGCGTCTGGCGAAGTTCTTTGGTGTGTCCGATCGCTATTTCCTTGATATTCAGACTGATATTGACATCCGCAACATGAAGATGCGCATAGACAACGAAATAGCGGAAATTAAACCTTTTCAAGAAGCCATGGTATAAACAAAACTATTCTCATCACAGAACACCTTGGAGAAATCCAGGGTGTTATTTATTCCTTGTCCAATTATATTTTAAAAGACATTTTAAGTTATCAACACCTCAAACATGAAATGCACAAACCGTTTAAAGGTGTTTTTTGTTTTTTGACAAGGTGGGTAAGGAAATGTTGAATTATGATGATAAAGGCTATGTGATTCGTGAGGTGGATTCTATTTCCGGTGAAGTGTTATACAGAGGAGCCCATGGGATTCTTTCTTACGAGAAAGATGCGTTGCATCCTGGTGATACGTATACTTTTTCAGGAGCAAAGCGGGCGCTTAAAAATCTGCAGAGAATACATCAGGACGGAGAGTTTTTTTCCATGGAAAAGCTCAGCTGTTATTATATCAATTTTATGATATTCCAATCTGGGTATTGTCTATGTGGAGATGCAGATACACGGCTACATATATGGTGATACGATGGAGGAGATTATGCTGTAATCTCTAGTAGTAAATATGGATCAACAATTTTATAAAAGTGACTTTAAATCATAACTATGGGCAAAACTGAGTCGTGTGCCTCACGGAGCACGATTAATATAGCGGCGGGCTTTTGGCCTGCCGCTGTATCTGTTATACAGTATTTTTGCTTTCCTTCTGCTGATCAGATCTGATAGCCGGCGAAGTTGCCTTCACGGACGGCATCGATGATCTTTCTCGGACGGATCGCGTCGCCAATGATCTGAACCTTGTAACCCTTTGCTTTCAGTGCGTCGATCAGTGCACCGCCGAAGGGCTTCTGGCCGGTCGCGAGAACTGCGGTATCGCAGCTGATCGTCTCGGTGCAAACGTCAAGCACTTTTTTACATCGTGGGTAGGAACTATTTGACGACGACAGTTACGGTAACACTCTTGCTGCCAGATTTATAGTTTGTGTTTCCGGCCGCAGTTACCTTGATGACGATCTTGTAGGTTCCCTTCGCAGTTCCCTTTTTGACAGTGATCGCACCTGTGGACTTATTTACGGTCAAAGCGGCTGCTCCTTTGGATTTCACGTAGGTGACCTTGCCCTGGGCTTTGCTGACGGTGACCGCTCCGGTTATGGCCTGGGCGGCACTCTTAACTTTGGTGTAAAGCACCGTCTTTTTGACTGCATTGACTGTCATGGGCTGGGCGCCCTTGGTCACCTTGATGGTGATGGTCTTCGTTGCTTTGCCATAAAGGCCGGAGGCTGCAGCTGTCACTGTGATCTTCACGGTTCCGACACTCTTTGCCGTGATCTTTCCTGCGGAGGAAACGGCTGCGATCTTTGTATTTGCAGACTTATAGGTCAACTTGCCTATATTGCCCGTGACTGTGATCGTGGTCGTCTTGCCCACGGCTATCGATGACGCTTTTGCCTTTGCGGTAATCTCCTGGGGAAGAAGCTTCGGGATGACGGTTTCTTCCAGACTGATCTCCTCATTGCCCTCGGCATCCGCAAAGAGTTTGCCGCAGTCGATGCAGCGGTAGTATTCGATATTTCCTTCTGCAGTCAGGGTCGCCGCTTTGGCAGCGATCTTTTCCAGTGTATGTCCCTTGGCCGGGATCTCTTCCCAGCGCATCTCGAAACATTTCGGACAGATCTTGACCAGTATTCCGGGTTCTTCACAGGTCGCTTCCTGCCAGACTCCGGTTGCCCAGAAATGGCTGCCGCAGCTCTCGTTGAGCTCAGCCCAGCACCAGGCATCCCGGATATCCTCACCCTGGTAGAGCAGCCTGGCGTGAACGTTGACGCCGCCGAGCCTTCTCCTTGCGATTTCACTGCCAAAAAGTGTGATGTTGTTCCCGTCGATCTGGTAGATGCCGCTTTCCTCATCAAAGAGCTCGACCCAGTGGTGAGAATCTGTCTCTTCATTATATTCCTGGACACCGATCTCATAGACGATCTGGCAGTCTAGGGCTCCCAGCTGACGGGTATCCAGAGTAATGGTCGTCTGGGAATCGTCGTAGACGTTTACCTGGTCCCGTTCGAACCAGATATTGTAATCCTTGTTGTCCAGGTAATAATCCCAGCCTTCATTGTGCCTGCCGCCGTATTCATCCTCCCAGACAGCCTCCAGATGAATGTTGGTTCCCCAGTTTTCAAGGCGCTCAATGGTAAAGAGGCAGCGGGTACCCAGGGAAGCATCTGAATCCTGATAATTGCCCTGGTCATCGTTATTCCCCACAGTCTGGCCGTTGGCATCCGTGATCCGCACGCAGCCGGGGTCATAATACCAGTAATAGTGGACATTCTCCATCAGTCTGAATCCGTCAGCACTGTCATCAGGATAGTGGCGCACCTCCCAGGTCTCGGTAACAGATCCGCCCATATCCAGATCCAGACCCGCAAGTGTGGGAATGATCTGTATATAAACGGAAGCCATGACCAGATTACATTCAGAAAACGCACGTACGATGGGCTCTCCGGTCTCCTCATCTGTTCCGTCACAGATCGTGACCCGGACCCGGACATCCTGCCAGATTCCATCTTCTCCGTCATAGAGATCGCGGAATTTCATCTGTCTGTGCCAGGGCTCACCGGGAATCTCATTCAGGACCGCAAAATCTGCGCCGTTGTCCAGAAGCTCCCAGCGGTAAGTGATTCCATCCAGAGAATTATCATATTCGGATTCTCTGGAAGTGAGGGCATACAGGTCAAGGGAGCCGCCCGGCAGGGCACGGCTGACGCCGTCTCCTGTTACCAGCATGACGTTATAGACATCTCTGCCTACAGAGATGGTAAATTCATAGCTGTCTGTTCCTCCGCCGAGGTCTTGCGGCAGCTGATAGGTTACCCGGAGTGAAGCTTCGCCGTAGTTGTCTACCCGGTAATACCACCAGTAATCATCGGGATCGTTTTCATTCTGGTCCCGATGGAAATCGGTGATCACCGGCCCGGCCTGTCCATCCAGGGGCTCGTCCCGTATGATCTCAACATTGATCACGGTATATTCAAAATCGCGGCCGTCGGGGAAAAGAGCATTTTCTACATATATGTTTCTGCGGCAGTCTACGGTGCCGTCCCATCCCCGGAGCATGGAGCGGTCCCACTCCCGGTCGAGGTCCATGCGGGACTCCCGAAGCTCTGCCCGGCAGTCCGTATAATCGCTGACCAGGCTCCAGTCCTGTTCCCCTTCTCCGGTCTGGATCCAGATTCCGGCGTAGAAATTGACCTGATCTACTCCCGTCTCGAAAATCCGGCTGCCATAGAGGGTGATCGTGCCGGTTTCCCAGTCAAAATCATATTCCTCGCCAGGAGTAAAGAGGGTATCCCAGCGGCCTTCGCCCCTCCTGCCAACATTCAGTTCAATATTATAATCCTGTCCTGCCGCAAGCTCCTCCAGACCTTCCGTAATCAGACGGAACTCCAGAGTGCTGTCCCGGTACAGCAGGTTATTCCCCTGATCATCGATCCAGATGCGGTACTCGCAGCGATTCAGATAAAAATCTCTGTAGGCAGCTCTTTCTTCACCGTTTTCCGTCCAGACGGCCTCCAGATGAAGATTCGTATCCCATTCACGCAGGCGATGAATGGTAAAATCACAGCTGCCGGAATCAGAAGATGCAGGTGTAAGCTCCGCACCCTCCGGACTGACCCTGCTTCCGTCAGGAGCAAATATTTCTACGGCATTCGGGTCATAAAACCATCGGAATCCCACATCTGCGATGGTTTCATAGCCGGCCGGCGTATCTGCCGGATAGCTTCTTAGTTCTGCAGGGACCTGTGCTGTCCCGCCAACGGGAAGATTTCCGTCGATCCTGGTGGGATAGAGCTCTTTATACTCATCGCGAAGCCACATGATCCAGCCGGACTGGCCAACCTCATTGCCATTCTCATCCAGAAGGAATACCTGGATATATACCTCGACCTCATCTCTGCCTTCAGGAAGGCTGCCGAAGATTACCTGCACTCTGGAGGGGTCGTCCTCAACAGGGGTGTTGAGGGCTTCAATTCCTTCTTCCCCGGAGTTGATCTCCCAGCGATAGCCAAGGCCGGAAAGATCACCGTCCCGTTCCGGGTCAGATGAGAAGTGCTGGGCATAGGCCTTCAGTACAGGCGCGTCGCCGGGAAGATGATAGTCCTGACCGGTTTCCGAATCGACAGTGAGGGTATAGGCATCCTCGCCAACAGATATGAAGAAATAGTAGGACCAGGGACTGCCGTCCAGGCGCTCAGCCTGTACTTCAAGTTCTACGGTGCCGCCTGACCTGGCGCGGATCACCCACCACCAGTCTTCACCGGAGGGGTCATTGTCCGCATACTCCCTGCGAAGCGTGATAATATTCTCCCAGCCTTCCGAAACCGGCACAATATCTGTGATATTGTAGGTGGTCTCTTCATCTTCGGCGGGCTGAACATAATACCGCCTTTCATAGGTCCGTTCCCATCCCGGCAGGGCGTTCCAGTTCCTGAACTGATAGTAGTAGTCCTCCCCCTGGGTGTCCCGGGAAGGGTTATCCTCCTCACCGGTATTTCCAGGTTCTTCCTCATCGGAGTCGGCCCCGGTTTCTTCAAGGGCCTTCGGCTCTTGGACAGATTCCGTCTCTGCAGTTACTTCGGTTTCATCCGGTCCTTCGGATTCGGCCGGAGTTTCCGTTCCGGCTTCATCCTGGGCTTCTGTTTCTGCTTCGGTCTCTGCAGTATCAGATCCCCCGGGGGCTGTTTCCTTAGCTTCATCCGTAACTGCGGCATCCGGCAGGGCTTCACTTGCAGAATCATCCGCCCCGGAATCCTGCAGCTCCAGAGCTGTTTCGAGACTTGCCGGTTCCTCCACAGCTTCCGGGAGCGTCATATGAAATGCTTCTTCATTTTGTAATTCCGTTGATGTCCCCGTTTCCGGGAGATAGACAATTTCTGTCTCTTCTGCAGCAAAGACTGCCGGAGAAACGAATGCGGTACTGCCTAATCCCAGCACAAGGGATAGAGCAATACTCAGTATTTTTTTCTTTACCATTTGCTTACCTCCTCTTTATCTGCCGTTGATTAAAATGCTGTCCCGTAAAGAAGTCTGTCATTTTGACTATATTATAGGTGTATCGTCGTGTCAATTTGGAAATGATGACAAAAAATACAGAAAACTTACAGGCGGAGCAAGTAATGTAAATAAAGTATCCAATCGAGATATCAGCCCCCCTGGAGAAACGTTCTCCGTGTCAGAGTTTCTTCATTATCAGTTATATCGAAAGGGAATACATTCGGAAATCCTGAACAGATTGCCGCTTTGTGTCGTTGACATAGGGAAGCTCCCAACTATCATAAAAGTATAGCGGCAGATACAGACCGAAATCGCAGCCGGGGCCTGCTCGTGAGAGCAGACCCCGGTTAATTTCAGAGAGAAGACAGGAAAGCAATGTCATTCATTTCAGGAGTAAAGGGAGCCCTCTTCACCAAAATCAAGAAGACCATGACGAAGAGGATGTATGATTTCTATTTCAACGAGAACAAAGAGGCTGCTCAGACAAAGGAAGATACTTGTTCATAATAAAACTGGGGCAGCCGGTGCTTTCCTTAGGATAGCACCGGCTGCCGTTGTCTTTATTAGCGTGATTCATTCCAGGTATGTACTGCCTGGAGCATAGCCTGACAGTTGTCCTTAGACATCCCAGGGGAGGCTCCTCCGCCTGCAGAGAAGATGATTCCCTTGGTAGAGTTATATGTATCCAGGATACGGAGAGTTTCTGTCTGTATTGTCGTCGGATCGGAACGTGTCAGAATATCCAGCGGCGCAATATTTCCGAAAATGCATACATGGTCTCCGAGCTCTTTGCGGGCAGTCTGAATGTCTGCCTGATAGGAAAAGTTGAAGATGTTAACCCCAAGATCAGCAATGTACGGGAATGTGGTGTACTGGTTTCCAAAGTTGTCGTTGTGGAACAGCTTTACAGGGACAGGAAAACTATCGTAGATCCGTTTCAGATACGGATGCGCAAACTCCAGATAATCATCCTTTGACAGGAAACCGCAGATGTCATCCAGCACCAGGATACCCTCTGCATCTGGCAGTACATCCATCTGTGCTTTCAGCCAGCGGATCACGAGCTCTGTTGTCATATCCAGGAGACGATGTGCTTCCTCGTCATAATCCTTGATTGCCATGAGAAATTCCGGAACCGACATCAAAAATGTAGCAATATTCAGCGGCCCTCTGGAAGCAACGATTCGGATCTTTTCATCGGTGCCGACAAGCTTTTTCTGCAGGTTCTTGTAGTAATTGATGGCCAGCGGCATGAGTCCGTCTTTTTGAGGATCCGGGATCTCAAGGTCCAGCAGAGTATTGATCTCATCGGCATCCTCGATCAGATGGCGGATCATAACAGGCTGATTATGATAAAACACCGGTTTGCAGCCAAACGAAGAAGGCTCTGCAGCCATGCCCATCTCGACCCAAAAATCCGGAAGGAAAATGAGATCTGGAAAATCGGACTTTATTGTATTGTAGCAGTTCATCCAGACAGTAGGGTCTGTATAGTAGTCAATGGTAGATACCTGGCAATATCCGGGCATCCAGGGACTGTCAACGATCATGCCTGTAGGAACATAGCCCAGTTCCTGACACTGTGATGCAGCAAGAATGGTTTTCCACTGGGAATCTTTCATGATGTTTGCCCTCGCTGGATAAGCGGCAGTTAATTGTGTCCGTGTTTGGCGCCATTGTCAGCGTAATTTTGAACGTCAATCTGCCGCTCTTCTACAAAATGTTCAAACCAGATATACGCGACCTTTTTTCCCTCGTCGGCAATAAGGCCATGATCAAGTCCGGCCTTAACATAGCTGATTTCCAGGGGGCCGTGATGAACTTCCTCATCTTCTACATACAAAGTAAAATCTGCACCAGGAAGCGTAATGTTCCATTGATCGACGGATGGATGCCCTTTTTCTTTTGTCCCTTCTCCAATCGATACACAAACACCGCATAAAATTCGCGCCATGATCCTTCCGTTCAAGACCATGTAGCTTTTTGTATTTGGGCCTTTACAGGTCTGGGTATATGGCTCACAAGCCGAGATTGTCTTGAACCAGGGTGTCAGGTAATGCGTATCTTCAAATGCAATCCAGTCAGAGGGAAGCATGTCAATATCAAATCGCACAAATTCCAGATCCGTCTCAGAGGAGGCATATATGCTATAGGACTGGTTTGCGAAGTCGGGGATATAGAATGAAAGCTCATTAATATTGAACGCTTTATCCTTTCCTGTAATGTATCCTTTCCCATCAATAAAACAGTAAAACTGCATAATGTCTGACCGCAGTTCAGGAGTCGTATGGCAGCCTGCTTTCAAAGTGCACCGGAAAGGCTTAACCAGAGGATGAGTTCCGACAAGGACCTCTTTGCAGGAAAAACCATCAGAAAAGACTGGAATCGGGTTACGTTCAAGGTTAATCATGGCTTACACCCCCTAAAATGATATAGAAAATATTAACAGTTAGCTGATATCACCATTTTTGCATTGTACTTAGTTATTATGCGGGATGAGATGTTGATCAGGTTATCATTGGGCAGGGATTTGTTTAACAAATATTGAGCCATAGATTTTACCGACATATAACCTTGCAGATAAGGATTCTGGTAGATAATGGCATCACAATAATCGTTGTACAGACATTCCAATACCAAAGGTGAAGTATCGTAGCCGACTACGGTAATGTCCTTACGCTGAAGTTCCATGCAGGCTTTTAATACTCCGTGGATATAATGATAGGTTGTCGGGAAAATTCCGCTAATCTCAGGATTTCTGGTCAAGTAATCCCGTATCGTGCGAAATGCAATTTCTTCATTATCTTCTGGCTGTAACAGGGGGACGATTTCTATGTCGGAAAAATCTTCCTGCATAACAGAGCAGAAGCCAGCGAAACGGTTGTCCAGGGTTTCATTTCCAGAAAAACACCCAAGTATCAGTACTTTCCCCTTTTTCGCCATGAATCTGCCCATGATCCCGGCACACAGCCTTCCGGAGGAATAAGCATCCATACCGCAAAAGAACAGGCGCTTACTGGAACTGGCGTCTGTATACAAAGTGGCGACAGGTATCCCATTATCGACAAAATGATCAATATAATCTCCGATCCTTCTGCCGGCACTACAAACAATCAGTGCATCGTTTGCAGTGATTTCCAACTTTGATAGAACGTCAATTTGTTCTTCTTGTTCAAAGGGGGAAGAGAGAATTTCTATTTCTATCCCGTCGCGCTGAAGTTCTTCGGACGCCTGATAGATTCCCCTGCGCATCTCCCCAAAGAAAAAATCCCTTGAACTCGATACAAGAACATAAATTTTATGCAGTTCCAAAGGAATGGCTTCTTTTTCTGTACGGATATAGCCCATTTCCCTGGCAGTATTGATAATTAGCGTTTTTGTGGCAGTACTAATGTCTGGCTTATTTGCAAGAGCGCGACTAACAGTACCTACGGAAGTATTGCATGCATCTGCGATATTTTTTAATGTGACACTCTTCATGCGAAAAATCTCCTCTACGTTTTACTTATACAACCACTGATCGAATAAGTCAACCCAATTACGAAAAAATTTCGTAAAACATGAAAAGTGGAGATGATAATGAAAATATTTCTAAAAATTAGCAGGGGATAGCCTTTCAAATTCCATAATTATTTGTTAATTCCAGCTAAAAAGACGGATAATTAGATGAGTATTAGAAAATTAACAGGAATATTGATATTGACAACACGAAAAAACAGCGGTATAACTAACGTAAGTAACGTAAAATTTTAGATAAAAATACCGAAAGAGATACGTAAAATTTTGCATAGATACAGCAAGGTGGAGGGGTTGACGTGGATAATAATATGATTTTGCAGGTGAAAAGTCTCAAGAAAAACTTTGGCAAGCTGGAGGTTCTTAAGGGCATTGACCTGGATGTGAAACGTGGCGAGGTTATTGTTATTATCGGCCCTTCTGGATCCGGGAAATCTACGTTCCTTCGCTGTCTGAACGGTTTAGAGACGGCAAATGCCGGGGAGATCATACTGAATGTTCCAGAAAAAGAAAACAGGGCAGGATTCGAAGTTGATCTTTTGGGCAAGGGCCGGGCGGAAAAGGAAAAACGAAATATTGCCATGGGAGAGATAGGTATGGTTTTTCAGAACTTTAACCTGTTCATTAACCATACGATTTTAAGTAATATTACCCTTGCTCTTCGAACCAACTTTAATATGCCGGAGGCTGAATGCAACGCAATTGCAGAACGGCTGCTTAAGAGAGTTGGCCTTTTGGATAAGAAAGAAAACTATCCATCGCAATTATCCGGAGGACAGCAGCAGCGAATTGCAATAGCCAGGGCACTTGCAACGAATCCAGATCTAATGCTCTTTGATGAACCGACTTCAGCTTTGGATCCGGAAATGATTGGCGAGGTGCTGGATGTTATGAAAACAGTCGCAGCAGAGGGAATGACAATGATTATTGTTTCCCACGAGATGGGTTTTGCAAGAGAGGTGGCAGACCGCGTTCTGTTCTTTGATGAGGGGTATATCCTTGAACAGAATTCGCCAAAAGAGTTATTTGAAAATCCACAGCATAAACGTACCATCGATTTTTTGTCAAAGGTTCTTTAATTAATAAGAGGGGTTGGAAGATGCAGAATATGGTACGACCCTGTAATGCGCATTATCTGGACTACCCGCTTGAGCGATTTTGTCAGAGTATGGCAGAGCTTGACATTCAGCGGATTACACTTTATGGATGCGTTCCACATGTTTTCCTTAATCATCATACCTTTGACGAAATAGAAAGTACGGCAAAATTATTGGCCTCCTTTGGTCTTCATGCAGATGTTTTTATCCCAGGCGGGTATGGGTATAGTATTTTTGCAGAAAAGGATTCTGACCTACAAAAGGCAACCAGTAAATATTTGGAAAACTGCATATGTGCAGCAGCGTATCTTGGCGCAGATACTGTATGTATAAGACCACAGAACGGCATTTTGTCATGTAACACGGATGAGCTTATCGATAATGCAACAAGAATACTGTCGGAATTATCTCCTCTGGCAGAGACGACTGGAGTAAGATTGGCTGTTGGCACAGCTTTAAAAAAGGATGCTGCCGCGATAACCGATATTAATTCCCTAAATCGAATCTTAAAGCAGACAGGTGATTCGAGGATTGGTGCTCTGCTGGACGTTCATGTGATGAATGCAGCTGCGGAGTCAATTGATGAGTGGCTGGAATTATTCAAAGACAGGATATTTCACATTTTTATAGAGGATGGAGGTAAAAGCGGGAGAAGAGTTCCTGGAAATGGAGTTTATCCTCTGCGGCATTATCTGTCGGTACTTGAGCAGAAACATAGTTCTGCCGGATTGACCTGCTTTTTAGACCGAAAGTCCGCCTTGCCCGAGAAAGATGATCAATGTGTAAAGCAATATTTCGCTAGGGCCGAAGATACGGAGGCTATCTCATGTTTGAACTGAGGCTGAGCCAGCTTGCAGGTATGAATCAGCATTACCGCAGATATTCATTTACAGAATATCTTGACAGTATGGCGGCATGTGAAATACAGAACCTTGAACTATGGTGCGGAGCGCCTCATTTTTTGCTGGATGATCAGAAATATTCTTTGCCAGGTTGGTACAAAAGAGAAGCACAGGCACGAGGCCTGAAATTTGTATCGGTTTGCGCACCAAGCATGCAATGGCAATACAGCATCGGTATTGATGGAAGGGAGCGTATTGAAAGATCCCTCCACTATTACGAAAACGGAGTTCGTACCGCAGAGGAACTGGGCTGCAGGATTCTTTCCGTTAATGCAGGTTGGGGGTATCGGGACAGAGCCGATGATGAGACAATTCGGCGCGCTGCAGATATGATATGCAGATTGGCTTCGTTTGCTGCAGGGAAAGGCGTCACATTGGCGTTGGAAAGCCTTCAACCGTCCGAAAGCAATATTGTCCGGAATCTTGAGGAATTCAAAAAGTTCTATGAACTGCTCCCAAAGGATTCTGTAAAAATACTGCTGGACACTGTTGCAGCAGGCGTTGCAGGCGAGAACGTAGGCGATTGGTTTGATACGTTTGGCGATCAAATCGTGCATTGTCATTTTGTGGACGGAGTTCCCTCTGGGCACAGGGCATTTGGAGATGGTGAATATCCATTAAAAAAGATGTTGCATTCTTTTATAGAGAATCAATATACCGGATATTTTGTTATGGAGTTGGGCGGAATATATGCCGATGATCCATTTTGTGCAGATCGCAGTAATATGGCCATTCTGCGTAATTATTTTCATTAGATTCTTGATACTGCAGGTTTTTAAATAATTCAACTGCAAAGGGAGGAAGAAAAAATGCGGATTGCAAGAAAAAGTGAACTGACAGGAGCATTTGATGAGACAGGATTCTTTCGGACCGAGATTCTGCCGGGGGCGAGTACAGAAATAAGTGCATTCAAGTGTGTGCTGAAGGCAGGATGCTCCTGGCAGCCAGAACTCTATAAGTATGGAGATAAAACGCAATTCTTTGCTTTTGTTACTCCAACTGGATTTGTGACGACTGAGTCAACAGCATATAACATCACAGATTATGCAAACTTTGTCCCCAATTATGACGAGGAAAAAATCACGATCTATGCTGGAGCACAGGATCTGGAATTTTACCAGTTCATTGGCCGTATGAGTCAGTATGATCTTGACCGGATGGATTATATTCACATTGAGTTGCCAAGGTTCCGACTCTTCAAAGATTCCTGGAGATATACCGAAGGATTTACCGGTGGTATCGGTTCTACCTGTAAATCACATATGGTAATGGAACATCGTTATATGGGGCGTTTTTCCATGGGATGGAACTATGGTGAAGGTCCCTCTGTTATTGGACAGCATATGCATCCGGATCTGGATCAGTGGTACTTCATTCTTCCAGGCGGCGTGATGACTTACAGTGCCGGAGATGAATCCGTTCATGTATCGGATGGAGATGTGACGTATACGAAGCTGGGTACCCCTCATGGTTCATCACTGGCAGCTGGAGAGTGCTTCAATTACTTCTGGGTGGAAATTGCGCTGGATGGTTATAAGGGTTAAAAATAGCAGAAAGAAAAAGGCAGCTGATCCAAATACAATCTGATAGTGAAAATCAAATGTAAAGAAGAAAGGAGAAAACTGGTAATGAAAAAAAGATTAGCGTTAATTTTGGCAGGCATTATGGCGATTACATTATCTGCGTGCGGAGGTGGATCGACTAGTGGATCGGAGGCTCCTGCAGAGGCAGCGGTGTCTGAAACAGCTGAATCGGTGGCTGAAAGTGCAGTAGAAGAAGCTGCTCCGGCAGAGGAAGAAACAACGGAGAGCAATTTAGATGCTATTCTTGCCGATATTCTTGCAAATGATACCGATGGATCATTCACAAGAGTAAAAGAGGCAGGGGTTCTTACTTGTGGCTGTGAAGGCAACTGGATCCCTTATCTGTATTACGATGAAAATGATGCAGATAACCTGACTGGTTTCCATGCAGAGGTAGCAAAAGAAATCGCAAAGAAGCTTGGCGTTGAAATCAAGTTCGATGTTGCATCCCAGTTTGATGGCATTCTTGCAGGCCTTCAGTCCAAGCGGTATGACTGTATCTCCGAAGGTCTGAAGAACTCAACGATTGAGCCTTTTGACGGCCTGACAAACTCGATGCTGTACAATCAGGATATGCCGGTTATTATTGTAGCGGCAGACAATACCGATATTGTAGATATAGCTTCCATGAATGGTAAGATAGCTGGTAACTCTACAACCTCTTCCTATGGCAAGATCGCAGCCAATGCGGGATGTGAATGTAACCCGGATCTGGATTTTGCTATGGCAATTAATGGCCTTATGAATGGAAGCGTTGACCTCACTGTCAATTCCATGGTCGTATTTAACCGGTATCTCGAAACATATCCGGAAGCAGCAGATAAGGTAAAGGTTGCTTTTATCTATGAGCCGGAGAATGTAGAGGATCTTCAGGGTGGTATCACTCTTCGTGAAGAGGATCAGTCCCTGATCGCTGCAGTAAATGCTTGTATTGAAGAGCTGCTCAACGATGGAACGATTATTGCTTTGTCCCGCCAGTTTATGGGTGATGAGTTTACAGAGAATGCCATTTTATATCAGCCTTATCTGTAAAGCAGGGCAAAGAGTCATTTACAAATTGGCCGCGTAATAGAAGAAACAATGAGATTGGCAGGGGGACGGCTGTAGGCTGTCCCCTCTATGGAGAAGCAGAGCGAAGGAGGAATAATGCCGTATGCTTGAGACTAATCCACAAAAAATATTTGAATTAATGGCAAATGCTTTTTTGCCGATGTTAAAAGCATGTATTTTGACAACAATTCCTCTTTCAATTATCGCGTTTATCCTTGGAATTGTTGTCGCGTTTATTGTGGCATTAATGCGGCTTTCAAAGTCGAAAATAATCAGCGGGATCGCTAAGTTTTATGTCTGGATTATTAGAGGAACACCTCTTATGGTTCAGTTGTTCATTATCTTCTATGGACTTCCCCAGTTTGGAATTGTTCTGTCACCCTTTGCTTCTGCTGTTGTAGGACTGACGATTAGCCAGGGTGCATACAATTCAGAGGTCATACGGGCAGCAATTAATGCAGTTCCTAAAGGACAGTGGGAGGCAGCGAAAGCTCTGAATATCAGCAGGGTAAAGACGATTCGCCATATCATTATTCCACAGGCGGCTCTTATTGCGGTTCCGTCAGTTTCTAACTATTTCATCAGCTTGACTAAAGATACATCACTCTGTGCAATGCTGACCGTTAAAGAGGTATTCCAGGTAGCAAGAGCCCAGGTGGCTAATAATTTCCAGCCGCTTTGGATGTATGTTGAGGCCGGTATTGTTTATCTGGTTATTTGTACATTATTGACAATCCTTCAGAACAAGATGGAAAAATCTCTTGGAAAGCATACAGCCCATTTAACAGACACTAAACAGGCAAAAACTGCTAAGGAAGCTGCATGATATATAGCAAGAAATTTCTGATAGAACGGGAATAAGTAACTGGTGGGACAAATGAAAGACGGAATAGTTAAAGGCTCAGCATTTTGTATAGCTTCTGCCGTATTCTATGGTATGATGCCGCTCGCTGCGAAGGCAGCATATGCAGATGGAGCATCGCCTTTTGCAGCAGCAGGGGTAAGGTTTTTCACCAGTTCAGTTCTTCTGCTTTTTTGGCTGAGGATCCTGCGGCATGAAGCGATACGAATTCGCGTAAATATCATACCAAACATTCTGTTCTATTCTCTCTGTTTCAGCGCGACAACAATCTGCCTGTATAATTCATATGAATACATAAGCTCCGGGCTTGCAACTACCCTGCATTTCACTTATCCAGCTTTTGTAATTATATTGTCTGTGTTAATGTTCGGTCTGCATCCTTCTCGGAGAGAGAGCCTTGCATTAGTGATGTGCCTTTGCGGTTTGGCGTTGTTTTTGGCTCCGGGAGAAGAGCTTAATATTGCCGGAATGGTTCTGGCAGTTGTGTCTGGCCTTATTTATGCTGCATATATTGCGGTTTGCGGGCATAGGAAAGATAATCCACCTGCAGATATTATGTCCCTTTGGATATCCATTTTATGTGCAATAGAGATTCTTGGATTTGGAGCGGCCGTTGGAAGACTTACTTTTCCAAAGACTGCTCCAGGGTGGAGGGCTTTGTTTGGCCTGGCAGTGTTGTCAACAGCCGCATTTGTCCTGTTTCAATTTGGGCTTTCTCTTGTTGGACCGGTCCGGACATCACTTCTAAGTACCCTTGAGCCGGTAACCAGTATTCTAATTGGTGTTACGGTATTGGAAGAAAGGTTGACTGCCAAAATGGTAATCGGTATTCTTCTGGTACTAAGCTGTGTTGTTTTTCTTCAACTGCCTGGAAAGAAAAGAGAATAGATGACTTCGTTAAAAGACGAGCGAATCAGGCAGAGCCCTTTGGATACGTTATAGGAATTATATCCGGCCTTAGGGCCGGATTTTTCACATAATAAAAGAAATGAAATCACAAAAGCTTTAGCTGCACGTTGCACTGTGCCAGGATAGATAACGCACATATGCACGAAAGGGAGAAGGATGCGAAAAGACAAGATTGATATGACAACAGGGAATCCGCTTTACCGAATCCTTGTATTTTCAGTTCCGCTGGTTTTCAGTAACCTGCTGCAGCAGCTTTACTCCCTGACAGATTCGGTGATTGTTGGAAGATATGCCGGGTTGAATGCACTTGCATCTATTGGTGGCACAGGATGGGTGCGCTGGGCATTACTTGGTGTATGCACAGATTGCGCAATCGGTTTTGGAATAGCTGCTTCTCAAAGAATAGGAGCCGGGGACCAGAGGGGATTCCGAAAGATTATAGCTGCAGCAATTGAATTTGGGTGTGCAGGTGGGATCTTATTGACATTGATCTTTCGTCTTCTGGTAGACGATATCACCACAGCGCTGCAAATTGAGGCCTCAATTCTGCCTCAGGCAAGGTTGTACTTGTCCTATATGGTCATGGCTTTGCCGATTACACTTCTTTACAATCTTATCTGCGCGATCCTCCGTTCAAACGGCAATAGTACTGGGCCATTCCTTTCTGTCGTTTTTTCTTCCGGGCTGAATGTTGTCTTGGATCTGTATCTGGTTGCATATCTAAATAAAGGAATTCAGGGTGCGGCACAAGCGACAGTTTTTTCTCAAATGATTTCTCTTGCCATTGTTGTGTTCTTGATGGTTAGAGATGATTCGTATCATATAGAAAAGAAGGATTTGACACCTGATTATGTACTGTTTTTTGAGACAGTGAAGCTTTGGGGGCCATTGTTTTTTAACAGCATTGTATTAGCTGTTGGCGGAGTTATTGTAGATAGTCGTGTAAACATGCAGGGACCAGCTATTGCGGCCGGAATCGCAGCAGCGTCGAGATGTTATAGTTTTCTGGAAACAATTGAGAAGGCGGTTTGTTCTGGGGTTAGTGTCTATGTAGGACAAAATTATGGTGCCGAAAAACCAGACAGGATTTCTGTAGGGATGAAGTATATGGCCGCTTTTGCTTTTTTGTTCTCTGTGGCATTAGCTGTAGTCCTGCTGACTTTGGGTGATCCGATGCTTCGGCTTTTTATTGGGGAAGCAGAGGATCCGACTGTTGCAAAAACAGCTTTGGAAGCTGCATGGATCTATATTCATGTAAACTGTATCGGCGTTTTTTTCATGGTTCCCATGCATATTTTCCGGGCAGCGTTACAGTCGTTAGGGCATGCAGGTTATACATTATTAGCGGCGTGTATCCAACTTGGCGCCAGATGTTTTGCTGCTTTCTGGTTAATGGAATGGTTTGGTTTGGCAGGCCTTTGTACAGATAATGGTTTAGCATCTCTGATATGTATGCCCGTTATATTTATTCCATATTTTAGGTACATGAGGCAGGAACTGTCAAAGAAACACATGAGAAACTGATATGCTTCATGTAAGGATTGAAGCGTGGTTAAGTATGGTACCTTTTTCTTATTAATCAGATTGGGAAAATTGAAAGTACAGCTGGCGCATTCTTGTGACTTATAGTCATGAGTTAGCCAGCTTTTTGGGGATGTATCCAAAGCGGAGTATGTGTTCCCGAAACGAGTCCGAGATATACAATGCGATAAAAAAGAGACGCTCTGCCTGCAGGATATGCAGGCAGAAGCGTCCTTTCTCATGTGCGCCCCTATCCATTTATGTGAGCCTTTCAGGCAATTGGCAGACATCTGGAACTGTTCCATTTGTCTGCTGTCTACCCTTCGTTTGTCTGGAATGACTCTAATTTCTCATTTGCTGACTTGGGTCAGTTGTTCGAAATGAATATTTTGCAAAGGAGTGACTTGGAATGGCTGTTTGTTGATTTTAAGTCAATCACACGAAACAACTTTTCCTCGATAGAGTGACTTGGAATGCGCATGTACCGTCTTCAAGTCACTCATCTGGAGTAAGTGTGCATCAGCGGAGTGACTTGGAATAGCTGTTTGCTGTTTTTGAGTCAATCAATTACGATGAATTTTCTTCAGCAAAGTGACTTAGATTGGTCGGTTGTTGATTTTAAGTCAATCATTATGAAACGAAATTTCCTCGAGAGAGTGACTTGGAATGCACTTGTATCGTTTTCAAGTCACTCATCTGGAGTAAGTTTGCATCAGCGGAGTGACTTGGAATGGCTGTTTGCTGTTTTGAGTCAATCAATTGCGATATTTTTTCTTCGGCGGAGTGACTTAGAATGCACATGAACCGTTTTTAAGTCACTCATCCGGAGTAAGTTTGCATCAGCAGAGTGACTCAGAACTGCCATTACTGTTTTTGAGTCAAGCTTTCAACTGAGGGCAGTTGATTCATTCACCTTCCCTTGCAGGAAAATCAGATATGGAAGCGTTGGAAGACAAGTTCCACTCGATAGCAAATGATACAGGAATCGCCTTTGCCATACCGTTCTCCAGCATGATCGGAAAGCTAAGCTACGGATTCTTAAGCAACGACGAAAGACTGGCAGGAGGAAATACAGGAAATGGATAAAAAATACGAAGCCGTATTCTGTGCGGTCAATGCAGGATTCGCTGACAGCGTCATGTATGCAGCAAGAAAGGCCGGAGCCAGCGGCGGAACGATCCTGAAAGGACACGGCACAACACGCACAGAAGCAACCCAGCAGTTCAATCTGGACATCGTACCCGAAAAAGATATCGTGATCATCCTCATCCCGAAGGACATCAAAGATGCCGTTCTGAAGGAAATCTACGTACAGACCGGTCTGGAAACAGAAGGACACGGAATCGCCTTCTCCGTACCCGTACACAGCGTCGTCGGCCTGTCCGACTTCCAGGAAGATGCGGAAGAGGATGCACAGTGACCAAACATCTGGGACGGTTGTGCGCCAGTTCGGC
>DFFG01000024.1 GCA_002368795.1 Eubacterium sp. UBA3782
CCGCAGTAAGCATCGCCGCGGCCCTGGATCAGGTCGGTCTGGCTCTCCTCAGCTGCTGCACAGAACATCTTCGGTCCATCGAAATGCTTGGCCAGAAGAGTCTCGGAGATCTCCGGTCCAAAGTTTCCAAGGTATACGCAGAGGGCGTTGCAGCCGGCAGCCTTGATATTCTCAAGGGCATTGACCATGTCGATCTCGCTCTCGATGATGGTGATGGGGCACTCATAGATATCGGCTGCACCGTATTTCTCGGTGTAAGCTTTGACCAGACGCTCACGGCGGGTCTTGGACAGGCTGGCCGGGAAGCAGTCACGGCTGACAGCAACGATACCGACTTTGATTTCGGGTACATTGTTCATGATACAGAATCCTCCTTAAAGAAAAATTAATCTAAAAACCAAATGCAGGTTATTGGCAATAGTTGAAAGGAATGCAGCGAAAGGGCAATTCAGGCAAGCGCCTTTCGGCTTCCTTGAAAATACTGTCCGATCAGTCAACCTTCAGATTCTCACCGACAAGGCCGTTGAAAGCACCGGCGATTTTTGCATCCTCATGTGCGATCAGCCACTTGTTAACGGCGGTAAGAAGCTTATCCTCACCCTCCGGGCCATGGGCGGAGCAAAGATCCGTGTTGGTTCCCTTGGGAAGGACAACGACACAGCGGAACGGCTGATCATTTACGCAGCAGGGTGCGTAATGAAGCGAGGTGGCATAGACCTCGATGGCACAGCCGGCAGGAAGAAGAAACGCCTCGACCTTGGATGTGTCATAATGAAAATCATCCGTAATATCCTGCTGTTTGCCCAGAAGAAGGATCAGATCGTTTTCTGCGATATTGATCTCAGAAGAGCGATGATACTCCAGCGCATTCAGATATTTGTTGTAACCATTGCAGTAGCCAATCTCGACAGGCAGTTCGCCATACACGATCCGCTGCATCTCACGACCAGCCTCTGTCTCCTCCAGAGCAGGATCAGATGCGACATAGATCGTATGATCTGCCGGGCACTCGGTCTTTTTTAATGCTTCCATGATACCGCTGACATCAACGCCTTTGATGACCCGTCCATAGGGGCGGAAGGAAGCATCAAGAACACTTTTAACCTCCATAAAAACAAAACCTCCTTAAAGCAAAGATTTATGCTTTTACTATTATATCAGCAAAAACGCATTTTTACCTATACATAATTGTCCATTATTATAAAATATTTGCCTTTTTTCAGGCACAAAAAAAACGTGCAGGTCAAAATCAGTAAGATTTAACCTGCACGGTTTTATGTGTCGGGGTAACAAGATTCGAACTTGCGACCTCACGGCCCCCAGCCGTGCGCTCTAGCCAAACTGAGCCATACCCCGTCAGACAACATTGGTATTATAACGCGCTGTCTGCGGTTTGTAAAGCACTTTTTTTGGATAGACGTGCCGCAATGTGTTTTGGATCAGCGTGCTGCACTAGGAGCGCAGAATTAATTTGTTTTGGAATAAGTTGTCTCAGCTTACTGCGAACTGGGATCTGTACAGATCTGCGTAGAAGCCGCCGGTCTCAAGCAGTGTGTCATGATTTCCCTGCTCGATGATGTGGCCGTCCTTCATGACCAGGATCAGGTCGGCATCCCGGATGGTGCTAAGCCGGTGAGCAACGATGAAGCTGGTGCGTCCCTTCATCATCTCGTCAAATGCCTTCTGGATCCGGATCTCTGTGCGGGTATCGATGGAGGAGGTGGCCTCATCCAGGATCAGGATGGGCGGCAGATCCAGCATAACTCTTGCGATGCACAGCAGCTGTTTTTGTCCGGCGGAAAGGTTGCCGCCGTTTTCTTCGATGACGGTGTCATAGCCGTTTTCCATACGTCGGATGAAACTGTGGGCATGGGCTTTTTTAGCTGCCGCGATGATTTCCTCATCTGTAGCTTCCGGCCTTCCGTAGGCGATATTATCGCGGATCGTGCCTGAACGCAGCCAGGTATCCTGAAGCACCATTCCATAGTTTTCTCTGAGGCTGGAGCGGGTGATGCGGCGGATGTCGGTACCGTCCACACAGACCGCTCCCTTGTTCACGTCATAGAAGCGCATCAGCAGATTGATGAGCGTGGTCTTTCCGCAGCCGGTTGGGCCGACAATGGCAATGCGCATGCCTGGAGCGGCATGGACGCTCAGGTTTTCAATCAGCGGACGCTCGGGTACGTAGGAGAAGGAAACATTTTCCAGATCGACATGTCCTTCAGCTGTGCCCATCACCGCTGCATCTGGCAGGTCAGCCGGCTCTGGTTCTTCATCGATCAGCTCAAATACACGGCTGGCGGAGGCAAGGGAGTTCTGGAATTCGGTCAGCACCGCGGTAATCTCGTTGAAGGGCTGGCTGAACTGCTTTACATAGGACAGGAACGAGGTCAGTCCGCCGATGGTAAGCACTTCTGCGCCGAAGGGCGTCATAAAGCACAGCAGGCAGCCACAGATTACAACGCCATTGTAGATCAGCGAGTTGACAAAGCGTGTGGTCGGGTTCGTCAGAGAGGAGTAAAAGGTGGCATTCATGCTGTAGCCGGAAAGCTCCTGATTTCGCCGGTCAAATTCGGCGGAGATCTTTTTTTCCTGCCCAAAGGTCTGAACGACCTTGATGTTGCCAAGCGCCTCATTTGTCAGATCCGTCAGGCGGCCTCTGGATTCGGACTGTCCTTTAAAGTAGGTGTAGGTGCGCCCGGAGATGAAGGAGGCAACAAAGAAGGACACCGGCGTGAAGGCAAGCACGACCAGCGTGACCAGCGGCTGCAGGGAGAACATAAAGACCAGTGTGCCAAGGATCGTGACGACACCGGTAAACAGCTGGGTAAATCCAAGCAGCAGGCCGTCGGAAAACTGTTCAATATCGGTGACCACGCGGCTGATCAGGTCGCCGGTGGAATGCACGTCCAGGTAGGAGAGCGGCAGGACATGTACATGGCGGAAAGCCTTTTCCCGCAGGTCCATCACGATATGGTAAGTGATCCGGTTGTTGACGGTGTTCATCAGGTACTGGCTGACGGCGGCGGTTAGGATCAGCAGGAGCAGCCGGATCAGGATTCCGGTGAGCACTTCAAAATCTACCTGGCCGGGGCCGATGATCCGGTCCACGCCGTTTCCGATGAGGATCGGAAGGGCTAGTACGGAGACCGTGCTGACGATAGCGAGGAAAAAGGACAGGAGGACCAGTCCCTTGTACGGTTGGATACACTGCAGGATGCGCCGAAAGGTCTGGGCTTTTCTGTTGTCTGCTTTCTTATCTGCATTTGCGTTCATATCAGATGCCCTCCTTTCCGGAATTAAGATCCTTTTTGATTTCATCTGGGGTAAGCTGAGATTCACAGATCTCGCGGTAAACCTCGCAATGTTCCAGAAGCTCTCTGTGCGTACCGGAGCCGGCCAGCCGTCCATCGTCCAGAACAAGGATCTGGTCGGCGTTCCGGATGGTGCCCACGCGCTGGGATACAAGGATGACACAGCGGTTTGCGCCTTCCCTGCGGATCGCCTTCCGCAGTCTGGCATCGGTTGCGAAATCGAGGGCGGATGCGCTGTCATCCAGAATCAGAATATCAGGGCGCCGGACAACAGCCCGGGCGATGGTCAGACGCTGGCGCTGGCCGCCGGACAGGTTCCTTCCTTCCTGCTCGATCATCATGTCGAGTCCTTCGGGTTTGCTGTCCACAAAGTCTCTGGCCTGGGCGGTATCCAGAGCTGCGTAGATATCAGCATCTGGGGCATTTTCATTGCCCCACAGCATGTTTTCGCGAAGGGTGCCGTGGAACAGGACCGCCTTCTGGGGGACGAGGCCAATGTGGGAACGCAGATCTGCCTCCTGAATATCCCGGACGTCGGTGCCATTGATTTTTACTGCACCCTTATTTACGTCATAGAAGCGGGGCAGAAGGTTGACCAGGGTGCTTTTGCCGGCGCCGGTTCCGCCGATGATGCCGAGGACCTTGCCTGGTGCTGTTTCAAATGAAATATCGGCAAGTGCCGGATCAGCACCTGGGGTATAAGAGAATTCCACATGGTCGAGGCAGATGGATGCGCCATCCGAAACCTCCGGGTAGGGAAGCGTGCCGTCGATCCGGTCATTTTTGATTTCGAATACGGTATCCACGCGGTTCATGGAGGCGATAGCCCGGGAGAGCAGGATAATCAGGTTTGCCAGCTTGACCAGCTCCACCAGGATCTGGGACATGTAGTTGATCAGGGCGATGACGCTGCCCTGGGTCAGCATTCCCGCATCGACCTGGCTGCCGCCTGTCCACAGGATGCATACGATGCCAAGATTGATGAGAGCGTAGGTCAGCGGGTTGAGCAGGGCGGAGATCCGTCCGACGAACAGCTGGCCGCGGTAAAGACTCTGGCTTTCCTCTTCAAAGCTGCTGATCTCATCCGACTGCCGGTTGAAGGCTCGGACGACACGCACGCCCATCAGGTTCTCCCGAACTGCCCCAAGGATCACATCCAGCTGCTTCTGGACCTTGCGGTACAGCGGCATGGTGACCAGAAGGATGGCAAAGACGATCAGAAGAAGGATCGGGATGACCATGGCAAAGATCAGGGCAGTGCGGAAATCGCAGATAAAAGCCATGATCATGGCGCCAAACACTACGAAGGGGGACCGCAGGAACAGACGGAGAAACATGTTTATTCCGTTCTGGACCGTATTGATATCACTGGTCATCCGGGTGATCAGGGTGGACGTACCGATCGCATCGATCTGGCGCCACGAGAGGGTCTGGATATGGGAGAAAAGATCGCTCCGGATCGCTGTTCCGGTCATGACAGCAGCCTTGGCCGAAAAGTACTGGGCCGTAAAAGCAGCAGCCAGGCCAAGGGCAGCCAGTAAAATAAGCACCAGACCGCGGCGCAGGATATAGCCGGTATCCTGTGCCCGGATCCCGATATCGATCATGTCTGCCACGATCAGCGGGACCAGAAGCTCCAGGACAGCCTCAAACATTTTAAAGAAGGGCGCCAGGAAAGCCTCCTTGCGATAAGCTTTCATGTAGCCAAGCAGTCGTTTCATTCGTTAGCCTCATTTCCATTTATTTGGGATCCGCATGTGCGGCTTATCCATTTTACCATAAAAGAGGAGCGTAGGAGAAGGATTTACGGATACTTTGGAGATATCCCTCGGAAGATATGGAAAATATCTTCGATGCATAATTAATCAAATGATTGCATGAATTCGCAACCCGTGGTAAAAAAACGAGGATTTCGTGCTTTACCATAGTAAAGTACTGATGCAACAGCGGTCTGAAATGAGGTATTACAATGGAAACAGGAAAAGTGTACATTCTGATCGTCATGATCGTTTACCTGCTGGGAATGATCCTGATCGGTCTTGCAATGGCAAAGAAAAATGAGACAGTTGGCGATTTTTATCTTGGCGGAAGGCGTCTTGGGCCGTTTGTTACGGCGATGAGCGCAGAAGCTTCCGATATGAGCAGCTATCTGCTGATGGGTCTGCCGGGTCTGGCGTATCTGACAGGTATGGCGGATGTCGGCTGGACGGCGATCGGTCTGGCAGTCGGAACCTATCTGAACTGGCTGTTTGTGGCGAAACGGCTTCGCCGGTATACCGCCCGTACAAATTCCATCACCATCCCGGATTTCTTCTCTGACCGGTATGGCGATGAGAAACAGATCCTGATGCTGATCGCGGCAGTTGTGATCATCATTTTCTTTATCCCATACACCGGCTCTGGTTTTGCAGCCTGCGGAAAGCTCTTTGGATCCCTGTTTGGCGTGGATTACCATGTGGCCATGATCATTTCCGCAATCGTCATCGTTGGATATACCATGACCGGCGGCTTCCTGGCAGCCAGCACCACAGACTTTATCCAGAGCATCGCGATGACCATTGCTTTGTTTATTGTTCTTTTCTTTGGAATCAGCAATGCCGGCGGTCTTGCTGCGGTTCTGGAAAATGCAGGCAAGCTGCCCGGATATCTGAGCTTCACAGCTACTTATGATCCGGTATCCCAGACATCTTCACCCTACGGCTTTATCACGATCCTTTCTACGACAGCATGGGGCCTTGGCTATTTTGGAATGCCCCACATCCTGCTTCGCTTCATGGCGATCGAGGACGACTCCAAGCTTTCCCTTTCCAGAAGAGTGGCTTCCATCTGGGTCGTGATCTCCATGAGCGTTGCGATCTTTATCGGTTTTGTCGGCCTTGGCATGAGCAGTGTCGGATCCGTACCGGTTCTCGAGGGCTCTACTTCAGAGACCATCATCGTCGAGATCGCTTCCCTGATGAGCAAAAACGGTGCGTTGTTGGCGGTCTTTGCCGGTATCGTTCTTTCGGGTATCCTGGCGGCGACCATGTCGACGGCAGACTCTCAGCTGCTGGCTGCGTCCTCTGCTGTATCCGAGAATATCATTCACAAGTATTTCCGTATTAAGATCGATGAAAAGACAATGATGCAGTTTGCACGTCTCAGCCTGCTGATCATCGCAGTGATCGGCGTCGGCATTGCCTGGGATCCGAACAGCTCCGTCTTTGGCATCGTATCCTTTGCCTGGGCCGGCTTTGGCGCTGCGTTCGGTCCCGCAGTTCTGCTGGCACTGTTCTGGAGAAGAAGCAACCGCCAGGGATGCCTGGCCGGCATGATCGTCGGAGGCATCGTGGTCTTTGCATGGAAATACGGCGTTCGTCCCCTGGGCGGTGCATGGAACATCTATGAGCTGCTTCCGGCATTCATCTGCGCCATTCTGGCCAACGTTGTCGTCAGTCTTCTGACCAGGGAGCCGGAAAAAGCGATTACCAGCGTATTTGATGAGATCAACCAGATGAAATAATTTGGGCGATGTTTACTTGCTTGACTTTTACGCTTTGCTTTGCTATAGTATGTCAATAACAAACGCAATGACGAGGAAGAGTACATCGGTATTGGAAACGCAGAGAGCTGCCGGTTGGTGTAAGGCAGCATGAAGATGCTTTTGGAACTGCCCTCTGAGCGGCTGTCCGAAATCCTTTAGGAGAGTAGACACAGACGGATTCCCGCCGTTACATGGGAAAGGATATGGATGTATCCTGTGAGAGCACGAGCTGTTCGTGAACAAGAGTGGTACCGCGCATGAGCATTATGGTCTTGCGTCTCTTGCTGTAAATGTCAAGAGATGCAGGACTTTTTCTTTTTTATCCTGCATCTGGATGATTGGCTGAGGAGGTATGCCGAAATGATGAATTACAAAAGGTACATGAAGCAGTATTATATGCCGCCGGTCGAGTGCATCGACTGGGCCCGGAAGGACTCCATCGATAAGGCGCCGGTATGGTGCAGTGTTGATCTGCGAGACGGAAACCAGGCCCTGGTCATTCCGATGGATCTGGATACGAAGATCGAGTTTTTCAAGCTGCTGGTAAAGGTAGGTTTCAAGGAGATCGAAGTCGGATTCCCAGCTGCATCTGAGACCGAGTATGTTTTCCTGCGCCGCCTGATCGAGGAGGATCTGATCCCCGATGATGTCACCGTACAGGTGCTGACCCAGGCCAGAGATCACATTATCCGCCGGACCTTCGAGGCTCTGGAGGGATGCAAAAACGCCATCGTTCATGTATATAATTCCACCTCTTATGCCCAGAGAGAGCAGGTCTTCCGGAAATCCAAGGAGGAGATCCTGCAGATCGCTGTGGAGGGTGCGAAGCTTCTGAAACAGCTGACTGAGGAGGCTGGTGCTTCCTACCGCTTTGAGTACAGCCCGGAGAGCTTTACCGGAACCGAGCCGGAATATGCCCTGGAGGTCTGCAATGCTGTTCTGGATATCTGGCAGCCTACCGCAGACCGCAAGGCCATCATCAACCTGCCCAGCACTGTCGAGCTGTCCATGCCCCACGTATTTGCAAGCCAGGTGGAATACATCAGCAAAAATCTGAAATACAGAGACAATGTCGTTCTTTCCCTGCATCCGCACAACGACCGTGGCTGCGGCGTCAGCGATGCCGAGCTGGGCATCCTGGCCGGCGCTGACCGTATCGAGGGTACGCTGTTTGGCAACGGTGAGCGCACAGGAAACGTGGACGTGGTCACCCTGGCCATGAACATGTACATGCAGGGCGTGGATCCCGAGCTCAACTTCAATGACATGCCGGATATCTGCGAGCTGTATGAGGAGTACACCGACATGACCATCGATCCCAGAAGACCTTACGCAGGCTCCCTGGTATTCGCAGCCTTCTCCGGTTCCCATCAGGATGCCATTGCCAAGGGCATGAAGTGGATCGAGGAAAAGGATCCCGATCACTGGACCGTACCGTATCTGCCCATCGACCCGACCGACGTTGGCAGAAGCTACGACGCCGATGTCATCCGGATCAACAGCCAGTCCGGAAAGGGCGGCGTAGGCTACATCCTGGAGACAAAGTACGATCTGATCCTGCCAAAGAAGATGCGCGAGGCCATGGGCTATGCGGCAAAGGATCTGTCCGACCACCTGCACAAGGAGCTGTCTCCGTCCGAGATCTTCAGCTTGTTCAAACAGAAATTCGAGGACATCGATTCCCCGCTGCAGATCAACGGCGTACATTTCAAGCAGCTGGAAGAGGGCATGATCGAGGCAGAAGTCAACTCCCGCTTCGGAGATGGCGAGTTCTTCAAGACCTATGCCGTCGGAAACGGCCGTCTGAATGCCGTCAGCAACGCCCTGAAAAAGGCACACGGATTCAAATTTGATCTGGTCACTTACCAGGAGCACGCTCTGACCAAGAGCTCCAGCTCCAAGGCCATCGCCTATGTCGGTATCCAGACACCGGAGGGCAATATCGCTTGGGGCGCAGCCGTAGATCCCGATATCATCCGTGCATCCATTGACGCACTGGTCACCGCAATCAACAACCGGTAAGATTGGGAGAAAAACGATTGGTAAAATAGGACCCTATGGGAACCAAAAGGAACACATGGGAACTATTAGGACCCTATGGGAACTATTAGGAACCTATGGGAACTAATAGGAATCTACAGAAACAAATAAGAATCTATGGGAACCAATAGGAACATATGTGAATTAACAGGAACCTATAGACACAAATAGGAACTCAGAGAGCCCGGACATGGTTTAAACATGGACCGGGTCTCTTTTTATAAATCAATTATCCAAAGAAGTAAATCATGAGCTGGAAGTTGACTTATTATTGAGCTGCAAATCTAATTTTAGAACTATTTTTTGACAAAGCATACGAACAAGGCAGAAAGAGCAAGATGCGTATGCTTTTTTAGTGGAAAATCAAAGCAGGATCAGAGCTCAGAGCGTGGAAAAGCATACGCACAGGGCAGGAAGAGCAGGATGCGTATGCTTTTTTAGTGGAAAATCAAAGCAGGATCAGAGCTCAGAGCGTGGAAAAGCATACTCACAGGCTAGGAAGAGCAGGATGCGTATGCTTTTTTCGTGAAAAATCAAAGCAGGATCAGAGCTCAGAGCTTGGAAAAGCATACGCACAAGGCAGGAAGAGCAGGATGCGTATGCTTTTTGCTTGGAAAATCAAAGCAGGATCAGGTCTTAGGGCGGGGAAAAACATACGCACAGGGCAGGAAGAGCAGGATGCGTATGCTTTTTGCTTGGAAAATCAAAGCAGGATCAGGTCTTAGGGCTGGGAAAAGCATACGCACAGGCAAGGAAGAGCAGGATGCGTATGCTTTTTGCTTGGAGAATCAAAGCAGGATCAGGTCTCAGAACAAGAAAAAGCATATGCACGAGACAAGAAGGGAAGTATTCGTATGCTTTCCCTGGTCATGTTCATCCATGGTATCTGAGCTATGTCCCTTTTGCAGTCTAACCTATGTCTATCCATGGTATCTGAGCTATGTCCCCTTTGCAGTCTAACTTATGTCCATCCATGGTGTCTGAGGCATGTCTCCCTATGCAGACTATTGTATGTCCCTTCATGCCCACTGTGACATTTCTCTCTTTACTGTCTGAGGCATTTCCTTCCTTGCTGTCCGAGGTATGTCCCTCCTTGCCCCCTTCACATGGCAATGCGGTTATGATATAATACTCAAGATGTAAACTATGCCCATTTTTCAAATAACGATCCAAATATTCAGAATATAACGATCGAGAATGGAATTTGCGGCGCACTATCCTGAATTTATTTGCTTTCAGGAGATATTTAGACCTGTAACGGAGGGTATATGGATATTCTTTACCGAAGCACACGTGGAGCAGAAACTGGCGTTCCGGCCTCGAGGGCAGTCCTGAATGGACTGGCTTCTGACGGCGGCCTTTATGTACCGGAGCAGTTCCCTGTACTGGAGAATTCTCTGGAGGAGCTTTCCGGAATGAGCTATCAGGAGCTGGCTTATGCCGTGATGAAGCTGTTTCTTTCGGATTATACGGAGGAGGAGCTTCGCTTCTGCATCAACAGCGCGTATGACGAGAAGTTTGATGTTCCCGAGATTGCGCCGATCAGGAAAGCGGACGGTGCTTATTTCCTTGAGCTTTTCCATGGAAAGACCATTGCCTTCAAGGATATGGCGCTTTCGATCCTGCCTTATCTGATGACCACGGCAGCAAAGAAGAATCAAATCAAAAATGAGATCTGTATTCTGACTGCCACATCCGGCGATACCGGCAAGGCTGCCATGGCTGGCTTTGCAGATGTTCCCGGGACACAGATCATCGTGTTCTATCCGAAGGATGGTGTCAGCCCGGTTCAGGAGCGGCAGATGGTCACCCAGAAGGGGGAGAATACCCATGTCGTCGCGATCCGCGGCAACTTTGATGATGCGCAGACCGGCGTAAAGAAGATGTTCGGCAACAAGGCTCTTGCTGCTGACCTTGATGCGGCGGGTATTCAGTTCAGCTCGGCAAATTCCATCAACATTGGCCGGCTTGTGCCACAGGTCGTCTACTATGTGTATGCCTATGCGAGCCTGGTGCGGGCCGGAGAGATCGCTGTCGGTGACAAGATCAATATCACGGTTCCCACCGGCAATTTTGGCAATATCCTGGCTGCTTATTATGCAAAGATCATCGGCCTGCCTGTGGCAAAGCTGATCTGTGCTTCCAATGAAAACAAGGTCCTGTTTGATTTCTTCAATACGGGCATTTATGACCGGAACAGGCCCTTTATCCTGACCTCGTCTCCGTCAATGGATATTCTGGTATCCAGCAACCTGGAGCGCCTGATCTTCCGTATTACCGGTGATGATGCGGGTGAGACCGCCGCGCTGATGGAAGCACTTTCTAAGGGCGGAAAATATGAGATCACACCGGATATGCGTGCGCAGCTTTCGGACTTTGCCGGCGCCTTTGCCTCTGAGGAGGAGGTTTTTGCTGCGATCGCCAGGATCTATCAGCAGGATAGTTATGTTCTGGATCCGCACACTGGTGTTGCGGCAGCTGTTTATGGCGCATACCGGGCTAAGACCGGAGATGAGACACCGACGGTTATCGCTTCTACGGCAAGTCCCTATAAGTTTGCCAGAAACGTACTGCATGCCATCGATGCAGAGCGTTTTGACCCGCTGACGGATATGGAGCAGTTTGACGCGCTCCATGAGGTTTCCGGCGTTGCCATTCCGCAGGCCATCGAGGAGATCCGCACGGCTCCTGTGCGGCATAATACGGTTGCGGACGTGGATCAGATGGAAAATACAGTCAGAAGCATTCTGAAGGGGTGATAAAGATGAATTTAGAAGAAACGCTGAAAAAGATTGAGCTGCCGGATGAGGCGGCAAAGGAATCTGCAGTCCATCACTGGGATTCCATCGCACATCCGCTGCACAGCCTTGGAAAGCTGGAGGATGTCATCGTCCAGATCGCCGGCATCCAGGGGACACCCAGAGTTTCTTTTGACAAGAAGGGGCTGATCACCATGTGCGCTGATAACGGCGTTGTGGAGGAGGGCGTGACCCAGACGGGACAGGAGGTTACGGCAGCCGTTGCCGAAAACTTCCTTACGGAGAAAGCCACGGCGGCGATCCTTTGCCGCAATGCGCATGCCGAGATCTTCCCCATCGATATCGGTATCTGCCGGGATACAAAGGTCCGCAGCTGCAAGATCGCCTACGGAACCAAGAATTTTACCAAGGGACCGGCGATGAGCCGGGAGGAGGCCATTCGGGCCATCGAGGTCGGCATCCAGATCGCCGAAGAGAGAGCGGCGGATGGATATCGGCTGCTTGCCACCGGTGAGATGGGAATCGGAAACACCACCACCAGCAGCGCCATTGCTTCTGTCCTGCTTGACCGTCCGGTCGAGGATATGACCGGCAGAGGTGCCGGCCTGACCACCGAAGGCCTGGCCCGGAAGATCAACGCGATCAAGCGGGGCATCGAGCTCAATCAGCCAGATCCCTCCGATCCTATCGATGTATTGGCCAAGGTCGGCGGCTTTGATATCGCCGGCATGGTTGGCGTTTATCTTGGCGGGGCTGCACTGCACATCCTGGTCGTCATCGACGGCTTTATTTCCTGTGTTGCCGCCCTTACTGCCATGCGGATCTGCCCGACGGCAGCTGAGTATATGATCGCATCCCATGTGTCAAAGGAGCCGGCAGCAAAGCTGCTGCTTGCGGCCCTTGGCAAGGAAGCTTTCCTGACCTGTGATATGTGTCTGGGAGAGGGTACCGGTGCAGTCGTTCTCTTCCCGATCCTGGATATGGCACTGGATGTGTACAACACGATGTCTACCTTTGAGGAAGATGGCATCGAGCAGTACGAGCATCTGGTTTGAGAAAAAAGGATTCCATCTATGATCTATCTTGTTACCGGAGGTTCCGGAAGCGGAAAATCCAATTACGCGGAACAGCTGCTGCTGACGCTGGGCGAAGGACAGAGGATCTACATCGCGACGATGCTTGCGGGAAATGATCCGGAGAATCTGCGCCGCATCGAGAAACACAGGCAGCGCCGGGCATCCATGGGCTTTGAGACCATCGAATGTCCGCTGGGGCTGCGCAACATCGAGATTCCCGAGGACAGCATCGTACTTCTGGAGTGCATGTCCAATCTCGTGGCAAACGAAGTCTTTATGGAGGATGGAGCAGGGATCCACACGGTCAATGAGATCCTTGCCGGTCTTGACCTTCTGTTTGAGCGGGCGCGCCATTGTATAGTTGTCACGAACGAGATTTTTTCTGACGGCATTCGGTATGACAATACCACATCGATCTATATGCAGTTCCTGGGCGCTTTAAACCAGGAGATCGCCCGTGTCGCCGATCAGGTGACCGAGGTGGTCTATGGCATTCCGGTCCATTTCAAACAGGAAGAAACCATGGAGGACCGGGCCCTTCAGGAGCAGAACCTTTCCCCGACAGAGGTGGATGACACGCTGAGCTATGAGGAGATGTTTTCCTTCCGCAATATCTTTATCCGGGATAAGGGGCCGATAGAATGAAAAAGATTCTGATGAATATCGCCGTGGCATTTTCCATGTATTCCAAGATTCCTATGCCGCAGTTTGACTGGACAGAGGACAGTATGAAGTATGCCATGTGCTTTTTCCCGTGGGTCGGCGCTGTTGTCGGCCTGCTGGAATTTCTTTGGTTCCGGCTCTGCATGGCACTGGAGTTTGGCAGCCTTTTTCGGGCGGCAGGGATCGTGCTGATTCCGATCATCGTAACGGGAGGCATCCATTTTGACGGCTTCCTGGATACGTCCGATGCCATGAGCAGCTGGCGGGAGAGGGAAAAACGGCTGGAGATCCTAAAGGATTCTCACGTGGGCGCTTTCGCCGTGATCACCGGCATCAGCTTTTTCGTTCTTGTACTGGGAGCCGCCACGGAGGTGACCGCCGATATGGTGCTTTCTCTGTGCACCACCTTTGCGATTGCCAGAAGCTTATCGGCCCTCTCGGTCGTATCCTTCCCAAAGGCAAATCCCAAAGGGACAGCTGCTGCTTTTGGAGATAAGGCGGTGGCAGGCCGGGTGAAAGTGACCATGCTGGTCTACCTGTGTCTGCTGGAAGCGGCAGCGCTGGCGTTCTCTTTTCCGATGGGCTGTACGATACTGGTGACGGCCGGCCTTTGCTTCTGGTACTACCATCATCTATGCATGAAATATTTCGGCGGGATGACCGGTGACCTGGCAGGCTTTTTTGTATCCGTCTGTGAAGCAGCTATTCTTGTGGCGGCGGTATTTGTGCATGCTCTGACAGGATTGCTGGCCTGAAAGAATGGAAAGCGAAAAGAAAGGCCGGAGATGTCCGGACCCTTAGGATAAATAAAAACCGCCTGGGATCTGTGAGACGATAGAGAATCTTGTGTTACGGATGGAGCAGGCAGGAGGTAATTAGCAATGAAAATGGTAATAGGCGGTGCCTTTCAGGGAAAGACCCACTACGCGGCAAGAGCTTTTTCTCTTGCAGAAGACGATTTTATTGACGGGGCGAAGTGCAGCACAAAGGATCTGTACCGCTGCCGGGCCGTGAAGCATTTCCACGAGTACATCCGCCGGATGGTTTCCGATGGGATCGATCTGTCCGACTTTGCTGCAGAGCTGATCGAAAAGAATCCGGACATCGTGATCGTGACCAATGAACTAGGCTATGGCGTCGTTCCGATGGATGCAATGGACCGGAAGGTCCGGGAGACGGACGGGCGGATTTGTGAGGCGCTGGCCGCGTTTTCCAATGAGGTACACCGGGTCTCTTGCGGCCTTGGGATTGTGATCAAGAAGACGGCAGAGTAAGTGGAACGATGAAGAACAGGATCGATATTATCTGGGTACGGCATGGAGCCACGCCCGGCAATCTGAAAAGACGGTATATCGGCTCCACAGACGAGCCGATCCTGCCGGGGGAGGAAGAGCGGCTGGCCGGCATACGGGAGAAAATGCTGCAGGAAAGCCCGTTTCCCTGTGAGCATCTGGATGCCGTCTGGTCCAGTCCGCTGATCCGATGCAGACAGACGGCAGCGATCCTTTTCCCGGGACAGGACATCCTTATCGACGATGATCTTCGGGAATGCGATTTTGGCATCTTCGAAAACCGGAATTTCCAGGAACTTGACGGGGATGCTGATTATCAGCGGTGGGTCGACAGCGGCTGTACGCTGCCTATCCCCGGAGGGGAATCCATGGGGATCCAGACGAAGCGGAGCTGTGAGGCACTGGATCGCATCATCGCCGACTGCATCGTCCAGGGGAAAAATACCATAGCACTTGCGGTTCATGGCGGTACGATCATGAGCATTTTTTCTGTTATGGCAGATCAGAAAAAAGAATACTATGAATGGCATGTAGGCAATGGCGAAGGGTACTATACCTGGATCGACGGCAGCCGTTTCGCGGAAGGTGAAAAGGTGCTGCATGTGGACGGAAGATTTTAGACCTACCGGAAGTATCTTTATTTAAATCTGTCAGAAGAATTTGTGTTCTAATCAGCGGGAAGGTTTTGATTTAAATCTGCCGGCAGGATTTTTATTTCAATCAGCCGATATGGTTTATATTTCAATCAGCCGATAAGGTTTATATTTCAATCAGCCGGAAGGGCTTAAAGACGAAAACAGGAGCGGCTTATGGCGGTATTTGGCGAATGTCATGCACACATATTTATGGACGGCATCGATTACCGGGCTGCCGCAGCTGCGCACAGAAACCATCCGGATGAGCGGCTGATCCGGGAGCATCTTGCGGCCTACAGCCGCAGGGGAATCACCTTTATCCGGGAGGGCGGCGACCGCTATGGGGCGTCGGAGATCGCTGCAAGGGCAGCTGCTGATTATGGGATCACCTATATCAGTCCAGTCTTTGCCATCCACAAAAACGGCTGCTATGGCGGGATCGTTGGCCTTGGATTTGACACGATGAAGGAGTACCACGAGCTGGTCCTTACCGCTATCCAAAAGGGTGCGGATTTTATAAAGATCATGACGACCGGAATCATGGATTTCCAGACAGATCACACGGTGACCGGCACGCCGCTTTCGGCGGATGAGGTCCGGGAGATGGTCCATATTGCCCATGAAGAGGGCTGCCGTGTCATGAGCCATACCAACACGGCCCAGGCGGTGATCGATGCCTGTCGCGCCGGTGTGGATTCCATTGAGCACGGGAATTTCCAGAACGAGGAAAGCCTGTCGGCTATGGCCGAGGAGGATACCGTCTTTGTTCCGACCGTGGTGACGGTGAGGAACCTGATCGGAAGCGGACTGTTTGATGATCAGGTGATGAACAGCATCTGGGAGGGACAGCAGCAGATGGTGAGCCGGGCACGGGCGCTTGGCGTCTCCATGGCGCTTGGCAGCGATGCCGGGGCAAAAGGCGTCCTTCACGGGCAGGGCATCGAGGATGAATACCAGGCCTTCAAGGATATTTTCCCGGAGGATGATTCTCTGGATGCGTATCTGCTGGCCGGAGAAAACCGGATCCGGGCCTTTGTCCGGAAAGACAGGAAATAGACGGAATGCCGGAAATATCCGGATACCTGTTGGATCATATGGTTGGATATTTGCTAAACAGAGCAGGTCAAGCAGATCTGCCCGGCAGGAAAGGGAAAGCGGCATAAGAAAATGAAAGAACAGCATCTTACCGGTCTGGAGGATCGGTACGTTGTTTATGATAATAAACGGCTGCGTCTGGGCTACACGACGGGCTCCTGCGCCGCGGCTGCGTCAAAGGCTGCCGTCAGCATGCTGCTGACCGGCGTGGATGTGGACGAGGTCGCGCTGGAGACGCCAAAGGGAATTCTTCTGCATCTGCTGATCGAGGAGATCCGGATCGAGCGGGATGAGAGAGGGACGCCTGTAAAAGCCTCCTGTGCCGTACGCAAGGACGGCGGAGATGACATTGACGCTACAAACGGCATCCTGGTCTTCTCCGAGGTGACAAGGATTCCCGAGGAGAAGCCGGACACAAACAGGGAGACGCCTGCGGCGGCTTCTGAAAATGAAGAAGGGGTCCGGGTCGATATCGATGGCGGGATCGGTGTAGGCCGGGTGACAAGACCGGGTCTTGACCAGCCGGTGGGCAATGTCGCCATCAACCATGTTCCAAGAGAGATGATCACCAGGGAGGTCCGGGAGGTTTGCAGAAGCAAAGGCTATACTGGCGGCATTTCGGTCATCATTTCTATCCCGGAGGGGGAGAAGGTCGCGGAAAAGACATTCAATCCCCGGCTTGGCATCGTCGGCGGGATCTCGGTGCTTGGCACCAGCGGCATCGTTCTTCCCATGAGCGAGAAAGCCCTGGTGGATACGATCCGGGTAGAGATGAATGTGCACCGCAATGCGGGTGCAAAATATTTGCTGATCACACCTGGTAATTTTGGCGAGCGTTTTGCTTCGGAGATGCCTGGGCTTGACCGCACCTACGAGATGAAATGCAGCAACTTTGTCGGTGAGACCATCGACATGGCTGCAGATATGGGGATCTCCGGTATTTTATTTGTGGCTCACATCGGAAAGTTTATCAAGCTGTCCGGCGGCATTATGAACACCCATTCCCACGAGGCAGACTGCCGGGCAGAGCTGATGGCCGCACAGGCGGTGCGGGCAGGTGCAGATGCAAAACTGGCAGCCGGGATCCTGGCCACCAACACCACAGAGGACGCGTTAAAGCTTCTGCTGGAGGAGGGCGGCAAAGAACTGTTTGATGCGACCTGTCAGAAGGTCATGGAGCGGATCGAGTTTTACCTGAATGCCAGGGCAGCAGGCAAAATGAAGATGGGCGCGGTCGTCTTTTCCAACATTTATGGAAAGCTTGGAGAAACATCGCTGGTTCCGGAGCTCCTTGAGGGCCTGAAAGATCAGGTAAAATAAGGACAAACGCAACTACGGTTGCCCGTGTTTGTGTTCATCCGGACTTTGAGCGGTAAAGTCACCGTCGGCTGGATGTAACTCATCCGGATTCCCAACAGGCAGGTCATCGCCTTCTGGATGAAATTCATCCGGGTTCCGATCGATATAAATCACTGCTGGCTGGATGAAAGGATAGATCTGTGTATCCTGACAGCTTTTGCGCGGGAGGTATACGGATATGGCATACGGGCAATAAACGGAATTCATATATAATTAAAACAGGATCGTGAATGCAAAGGCAGAAGTGATGGCGCATGAGGAGCGAAACGATCCGTCATCGACTTTTGAAAACGATAAAGAGATCCGGTACCGGGAAGATTCCAGGTGCCGGCAAAAAGGAGGTAAAAACACATGGTACATTTTGTCGGAGCCGGTTCCGGCGCGGCTGATCTGATCACAGTCAGAGGTAAGGCATATCTGGAGGAAGCCGACTGCATTATCTATGCCGGATCCCTCGTCAATCCCCAGCTTCTGGATTACAAAAAAGAGGGCTGCACGGTCTACAACTCAGCCCATATGACGCTGGAGGAAGTCCTGGATGTCATGTTCGCCAATGAGGAGAAGGGCCTGATGACGGTACGCCTGCATACTGGCGATCCCTGCCTGTACGGCGCGATCCGTGAGCAGATGGACGTTCTGGACGAGAAGGGAATCAGCTACGATTATACGCCGGGCGTGTCCGCCTTCTGTGGTGCTGCTTCCGCACTGAATCTGGAGTACACCCTGCCGGAGGTATCCCAGAGCGTGATCATCACCCGTATGGCCGGCCGTACCCCGGTTCCTGAGAAGGAATCCATCGAATCCTTTGCGGCTCATCATGCTACCATGGTCGTCTTCCTGTCCACCGGCATGCTGGAGGAGCTCTCCAGACGGCTGATCGAGGGCGGCTACAGTGCAGACACACCGGCAGCCATCGTGTACAAGGCGACCTGGCCGGATGAGCGTTCCTATGTCTGCACGGTCGGCACCCTTGCTCAGACTGCAAAGGCAAACAACGTAACCAAGACAGCACTGATGATCATCGGTGATGCGGTCGCCCACGCAAAGTACGACCGTTCGAAGCTTTATGATCCCACATTTACAACAGAGTTTCGGAAAGGAATCTGAATATAACGCATGAAAATATCCGGAATCTGCTTTACAAAAGCAGGAAAGGCTCTTTCCAGAAAGGTAATGCAGGCGGTGCGGGATTACTACAGCGGTCAGGATCTGGAGCTTGACTGGTATTCCCGCGGAAAATATACAGACAGTGACGGGGATGAGGAGATAAAGCCTCTGGATATCCCGCTGTCGGAATGGGCCCATCAGGGCTTTGAGAAATGCGACACCCTGATCTTTATCGGGGCTTCCGGGATCGCTGTGCGGACCATCGCGCCCTATGTGAAGGATAAGCGGACGGATCCGGCAGTGGTCGTCATTGACGAGCGGGGTAATTACTGTATTTCCCTGCTGTCCGGGCACATCGGCGGAGCCAATGCCTTCGTCAGCAGCCTGGCACCGGAGATCGGCGCCCTCCCGGTCATCACCACGGCAACAGATGTCAATCACAAGTTTGCGGTGGATGTCTATGCGAAGGAAAACGATCTGGTCATTTCAAATATGACCTATGCCAAGGAGGTATCAGCCGCGCTGGTTGCCGGAGAACCCGTTGGATTTTACACGAACTTTCCGGTGGACGGTGAGCTGCCGGAGGGCATCTACTGGCCCGACAAGCTGACCGCCGCCAGGAATGAGCTTGGGGCAAAGGACCGCGAAGGGATATCCGTGGGCGTCTATATCAGCCCATCCTACAACCGGGCATATTTTGACCACACCCTCTGGCTGATCCCCCGGTGCATCGTGATCGGCATCGGCTGCAAGCGGAACACACCGGCTTCGGCCATCGCGCAGCTGGTGGACGACACGCTGCGGCAGTACAGTCTGTATCCGGAAGCCGTGGCAGCTGTCGCCTCGATCGATCTCAAGGCGGATGAACCTGGCCTGCTGGAATTCTGCCGGTCCAGAGAACTGCCGTTTTATACCTTCTCCGCAGAAGCGCTGAAGTCGCTGGAAGGAGATTTTACACCGTCACCCTTTGTGGAGGGAAAGACGGGCGTTGATAATGTTTGTGAAAGAAGTGCCGTCATGCAGAGCGGGGGAGAGCTGATCATTCCCAAAACCATCGGGAATGGCGTGACCGTCGCAATGGCCATGACAGATTGGAGAGTGAAATTTTGAATACGATCTATGTGGTTGGCATCGGTCCCGGTGCCTGGGAAAAGATGACCATCGAGGCAGCCAAAACACTGGAGAGCAGTGATACGATCATCGGCTATACGGTATATATTGACCTGGTACGCGATCATCTGCCGGACAAGGAGTTCCTTTCCACGCCCATGCGCAAAGAGGTCGACCGCTGCCGCATGGCCTTTGAAGAGGCAGCCAAGGGCAAGACTGTCTCCATGATCTGCAGCGGAGACGCCGG
>DFFG01000084.1 GCA_002368795.1 Eubacterium sp. UBA3782
TTCTGCAGCAGCTCGCCCACGCAGCGGATACGACGGTTGCCCAGATGGTCGATATCATCATCGTTTCCGATGCCGTACTCCAGATGCATATTGTAGTTGATGGAGGCGAAGATATCCTCCTTCGTGATATGCTTGGGGATCAGCTCGCTGATGCGGTCTCTGATCTCGTCCTTGATCTCCTCGATATCGCTGTACTGCTCCAGGATCTCGGCAAGTACGGGATAGTAGACCTCCTCGGTCACACCGACCTCTTCCGGATCGACGTCCACCCATCTGGTGATGTCGACCATCAGGTTGGAGAGCACCTTCACGCTGCGCTCCGGGGTCTCGATCCAGACATAGGGAACAGCCGCATACTGGATATCGTCAGCCATCTCGCGGGTGACGGTCTGACCCTTCTCAGCAATGATCTCGCCGGTCTCCTCGCTGATGACATCATCAGCCAGGACATGGCCGGTCAGACGGTTGCGGAATGCCAGCTTCTTGTTGAATTTGTAACGGCCGACCTTTGCCAGGTCATAACGGCGGGGATCAAAGAACATGCCGCCGATCAGGCTCTCTGCGCTCTCCACGGCGAGCGGCTCGCCCGGACGGATCTTCTTGTACAGCTCCAGCAGACCTTCCTGATAGTTGGTCGATGTATCCTTGGCAAAGCTGGCCAGGATCTTCGGCTCCTCACCGAAATGCTCGATGATCTTCGCGTTGCTGCCGATGCCCAGGGCACGGATCAGCACGGTGACCGGAACCTTTCTGGTACGGTCTACACGCACATAGAAGACATCGTTGGAGTCGGTCTCATATTCCAGCCATGCACCGCGGTTCGGGATAACGGTACAGGAATAGAGCTCCTTGCCGAGTTTGTCGTGCGTGATCCCGTAATAGATGCCCGGGGAACGGACCAGCTGGCTGACAATAACACGCTCTGCACCGTTGATGATAAAGGTTCCAGTGGCAGTCATCAGGGGCAGGTCGCCCATGAAAATCTCATGCTCACTGATCTCGTCCTTCTCCCTGTTATACAGACGAACCTTGACCTTTAATGGAGCAGCGTAGTTGGCGTCACGCTGTTTACATTCTTCTATGGAATACTTTACGTCATCCTCGCACAGCTGGAAGTCCACGAACTCAAGGCTGAGCTTTCCGCCGTAATCCTCGATAGGAGAGATGTCATCGAAGGCCTCCTTTAACCCGTCCGTTAAGAACCAGTTGTAGGAATCCTTCTGCACCTCTATCAGATTGGGCATCTCCAGAACTTCTTTCTGTCTCTGGTAGGTCATGCGGATGTTTCTTCCACTGTGGATCAGACGTATCCTGTTTTTCTCCATTGACGATTCACCCCTTGTGATATAATATTCTTGCTAGTAAGATATCCCATATCCACCCCCATGTTTTTGTTGAAATCCAACAAAAACATGATATTTTTAAAGATGGTAGGCACACCTTGCCATAATAGTGCATTTTCTACAATAACACAGTTTGTCAAGCCCGTCAAACATTTTCTTCTTCTATAATAGGAAGTTTTTTTCCTATCTTTTCCTGCTGCGAATCTACTTTTTTCCTCTTTATTATGGTATACTTATTCGGATGTGTGCCGCTCCCGCGGCATACTACCTGAATTTATGGAAGGTACGTTTCGCTATGGTATTCGCCGATCTGTTCTTTTTGTACTTTTTTCTTCCCCTTTGCCTGCTCTGCTATTACCACGCCAGCCGGCTGCACACCCGTAACCTGATCCTGATCGTCTTCTCGCTGATTTTCTATGCGTGGGGCGAGCCGACATGGGTGATCCTGCTGGTCTTCAGCGCTGCCTTTAACTGGTTTATCGCGCTGCATATCGAGCAGCACAGGGAGGATGTGACCGGAAAACTTCTCCTGACAGCAGCGCTCGTGGTGAACATCGGCCTTCTTCTCGTCTTCAAATACACCGGATTCTTCCTGGAGACCATCAATGCTGTCCTTCGGACCTCCATCCCGGTCCCCCAGATCCGCCTGCCCATCGGTATCAGCTTCTTTACCTTCCAGGCGCTCTCCTATGTTCTGGATGTGTTCTGGGATTCCGTGAAGGCACAGAAAAAGTTCTACCGCTTCCTTCTGTACCTCTCCCTCTTCCCGCAGCTGATCGCCGGACCGATCGTCCGCTACAGTGTCGTGGAAAAGGAACTGGTAAAGCGGCGGGCGACTCCTGAGGATTTCAGCGAAGGCATCTACCGCTTCATCATCGGTCTGGCCAAGAAGGTCATCCTGGCCAACAACCTGTATGTCATCGTCGACAACTTCTTTGCGCCGGGCATACAGGGACTGTCCGTGACCGGCACCTGGTATACCGTCATCGTCTACTCCATGTATGTCTACTTTGACTTCAGCGGATATTCCGATATGGCCATTGGCATGGGCCGCATGCTGGGCTTCCACTTTGACGAAAACTTTACCTATCCCTTCATGTGCCAGACGATCGCAGAGTTCTGGCAGAGATGGCACATCTCTCTGGGCTCCTTCTTCCGTGATTATCTGCTGTACGTACCCATCGGCGGCAAGCGCCGGAAGTACCTGAACCTGTTTCTGGTCTGGTTCTGCACCGGCATGTGGCACGGCGCCTCCTGGAACTTCATCCTGTGGGGCCTGTATTTTGGCTGCTTTATCTTCTTCGAGCAGCAGCTCGGCAAAAAGAAGATCAAGGCATGGCCGATCTGGTGGAAGCACATCTACAGCAAGCTGGTCATCATCATCGGCTTCGGTATTTTCTACTTTGAGGATTTCCGTCAGCTGGGACAGTTCTTCCTGAACCTCACCGGCCTGACGATGCTCGTGGATCACAGCAGCTTTACGGATATCCTGACCAGAGGCTCCTTTGTGGGCAATATCTGGCTGATCGCACTCTCTGTGCTCTTCTGCTTCCCGGTCGTCCCGAAGCTCAGGAGCTTTATCCTTGAGAACAAGGACATGCAGGTCGTCCGGATCGGAAAGATCGCCGGCACCGTCGTCCTTGCCGCGCTGCTCATCATTTCCAGCATCCTGCTGGTCGATACCACGAATAATCCGTTCCTGTACTGGAGATTTTAAATTATGGAAGAAAAAAAGACAGCCTCAGAAAAAAGACAGCTTACCCCAGAGGAGAAAAAGGAGCGGCGGCGCAAACGTCAGTACAGAAAGCTCTGCCGCCTGACCAGCGCCTGCATCATTCTGCTGACGCTGCTGATCTCCATTTTTAATATCATCATCCCGCGTTCGCGGATATCCAATATCGAAAGACGTGAGCTCGCCAAATTCCCGTCCTTCTCCCTGAGTTCCTATTTCTCCGGAGAATTTACCAGCGGGATCAACACCTGGTACACCGATACCGTTCCCTTCCGGGATACCTTCAAGAATGCCGGCAACAACATCAAATCGCTGTTTGGCATTGCCTCTGGCGAAACTGCGGTGATCGTCGGCAACGCCAACAAGGTCGGCGCCAGCGACAAGACCCAGGAGACGCCGACAAAGAAGCCGGCAGAAACCGTAAAGTCCTCCTCTGCAGCAGAAACGACGCAGCCTGCAACGACCGCGGAATCTCTGGAGGATCAGAAGGATTATACCCGCGAGGAAGTTGCGGACGCTGATTTCGAGAACGGCATCCTGGTTGTCCAGCAGGACGGCCACTGGAGAGGCATGCCTCTGTTTGTCGGCGGTGACGGCGAGGTCTACGCCAACTTCATGAATGCCCTGCGCGACACCCTGGATGACGATGTCCGGCTCTACTCCATGCCGGTACCGCTGGCCAGTGAGTTCTACACCCCCTCCAATTACAGCGACTATACCGCCAGCCACGCGGAATCCTTTGCCGCGCTGAAAGCACAGCTGAAATCCGGGATCACGACCGTTGACCTGATCGACGTCTTCAAGAAGCACACGGAAGAAGAGATCTTCTGCCGGACCGACCACCACTGGCAGCCTCTTGGCGCGTACTACGCAGCCAAGGCCTTCTGTGAGACCGCAGGCGTGCCCTTCCCTGACCTCTCCAGCTACACAAAGAAGGCCAACGAGGGGTATGTGGGTACTCTGTATGCCTACACCAGCAACGCCAACCTGCTGAACGATCCCGAGGATTTCACCTACTATGTGCCGACGGTGGAATACAATACCGATTACTACGACACGTCCTTCAACTATGAATACACCTCCCCGCTGCTGGTGGAGACCGATACCGAGAATTCCTACCTGATGTTCATGGGCAGCGATATGCTGATCTGCAAGGTCACCACCGCTGTGGACAATGACCGTAAGCTCCTGATCATGAAGGACAGCTACGGCAACGCCATGATCCCGTTCTTTACAGGCTCCTTCTCGGAGGTCTATGTCACCGACATGCGCTACTTCGACCTGAACCTGCCGGAGTTTATCGAGAGCATGGGCATCACGGATGTGCTCTTCTCGAGCTGCTCCTCCTCCACCTTCGGCCAGAACGCGTACAATCTGGAAAACTACCTGACCCAGTATGCCGGAACGCCGATCGTGGACGGCGCGCCCGCTGCAGTCGTTGGAAAGAAGAACAGCTCCTCCTCCGGAAGCAGCACAGGAAGCAATGCTTCCTCCGGCACGACCGGAACGGCAGGAACCGCAGATGATACGGCTGCGTCATCCTCTGCCGAAAACTGACAGACCCGGCAAAGGCACGCACAGCAAAAGGCAGCACGATAATCCGCCGCTGATATGCACTGCAGCCTGCGCGTCAGATTATTTCCAAACAAGATATCGTCAACACGCACAGCAAGGAGGTTTTTTCATGAAGGAACTGATGTATCCCTTTGATCCGTCCTATCTGATCAAAAAGAGAAAATCCATCCGCAAGGCACTCCTGGCAGACGGGAGCGCCCGCATTCAAAAGAAGATCGCCGTTCTCGGCGGTTCGACCACCAGCGAGATCATCAACATGCTGGAGCTTTTCCTGCTGAACAACGGGATCGAGCCTTCGTTCTACGAATCGGAATATGCCCAGTATGAGCAGGATGCCATGTTCCCGGGACCGGAGCTTCTCTCCTTCGCCCCGGACATCATCTTTATCCACACCACCAACCGCAATCTCCGCCAGACGCCGGAGGTCACAGACTCCCGGGAAGCCGTGGAAGAAAAGCTTTCTGCCGAGCTTAGCCGTTTTAAAGCTATCTGGGAGAATCTTTCCGCCACCTTCCACTGTCCGATCATCCAGAACAACTTTGAGATGCCGCTCTACCGACTGATGGGCAGCCGGGACTGCTGGGACTACCGCGGGCTCTCCAATTTTATTTCACGGATGAATACCGGCTTCTGCGAGGCGGCCGACCGGATGGAGAACCTCTATCTGCATGACCTGAATTATGTCAGCGCAGATTATGGCCTGAAGGCCTGGTCTGACCCCAGTTTCTGGAATATGTACAAATATGCGATGTGCTTTGAGGCCATCCCGTATTTCTCCTTCTCTCTGGCCAACATCATCAAATCGGTCTTCGGCCGGAACAAGAAGGCACTGGCTCTGGATCTGGACAACACCCTCTGGGGCGGTGTCGTTGGCGATGACGGTGTTACCGGCATCGAGATCGGTCAGGAAAACGGCGTAGCCCAGTCCTACTATGAATTCCAGACCTACCTGAAGAAACAGTCTTCCCTGGGCATTCTGCTGACGGTCTGCTCGAAAAACGACGAGGAGAACGCCCTGGACGGTCTTCGCCATCCCGAGGGAGCGTTAAAGCCCGAGGATTTTGTGGTCATCAAGGCCAACTGGGAAAACAAGGACCGCAACATCGCCCAGACAGCAGCCGAGCTCAACATCCTCCCGGATTCCATCGTCTTCGTCGATGACAACCCGGCTGAGCGGGCGATCGTCGAGGCACAGCTGCCAGGCGTGCTAGCGCCCGAGATGACCAGCGTGGAAAGCTACATCACCACCCTGGACAGGAACGGCTTCTTTGAGGTGACTACTTTCAACGAGGACGACCTTAAGCGCAATGAAATGTACAAGGAAAATGCCCAGCGCAGCGCCGCCCAGGCAGCCTTTGCAGATTACGGCGAATACCTCTCCAGCCTGAATATGCACGCGGTCATCGAAGACTTTATCCCCGTCTATATCGCCCGCATCACCCAGCTCACCAACAAGAGCAACCAGTTCAACCTCACCACACGGCGCTACACACCCGCTGAGATGGAGACGATCTGGAAGAGCCCGGACCACATCCGTCTCTACGGAAAGCTCATTGACAAGTTCGGTGACAATGGCGTAGTATCAGTGGTGATCGGCAGGAAAGAAGAGACGACCCTGCACATCGAGCTGTGGCTGATGAGCTGCCGCGTACTCAAGCGGGATATGGAGCAGGCGATGCTCGACGAGCTGGTGTCCGAAGCCGCCAAGGCAGGGATCCAGACGATCCGCGGCTACTACTATCCGACAAAAAAGAACGGCATGGTAAAAGAGCTGTACGGCACACTCGGCTTCACCCTGGTCTCTTCGGACGCAGACGGCAATACCGTCTGGGAGATGCCGGTCGACGGCTACAAGCCCCAAAACAAATATATTCTTGTCAATCAGGAAAGCTAATGCAGACATTTCGGAGGAAAAAAGATGAGTGAGAAAGAGCTTTACCGCAGATTAAACGCCGTATTTCAGGATGTATTCGATGATGACAGCATCGAGGTCGGTCCGGACACCACGGCAGATGATATCGAAGACTGGGACAGCCTGGAGCACATCACACTGATCGCAGCGATCGAGGATGAGTTCCGCATGAAATTCAAGATGAGCGAGGTCTCCACCATGAAAGATGTCGGTGAGATGGTCTCCATCATCGCCCAGAGAGCCCGCCGCTAAGCAACGGAAAGAGGTTCATTTACAACACAGCAGAATAATTGCCCGCAGGAGAGGTTAAAGGCCAGTGTTGCCAAAAGCTTCCTCCTGCGGTTTTTTTAGATATATGCCAAGCTGAGATCCTAAAAGTCCAAATACACGTGCCCCTGGAAGACATTAAAGCAAACATTCTGCAGACCCGACAGGGTCGAAGCCGTTTGCGTAATGCCTTCCAGGGGCACGTGCCGCATGTAATCTCAGGAAGACATTAAGGCAACCAATCTGCAGACCCGCCAGGGTCGAAGCCGTTCGCGTAATGCCTTTCAGGGGCGGGAGCTGCTCTTATCTTCTAATTGAAAAGGACCCTGGCCGCTTTTGACCAGAGTCCTGTCTTTTTATTTTGATATTGTGTTTCCGTCGAAGTAAGAAGCTTTCTGCTTTTCTCTCCTGTATCTGGCTCTTTTACCAGCTGACCGCGATATCGAGCTGTGTCGGGTTGGTAAAGATGAAGCCTCCGGTATCGCATACGATGCCGGGTCCAAGGCTTGTGTCGACCACGGATCCTCTCGGACGGATGCTGAGGTCTGCTGCTACCATGACATAGTCTCCAAGCATCTTAACGCCGTCGTCACGCACCCAGTAGGCATCATTGTTGCCCATGCTGCGCATGATCTGGACGACTCCGCTCATGTCGAGATTGTAGTAGGTCTCCTGTCCGCTTGGTCCCACTACAGTACCTGCAGATGGATTTATGACCTCCCCGTCCCAGCTGGACCCCTGGGTTTTCTCTGCTGCCGTGGCTGCTGTGGACTGGTCTGCAGGTGCCGCCTGCTCTCCTTCAGCCGGCGCAGATACCTCTGTGTATGCTGCTGTGGTATCCTGTGTGGGCTGGACTGCCTGGGCTTCCTGGGCGGCTCTGGCCATCGCTGCTGCAGCCTCTGCTGCACGCACCTCCTCCGCGGCCTGGATATTCAGTGCCTGGATGGTGGCCTCCTGCTCCTGGATAGCGGCGATCAGTTCTGCTTCCGCGGACTGGGCACCGGTCAGGCTGGCAACGTACTGCTCCACCTCTTCTCTGGTGCTCTCATAGACCAGCTGAAGCTCTTCCTTCTTCTCTTCGCTCTGTTCCTCAAGAGCCTTGATCTCCTCCTGCTCATGTGTCACCTGGATCTGTTTTTCTTCGATCTGATCGCACAGAGCCATATACTGCTCAAGCATCTTTCGGTCGTACTCCGTGAGCTCGGACATATTGGTCGCCCGGTTCAGGATCTCGGAGAAGTTGTCGGATGAGAAAACGGCTTCCAGAAGTCCCGCGTTCAGGGAATTCTCATACATGTACTGGATGCGGAGGGCCATATCCTCCCTCTGGTTCTGTTCCTCGCGCTGTGCGCTCTTCAGGTCTCTGGTAACCAGATCAAGCTCGTTCTGCTTGACGGCATACTTGCCGTGAAGCTCGTCGAGCTGCCCCATAAGTTCTGTGATCTGTGTGTTGACTTCCGTCAGATAGGATTCTGCCTTACCCTTCTTTGACTCGATCTCAGCGATCCGGTCCTGTACAGATGCCAGCTGTGACTGGGTCTGTACATTCTGCGCTCTGGCTGATTCAAGCTGTTCCTGAGTAGTTGATGCAGAGGCGGGCAAGGTACCGGCGGCTGTAAGAACAGCACACAAAGCCAGAGAGACGATGCCTTTCTTGTTACACATACTCTCTTCCTCTCTCAAGTCTGCATAAGCCAAGACTTGTCCAAGTATTTCCTAGAGTATAACACAGAATATCATATTTTAAAAGTATTTTTTAACCTGATTGCAATGTTTTTGCAATACTTTATGTAAATCTGTAACATTTAAACCACAAGATGTTCCGTTTTGTTCCGATGTATACCACAACTTCTTGTAATTGTTACATAAATATTACATTTTGATTTTTTTCAGGATTTCCGGCAGTTTTCCCCCACTTTGCCCGAAAAACGGGCAAAAAAAGGACCTCCGTGCTCCACACGGGGGTCCTCAGTGTCCAAATGAACGGCGCAGATATACTGCCTCTATTACTTAAGGGTAACCTTTGCGCCCTGCTCCTCAACACGAGCCTTGATATCATCAGCCTCAGCCTTGGAAACAGCCTCTTTGATCATCTTCGGAGCGCCGTCAACCAGATCCTTGGCATCCTTCAGGCCCAGACCGGTGATCTCACGAACGACCTTGATAACCTTTACCTTGTTCGGGCCAACCTCGGTCAGCTCAACATCAAACTCGGTCTTCTCCTCAACTTCCTCAGCCTCAGCAGCGCCTGCAGCGACAACAACGCCTGCAGATGCGGAAACGCCAAACTCTTCCTCACAAGCTTTAACCAGCTCGTTCAGCTCTAATACGGTAAGCTCTTTGATAGCAGCGATAAACTCTTCAGTTGTTAACTTTGCCATTTTATTTTCCTCCAATGATTATTTTTTGTAATTCTGATCGTTTTGTGTGCAAGATCACTCTGCTGCGGGTGCAGCGTCCTTCTCGGCGATCTGCTTGATGACGCGGGCAAAGCCTGCGATGGAGCCCTGCATGCTGCCGAACAGACGGCCCAGCAGTACTTCTCTTCCCGGGATATCGGCAAGTGCCTTTACGCCGTTGGTGTCGTAATAGTCACCTTCCACTACACCGGCAATGAGCTCGAGCTTCGGGTTCTTCTTTGCGAAGCCTGCAAGCAGTCTGGCCGGAGCGGTTCCATCTTCCTTGGAGATGGCGATCGCATTTGTGCCTTCAAGATGCTTGGAGAGCTGCTCGAAGTCAGTTCCCTTGAACGCGAAGTTCATCATCGTGTTCTTGTAGACTTTGTACGTGATGTTGTTCTGTCTCAGAGTTTTGCGCAGCTCAGTGTCCTGGGCAACGGTAAGTCCGCTGTAGTTGACAAGCACAACGGCCTTTGCACCATCGACATTAGCAGCGATCTCATCGATAATGGGCTTTTTGAGTTCTACTTTTGCCATGATCTGGTATACCTCCTTATTTTATTTGGTGTATACACGCATAAGAAAACCCGTCCGGCCGAAAAGACCAGACGGGTGTGCATTCTTAAAAAGAATCGACATCCTCGGCAGGCGCTGTGCTTACGTCCCCCCCAAGGGGACACCTGCTGTCTTCGGCGTGTACTGGGTTATGATAGCATTCAGTTTTCCGTTTGTCAAGCCTGCAAAACAGGCCGCGCGGAATTTACTGAACCTTCATCGGGTTGATTTTGATTCCAGGTCCCATGGTCGGAGCAATGCTGATGCTTCTCATGTACTGACCCTTCAGGGTTGCCGGTCTTGCCTTGACAATGGCAGCCATCAGCGTATTGAAGTTCTCGACCAGCTTCTCATCCTCGAAGGAAGCCTTGCCGATCGGAACATGGATGATGTTGGCCTTGTCCAGACGATACTCAACCTTACCGGCTTTGATATCTTTTACAGCTTTGGTGACGTCCATGGTAACGGTACCGGACTTCGGGTTCGGCATCAGGCCCTTCGGTCCAAGGATACGGCCCAGACGTCCGACAACACCCATCATATCAGGCGTAGCAACGCAGACATCAAAATCAAGCCAGCCATCCTTCTGGATCCGCGGGATCAGCTCCTCAGCGCCGACAAAATCTGCGCCTGCAGCCTGAGCCTCGTCAGCCTTTGCGCCCTTGGCAAATACCAGGACACGAACGGTCTTACCAATTCCATAGGGAAGTACAACAGCTCCGCGGACCTGCTGATCAGCATGACGTCCGTCGCAGCCGGTACGGATATGTACTTCAATCGTCTCATCAAATTTAGCAACTGCTACTTTCTTTGCAAGCGTGATCGCCTCAGCAGGATCATACAGGTTGCTGCGGTCGATCTGTTTCGCGAGCTCAGCGAATCTTTTTCCGTGTTTCATTCTAACATTACCTCCTGTGGTAGTTGCGGGATCTTCCCTCCCACGTCTCTTCTGCAGAGAAGTTCATCCTGACTTCCCCGAACGTTCATTAGTCTTCTACTACGATACCCATGCTTCTTGCGGTTCCGGCGATCATGCTCATGGCAGCCTCAACGGATGCGGCATTCAGATCCGGCATCTTCATCTCGGCGATCTCGCGGACCTTATCCTTGGAGATGGTAGCGACCTTTGTCTTGTTCGGTGTTCCGGATGCAGTCTTCAGGTTGCAAGCCTTCTTCAGAAGAACTGCTGCCGGCGGAGTCTTTGTGATGAAGCTGAAGCTTCTGTCAGCATAAACCGTGATCACGACGGGGATGATCAGATCACCCTTGTCGGCGGTTCTAGCGTTGAACTCCTTGGTGAACTGCACGATATTTACACCGTGCTGTCCAAGTGCAGGACCTACCGGAGGAGCTGGTGTAGCCTTGCCAGCAGGAATCTGTAATTTAATGTAGCCTGTTACTTTCTTTGCCATTTTCGGCACCTCCTAAAATGATGTGGTATTTGCGGGAATCTCCCTCCCACAGCCGGTTACCCGGCCTTGCGGACTTCGGCGAAGCTGATCTCGACCGGCGTCGCCCGTCCAAACAGCTCAACGTTAATGGTAACGGTCTGTTTATTCTGATTGATCGCCACGATCTGGCCGGTGGAATCCTTCCACACACCGCCGATGACGACGACCTCATCACCGATCTCAAGATCGATGACGACTTTTTCGCCCGTATCCACACCGAGCGGCTGCATCTCTGCTGCCGTCAGCGGAACCGGCTTGGATCCCGGACCAACGAATCCTGTCACGCCTCTGGTATTTCGTACGACATACCAGGTATCATCGTTCATGACCATATTCAAAAGAACATAGCCCGGGAACAGTTTTTTCTGAACCTGCTTTCTGACGCCGTTCTTTACCTCAACGACCTCCTCCAGCGGCACGCGCACCTCCAGGATCTGGTCCTCCAGATGTCTGTTCTCAATTGTCTTCTCAATATTGGCCTTCACCTTATTCTCATAACCGGAATAAGTGTGAACTACGTACCATTTAGCTTCTGACATATTCACCAGTCCTTATAAATTAATGATCAGCTGAACGATCTGCAGTCCGAGACTGTCGATAAGCGTGATCAGCAGGCAGATAATCGCTGAAATAGCCACGACCGCGCCGGTCTGCTTTCCAAGCGTTTTCCTGTCGGTCCAGATGATTTTGTCCCACTCGGTCTTCAGGCCCTTTCTCCAGGTCTGAAAGCGGCTCTTCTCGGCCTTCTTGCTGCCCTTCCTGGCCTCAGACTTCTTTGTTCCTTCTGCCATTGTCTCACCTCGATCAGAAAAACAATTATTTTGTCTCTCTATGTGTAGTATGCTTTCTGCAGAATCTGCAGTACTTCTTGATCTCCATACGTTCCGGATGAGTCTTCTTGTCCTTGGTCGTATTGTAATTGCGCTGCTTGCATTCCGTACATGCTAAGGTAATTCTCGTACGCACGACTTACACCTCCACTGTTTATCATCGATTGGATCTTTACAACAAAAGAACAGCCCTGCTTTCCCCTTTTCTGCCTTAAGTGTGGGCGGTTTGCGTTGAACCGTGTCTGGCAAAAAAAGCGTAAAAAAAAAGGACCCCTTTCCTGTCGCTCCATTATGGTAGCACAGTCGGGGCCCCCTGTCAAGGACAGAATCCCTTATTTTTCAAGCTTTTTTTAAGGCTTTTTCCGCGTCTTTTCTGACACGCGGACGGGCATCATAATTGCCCTGCAGAAGGCAGTCGGGCACGCTCCCAGCCGCTTTTTATGCATCTGTTATGCCTGCTGGGAATCCTCCTCCGGCATGCCGGGATACAGGCAGGCGACCTTGTACTGCCGCATCGCCTCCAGCCACTCATCGGAAGGCTTCTCATCCGTGATGATGGCATCAAAGTCACGCAGGTCACAGATCTTGCAGAAGGCGGTCTTTCCGAACTTGGTGTGGTCGGCGACCAGATACTTTTCCTTGGCGTGCCGGATTTCCTTGCGCTTGATGGCTGTAAAGGCCTGCACAGAATCCATGGCACCTGCCTCCAGATCGATGCCCTTACAGGAGATAAAGGTCTTATCTGCGTAGTAGGACTCGGTGGAAGCCTCTGCCTCCGGTCCCAGGAGCGCCAGATAGCCCTCCTTCAGCGTGCCTCCTGTGGATATGACCGTCCAGCCCTGCATCTCAGACAGCTCGAGGATGATCTCGATGGAATTGGTAACGATCGTCAGCCGCTGCCGGCTCTTTAAGGCCTTGGCAATAAACAGGTCGGTGGAGCTGGCATCCAGCATGATATGGTCGCCGTCACGCACCAGCGAGGCAGCGATGGCACCGATCTTCTGTTTTGCCGCTACATTCTTGCGGCTGCGGATATGCAGCGGCATATCAAAGCCGACGTTCTCATTCAGCACGGCTCCGCCATAGCTCTTTGTGGCATAGCCGTCCTGCTCCAGCTTTTCCAGATCCCTGCGGATCGTCTCCTCCGAGACGCCGAAGAGATGGCTGAGTTCGCTGACAACAACACGTTTTTCTTCCTGCAGCTTTTCCAGTATCAGATTTCGACGCTCCAGAGCCAGCATGTCTGTCCTCCTGTAATTAATCGTACTTATACAATACGGGGCAAAATAGTCACTGGCTATTTTTGCCCCGCATAATTTGCATTCTTAGCAGTCTTTGTATTCTATATTCTGCTGTCAGATGATCTTGTGGATGATCTTGTCGTCCGGATGGGCGATGACCGAGGAATCCAGGTACATGCCCTTCTGGCCGGCAATGACCTTTGCCTTCTGGATGGACGCCTCCACAGCCGATACCTCGCCGGTGATCAGCATGAAGGACTTACCGCACATACCCTTGGCCAGACGAAGCTCGATCACATCGACGATGGCCGTCTTTGCCGCCGCATCCGCTGCCTCGATCAGTGAGGCCACATCAAAGGTCTCCAGGATGCCCAGTGCATCCACATGCTCCACGCTGCTTGCGCCGTACATGGCGGCGAAGAGTGACTCGTGGGGATTGCCCAGCACAAAATTGCCGATCAGTTCATGCTCATATGCCGTGCTGGCTGCCTCTACCGCAGCCTTTACCGCACTGAGCGTACCCGTGATGATCGCGATATATTTACCAGGACATACGGTCTGTGCTTCTACGATGTCCACGTCTGCTGTCTTGACCATCAGATCGGCGGCAGTGATACCGGCAGGAATACTCTTAAATTCGATCATTCCGATTGCTTTGCTCATCAATCTGCCCGTCCTTTCTACCTTTTCTCGATCCGGATGTACTGATCCGTTACATGTGTGACGACACCCTCAAGGGATGCATGCATGCCTACGCTAAGTCCGTCGCCCGGCTTCGCGATCATCTGTCGGTAAGCTACGTGGTCACCCACGCTGACGATCGGAACGGCGGGTGCGCCGATATGCTGGGAGAGCATCACACGGACCGAATCCTCCGGCTGCAGCTCGTCATCCAGCGGTGCCGGAAGGTCATACCTCGAAAGGCCCAGACGCGCCATCAGGCGCTCCTCCGGTACTCTTCTGTACTGGCGGGATTCCTGAACCGGAACAGCCTCCACACGTGGAGCCTTGATGCCGTTCTTGCGCAGACCGCCCTTGTACTGGCCGATCAGCGTTCTGGGAGCCAGATCCTGCGGGCAGGCGTAAAGCTCACATACGCCGCAGCCCGAACAGAAGAAGGTATTCAGGAAAGGATTCATATCCTGGAAATCTGCATTTGCTGCAGAACGCATAAACCGGGCGGGATCGATGGGATGGCCCAGGTTATGCCGCGGACACATGCTGGTGCAGGTCTCGCACTGGCAGCAGATCGATGCAGCCCTGGCCAGGTCGATCTTGGCTTTCCGGTTTTTCTTCATCACGATAGGATGATCCTTCGGAAGAACCAGGATCGCGTTGGTCGTCTTGGTGACTCTTCCGTTGGCTGGCCGGATACTGCCCATCATAGGGCCGCCGACAAAGTAGACCGGATCCTCGCAGGTCAGTTTGCCTGCAAGCTCGACGACCGACTGGAAGGTGCAGCCCACAGACACCGGTACGGTGATGGGCTCGCTCACCTCACCGATCACGGTCAGATACTTGAAGGTGACCGGCTTGTCCTCAACGGCCGCGCGGTAGATGTTGTACATCGTTTCTACATTATATATGATACAGCCCTGCTCGATCGGCAGTCCCCCCGGGCGGACGACACGGCCGGTGCACTCATACACCAGCACGACCTCGTCGCCCATCGGATACGCCTCCTCCAGGAAATGAATGGACATCTCCGGGTAGTTGACGATCTCCTTCTGGATCGCTGCGATCGCGTGACTGTAAGTTTTCTTGATTCCGATGATCGCCCGCTCTGCACCGCAGGTCTCGGCCACGAGATGCAGACCCGCCAGGATCTGTTTTGCGTGGACCGTGATCAGACGCCTGTGCGGCTGAAGAAGGGGCTCGCATTCTGCACAGTTCAGCAGAATCGTATCAGCATTTTTATTCAGCTTTGCATATGACGGAAATCCGGCGCCGCCGGCTCCCACAACTCCGCCATCACGGAGTTTCTGCTGCATTAATTCAAAATCCATGCCTGCTCCGTTCCGGAATTACTCCTGCTCAAAGAGACCGCCGTCATCGATGATGCCTACGATCGCCGCGTCAACGGGCGCGTTCTCCATATCACAGCCGATCCTGGCTGCGCTTCCCTGAGCAACGATAACATATTCTCCGATACCGGCACCGATCATATCTATGGCGATGATCTGGCTGGTATCTGCTGCCATATGACGCAGTGGTTCAATAATCATGAACTTATTTCCGATCAGTTTCTCACTTTTTCTTGTGGAAACAAGGCTTCCAACGACCTTACCTGCTATCATATATCCTCCATCAAAACGCATGTCTGCCTTCCTAAGCAGCATGCCATATGCGGACCGCTCTGTATAGAAAAGCCGCTCCGCCGGACAGGAAAGGCAATGACCTGTCCGATGGAAACAAGCTGCGCAGCGTCCTTGCATAAGGGCTGCGCAGCTCCTCATCATGTGTATTTACTTCTGGATGCGCACGATGTCGCCCTGTTTGATACCGGCGGCATTTGCCTCATCCGTGTCGATGTGCATCTCCAGAGTGAAGCTGTCGTCCACCCGGATGACCACATGATTAAATGTCGTTCCCCGCTCGTTCTCTGCCACTACAGATACTACATCGCCGTTCTTTACGCCGGCTGCCTCCGCATCCTTCGGGGACATGTGGATGTGCCGCTGCGCAACGATACATCCTTCCTTCAGATACAGGGCTCCCTGCGGGCCGACGATGGCGATCGGAGCACTTCCCTTGATATCGCCGGACTGGCGGATGGGCGCCTTAATGCCCAGTGTCCGCGCATCCGTGGAGGAGATCTCCACCTGTGTCGCCTTGCGCACCGGTCCGAGGATACGGACATTCTCGATGGCGCGAAGCTTCAGGCCGACGATGGTGACCTGCTCGTTTGACGCGAACTGGCCGCCCATCAGATCCTTTTTCTTTGTCAGCTGATAGCCTTTTCCGAAAAGGACTTCCACATGCTCCTGTGTCAGATGGACATGTCTGGCAGAAACGCCTACCGGGACCATAAAGCCAGCCGGTTTAACACTGCTGCTCTCCATGGCCTCAAGGACCATCCTGGTAATTAACTCTACCTGATTGCTATCCAAATTGACACCTCTCCAATCTGTTCTGATCTAACGTTTTATCCTGTTTATCAGCCCAGCTTCGGAAGGATGGCTTCAACATCGGTATGGGGTCTCGGGATGACATGAGTAGCGATCAGCTCGCCCAGTCTGGAAGCGTTGTTGCCGCCAGCCTCAACTGCGGACTTGACAGCGCCGACATCGCCGCGAACCATAACGGTAACAAGACCGGATCCGATTCTCTCTGTGCCGATCAGGGATACATTGGCTGCCTTGCACATTGCATCAGCTGCCTCGATAGCTGCTACCAGACCTCTGGTCTCGACCATTCCTAAAGCTTCCTGTGTCATTTTTCTTTCCTCCTTGACAACTCTTTTTGCGGGCTCTGCCGCTTTCTCGATTTTCTTTTCGTTTTGAACAGTTCCAATTGTTTCTGCTGCAGGAGTCTCTGCTTTCTGCTCCTTGACCGGAGCGGGCTCTGCAGCCGGTAATTTTACTTCTTCGGTACCGGAGGGAACAGCCGCCGGCTCAGTGCCGGGCTTTTCTTCCCTGATCTCCGTGACCTCTGTGACCTGTTTTTTTGGACGGCCTCTGCCGGGACGCTTCGCTGCGGGAGCAGAAGCCTCGCCGGAATTTTCACGGCTGTCGGTACTTCCAACTCTGGTCTTCTTTATTTCCGCCATGGATAGTCCCCCACAGTTCTCCATCTGCTTGCGCTCAGCATAACCAGTTTCACGATCTCCTCATGGGGATTCGCTATGACTGCATGCAGAACAGGCTCTTTGATCGCCTGTTTGCAGGCCGCCTCAACGGCGGTCGTGACAGAGGACACATCCCCTTCGATGATCAGTGTGACAAGTCTTCCGCCCAGTTTTCTCTCCCAGGATGAGAGGGAAACATCCGCGGACTTGCACATGATATCCAGAGCGTCCAGTGCGGCTGTCACGCCTGTTATTTCAATAAAGCCATACGCTTTTCCCACGGGTCGTCAGCTCCTTTGTCCGGTATTACTGAAGGTTCTTCGGCAGAATCATCTCGACGTCGGTGTGCGGTCTCGGGATGACATGTGTGGCGACAAGCTCACCAAGTCTGGATGCAGCTGCAGCGCCTGCCTCGACGGCTGCCTTTGTAGCGCCGACATCGCCGCGTACCATAACGGTGACAAGACCGGAACCGATCTTCTCGGTACCGATCAGGGTAACCTCTGCTGCCTTTGTCATTGCATCAGCTGCCTCGATCGCTGCTGTAAGACCTCTGGTCTCGATCATGCCTAAAGCTTCCTGTGCCATTTTGGATCTCCTCCTGATATTTCTTAATCCTTTTAAAACTTATCCAATGCGCTGATTTTCAGCATTTTTTCCACGCCCGGATCATCCGGGTTCGGGATGATGTGGTGCTGCACCACGCCGCTCAGCTCCTCGGCAGTCTTGATGCCGGCCTCCATGGCTGCCTCGACCTCCGAGACATTTCCGCGGAACTTGACGGTCACCAGGAGCGGCACCTTCAGCTCGTCGGCCTTGCCGGGCTTGTTCTTGTCGAACACCTCCAGCGTAACGTTGGCAGCCTTGCAGCCGGCGTCTGCGGCGACGAACGCGCAGGTCAGCCCATAGACCTCAAGTATTCCAACTGCCTGTGCCATAGGTTAGTGCTCCTTTCTGTGCTGCAGCTCTTCTACTCATTATGCAGTCGCGTGCCGCGTAAATCAATGATTATTTGTGGATCCGTCCAGCGGAACGTTGGTGATGGCAACCTTGAGTCCCTTCTGTGCAAGAGCGAACTCATGTGCCTCATTGATCTTGTCCAGCGGGAACGCGTCGGTGATCAGATCCGTTACCGGAAGTCCGATCGCTTTTGCTCTCTTGAGGAAATCGAATGTGGTCACATAATCTCTTAAGGTGTATACCCAGCTGCCGACCAGGTTGATCTCCTTCGCGCAGAGGTCAAAGTGCGGGTTGATCGTTGCTTCGCCATTGTTGATGAAGAAGCCGAGCTCACACAGGCCGCCGCCGTTGCGGATGAAGTGGTAGACATTGGAGTGGGCAACAGGAGAGCCGGTGCACTGGAATGCGAAGTCTGCCAGATGTCCGTTGAAGGAATCCTTGACTGCATTTGCCAGATTGTCGATCCCCTTGTAGTTCATGAAGTTGACCGTCCTGGTGGCGCCGAGCTTCTTGGAGAACTCCAGACGCTGCTCGTTGCCGTCGACGGTGGTGATGTTCTCAATGCCCATGGTGCGAAGGATCGCTACGCAGAGCAGGCCGATCGGTCCGCAGCCCTGTACGACGACACGGCTGTTGAAACGAAGGATGCCGGTGGTCTTTGCACGCTCAACGGCATGAATGAGAACGGCTGCCGGCTCGATGATGATTCTGGACTTCAGGTCCATATCGCTGACGTTGAAATAGGTTGATCCCCGGCTGCCCTTGATGAAGATGTAATCGGAGAACCAGCCGTTCAGATGAATGTCGTCATCCGGAAGCAGGCCGTAAACATCAGCTGCGCCGACATTCTGCTTGTTCAGGTCGAACATGGTGATATCCGGATCATCTGCGAAGATCATGCAGGTGACCAGCTTGTCGCCGACCTTCAGGGGCTTGCCTGCGGAATCCTTTGTAACATTCTTGCCGAGAGCAACGACCGTACCGGTTCCCTCATGGCCAAGAGCCACAGGGATCAGACCGAAGGGATCCTTTTTGAACTCGTGCTGATCGGTACCGCAGATACCGGTTCCCTCAACCTTTACCAGGATGTCGTCATCGCCAAGCTCCGGGATCGGGAATTCCTTTACGTCATAGTGTCCAAGAGATGTCAGCATGGCGACATGCGCGGTCTTCGGAACCCCGCCTGCCGGTGCTGCATAGGAAGGAGCTGCCGGAGCGCTGCCGTTCATGCCGGCAAGCACCTGTCTGACGATCTCCTCAATATTCTGTGCGTTCATTTCCATTGTTCAAGTCCTCTTTCTTTATCGAATGCAAAGGCTGTCGACCATTACGCAGCGGCGCTTCTTGGTAAAGGTAGAAGCGCTGGTCAGTCCCTCACCGGTCCTGCTCGCGATGGTGAAGGTCGGGAAGCCCTCGCCGCCAAAACCAAGTGCGGCGTAGGAAGGACCGTTCTTGACCAGGATCGCGGTATCCATTGCTCTTGCGTACCGGGTGATCCGGGTAACGTCATGAGAATGAATGTGAGCGGAATGGCGGTTGCCATGCTCCAGCCACAGAGCCTTCTCCAGTGCATCGTCGAAGTCCTTTGCCGGAACAATGCCCAGGATCGGCATCATCAGCTCGGTAGCGATCAGCGGATGCTCCTTCTCGCCCTTGAAGATGATGCAGCGGGTTCCCTCGGGAGCCTGAACGCCGACCATGGAAAGAAGCGTCTTTGCATCGCGGCCTACGCACTTACGGTTCAGTCTGCCCTTCTCATCCATGACGGTGGATACCAGCTTCTTCTGGACCTCGTCAGATGCCAGGTAGCAGCCCTGCTCATTGATCATGTAGTGCATCAGCTCATCGATGATGGACTCAACAGCAACGACCTCTTTCTCTGCAATGCAGGGAAGGTTGTTGTCGAAGGTGCAGCCATTGACGATGTCCTCTGCTGCCTTGCGGATGTCCGCAGTCTCATCGACCAGTGCCGGCGGATTGCCTGCGCCTGCGCCGATGCCGCGTTTTCCAACAGAAAGGACTGCCTTAACAACGCCCGGGCCGCCGGTTGCAACCAGAAGCGGGATGTCCGGATGGTTCATCATGACTGCGCTGGTCTCCATCGTCGGTTTCTCGACGGTTACGGCAATGTTGTCCGGACCGCCTGCTGCCAGGGAGCACTCATTCATCAGGTTGATCGCGTAGATCGTAACCTTGACTGCCTGGGGATGCGGATTGAAAACAACAGTGTTGCCGGCTGCCAGCATGCCGATGGTGTTGCAGTAGACCGTCTCCTGCGGATTGGTGCAGGGGGTGATGGCGCCGATGACACCAAAGGGGCCTTCCTCGACAAGGGTCAGTCCCCGGTCTCCGGACCATGCGATGGTCTTGAGATCCTCGGTGCCGGGCGTTCCGTCCGCCACCAGGTGGTTCTTCATGATCTTGTGACCGACATTACCCATGCCAGTCTCATCAACAGCCATACGCGCCGTGATCTCTGCGGTCTCGTGGATCTTCTGGCGGATCAGGCTGATGATCTTTTCCCTCTGGTCAAGGCTCATGTTGCGGACGATCTTCTCGCTCTTCTTGGCGGCCTCGATGGCCTCGTTCATGTCCTTGAAGATGCCGTGCTTGCCGGAGGGAGTCTCTGTGATGTTCATCTTTGCGATGACTTCCTGAACAATGCTTTTTACCATTGCTTCATCAACTGCCACGAAAGTTTACCTCCAAATTATTTTTTATCTATCCAGGCTCTTTCGTGAATTATTTGATTCCCAACTGAGCCATGACCTGCTTGGTGATGTCAGCAACGACATCTGCAGATACGGAACCTGTGCACTCGCCAAGACCTGCGTTGCGCTTGTCATGTCCGCCGCAGTTGTGGCAGTTTGTTGTGCCCTTGTTCTGGCAGAGGTTTGCCGGATGCTTGCCCGGAAGGCCCATCTGTCTTCTGATCTCGTACAGTCTCTGAACGGTAGCAGCGTCGAACTCCTTCGGGCCGCCGAGCATCTTGCTCTGGTACAGCAGCTGTGCGTAGAACTCAACGGACTCCATCTTCAGGTATGCAGCCAGAAGGTCAGTGGACCAGGTCAGAGCGCCGTGGCTCTCAAGAAGGACTGCATCAAAGTAAGGAAGATATTTCTCAACAGCATCCGGGATCTCATTGGTGGAGGGAGTTCCATAGGGAGCGATCGGCACGCAGCCAAGAGCGATAACTGCCTCGGGCATGATCGGCTGAGTCAGCGGAATGCCTGCGATAGCGAAGCTGGTGGCATATACAGGATGTGCGTGAACAACAGAGCCGACATCCGGTCTCTTCTGATAGACTCTCATGTGCATCTTGATCTCAGAGGACGGTCTGAAGCCAGGATTAGCCTGGATGACCTCACCCTTCTCGTTGACGCGGCAGATGTATTCCGGAGTCATGAAGCCCTTGGAAACACCGGTCGGTGTGCAGAGAAACTCATGATCATTGATCTTGACGGAGATGTTGCCGTCATTGGCAGCGACCATGTTACGGTCGTAGATCCTCTTGCCGATGTCGCAGATCTGTTTTTTGATCTCGAATTCATTTACCATGTTGCTTTCCTCCTTAGTGCGTATCCGTTTAGTTTTGATACCCGTGTTGTTTAATTATGTTGCTTTTTGATTTTTGTTGCATTTATCCAACTGACATTATACCACAGGAGGGCATAAAGTCAATAGAATCGTGTTGTTTTGTGTGGTTTTCGGCGGTTTATTTTGTTGTATTTTGTGTGGATCCGGTCATTTCCGCCTCTTCTGCTGTGGTTTCCTTCTCCCAGGGCATCACATCCCCGGGTTCCCTCAAATATTCCAGGATATCCGCCACACCCTCGCCGGTCTTCGAATCCACATAGAAGACTTTCCGGCAGCCCGCAAGACGGAGCCACCCTTCCGCCCGCTTCACATTTCCCAGCGGATGGTTGATCTTGGTGACGATCCCGATCACGTCCCTGTTGCAGGTCGCCGTACAGGACGGCGGAAACAGGGTGAAGGGTTCGATGGACGACAGCAGCAGGCCGACCACATCGGCCTCGTAGGTATACAGGGCCAGCGCGTGCGCCAGCCAGCTGGTCTGGGCATATTCGCCCGGCGTATCGATGATCACATCGAAGTTGTTCACATACTGGGTCTTGTGGTAGGCGATCTTCTCGCCCTTCAGCGCCTGGGTCAGGGTCGTCTTGCCCGTCTCGCTCCTGCCCATCAGTACGATCTTTCTCATGCCGTCAGGTCCTTGTCAGCTGGCAGACCGCATATCCCAGCGTCCCGGATGTATACTCCAGAACCGCCTTTTCGGCTGCCTCGACCTCGGACACGGTGCCCGTGATAATCAGGCTTCCCGAGAACCGGTCCACAAAGCCCAGGTCGATGCCTGCAGACTTCACGGCGATATCCGCCATAATGATGGCGGTCTCGGCGGGCGATACGGTCATGATTCCGATCGCTGCCTTATTGTAATCTACTGTCGGGTCAAGGCCCAGCTTGGTGTAGAGCTCCTTCTCCGGTCCGGCGATAATGTGGGCCAGAGAGATCTGTTTTCCAGGAACAAGCTCCTGGATGATCCTCTGCTTGATCTCCGGACTCATCTGATCTGTGTATGCCATACTGCTGCCTTTCTGTGTCTTTCTGAAGTCTTTTAATCTTTTCTCGTCTATCGGTTGTTTGAAACCAATTCATGTCCGCCTGAGCAGATAGATGTAAGCGTTCGCTTCGGCCGTGAAAAGCTTTCATTCTCCGAATTTCTCTGTGTCAGCTGCGCGGATGGATGACGCGGACGGCTTCGGGCCTTCGGCCCTGCAGAATGTCCGCTTTCATCTATCCGCGACAGCAGACATGTTCGTTTTCTCGGCTCAGCCGAACGGATGCTTGTAGAGCGGGATCTTTGGATCCGGCTCCGGGATTCTGAGATATTCCAGCAGTTTTGCCGGTTTGTCGTTGAGGATCAGCTCCGATGGATAGTGCATCTCCCGGAGCATGGCCTCTGCATAGGTGAAGTCTCCGATGCCTCCCGGTCCATGGCTGTCACTGGACATCAGGATGGGAAGGGATCTGGATGCGCAGGCTTCCAGCATGCGCCGGTAGTTTGGCCTTACGTCTCCGCGGTATCCTTCCGGCGAGAGGGAGGAGTTGTTTACCTCCAATATTACGCGGTACTCTCCGGCGGCCTCGGCGAGTGCCTCATAATCCACCGGATACCGGGTGTCGTCGGGATGTCCGATGATCCGGACTTTTTTGTAGCGCATTGCCTGGGTGTAGGCCAGGGTGTTGGCCGTCTCGCTTCCCGGTGCCAGGTTCTGCTTATGGATGCTGGCGATGGCGAAGTCCAGATTTTCCAGGATCTCGTCCGCCAGGTCGATGTTTCCGTTATAGTCGATGATATTTACCTCTGCACCGCAGCAGATCCGGATCCCTGCCCGGTACCTGGCCGTATGCGCGAGGCTTCGAAAGTAGGATGGTGTTCCGGCTGCCCTGGTGGCCGGTCCGTGATCGGTTATCCCCAGGATCTTCAGCCCTTTTGCGGAAGCGGCTTTTGCCATATCCGCGATCGTGCTGGACGTGCCGTGACCGCTGGCGATCGTGTGCGTATGCATATCGCAGACATATTCCGGCATTCGTCCGTCCATCCTTTCTCTATTATCTGATTCCTGCAGGTGTTAGGCGCTTAACAGATCGTTTATCCGTCATCCGGTGACCCTTGCCATCTGCCCTGCCTGTCTGTCGTGCCGTTCTATCCGCGGCTCATGGTCTCGTAGGCCAGGACCGCTGCATGTGCCGAGATATCGCAGGCCAGACGGTACATGGGCACCGTGTTGACCAGGCGGCTGGCACACATGACGTTCTGCTGCTTCTGCTCCCACCTGGCCGGCCGGAACAGCTGCTCCAGCGTGCGGCGCCTGCCCTCGGTGTAGCACAGCCTGTCGATCCTGCAGGTGTCCGCCTTCTCCAGAAAGGCGATTCCGCGGACCGGCATCTTTATATTCGTATTCAGGTGATCCTTGCCGTCCCAGGGTGTTCCGTATACATAAGGCACCCCGCCGACAAAACGGATCAGCGGTTTGTCATCATTGATTATTGTCACGCTGCTGCCAAAGGTCTCCCGCCACATGCGGGTGTGGGTGGACTTTCCTGCACCGGACTTTCCGGCAAACAAATAGGCACTCCCGTCCTTTGCCAGTGCGGACGCGTGGAAAAACAGCACATCGTGGAGCAGCGCCTGTTCGCAGTATGCCCGGTACACGGCGATACATTCCAGATACTCATCGGAAAAGCCATCTCCCTCGAGCGCCCGTTCCCGCAAGGTCATAGCCTTCGTCACCTCGACGCGGATCTGCGGCACGATCTTGACGGGGCCGGTACACCGGTAATCCTCCATCTGTTTTAAGGTATATTCACCTGCTCCTTCGACGCTGACGATCAGGTCAGCCAGTCTGTACATCGGCATGTCGTATCCTCATCTTCCGGCTGCTATGCTGTAGGCCTTGCATGTTCTTGCACTCAGTCTGTCCCGGATTTTTTTCCGGCTTCTTTCAGGACGTCCCGGATCACTTCATCCCGGATGCCCTCCGAGCGGATATGTTCTGCCCGGTAGTCGGCATAGCGTGCGGCGACATAGAGATAATCCGACAGGCGGTTGATGTACTGCATCGCCTTCCGGTCTGCCACGAATTTCTGCGCAACCACGCGGAACCGGCGCTCCGTTCTTCTGGCCACGGCTCTTGCCAGGTCCAGGCGGGAGGATTCCTCACAGCCGCCGTACAGGACAAAGTCCTTTACCCTGGGGAACGAGTCTTCCAGCTGGTCGATCCAGCGCTCCAGCTCCTCGGTCTCTTTCTCGTCGAAGCGGTATTCTTTTTTTATCGGATCGGCGACGCCTGCGGACATGTGCATCAGCATCCTCTGGATGTGGGCGAGCTGCGTCTTCATCGACTCATCTGCCAGCACCTTTGCGTGGCCGATGTGACTGTTGAGCTCATCGATGGTGCCGAGAAGCTCGATCCGGTCGTCGGTCTTCAAGACGCTCCTGCCTCCCAGAAGAGAGGTTCTTCCATTGTCGCCGTTTCTGGTATAGATCTTCATCTTATAACCCGTTCTGCCTCTGTGGGCAGCCTGTATCCTGCGCGTTCTGTCACTGATCTTTCAATCCAAGTTTCTTGATGATCCTGGCACTGTTCGCGCCGGTGTCCCTGCACTGCTGAAACGTGGGCATATGATAGAAGGCGGCATTGCTGCCTTTTTTCAGCCCCCGCATCTGCAGGGCGATGTCCACTCCCGCGACCCCGATGCCCGAGCCGAGCATGGAGTCTCTGGCCGCCTCAAAGGCCAGTGTATCCGGATCAGCATCCTCCCGCTCGTAGGTCTCGGAATAGATGCCCTCCTCCTCGATGCCTGCGCGGATCTCCCGGAGGAAATCCTCGTCCGCATCGTGGGTGTAGATAAATATGGACGGTCTCCGTGTGATCATTTTGCATCTCCCATATAGGAAAGAACAAGGCCTGTGGCTACTGCGTTCCTGGGGCCTTCGCTTCCCCGGATGTTGCCTCTTCCGCAGACGATCCGGTACCCGGCGAATTCCTCCATCAGCATCTCCGGGATCTCGAAGTCAAGGGCTGAGCCTCCCACAAGCACCACGTTGGAGATATTTTTCAGATTGTGGTCCGGCGCTACCGTTTCCAGGGCACGCACGGCGTTGGTCATAAAGACCTTCCGTTTGGCGTCCCGGCGGACCTGCCGGATCTTTTCCATGGGGATATCCTTCTCCACCCGGATCAGCCGGTCTCCTGCAAGCAGGACGACTCTGCCGTAGAACCGGGGATCGATGGAATCCTCCACAAAGTGCATCTCGCCGCTCTCCATCCGCATGTGGAACAGGCTCTCCACCTTTGCCAGCGGATACCGCTTGATCTGCTCCGCCATGTGGCGGTCCTCCAGGCCAAGCTCCGTCTGGATCAGCATGGAGACCAGCTCGCCTGCGCCGGCCTGATGGGTCAGCTGTATGCTGCCGTCCTTCTGGATGACGGCTGCGTCTGTGGAGCCGCCGCCCATGTCCAGGATCGCCAGCGGGAGCTGGGTTCCCGGTGTGGTCAGCGCGCCGAGGGTTGCCATGACAGCCTCTACACCGCCCACAACGACCCGGCAGTGCAGCTCGCTCTCGAGCCGCTCCGCGATCCGGCGCATCGGCAGCTGCTGGGTCCGCACCATGGCGGCAATGCCGACGGCCTTTTCCAGGCAGGTCTCGCCGGCCAGCGCACCGGAGATCAGCACCGGAGCGAGGGTATCGACGGCCAGGATATCTGTGATCCTGATCTCGCCGGCGGAATCGCCGCTGACGTCCCGCATGCCCTTTTTGATACGGGAAAGCATATTCCCGACGTTTGTATTCTCACTGCCGTCCACATCCCGGACCTGTCCGGCGCTGCGCACGGCATCCATGATCCGCTCTGCGCCTTCATCCAGGCTGACAGTCACCGGATGGTCGCCGTCGATCATGATCTCACCGGCCGGCAGCACATTTTCCCGGATGTCTCCGTTCGGCGTCTTGATGACGACCGCGCTGCGGCTGCCGATCAGACTCTTCGCGATCGGGGTGACGCTCTTTGTCTCCTCCGGCGTCAGATGAAGCAGCGTTGCGATTCCGTAAGGATTGGACAGCATCCGGATCGACTGGCCCGGAAGCGCCACCTCGATGGCCGCCTCTTTTCCTTCAGGCACCCGGTCGATCTTGGCTACCTCATCCACGATCGGGATCTTCCGGCGGATCCTGTTTTCCACCAGGACAGCTTCATCTGCCTGCAGGATCATGCCGACGATCTCGATGCGGTCCGCCTCCTTGTCCGTCCCGGCGGCGATCTCCTCATAGGTGTGCTCACGTCCGGCCACTACGATATACGGCCTGCCAGGAACCGCCTGGGAAAGATGCTCGAACCGGATCAGAAAGCCTGCCGCCTGCCCGGCGCCTGCCGGTGTGGAGGGGTTGTGACCGATCATGGAGGAATCGGTAATAATCGTTTCTGTGAGGGTCTCCATGGCCGTATCGCCGATGACGGGGGCCGCCTCGTTCAGGCGGATCAGATCCAGATCCTCGATATCCTTTCCGATGGCTCCCATGGCCGTCTTCAGCGCCGTACGGATCCCGTGGATATTGGCAAGTGTGCCCTTTGTACCGGTCGTCATGACCGAAGAGCCGGTCAGAAACCGCACAGACCGGCCCTGGCCAAACTCGCCTACACAGACCTCAGTTGTGGAATTTCCGATATCAACACCTGCGACAATACTCAAAGAAGGATCCCTCTTTTCTCGTAGATCTCCATGGCCTCAAGCACCAGCTTTGCGCAGTGAGGCGCATGGTAGGTATTCAAAAGCTCCTGCGCCATCTGCACCAGCTCCAGCTTTGTGGAGCGGTTCGGACGGAGCTTGTCGTACATTTTCAAAATAACATCATCCGGCACGTTGATCAGCTCTGCTGCACGCTCGAAGTTTTTCTCCATCGGCGGATTGTCAGCCTCGGCTGCGACCTGTCCCTGTGCCTTCAGGGTCTCCTTCGATACCTTGATGTCCTCGGAGGAGATATGCCCCTTCATCACCTCATCCAGTGTGATGTCGGAAAGCTTCTTGCCTGTCTTGGACCGGATCGACTCTCTTTCGTGTTCACCCAGCGGATACTGCATTTATCTTTCCTCCCACTCGATCGCCTTGAGATTGTAGTCAAGCTGCTCTGTCTCGGCGATGTGCATGATGGCTGCCTTTACCTGGTACTTCGGCCGCACCATCGGATCGTTGACCGACGGTACCGGCACGACCTGCTCGCCCTTTACATATTTGGCCGCGTTCTTTCCGATGTGCCGGTAGGTCTCCAGCGTCATCAGCGGGGCCTGAGGAAACAGCTCCAGGTTGGAAAGGGGGTACAGATCCTTCTGGTGGATAACGGTCGTTCCCTTGGACTGGATGCCGATGCCGATGCCGGAGCCGGAAAGCTTTGCCGATTCCAGAGCCATAAAGCATACATCCGAGGTATCCAGGATCTTGACGACCCGGGGGACCATTCCCTCCTCCTCAATGCCTGCCTTGACGTTCCGCAGCACATCCTCCAGGGGAATGCCGCAGATCGTCTTTTTGATCTCCCGCTGGAAAGCGGCGCCGACGCCGATCACGACCTCCTTGGGGTCTGTGCCCTGCTTTGCCGGCGGATAGGATGAGTAGTCGGTCTTTTTCAGGTTGATGCGCTCCTGCCCTGCCATGGAGGGAACATCGTCCTCCGGCAGTGCGCCGTTTGACGGTACAGAGGGGATCTCCCCGCTGCCGGAGCGGCCCTGCAGTGCCGCGATGACCGCGGCTGTGACCTGTCTTACAAGCTCTTCACTGTATTCCATTGCCGTTCCTCCCTGTCAGATATCTTTCGGGTTGATCCGGTGGGGGATCCTTTTGATCTCCTCCCAGCGCTCACCCTCGACACGGTAGCCGGTTCCCGGTCCCATATAGTCATTCGGCGTGTTGACGCCGCTCATCACGTGGAAGTTCCGGTCCAGGATGGCCGCTGTCTGCATGTAGTCGCCGATCACACGCTGCTTGAGCATGTTCAGCACACTCTCCGCCACATCGGTAAAGCCGGACTCTGCCAGCGCACGCACGATGTCGATGCCGGTGATGCCTCGCTTCAGCACATCCTCACAGCTCATCAGATCCGCGGTAACGTCCCTGGGAAGCGTATCCTTGCTGCCGTGGGCGTAGGTGATGGCTTCCACCTGCTCGTCGGTGACGGCAGCCAGACCCAGCTGACGGAATACCGCCTGGACAGCCCGGGCTGCCTTGTTCCGCACAGCGATGGTCTCCTTCTCTGTGACGGGACGCAGGCCGCCGTCGACCTGCATGTCACGCTGGAAGACGTTGTAATCGTCAAAGTCCTCCGCATCGAAATTGGATCCGGCGAACATATTGTCATAGTTCGGCTCTGCGGCATAGCCGGAGAAGATGAAGTCCGTTCCGGGAAGGAACTGGAGCATCGTCCTGGCCGTGCGGCGCATGTCCGAATTGGAAAAGCTCTGGTCATTGGAGGAAGCGCACTCGAGGCCGAGCAGCGCAGCCACCAGGTTCTCACCGATGACCTCACGGATACCGGCCGGCACAGAGCCCGGAATGCCGATGCAGCTGACCGAACCATTCTGGATGCCCTGGCTGCCTGCGCCCTTGGTCACATAGAGACAGCGGCACTCCAGATAGAGCATGGACTTCTTTTCGCTGTTGCCCATCAGGACCTCAGAACCGGAGCCGGAGGTGAAACGTACCTTCAGTCCGCGGGAGGCGTAGGCCGAATTCAGGAACGCCTTGGAGTAAGGAGTATCATCGCCATCGATGAATACCTTCTCCGTGCCGTAGACAGAAAGGGTCTCGGCATAGGTCGTCAGACCGCGGATGCCCAGATCCAGCTCGGTCGCCTCCTCGGCGGAGCACTGGGTCAGGACGCCGGGACGACCAACCTGGGAACCGATCAGCAGACCGATGGCATCCAGGGGCGCATATCTGGCGACACCCATGGTCGTCTCCTCCTCGGCAAAACCGCGGAGCGCACCCTCTGCCGCATCAGCGGCGATCTGTACCGGGTCGTCCTTGAGGTTCGTGATGTGGGCCTGGTTGCCGGGACGCTTTCTGGCACGCATCTTCTGCATGCCCATCATCATCTCGACGACATTCAGCTCGTTCATGACCTCGCACATCTTTGCCGGTGTAATACCGGAGATCACCTCCAGCACCTCTTTCCGGGAGACGTTGATGTCGACGATCATCCGGGCGATCTTCAGGGAAGAGATCGCCATAGAGGCCTCTGCCCGGCTGATATTGATGGCATAATCCGCGATAAACTGATCAAGGAAGTCGAAATCCGCCCGCGCCTTGCCATCCAGCTCGGTGATCACACCGTTCTCGACACGCACGGAAGGCTTGGGATCGTAAGGGCTTGACATAGCCACAAAGCCCTTCTCCGGCCACTCATTGATATAGCCGTCCATATTGACCGGACGCTTGTCCAGTACTTCAAAACGCTTTGATCTTTTCACGATAAACTCCTAATCCGGGGAATACTCTTATGATATCTCCGTTATTATAGTGCAAACCAAAGAAATAATCAATAGAATCGGGCGTTAATCTTTCACAAATCCACAATTTCTCCCACATAAAATAACAAAATCCCACAACCGTGCAGGCGCATAGCTGTGGGATTCTGTTTATTTCCTTGTTTTTCAGGCACTAAGCGACTCGTTCTCGAACTGCTGGCGGTAGAGCTGGTAATAATAGCCCCGCTTCTGCATCAGTTCCCGGTGCGTGCCCTGCTCCACGATCCTGCCGTCCCGGACGGCCAGGATGATATCCGCGTCCACCACGGTGGAGAGACGGTGGGCAATGACAAAGGAGGTCCTTCCGCGGATGATCGTGTCGATCGCCTCCTGGATCGCCTTTTCTGTCACCGTATCGATCGAGGAGGTCGCCTCGTCCAGCACCAGGATGCGAGGATCCGAAAGCAGTGCCCTGGTAAAGGACAGCAGCTGTTTTTCTCCGGTGGAGAGCAGGTCTCCGCCCTCTCCGACCTCGGCATCCAGGCCGCCCTCCATCTTGCCCAGCATGAAATCAGCCGAAACCAGACGCATGGCCTCCATGATCTCCTCGTCGGTGGCATCTGGCTTTCCATAGCGGAGGTTGTCCCGCACCGTTCCGGAAAACAGGTGAGGGCTCTGAAGAACATAGCCGATGCTGCTGTGCAGCCAGAGCTGGGACCGTTCCCGGGCATCCCGCCCGTCGATGAGGATCCTGCCCTCGGTCGGCTCATAGAAGCGGCAGACCAGATTGACCAGGGTCGACTTGCCTGCGCCGGTCTCGCCGACGATCGCCACGTTTGTCCCCTGCGGGATCTTCAGGCTGAAGTGCTCCAGAACGTTTTCCTCCCCGTCGGGATACCGGAAGGTCACATCCGCAAATTCCACATCCCCGTGCAGGGGCTCCCAGTTCTCCTTTTTCGGATGGAAATTGTCGCCATACCGTTCGATGACCTCGGGGCTGTCCGCCACATCCGAGACCTCGCTGACCAGAGCATCGAACCTCTCGATGTTTGCCTGGATCGCGATCAGAGCCGCAATGGTGGTGATCGTCTGCTCGATGGGCTCCAGAATACCTACCGCGTAGGTCATGAACACCGAGAGCATACCGATCTTTGCCGCTCCCTCCATCGTGATCAGGCCGCCCTGCCACAGGACCATCGCCAGGGCAAAGGAGGACATCAAGGTCACCAGGGACAAAAACAGGGAGGAATGGTGGGCCGTCTTTACTGAGGTGCGGTACATCTGTGCCGTATCCCTGCGGAAATCTCCGTTGATCCGGTCCTCGATCACCAGCGTTTTGATACTTCTCGCTCCGGTGATGCCCTCGTTGAAATCACCGGTGATCGTCGAATTGATCTCCCGGATCTGCCGGTTGAGGACGATAAGCTTCCGCTGGAAATAGATGATCACGGCAACTGCCACCGGCACCAGAAGGGTCACATAAAAGGCCAGGCGGACATTTAGCAGATACATGGAAACAAATACGCTGATGATATAGGAAACATTCCACACGAAATCCATCATCCGCCACGCGACCAGCTCGCCGATCTTTCCCGTATCGCTCATGACCCGAGCATGGATGTAGCCCACATTGTGCTGGTTGAAATAGGCAAAGGACAGGGTCTGCAGATGATTGAAGGCCTTGTTTCTGAGATCCTGATCGATCAGCATCTCGATCCGGCCGCACTGGTACAGACTGTAGTAGTCATCCAGCCCCTGCAGCACCATCAGGCCAAGGTACAGGGCGGCAAATCCGCCGAGGCCTGCCACCGTCCGGCCTGCCACGAAATGGTCAAGAGCATAACTGTTGAACAGCGGGTAGATGGTGTCGGCCAGACTGCTGAGGATGCCCAGGAAGATCATCAGCAGGATCGTCCCCCGGTAGGGCTTCAGATAGGGCAGAAGTTTGGGAAATCCAAACAGCGGAAGCGATTTTGTCTGCGCTTCCTGTTTTGTCTCATCCATATGCCGTCCAGCCTCCTTTCTTTCCTGTTTATTTACGGTATGCCTGCCAGAGAGTACCTCTGGTTTGCTGCTGATCTATGTTGATAGAGCCGTATGCGGTGCGTGCTGCGCACCTGCAGTACCTACAGATCGGCACCTGTCGTCTGCAGCTCGTAGATCCTCTTGTATAATCCGCCCTCGCAGGCAAGCAGCTCCTCATGGCTGCCCTGCTGCACGATCCTGCCCCGGTCCAGTACCAGGATCTTGTCTGCCTGCATCAGCGTCGTGATGCGGTGGGCGATCAGGATCGTTGTTGCATTGCCGATGGAATCCTTCAGCGCCGCGCGGATCCTCTGATCCGTCTCGGCATCCACAGCCGAAAGAGAATCGTCAAAAATCATGATGGCCGGCCTTCTCACCAGCATCTGGGCAATGGCCGTGCGCTGCTTCTGCCCGCCGGAGAGGGTCACACCCCGCTCACCGACCGGTGTGTCATAGCCCTTCGGAAAGCTCTGGATCGTCTCATCCAGGCTGGCCAGCGCCGCGGCCTGCCGGACGTCCTCCATGGATGCATTCTCGCTTCCGATGGCAATGTTATCCCCAAGTGTTCTGGAAAAGAGGTAGGGCTCCTGAAGAACAAAGCCGATGTTTCGGCGCAGATGCCTGCGTCGGATCTGACGGATATCCACACCGCCCACAGTGATCCTGCCGGACACCTCGCCTCCGGCGGTGCCATCCAGCTCATACAGCCGGTCAAGCAGCTGGGCTGCCGTCGTCTTGCCGGAACCCGTGGGGCCAAGAATGCCCACCGTCGAACCTGCGGGTACCGTAAAGCTGACATCGTCCAGGATCCTGCGGCTTCCGGGATAGGCAAAGGTAACATGTTCAAAAGCGATATCCCGGTCCATCGGGGGCTCGCCTGCCTCGAGGCTTTCCTGCTCCGGAACAGAATTCATGATGTACCTGAGACGGCTGACCGAGATCCCGGCCTTGCTCATGTCCGTAATGATCCTGCCCAGCCTGCGAATCGGCCAGGAGATCAGTGCGTTATAAGAGATAAAGGCGATCAGCTCACCGGCCGTCAGACTTCCATCCACGCAGAAACGCACACCCAACAGCAGGATCGTCAGGCTGCGGACCGTGCTGACGATATTGCCCGAGACCCAGAAGGCAGCCAGGATCCGCATCAAATGAATCCACAGACCGGTGTAATAGGTGTTCTGTTTTTCGAAACGCTCCTTCTCAAAGATCTCCCGCCCGAAAGCCCGCACGACCCGGACGCCGGTCAGGTTTTCCTGGGCAATGGCAGACAGACGGCCTTCCTCTTCGTCCGCCCGCTCAAAGCCGCTGCCGATCTTTGAATAGAAGGCAATGGAGGTCAGAACAACCACCGGGATGAAGAATCCCTCAGCAATGGCCATCGGCCCGTTGATCCCGGCCATGAAATACATGGACATGACGATCAGCAGGACCACCCGGAACAGGCTGGTCAGCTGCTCGGATACAAACACCTTGATCGTATTTACATCCGAGGTGCACCTCTGCAGAATATCGCCGGTGCTGTTCTCGGAAAACCAGGCAAAAGGAAGCCGCAGGATATGGCCAAACAGGGAATCCCGCGTACGCTGCACAAAGCGCTCGGCGCCCATGCCGTTGAACAGTCCGAAAAGATAGCGGAACAGCGCGCCTGCCAGAGCGATCAGCAGTACAAGGCCCGCGATCAGCAGCAGATGCTGCTTCAGAAATGGGATCCCGCCGAGGCGCTCCACCATCTCCTGCACAAAGGCAGGAGCCGAGAGGGGTGCATCTCCAATGACCGAATCTACGGCATACTCGATGATCTTCGGGTTGATCAGATCCGTCAGGGACACCAGACACGCTGACAGGATACTGACCGCGAAGAACCGCTTTGAGCCGGACAGGAAATGCCAGATCAGGGCAGCATTCGTATGAAATTGTTCTGAGTCTCTGTTCCTGCTCATCTGTCCAGTCCTGCTTTCTTAACTCTACGGTCAGTAAATCTCTCGTTCTGACGAATTTAACCTTCTGCGCATCCGCCGTAATTGATCTGCAGCTTTGCGAAAAAGTCCTCCAGCGTCATCCGCGCGTTTGCATCATGGTAGACGCGGATCTTCCGGTTGGGACGATTTTCATCATAATAATAGGACATATCGTCGATGCAGATGTTCGGTGCCTCGACCTCTTCAAACATATCTTTGCGCTCCTGCTCCGCCAGCAGCAGACCGATGGTCGGGGAATCGCCAAGTCCCCAGATCTCACCGTGGGGCCAGTGGGCGAGATCCGCCTTCTGATTATTGAAATCAACCATCTGCTCAAACAGGTATCTGCCGATCCTGCCGCAGGGGCGCACCTCCTTCTGGAGAATAGCCAGAGAGACAGACATCTGCTTGTACGTGCTCTTTGGCACCTGCCACAGCGGCATGTCCGACTGCATGACCACATTTGCCGCGTGAGGATCCGCCATCAGATTAAACTCTTCCCCACCATTTGGATAATCTCCGCCGCCGATCCAGATGACCGTTGCCCGGTGGCAGATCTCAGGCTCCATCAGAATCGCGGATGCCAGATTGGTCAATGCTCCCTGACAGCCGATAAAGAGCGGCCGGCTGTCATCATCCCGCATCGCCTCCCGGATGATCATGCGGGCTGCTTCCGAATCCCGGGGTGTCTTCTCATCCTCCAGGGGATACTGCGCACCCATAGCGGCAGGAACTTCATCCTTCAGGCCCATGAGATCCAGAATCAGCTGGATCTCGTCCATGCTGGCCTGCACACTGCCGCCCTTGCCCCAGCGGGCACCGCTAAGCTCAAACTGCTCGGCCAGGATGCCCCGGACGATAAACTTATCCGTCATCAGGTGATGGGCGATGGCAAACTGATCATCCGCCTCGTTCTTGGCATCGGAATCGACCAGCATCCGAAACTTCTTCTGCTCAGGCACCTGAAACGCATAATTCCACTTTTTCATTTGTTTTACTCCTTCCGGCGGATTCCTTATTTCCGCTCTGCCCCTCTTCTTCGGGTGTTTCTATACGAATCTGCACTGCAGGCACTTTCCTGTCTGCAGTGTCTGTGTTTTAGGTCAAGATTATTAAACGGCTCTTCCGAGGATTTCTTAGAAGTATTTTGGGAAATTATTCTGAAGGTTCTCTTTAAGATTTCTCGGAAGATTCCTCAGATGATTCTCCATCAGTTTCTCCGCCGTAGGTTTTCCTCTCGACCGGGATCGGCGTGATGCCTGCCTGCTCAGCAAAGATGCTCTCCTCCATTGCTCCATGGCTGGCCTCTTCAGATCCCTGCCCTGCTTTTCCTGCATCTCCCTCCGGATCCGCCTCTCCGTTGATCCTTCTCTCCTGATCCCGAAAGACAGGATCGTACATCTTCGCCGCCAGATAGCCGGGGCCGGATATGCCGATAAAGAGCAGAAGCAGCAGCATGGAGGTGTTGTACATGATCAGCCATACGATCGCTGCCTGCATAACGATCATGACCACCGTGACCGGGAATCTGCCCACTGCCAGGAAAAGCGCATTCAGAAACGTCCGCGGAATCGTATTTTCAAACCTGGCAGTCAGCGGGAATACCCACTGGAAAACAAACAGCACCAGCAGCACGATCATGCCGATCATAACCATCAGAAAACGCGGCACCAGACCGGTCCGGACACTGATATAAATGTCCACGCCCAGAACGACGAAGGCTGCCAGCAGGATCGCCCATATGGCGGTCGCTTTTTTGAAATTCGAGGCAAAGGCACGGAAAAAGGTCTTTGCCACATAGCTCTCCTCTCCCCGGACCATCTGCAGCAGCACATGGTGCATCGCCGTCAGCGACGCCCCGGCCGTTATAACCGGCAGGCAGCAAAGCAGTGCAAGCATATTCAGAATCACGAGATCAGCCATCCGGTTCAGGAACTGCATCACCGGACTGTCAAGTGAAAAAAAGCGGTCCATATCCAGCATCTCCTTATGTCTTTTTCAGGAATTTCTTTCAGAATACCGCAATCAACAGGGTTTGACAACATCCCCATAGGCTTACTCTTGCGCCCGCTACTTCCGCATGCTATAACAAGGGCGGGCCCTTCTCCAGGTTCCGGCAGCTATCTGCCGGACACGATCTGAGCCCCGCTGCATGCATCTGCTGCACAAAGCGGCCGTCCCGGCTGCCCCAGGCGCAGCCCATTCCGTACATGCAGAAGAATGATCTATACAAATGATTCCCCAATCGCAGAGAAAGGAGCAGTCATGATCCACAATCCGATCCTACCCGGTTTCAACCCGGATCCCTGCATCTGCCGCCGGGGCGATGATTACTACCTTATCGTCTCCAGCTTTGAATGGATGCCAGGTCTTCCCATCTACCATTCCCGAGATCTGAAAAACTGGTCTCTCTGCACTCATGTGCTGACCGATGAAAGCCAGGCAGATCTGAAAAAGCTTCCCTCGGCCAAGGGCATCTGGGCGCCCTGCCTGACATGGTCCGAGAGCGAAGGCCTGTTTTATGTGGTCTACGGGGTCATGAATTCCATGAATGCCCGCTACTTTGATGTGGACAATTACCTGATCACCGCAAGAGACATCCAGGGTCCCTGGTCGGAGCCGGTCTATCTTCACTCCTCCGGCTTTGACGCCTCGATCCTCCACGATACCGACGGCCGCAAATATGTGGTCTGTCTGGACTGGGAGACCAGAGAAGGCTACGAAAAACCCGGCGCCATCTGCATCGCCGAATACGATCCGGTAAAAAAACAGATCCTCGGCTATCCCAAACGGATCTGGCGCGGGGGCACCGACCGGGGCTGCATTGAGGCGCCTCACCTGACCCGCCGCGGCGGCTGGTACTACCTGATGTGCGCAGAAGGCGGCACCGGCTACAACCACTGCGTCACCATGGCCAGGGCCAAGGATCCCTTCGGGCCCTACGAAGGCGATCCGGAAAATCCCATTCTGACCAGCCAGCCGGCCGTCTCTGACGAGCGGGCAGACTGGGACCATCTGAAACCCCGGTACTATAACCCATCTTCCCTGCTCCAGAAATCCGGACACGGCAGCTACGTGGAGCTGCCCGATGGCGAGGTCTACATGGTCCATCTGACCGCCCGCCCCTTTGTGCCCGAGCTTCGCTGCACCCTTGGCCGGGAAACGGCAATCGAAAAGATGGTCTGGACAGAGGACGGATGGCTGCGCATGGCCGACGGCGGACGGCTGGCCCAAACCGAAGTGCCAGAACCGGAGCTATACCAGGATGCCAAGCTGCTTCCCCGCCTTGGCTCCGGAAGCGTGATCAACATTCCCGACAGAGATGACTTCGACGCAGAAGAGCTTGGCAGCTTCTACTACGCTCCCCGGATCATGCCGCAGAGCTTCACCGACCTGACAAGCCGTCCCGGCTGGATCCGGATCCGCGGGCAGGAAAGCCGGACATCCCTGAACCGGGTCAGTCTCCTGGCCAGAAAACTCACCAGCGTACACTGCCGCATCACCACAAAAATGGAATTCACGCCAAAGGTACATCAGCACAGCGCCGGCCTCATCCTCTACTACGACAACATGAACTACGTCAATCTGCGCAAATACTACAGCGAGACCCTCGGCCAGAGCGCCCTGTCCGTCGTCTCCCTGGAAAACGGCGTCCGCACCGAATGCGAAGACACACGGACTCCGGTCGGTGAAGGCCCCATCTGGCTGCGGCTAACGATCGACGGGCGCAGCACCCGCTTCTTCTACAGCCTGGACGGCGAGACCTACACAGCCATCGGAGAGACCTTCGACACCTCCCGGTTCTCGGACGAATACTGCAGCTACGGAGAATTCACCGGCACCATGGCCGGCCTCACCGTATCCGACAGAGTTTTCCACAGAGAAACAGCAGACTTCGACTACTTCGAGATGATCTGCGACGAAAGCGAACCCGATCCAAACCTTTAACCAGCTACACAGAAAGCCCGCCATCAGGAAGACATTAAAGCGAACAATCTGCAGGCCGAAGGCCGAAGCCGTTCGCGTAATGCCTTCCTGACGGCGGGCTTTCCCATTTATTAACTCCAAAATGTACATAGGCCCCGGAGCGGGAAGACATTAAAGCGAACAATCTGCAGGCCGTAGGCCGAAGCCGTTCGCGTAATGCCTTCCTGACGGCGGGCTTTCCCATTTATTAACTCCAAAAAGTACATAGGCTCCGGAGCGGGAAGACATTAAAGCGAACATTCTGCAGGCCAAAGGCCGAAGCCGTTCGCGTAATGCCTTCCCGCTGCCGGGGCCACGCATAAAAAAAGCGATCCGCAGCAAGCTGCAGACCGCTTCATTTTTTTCTCAAACTCTGAACAAATCAGGACTCTACGATGGAGAGTACGCCTGCCGGGCACTCATCTGCGCACTTACCGCAGGCAATGCACTTGGTTGCGTAGGGCGTATCGTCTCTCTTGACGATCAGGTGGAACGGGCAAGCCTCGACGCAGTCGCCGCAGCCGACACATTTCTTCTTGTTGATCGTGTAGACACCATTCTTCAGCTGGGTGATCGCCTCGTGTGTGCAGGCCTTTGCGCATTTTCCACACTGTACGCAGGCAACAGGTCTGGTCTCCTGAGGATCATTTTTCAGGGGGCGTACCTGGACATGAGAGCGGTCGATATCGTCATTCTTATAGAAGATCTGGGCACAGACCAGCTCGCAGGCAAGACAGTTCATGCATTCGATAGTCTTATCAACTTTTAAGCGTTTCATTATCTGTATTCCTCCACGTAGAAATAGCCGTTTTGCATATTCTATCATGAGACTGTTCGGTTAGAAAATACAGACTATAGTTCGCTATTTCTAATTTTGTCCAAGAAATTCCATCAATTCTGTACGTCTTTCTTCGAAGTCGCGGACTCCCAGATCATACAGGGCCTGGTTGGCTTCCTCGTCCATTGTGTAGGTTCCCATTTTCAGGTGCTCACTCGGAGCAAAGATGAAGGCACGCCCCTCTGTCTCAGCGTCAAACATGGCTCTCTGGCATTCCTTGTACTGGAGATGACGCCGGTTGAGGGCGTGGATCGTTTCCTGGTACTGCCGGCACAGAAGGGTGTAAGCCGGACGCAGTTTTTCTCTCTTTTTTACGTAGTCCCGCGGCTTTGAGCTGATGACGACCACCCGGCTGCAGCCATCTGCAAAGGCCTTTCGGATGGGAATGGAATCGGATACGCCTCCATCGTAATAGAAGCCTCCCCGGTAGGCGATGGGTCTGCAGGCGCCAGGCAGCGCACAGGATGCCATGATTGGCCGGTAGTCCCTGGGACGGATGTCTTCTTTCCGGAAGTAGCAGGGCTCGCCCGTGGCGGCATCTGTCGATACAATGACCAGCTCTGCCGGATTCTCCATCATTGCCTTGTAGTCGATGGGATCCCCGCCGCCTTCGTTTGTCAGTGTTCCGTATATATATTGAAGGCCAAACAGATCGCCGGTCTTTGCATAACTGTCCAGGCCAAAGTACCCCTTTTCGTGGATGTGTGTGGTATAGAACCGCAGGTTTCTTCCCCGCTGTCCTGCCAGATAGGAGCAGGCATTGGCGCTGCCTGCCGAAACGCCGATCACATAATCAAACTGTATCCCATTGTCCAGAAAGAGATCCAGAATGCCCGCGCCATATGCGCACTTCATTCCGCCTCCCTCTACGACCAGTCCTGTCTTTCCCATGAATGTCTGTTCTCCTGCTTTTTTATGTATCTTCTTTGCGCAGGCAAAATGTTATCCGCCTGCGGCCAAAAATTCAAGGGACAGCTTTTGCGAGCTGTCCCTTTCGTACATATATGATTATTTGTTTTTTTGATCTTTCCGATCCGCACTCCGTACTTTTTCAGAAATGCACTGCACTTCTGCACCCTGTGCTGCATATGAGCCGCCTTACAGGGCCAGCGCAAGGGCCCGCAGTTTTTCCGGATGCATGTGATAGTAGACCTCCAGCCTTGCCGCTCTTCTGCCTGTCTGGTTATACCGGGAGATGCACCACTGGGCAGTCTCCTTCGGGATCCTTACCCCCTCATAATAATACATCGTCAGGGTAAATCCCCCTGCAGAAAGGGTCTTCAGGTCAACGCCTGCATGATTGTATACGACCTCCGGCAGGACCGCCGGGTCGATATTTTCCTGCTTTGCGGATCCGTCAATAATCTCTGCTTTTCTTCCAGGCTCTGTATATTTCCTCATGGCTGTAACCTCCGTAGTTTTTTTATGTATTCCGGTATTTCCTGTACCGTTGTACTGATCATACCCTCGGAAGTTAAACTCAAGTTAAACAAAACCTGTTCTTTTGTGAAGGATATGTGTTTTTTACAGCAGATGTGCGCGAAGCTCTTCGCCGCTCTTCTCGCTCAGGTATGCCGGCGCAATATCAAGAACGGTCTTGCAGCCGCACTGACCCTCGTCATGGAGTCTCTTTGCTGCGCGGGCATAGGCCACCAGCACGCTGGTGGTGAATTCCGGATTGGAATCCAGCTTCAGGCTGTATTCGATCACATGGCTGTGCTCTTTGTTGACACCGGTCTTTCCGGTACGGAACACAAAACCGCCGTGAGCCATGCCGCTGTGGTCGCGCAGAAGCTCCTCCTCGCTGATGAAGTGGACGGTGGTGTCATAGTCTGAGAAGTAGTTCGGCATTTCCTTGATCTCCTTCTCGACTCTGGCCGCATCGGCGCCCTCCTCCAGAACGACAAAGCACTCTCTGGTGTGCTTCTGGCGGGTCGTCAGCTCCGGATTTTCACCGGCACGTACCGCTTCAAGGGCACTCTCGACCGGGATGGTGTACTGCTTGGCATTCTTTACGCCCTTAATGCGGCGGATCGCATCGGAATGTCCCTGGCTAACGCCCTTGCCCCAGAAGGTGTAATCCTTGCCGTCCGGAAGGATCGCATTGGCGTAGACACGGTTCAGGGAGAACATGCCCGGATCCCAGCCGACGGAGATAATGCCTACAGTGCTGGCTTTCTTTGCGGCAGCATCCACATTGGCAAAATGCTCCGGGATGCGTGCATGGGTGTCAAAGCTGTCGATAACATTGAAAAGGCCCGCAAACTGCGGTGTCTGTACAGGCAGATCGGTTGCGCTTCCGCCGCAGATGATGCAGACATCGATCTTGCCTGCCCATTTTTCTGCTTCGCTGACATTGCAGACCGGCACACCTTCTGTAAGGATCTTCACTGTGGCGGGATCTCTCCTGGTGAATACCGCAGCAAGCTCCATATCCGGAGCCTCCTTTACCGCGATCTCCACGCCGCGTCCCAGGTTGCCATACCCGATAATTCCGATTTTGATGCTCATTTACTTCCTCCGATCTGGCTCCGGACATCCCTCTGCCGGCAGCGCCAAAAAAACCACCGCGGCTACGCCGCGGCCTGTGCCATGCGGGCTGGCCTTTACAGGCCTCTCAGGATCTTATACAGGATATCGTACAGTGCTTTTGCCTCCTCCGGCTCCAGCTTTACACACTGCCCGATGGTCGACGGAACACGGAGCGCCTCCTCCCGGAGCTGCTCTCCCTGCTTCGTAATGCTGATGATCAGATTCCGCTCGTCACTCTCCGAGCGCTTCCGCTCGATATAGCCCTTCTGCTCCATCTTTTTCAGGAGCGGTGTCAGCGTCCCGGAATCCAGATACAGACATTCGCCCAGCTCCTTAACATTCGTCTGCTTTCTCTCCCACAGCACCATCATGGCGATGTACTGTGTATAGGTGAGATTCAGTTCATCAAGAACCGGTTTGTATTTGCGGACGATCTCCTTGGAACAGGCATACAGAGGGAAGCAGAGCTGATTTTCCAATTTCAGACAGTCATATTTATCCATAGTAATCTCTCTTTCTAACCCCACTATTTAATTGTTTGCAACTAGATTATAGGGATTTTTTCCCTCAAGGTCAACCTGTTTTGCACTTTTTTTTGAAGAAGATGCAGATCCGGCTGCCGAGACACACAAAAAAAGCAGGTGGAGCTGCTGTATTTCCCGCGTTCGTGCATAAACATTCTGAAGGGAACATCCGCAGCGCCGTTTTCCGGCGCGAGAACCGAGCGAAGCGCTTCCCGGAAGAATATTTATGCACGAGCCGCTTTATACAGCAGCTCCATCTGCTTTTATCTGTTTTTCTGTATCCTGTTCTTATTCGGCTGCCCAGGAGGGGATGTCCATGCCGCCGGCTGCAGCTGCGTGCCGCACGTAGATCCTCTGGATGTCGTAGATCTGGCCAAGGCCATCCATGATGCAGGTCACATCATAACCGGCATTCCGGAAGGCGGTCTCCCAGGTGTCCGGCCCGCCACCGGCCATCTCGGTATAGGCATGGTCGCCGGCAACCACCATCAGATCCTCCAGAATGACGCGGGTGTATCCCTTGTCCTTGCAGGCCTCCAGCACATCCTCCAGGGACGGCTCGGCTGAGAGGGTACCGATATAGCAGTTCTCGTGACCCAGGAAGGTCAATGCTTCCTGCAGCTCGCCGTACACCGTGTTTGCTCTGGCTTCCGATCCCTCGCCGACAAAAACGATAGCGGTCGAGCCGTCGTCATACTCTGCGGTTTTGGCAGCCAGCGCCTCTGCGACGGCAGCCAGATCGTTCTCATCTCCGAGCAGAGGTCCGGCCACGGACAGGCGGTCAAATGCCTCTGCATAGCCTTCGGCAGTCTCCTGAATAAACTGGTAGTCGTATCCGCCGGTCAGCTGTGTCGGCAGGATCACCAGCTCCTGTACACCCTCGTCAGCACATTTTTCAATGGCTGTTTTTACATCATCCACAAGGATCCCGTCCCGCTCCTCCAGTGTCTGGATGACAGAGGTCGCCGTAAAGGCCCGGCGCACTTCGTATTCCGGGAACGCCTCGCGAAGGGCATTCTCGATGCCGCCGATGGTGATATTCCTGGTCGCATTGTAGCTGGTTCCGAAGCTGACCGCCAGGAGCACCTTTTTACTGCTCTCCACTGCGGGCATTTTTGCGGGCTCTGCCTCACTGCATGCAGCCGGCTCTTCCGCCACGGAAGATGCCGCAGCAGCGGATATTTCTTCAACCTCCACCGATGAAGCAGCCGCGATGGCTGAGCTCGTCCCGGACGTCTCATCCGCCTTGGCAGCAGCCTGCTCCTTTGCAGCTTCTGAAACCGGTGTTCCTTCGATAAAAACTTCTTTTTCAGATGAACAGCCGGACAGAAGCAGGGTACATGCAGTCAGCACAGCCAGCAGAGAAAACGTCCATTTTTTCATGATTTCACTCCAAAGTCGTTCCCACCTTTATCGGCAGGAGTTTTTTGACAGTCCTCGCGGGTGTCAGAGGCTTACTTCCAAATGGGATCTCCAGTCTGGCAGCCTCTGGATCTGGCAGGTATGCGCGATTTTGTTTTTTTTGCCAGGAAATCTCCTGCCAGCCGGCCTCTGGATCCGGCAGGAAAGCGCGATTTTGCTTCCTTCCGAATAGAAAGCCAGCGGCTGCTTAGCCCTCCAGCGGGATGGGATCCGATACGGAAACCTTGTGGTCGTACCATTTTCCCTTTTTCCCAAGCAGAGCAACATCAAATTCCTCATCGAGGGCGGGGACCGGGATATCAAATCCATAGACCTCATCCTCATAGCCGTCGTCATAGGTCACCGGGTCAAGCGTGGGCTCAAGCAGCTCTGCCCCTTCCTTCTCGGCGTCCTCCTTCAGGCCGCAGTACAGGTTGATGATTCTCTTCGACAGCAGAGTGACATGGATCGTCATCTCGCCGTTTTCGACCGTCAGAGTACCTCTTCCGTCGCAGGTCTCATTGACCCGGAACATGCTGTTATCGGTGGTGAACACAGCGGAGTATACGCCATCCTCCAGGACAGCGCCGCTCTCCTGTGCTTCTGCTGATTCTGCGGCTGTCTCTTCTGCCGCGGTCTCCTCCGTCGTGCTCTCTGCAGCTGCCGCCTCTTCAGTGGCAGAAGCCGCACTCTCCGCTGCGGCGGATACCGCCGATGAAGCTGCGGCAGATGCTGCGCTTTCGCTCTTGGCAGAGCCGGATCCGCAGCCGGCGATCATCAGGGCAGCTGCAAGCATGGCCGCTGCCGGAAAAATCCTTCTTCTCATGTTGTTTTTTCCTTCCTCATGCCCGCGGATCGTCCGGATATCTTTTTGCGGAACAACCGCGGCAGTCTATCTTGGATTCTATTCCCTCTCCGAAATAATTGCAATAAAAAGAATGCGCACCATACGCATAGCGAAGATCCCCCTCCCGTTTCCGGGAAGGGGACCATTCCTTCTGGCCGAAATTCTCCGGTCAGTATTTATCCAGCTGCCGCCTCCATCTTCGTCCTTTCCTGACGGTCACATAGCTGCGCCTGTCCTGCCGGACGTCCGGAGACGTTCTTCAGGTTCACTTGTGTCAGTCATGTGCAAAGCACAGGTCTGCCTGTCTGCCTGAAGACGGATTACATAGCTTCCTTGGTATGAGCAACGTACATATCCTGGATTGCCGGGATGCGGCCGAGGCCTTCGATCTGGCAGTCAATGCTGTCGAAATTGCCGGAAGCGGTGAACATGCTTACCCAGGAATCCTCCTCAGCGCCGGCCATATCATTGTTGGCGTGATCGCCTGCAACGACCATCAGCGGACGAAGGATAACCTTCTTGAAGCCTGCCTCAGCAA
>DFFG01000095.1 GCA_002368795.1 Eubacterium sp. UBA3782
CCGCACATGATCTTGGCTGCGATACTTTCGTACACATCTCCTTCCCTCGTCATATGTCTTACGAGACCATGAGCCGCCGTGTCGCGGTCATGAAAGAAGCATGCAAGGAATTCGGCATGAAATTCGAGATGGAGACAGCTCCCGACCCGACCACTGATGTCGGTGTTCCCGGCGCCCAGGCCTACATCCTTGAGCATGTTCCGGAGTGGATTGAGAAATACGGCACCAACTCCGCATATTTCTGCACCAACGATGCCCACACAGAGCCTCTGCTCAAGCAGCTGCTCAAGTATGGCGGCTATTTTATCGAAGCTGACCTTCCTTCTCCTCTGATGGGCTATCCCGGAGCTCTCGGTCTTGACCTGACCGAGGAAGCGGGCGACTTCCAGAAGATCCTTGCAAAGGTTGAGAAGGCAGTTGTCGATGCAGGCGGCGCAGGCCGTTTCGGCACATGGGCATACTCCTATGGCTACACTGTTTCCGCAGGTCTTGCAGAGCATGCAAGAAACGTCCTCCTCGGCAAGAGCGAGCTCTGCGATATCGACGCGATCTCCGATGCTTACGGCGTATTCTCTCCCGGCGCGGAGTGGAACGGCTCCAACTACACCAATGTTGATACAGGTGTCAAGGCAGACAACACTTTCCTGATCTACCAGGATACTTATATCATGGGCGATCCCGGACATTACATGGGAGCGACCGATGTTGAAGTACCCGAGAAATATTTCACTGTCAAATAAGTGAGATAAAGCTGTGAGTTTTTTACTCACATAAAGGACAACCCGGCGGGGAGGGACCAGAACAGTTCCTCCTCGCCTTGTTGTAGCTTTTCTGCTTTATCGCAGTGATGACGGAAAGCGTTGAAAGATCAGACGGATAAACCGGAAATGAACTTTTGCGCAATCCCTATCCATGCACGTCCATGCCGATGCATGTGATCGGGATTGCGCAGCAGCTCATTCCGGACGCTGCGATGCAGATCAATAACGGAACAACCATTTAACATTTAACAACCGCAACAGGAAGGCAATAGTTTTATGAGTGAACAAAAAGCGCCGCTTCTACAGATGCGGAACATTAAGAAGGACTTCTTCGGCAACCAGGTGCTGACAGATATCAATCTGGAGCTCGGGGCCGGACAGGTGCTCGGTCTGGTCGGCGAAAACGGTGCCGGCAAGTCGACCCTGATGAAGATCCTCTTCGGTGCTGCTGATATTGCTGCCACCGGAGGCTACGGCGGGGATATCCTGCTGGACGGGGAGAAGGTTTCCTTCAGTTCTCCCTTCGATGCCATTGCTGCTGGAATCGGCATGGTGCACCAGGAGTTTTCACTGATTCCCGGTTTTGAGGCGGAGGAGAACATCGTCCTCAACCGCGAACCCAAAAAGAAAAATCTCCTCTCGGAAATCTTCGGAGACCGTCTGGACACACTGGACCGCAAGGCTATGGATGAGACGGCTGTCAAGGCCATAGAAAAGATGGGCGTGAATATTGACAGACACATGGTCATCAGCAGCATGCCTGTCGGCCACAAGCAGTTTACGGAGATCGCCAGAGAACTGTCCAAAGATCAGCTTCGTCTTCTGATCCTGGATGAACCCACAGCCGTTCTGACGGAACGTGAGGCGGAGGCACTGCTGGATTCGATCCGCGGCATGTCCGCAAGGGGCATCTCCGTCATCTTTATCACGCACCGTCTGCAGGAGATCCTGTCAGTCTGTGATACAGTCGCAGTCATGCGTGACGGTGTCCTTGTGGAAAAAGTTCCTGCTAAGCAGACCAGTGTACAGGAAATAACCAGATGGATGGTTGGCAGGAGCGTGGATGACTCCAAGAAGGGCGCCCGGGGGGCAGCAGCGCCTGCCAATGAAAACGCAAAGACTGTTCTGAAGATTGAAAAGCTGTGGGTGGATATGCCCGGTGAGACAGTCCGCAACGTCTCTCTGGAAGTGAAAGAGGGTGAGATTCTGGGAATCGGAGGTCTGGCAGGACAGGGCAAGCTGGGAATTCCCAACGGCATTATGGGCCTGTATGAGGCAGGCGGACGCGTGGAATTTGAAGGAACGGAGATTCCTTTGAACAGCCCCCGCAAATGTCTGGACTCCGCCTTTGCTTTTGTGTCGGAGGACCGACGGGGAGTCGGCCTTCTCCTGGACGAGTCCCTGGAATGGAATGTTGCTTTCCCCGCTATGCAGATCCAGAACAAATTCCTTAAAAACTATCTGGGAGGCCTGATCAAATGGCGTGATGATAACGCCATCCGCGAGGTCACGGAAAAATATATCGATGAACTGAAGATCAAATGTACCGGATCCAAACAGAATGCGAGAGAGCTGTCCGGCGGCAACCAGCAGAAGATCTGCCTGGCCAAAGCCTTTGCCCTCGAACCCAGAGTACTGTTTGTATCGGAGCCCACCCGCGGCATCGATGTCGGTGCCAAGGCCCTGGTCCTGGATGCCCTCAAAAAGTTCAACCGCGAGAACGGCGTCACTGTCGTGATGGTTTCTTCCGAGCTGGAGGAACTGCGGTCGACCTGTGACCGCATCGCCATCGTTTCGGGCGGACGCATCTCCGGTATCCTTCCCGCATCCTCATCTGTGGAAGACTTTGGTACTTTGATGCTGAACAACGTCATTTAAACACAGCCGATCCGGCACAGGTAATACGATAAGGATGTGCGGCTTACCGGACAGAGCAATCTTTTCATTTGACCGGGGCGCAGAGAGTTCTTTATGAAGCTGCCGGATGAACTGTCTTCATAGTCGATAAGGAAAAACAAGATGAATGAAAAAATAAAGGCTTCGCTGAAAAGTTTCGGCGTACCGCGTCTGATCATCACGGGCTTTCTGATCCTGCTGCTGATCATGGCGCCCATCGTCGGAGCGGATCTGCCGACGCAGATATCCAATATTATCAACCGTTTCAGCTGGAACGGAGTCCTGGTTCTGGCTATGGTCCCCATGGTCCACTCCGGATGCGGACTGAATTTCGGCCTTCCGCTGGGCATTATTTCCGGCCTTCTGGGTGCGACTCTCTCCATTGAGCTTGGATTCACGGGACCGTTTTCCTTCCTTGCCGCCATTTTGATCGCAACTCCCTTTGCGCTGGTGCTGGGCGCGGTCTATGGATGGCTGCTCAACAAGATCAAGGGCGGAGAGATGATGATCGCGACATATGTCGGATTCTCCTCTGTCTCTTTCATGTGCATGATGTGGCTCCTCCTGCCTTACCACAGCGCCAACATGGTCTGGGGTCTTTCCGGCAAGGGCCTCCGTACTACCATCTCCCTGGAAGGCTATTACAACCAGGCACTGGCGGGAATCCTGCAGATCAACATCGGCAATATTTCCAT